>JBHELB010000026.1:0-126582 GCA_041859045.1 Candidatus Hydrogenedentales bacterium | reverse complement strand
CTGTACCGACCATTGTAGCACGTGTGTAGCCCCAGGCGTAAGGGCCGTGATGACTTGACGTCGTCCCCACCTTCCTCCGACTTATCATCGGCAGTCTCCTCAGAGTGCCCGGCCGAACCGCTGGTAACTGAGGACAAGGGTTGCGCTCGTTGCGGGACTTAACCCAACATCTCACGACACGAGCTGACGACAGCCATGCAGCACCTGTCTCCGCGCCCCCGAAGGGGAAACCTACTTTCATAGGCGGTCGCGGGATGTCAAGCCTGGGTAAGGTTCTTCGCGTTGCCTCGAATTAAACCACATGCTCCACCGCTTGTGCGGGCCCCCGTCAATTCCTTTGAGTTTCAGTCTTGCGACCGTACTCCCCAGGCGGTGCGCTTAATGCGTTAGCTGCGGCACAGAAGGGGTCGATACCTCCTACACCTAGCGCACAACGTTTACGGCATGGACTACCGGGGTATCTAATCCCGTTTGCTCCCCATGCTTTCGGGCCTGAGCGTCAGTAACGTGCCAGAGAGCCGCTTTCGCCACCGGTGTTCCTCCAGATATCTACGCATTTCACCGCTACACCTGGAATTCCACTCTCCTCTCACGTACTCAAGCCTGACAGTATCCAAAGCGGTTCCGGGGTTGAGCCCCGGGATTTCACTCCAGACTAATCAAGCCGCCTGCGCCCCCTTTACGCCCAGTTATTCCGAACAACGCTTGCAACCTCCGTATTACCGCGGCTGCTGGCACGGAGTTAGCCGTTGCTTATTCCTGAGATACCGTCACACCAAGAGCATTTCCTCTCTCGGCCGTTCTTCTCTCAGAAAAGAATTTTACGACCCGAAGGCCTTCAGCATTCACGCGGCATGGCTGGGTCAGGCTTTCGCCCATTGCCCAATATTCCCTACTGCTGCCACCCGTAGGTGTCTGGACCGTGTCTCAGTTCCAGTGTGGCCGATCAACCTCTCAGCTCGGCTACCCATCGTCGCCTTGGTGGGCTGTTATCCCGCCAACTAGCTAATGGGGGGCGGACTCATCTTCCGGTGGGGCTTTAAAGGCCCCTCTCTTTGCCAGGACATAAGACCCGGCAACCGTACGCGGTATTAGCGGCCGTTTCCAGCCGTTATCCCCCTCCGGAAGGCAGATTATCCACCTGTTACTCACCCGTTCGCCGCTCTAGGGCTCCCGAAGGAGCCTTACCGCTCGACTTGCATGTATGAAGCCTGCCGCCAGCGTTCGTTCTGAGCCAGGATCAAACTCTCCGATAAAAACTCGATCAGCGTTGCCGCTGATATGAGCAAGTTTGATTCTGCTTCTGTTGTTACAGAATAAGAATTGGAGTTGGGGGTAAAACATTTCGACGATTACTCGTCGTGTGTTTACCTTACTCATCTTAACATGACCTTGTTTACAAGGCATGCACCGTATTCAACTTTCAAAGAGCTCGTCGCCTCTCGGCACACCACGCTCCGCCCCAACAGGCGACAGTCTTCCCTGCCGTTCCGTCTGGGCAGCATGACCCGAACGGGCCATGTGGGCGTTGCATCTAACATCAGCGGCGAAGGTCTTTCGACCCCGCACAAAGGCGTATGTTACCACGCTCCAAGCGGTTTGTCAACCCTTTTGTTTCGCGCCGCCGAGACCTAACCCGCGCGGCCGCCCCAACCGGGTCAACCCACCCCGTTCAGCACACTGTCGTGCGCCAAACGGACCGGGAGCTTAGCACACCCAGCCCCCCATGTCAACACTTTTTTCAAAATAATTTTCGGCACGCTTTTTCCCCATCCCCGCCCCTCGCCGAATCGCCCGTCCTCCCCCGGGGCAATCGCGAAACCCCCTGTAATTAGGGAGAATTTGAGTACTAGCCCAATGCATAAATCGATAACGAGAGTGAGACCTATACAGCACAAGAAGATCTTGATCGGCGCTCCCGCGCCCCCGCCGCCGACCGCGCAACTTGCCGCCCCAAAACCCCGACCGCGCCTCTCCCGCCCACCCGCTTTTCTCCGAAAGGCTGCCTCAGAGACACCACATCAAAGTCCGGCCCGCGCACCAGACAGATGCACGAGTTGGATTGCTGCGACTCCTCCGTCAAGGCAAACCGCAGGATTATTGCATTTGAATCCGCCTTTTCATTTTTCAGAGCGCATCCTTCACTCTTTTTTTTGCTTGTCTTACTCTTTGTAGCGCCCGACCTCCGTGTCGGGCGTCTTCGTCTCCATGGCCGCGGGAGCAATGCAGTAGCACCGCATGACCACCTTCGAAAAAGTGCCCATGTATCGCGGTGTTCTTCACGTCCCGCCGGGACGATTGAGGGTAGCCCAGCACTTCAGTGCTGGGATCCTGTGCCTCCCCCAACAAGAAGACCCGTAGGGACGGTTGAAGGTTTTGGCCAAACACTCAACCGTGCCTACGGCACTCTTCTCTTTTGCGTCGGAAACCCAGCGCTGAAGCGCTGGGCTACAGTCAATCGCCCCTGCGAGGCTGGAGGCACAGAGCTCGGCACGGAGGCCGGGCGCTAAAGCATTTTAAAAAATGGCGTGGCCGTTTTCCGAGGTCTATCCCGCGCCATTTCTTGAAATGTGTAGCGCCAAGTGGCTACGGCTTTGCTTAAACTGCTCTACGGGCCACGCGCCGGGGTGGATGAGGGGGCAGTTTTGACGCGATCGCCCTGAAGCAATCCGGTTGACCCCCGGACGGGAGGGGGCTAGAATGCGCTCTGTAAGGCGGCTTGACGGAGAGGAAGGCGGTGTTCTTTCCTTGGGGAGAAAGGGGCCATTCATGAAGTTGTTTGTTTGGACCGCAGTCGCGCTCGTGGCGCTGCCTTTGTCGGCGGTGGCTCAGGCACCAGCCCCTGACGCTCCACCGGCCCCACCCACGGATACCGCGGCCCCGCCGGCGGCAACTGCCGAACCGCCCGCCTCCACGGATGCTCCCGCAACTTCCGCCGCGCCCGCGCCGCCGCCCAAGCCCAAGGGCGACGTGGTTACACTTACCTCGGGTACGGTGCTGAGCGGCGTTCAGATACTACGACGGACCCCTACCGACTTCCGCGTGGAGATCTCCGATAGTTCGGTCACCTTGGATATCCCGCGCAGCCTCGTTAAGTCGGTGGAGTATGATGACTTCAATCCGAGCGACCAGCGCACGGGGGATAAAGCCAAGAACGGCAAAGAGCCGCTTAGCGAAATCACGGCGCAAAAGCTGTCGCCCGCGTTAAGCGCCAAGCTGCGCGAACCGCTCGATGCGGCACCGGTGAAGTACGACAACAAAGACCTGCTGGAAGTATTGGCGGACATCGCCCAGCGCAAACAGATTGCCGCTTCGGCCAGCGCCGGGGTGCAGGCAATCCCTCAGGCGGAACGTCTGTGGACAGTGGAGGTCGCGCCAGCCACGCAGTTGTTTGCGCTTCTTCGTGAGCAATTGCCGGCCCGTTTTCCCAATTTCGAGGTCGTTTTCGAGGGTGATTCTGTAGTGGTAATGACCAAAGAGGAAGCGAACGCACGCGCCGAGACTCCTCCGCCGCCCCCTCCGCCGGGCGCGCCTCCGGCCGCCACCCCCATGCCCCCGGCAGCATCGTAGAAATAATGTATGGCGGCTCCCGTATGAGAGCCGCCACAATTGCATTCTCGCGTTACGGCGAGCCGGTTTAGTCCCGCCGTCTACGGACGCCAGTCCTCGCCTAAATCCTCGGAGTCTTCCAGGGGCTCGTCCGACGGCGCAATACCGGTTTCCCCGAAAGACAACTCGTCATCCGTCTCCAGGTCGAGCTCGTCGGCATCGTCCGTGTCGTCCAGCAGAGTCTCGGCGGGGTTTCGGAAGGCTTCGCCCTCTTCATCCTCAACGGGAACGAAGGTTTCTTCTTCCTCGACGTCCTCGTCCTCTTCCTCGGTTTCCTCGCCTTCCACCACAACGGCCTCTTCCTCATCAGGCACAACGCGCGGCGCGGGAGCGGCCCGGCGCGTCGCCCGGCGCAACGAAGCCCGCTTCGAAGACTTGTCCTCGGCGGACCCCACCCGGACCAATTCGATGTCGTCGGTGGCCTCCTTGGGGCACCACTCGTCGTGCGGGCACTTGAACCCCGCCTTTTCCGCGCCCCATTCGGTGAATCGTCGGTTGCACTTCGGACACACGTACTTGATGCCCATGCCGAAACGGCCTCCTCTTTTATTTCTGTACTAGAACACACACCCACTCTGTGGGCGGCGCGATTATACCAGAGCACGCGGTGGATTCAAATCGACCGAAGCGCCTTTTCTCGGGGTGCCCTCCTTGGGCATCACAACTCCCTTTCAAACGAACTGGTTGCCATGCGATTTCCGTGAACATCCGGTAATGACGGCTCATGAAGAGGGATAAAGCGGCGTTTGGGAACGGGAGTGTCAATCGATCACAACATACTCAATGTGAGGCCAGCCTCTGTGAAGATCATGAAATATCTTCAGCATGATATCCACGTCCTCGGGGAATCGTTCTCGGGCTGCTGACACGCCATAGAATTCGATGGTAACAGACTCATCCGTAAACCCTTTAACCAGGTCCCAGATCGCGTCCCAGTTCTCACCGCAGAAATCGGGTAGACCCAACTTCCTCTTGAGCAACCCGAAGATGTCAAAAAGCGACTTCCATTCTTTGAGGTCGATCCTGATGGGATTCTCCGTAATGGGCTTGTACGCCTTCTCCTCTTCGGTCAGTTCTCTTTTTTCAGGCATCACGGACTCCTTTTGAACGAACTGGTTATAGTCCGATCTCCATGACTGGCTGGCAATGGCGTAAAAAACAGTCAACCGACGATTGGAAACAGGCCCCCTCAACCGATCTCAACATACTCAATGTGAGGCCAGCCTTTGTGAAGATCATGAAATATCTTGAGCATTATGTCCACGTCCTCGGGGAATCGTTCCCGGGCTGTAGATACGCCATGAAATTCGATGGTAACGGGCACATCACTGAGGTGCCATACAACGTCCCAGATTGCATCCCAATTCTCACCACAATTGCCCGGTAGCCCCAACTTTCGCTTGAGCAATCCGAAAATATCGGGATACGATTTCCATTCTTTGAGGTCGATCCTGATAGGATTCTCCGTAATCGGTGTGTATGGCATCAGTTGGTAGCCGGATTTTTTGTCCTTCTCCATCGCGTACTTCTCCTACTTGTTCACAGTCCGATCTCCGTAAGCATCCGGTAATGACGGCTCATGAAGAGGAATAAACCGGCGTTCGGGAACAGGAGCGTCAGTCGATCACCACATGCTCAATGCAGGGGCACTCTCTCTGGAGGCGCCCAAACACCCTCAACATAATCTCCACATCTCTGGGAAACCTCTCTCGGGCTGCCGATACGCCATAAAATTCGATGGTAACGGACTCATCCGTGAACCATTTAGCCATGTCCCAGATCGCGTCCCAGTTTTCACCGCAGTCACCGGGCAATCCCAACTTTCTCTTGAGCAACCCGAAGATGTCAAAACGCGACTTCCACTCTTTCAGGTCGATCTTGATGGGATTCTCCGTGATCGGTGTGTACGGCATCATCTCGCCGCTGCCCCCTTTATTCTCAGTCATTGTGCATTTCTCCTCTTCAGCTTACAGTCCGACTTCCGTGAATGTCAGATAATGGTCATCCGTAAAGAACACCAGGCCGTCGTTTGAAAATAGGACTCTTTTCGAATTGCGTCGCCCATCAGTATAGTCGACATCCGCTTCATACCATACCCGCCCGAACGCATCGGGCAGTCTACCTTCGCTGTTCTCGAAGACATCCCCACCAATCATACGCCCAGGCAGAACTTCTGCCAGATTTCCCTTTTTCCGTATCCAGCCCAATCGTATGGCCTCCGCCGTCGAGATGTAGTACTCCGGGAGTTCGCCATACATCAGCAGCCAGTAGTCCGCGCCCTCTTCGCCTTTGTCGGTAGCATGACCCGCCTGAATAAACGACAGCGCTTCGAGAGTGCAACGGCAATTCGGGTGTAATGGCGGCCCGTCCGGTGGGCTCTCGTTCACGGCGTATATCGTGCCGTGCCGCGCCCTGCACGCGGCGCAAGTTGCAGGCCCTAACCTGGCGCCAGCTCTTCCAGCGCGTACTTTCTCGGGTGGGGCCGCTCGTTTTTGCACTTCGGTCATAGGCTAGAACGATTTGTATCGCTCTCCCCAGACGAATGAGACTACCTCTTCCAGCCGTATCGACTCGACCACTTCCCGTCAATTGCGCCATCTGCCAGCCTTCTCCTATCTGTGCAACCTGCGCGCCGCGACCGCGACGCCGTTGCATTTGGCAGGGGTATCCAATGCGCCCCTATAGACTGTGTTACCGCGTTTCACTTTCAGGGGGTGTCACTGCAAAAACCACTGCCTCAAAGGGAAGAGGGAATCCAAGTCAATTTTGCTTCCTCTCATGCTGAGGACCGCCGCTGGAAGGCGCACTGAAAACGCGCAAAATCATGGCGCACCCCGATGCTTGCGGGGCGCGTCCTTGGACTCCTCTTCCGAGAAAACGTGCGCTATGGGCGCGCGTCGATTTCGCGTGACAATCTCTAGGGCGCTGGCCTATGCTTCTCGCGGTGCTTTTTCTGGGGATGAACGCTGTGATGAAACGAACGTTTCTGAAATTCGTGGCGCCTCCACTTGCGGTCCTGTTCGTGTTCGCGCTCGGAATTCACTATTACGTTTACCCGCGGTTCGAACAATTGGCGCTGGAGCAGGAGCGCGAAAACCTCGTCGAACTCACGGTTCTTCCATGCCGCCTGCTCGATTCGTTCAATGAAGAAGTCAAACTCGGGCGAATGACGCTCGAACGCGCGCAGGAGATGGCAATCCATCAACTTCGAGCCCTGCGCCACGGCGACCCCACGACGGATTACTATTTTGTGCTCGACACCACGGGCAAACTTATCCTGAATCCGAGCACTCCCGAGCGTGAGGGACAGAACGTTCTTGAAGTCACGGACGTAAAGGGTTTTCTCCTCTATAGGGCGTTCTTGGATTGCGCGCTCCGAGAGGGAGGCGGCTTTGTGGAATACACCTGGGCGCCGCTGCTCAACCCCGATAAGTCGCGGGGCAAACGCTCCCATGTCGTGCTGTACCCGCAATGGGGGTGGATCATAGGAACCGGCGTCTACGCCGATGCCACCGCCAAACGGGTGGGGGCGTTGCGCGCGCGGCTCCAGCAGCTTATCGCGGGGTCGTTCATTCTTATTCTCTTGGTGGCGGGATATGCGGCCACACGTGGAGCGGCGGCGGAATCCGCCCGCACAAGGACCGAAGCGCTCCTCCGAGATCGCGAGGCGCGCTTTCGCTTGCTGGCGGAATCCGCGTCTGACTGGATCTTCCTGAGCGCCGACGACGGCCGGATGCTCTACTCCTCGCCCGCGTGCCGCGACATCACCGGGTACGCCCCTGAGGAATTCGAGGCAGACCCCGAGTTACTCCCCCGCATCGTTCACGAGGACGACGCCGGTCTCTGGGCCCTGCACCGCTGCGCGTACTGCAAAGCCGACGCCACGCTGTCGCTGGATCTGCGCGTACGCACCCGCGCCGGCGAAGTGCGCTGGATCAGCCACACCTGCCGCGCCGCGCGCGATAGCGATGGCCGCCACATGGGGCGCTGGGCGTCGAATCGCGATATTACCGAGCGCAAACATGGAGAGGCCTTCTTGGCGAGGCAAGCGCGCGAACTCGCGCGAACGAACGCGGAACTTACGCGGCGTAACCGCGAATTGGACCAGTTCACCTACATGGCCAGCCACGATCTGCAAGAACCGCTGCGCAAACTGATGGCGTTCAGCGGCATGCTGCCCGGCGATCTTCAGGATAGGCAATTGCCCGAACGTGCCGCATCCGACCTGCGCTTTATCGCCGAATCCGCCCGGCAAATGCAGGCGCTTGTTCAAGGGCTGCTGCAACTATCGCGCGCGGGCAAATCCGAGATGGTTCGACAGTGGATCTCACTCGACGACTGCATCGACCAAGCCCTTAACACGCTGTCGACATCCCTGCAAGAGCGATCTCCGCAGATCTTCCGCTCACGAAATCCCCATGTCTATGCGGACAAGACGCTACTGACCCAGGTGTACCAAAATCTCATCGGCAACGCATTGAAGTTCTGTTCCGCCGAGCAGCCGCTCATTCGCTTCACCGTCGAAAAGATCGACGGTACCATGGTTTTTGGGGTGGCCGATAACGGCATCGGGATCGCGCCGGAATATATGGCCCAGGTGTTCGAACCGTTCAAACGGCTACACAGCCGCGCGGAATATGAAGGAAGCGGTATTGGGTTAGCCATTTGCGGTAAAGTGATTGAGCGGCACGGAGGCCGCCTCTGGGTCGAGTCGGAGCCTGGCCGCGGAGCCCATTTCCGTTTTTCGTTGTCCGAAGAGGAGACGAGCTATGATGGGGAGTAAAGAAGAGAGATCGGCGACCATCCTGCTCGTGGAGGATGATCCGGGGGACCGTGAACTCACGTGCCGGGCCTTGAAGGACGGCCACTTCCGCAATGACGTGCGGGTGGTCGAGAATGGCGAAGCGGCGCTTGACTACTTGTTCCGCCGGGGTGAATTCGCCGATCCGGCCCGCTCTCCGCGTCCCGACTTGGTCTTGCTGGACCTGAACCTCCCAAAAATTGACGGACGCGAGGTGTTACGCCAAATCCGCGAGGATTCGCGCCTGAAAACCATTGCCGTCGTTGTGCTGACCACGTCACGACAAGAGGAGGATATTCTGCGTTCGTACGGGCTGGGCGCCAATTCGTATATTCCCAAACCGGTGGACTGGGAACATTTTCTGCGCGCCGTGTCGTCTTTGGAGGAATATTGGTTCAGGGTTGTGAAGTTGCCCCCCAGTATAGATTAGTCTGAGCGGTCAAGGAGCAAAGCAACGCAGTGAACACTTACTCCATACTCGCGTTGGACGATAGTCCCGGCGATCTCGAACTCCTGCGACGCTATTTGGAGGAAATCCCGGGGTGGAAGGTCGATTATCACCCATTCGATACGGTGGAAGAGGCCTTGACGGCGCTGGACGAGTGGTCGTTTGACCTGATTTTCCTGGATCACTACCTGGGGCCCGTGACGGGGTTGGCCGTTATCAAGCGAATTTTGACCAAGGGGGTCGATCGCCCCATTATCGTGTTGACGGGACAGGCCGATCACCGTGTCGCGATAGACATCGTCCGTTCCGGCGCGGCCGACTACTTGGTCAAAGGCGATCTCACCCCCGATATGCTCCGGCGCGCGATCGAATCGGCGTTGGCCCAATACCAATTGCGTCAGGAGAAGCTTTCTCTCGAGGAGGACCTGCGCCAGGCCCAGAAGCTCGAGAGCATCGGCCAACTGGCCGGCGGTGTCGCGCACGACTTCAATAACATGCTCACCGGCATCATGGGCTACGTGGAACTGGCCATGATGAAGGCGGCGGGCACCGATATCGAGTCCGATCTTCGCCAAGTACACCAGACGTGCCGTTCCATGTCGGAACTCATCCAACAGCTTCTCGCGCTGAGTCGCCGTCAACTGCGCCGCTTTGAACCGCTTGATCTGAATACCGTTATCCGGGAAACAGGCGCGTTATTACAGCATAGTCTCGCGAAGAACATCGGTTTCTCCGAAAAGAAGTTCCCCGTACCGCTCATGGTCAGCGGAAGCGCCGGGATGCTCCAGCAGGTGCTCCTTAACCTATGCATCAATGCTGCGGAGGCCATGCCCGATGGCGGAACGCTGCTGGTGCGCACGGGCAAGATCGCTGCAGGCTCGGAGACCGTGCCCAGTCAACTGACGCTCGAGGGGGGGGAATATGCCGTTCTAGAGGTTGAAGATACGGGAGTCGGGATGGAGTCCGCCGTACTTGAGCGGCTTTTTGACCCCTTTTTCACCACCAAGAGCCTTACCGACCGAAAGGGCACGGGGTTGGGTCTCGCGATCGTCTGGCGTAATGTGCGCGATCATCAGGGCCATGTCACGGTCCAAAGTACGCCCGGTCAGGGCACGATATTTCGGGTTTTTCTCCCCTTGGTGGCCGATGCCGCGCCGCAGCCTGAGGCCCCTCGGGTGCGGGGACTTCCGGGAGGCAGCGAGACGATTCTCGTGGTGGACGACGAACAAATCATTCGAGGCGTAGCGACGCAACTCCTTGAAAAACTGGGATATAAGACCCATGTCGCCGCGGACGGCGCCGAGGCGGTTGCGCTCTATCAGGCTCGGAGCGGGGAGTTCGATCTGGTGCTGCTCGACATCTCGATGCCGGTGATGAATGGCCCGAAATGCTTCGAGTGCCTCAAGTCCATCGATCCTGGGGTGAAGGTGGTGTTTTCCAGTGGCCACGACCCTGCCAGCATCGAGGCGGAGCTTGCCCCGCTGGGCAGTCACGATTTTATTCGTAAACCCTATAGCCTATCCCAGTTAGCGCTCGCGATTCGTCGCGCGCTGGACGGCAAGCCGAGTGCCGAGGCGGTAAGGTAGCCCGGAGCCTGGGAGAAGTAAGTTTCGGGCGGTTGCTTGCGCGATTGGGCGTGGCGCGAAGGGACGCGTCAAGCCTCAAAATCCGAGGGCGCGAAAAGGGTAAGCACTGCTTAAACGATTGAGGCTGTATGGATTGCGAGGCTTTTCTTTATTGACACCCTAAGGGGGGTATGCTATAAGGTAGCGGATGGGTTCCGCGAAGAAGCGGCTCCTGTGACCGGGGTGGAAACGGACTCGAGCAAGGCACCGACCGTGTGTCATGCCCAACGGCAACCCCAGGGAGTTTGCGTCTCACGGCAACCGCGCTCGCCGCGTATCTGCGGCGGGAGACCTGAAGAGGCCCGTCTTCATCGAAGGAGTCCGGTCGTGAGTAGATACGCGGTGTCGAGGGGAATATCACTCGTTTTTGTTACGATGATGCTGACAGGGGTCCTACTTTGGGCTCCAGCCGTCAGCGCACAAGACGAAGAGCCGACCTGCACGGTGGCGGTGGGCGATGCCATCAAGACCCGCTCCAGCGGCGGTTTGTTGCCGCTCAACGATTGGGTACCGCTTTTCTATTTCACCATTTCCACTGACGCCGACAATCCCGCCTACCGCGAGTTAGACAGGTTGACGTTTGACTTGCATCGCTATTCCAAAGACGGCACGATCGCGGGCGATACTAGCACCGCTCCGAACGTAACAGACGTTCTTCAGTTCGCGATCTTTCAAGAACAGCCCATGCCGGGTACTGATGCCCCTGATCAGGAGTTGAACTATGTGGACGCGCCGATCCTGGTATGGGAAGGCACGGGCGAGCCGTTCGATCGCAATCCGGGCGACCTGTACTATCAACTGAATTTCTCTTCACTTGATACGGTGTTTATTGGGTGCAGTGCAGCGCAACCGGAGGCCTCGTACATCGTTGCGTTTCGCACAACCGCCTCAATGCAGACTCGAGTCAGCTTTCAGACAACCATCTATGACATTAATTTCGCCGTGCGCGCCCCCAAGGATTCCTACCCCCCGGCCGAATCATGGCCTAACACACCGGATGCGTATTACTGGAATAGCTTCAGCGTGTTTGATTCGACCGGCACGGTGCTAAAGCAAACCACGGTGGAAGATGGGAACACGTTTCAGTATCCATACTACGAGTACACGCCCGTGGCGGAGTACACACGTCCTCGCTGGGATGCGCAAGGACAACTGGTCGACAAAGTTTTCGGCGAGTTCATCGAAATCCGGCGGCTGCTTTCACTCGACACCTGGACCGCGCTGATCGGCCTCAATCTACACGGGGTCTCGCCGTGGACGGGGGATAGCAATATTCACACCGTGCCGGACGATGTCGCGATCCAAGAGGTCAACTTGGTACTGACGGATATTGGTGGCGATCCCTATGGCGCCCCGGGCAGCGGGGGGTTCAATCCTCGAACCATGCTCGAGCGTTCAACCGAGAACGTGTCGAACACAATCATCACCGAAGGCTTTGCTGTTGGCGTGGATTTCGCCTTTAACGGAGCGTGGGTCTATGCCGATACGAACAACGACGGACTATTCAATCCCCCGACGTCAACCTTGACTGCTGGCGTCAATTTTAACGGAGATTTTCCGCTTTTTCCGGGGTCGCTTTTCTTCATCGGCAAGAGCGGGGCAGATGCCAAAGCTACTCCCATCGATCCGTTTGTGGACAGTTGGGAATACATTCCGTTTCCTCCGGGAGGCGGAGATCCTTGGTGGAAAATCAAACTGGACGTCGGCGGAGGCCGCCGCCGCGCAAGCCCGGGGACAGGCTTGGCGGGCGGCTATCTCGAACCGGTGCCAGACGGGCCTGCCGACTTTGCATTGTGCTACCGAAAAGCCGATTTCTTCGTGACGGTCCGGCCCGATGGCGGTCGTCGTGATGCGTCGCTTTATCCTGGCGATGGCACGGCGATGGCCCCGGGTGCGGATTTCAAAGCGTTCATCGAACCGCGCCGCTTCAACCCCACGACGGGGCACCAGGATGGCGGCATCTTGACGGACAGCATGATTCCGTTCTTCACTTCTTTTAACGGCTACTGGCAGGACGATTCCCGCTGGGGCGACAACGAGCCGTGGTTTCCGCAACGCACTCAGAATCAGGACACCACCAAACCCGTACGCTATGGGCTCGATATCCATGATTTGATGATGACCTACGAAACCAACAATCGCTTTGCGACGGTCAGCAATATCAACTACATGGACAATCGGCGTTTTCCGACAGGTTCGGGGAGTATGGACTCTCACCAGTTTGAGAACTGGATGGATCCATTCGGCCTGCGCCGCGATCGTTTCACGTATCGCAACCCGGCGGGCGTGTTTCGTTGGACGCTGTACCAGTGGGGCGGCGACAGCACGAGCGACGACTTCTTCAACACGTTCCAGTTCGCATTTGAGACGGTGCCGTTCCGCAGCGTGTTCGACGTGCCCCCTGTAGGGCCGCGTTCATCCTACTATCCCCTGCCGCCACTCCAGCCGACGCTGCCGGATTACTCGACGTGGCTGCCTTTCCAGGACCCGCCCAGCCAACTGCCGACGGGCCGTTACCCCAGTCTCACGGACTGGCCGCTCAGCGAGCGGAAGGCGCGGCTGTTACGCCAGCATGTGGATGCTCGCAGCGGCCCCGTAGCCATGCTTGGGATTAACGTCTGCGGCACGGATGACGTTGTCGTTAACGCCACGAATCAATCCTACTTGACCCAAGTATCCGTGGCGTTTTGGGGACCGTCGTTCACCCCGTCCTCGTTGTTGGCGCTTGATAAAGAGGGCTTGAAACAGGCCTCCGGCGTGTTGCTGTACGAGGATGCCGATGGCGATGGCGTATTTGCCGATACGCTGGGCGCGGATCGGCTTGTGCCGCTATCGAATCTGGCGTGGCGCGATGCGCCGGAGTATGTGGATATCACCGGCGACGGCGAAGCCGATGATCTGTCAGGCGACGGCGTGGTGAATGCCACGGATCGCGCGTGGGTGCTGACGTTGACGATGAAAGACCGCTGGCGCGTGCCGGATTCGGACTACCGCACAGGGGAGAAGTCGGCGCTCGGACCACGCGTCCCCGGCGATGCCGAGAAGCGCGTGGTTCCGTCGAGCGTCGAGCCGTCGTATGCCGAAGAGGCGGTGGTAACGCCGAGTAAGCCCGCGAAGCCGCATTGGAAAAATGCCCCGGCGCTGGTGGATGCGGCGCAGGCCCGCGCATTGGCGGAGCAGGTGGCGTCATCCAAGGCGTTGGGGACATCCGGGCATCAGGGCGACGATCTTTTCCTGGTGGTGCAGACCTCGGACAAGCTCAAACGGTTTGAGGAATTTCGCGCGGTCGTGCCCGCCTATCTGCCTCAGCGGACGAATGCAGAGGAACGCGCCGCCGGGCTGAAGTTCTACCCGCAGGTGTACGTGTCGCCGAACGTTTATGCGCCAGCGCACCCGGACGAAGGACCTGTGCAGCCGTTCTACTACAACGACATGCTGGTGGCGAATATCCCGTGCGAAATTGTGAATCTGACCGGGCCGGGACAGAAAATTGCGCGCGCCTCCGACGCGGTGGCCGTGCTGGGATTGGACCTGTCCACCAACCGCGGCGCGGAAGGCGTTCTGGCCTCGGGGACGGTGGGCACCGCGGGCGACCGTTCGTTTATCGTGTCGGGCACCGCATGGCCGTCGAACTCGCTCAAGGGATGTTACCTCATCGACAGCGGCTTCGAGGCGTATGAGATCGTGGGGAACACGACGAATCGTCTTGCGTTGCTCAGCGGCACGCCGCGCGAGGGCAAGTGGTGCGTCGTGAAAGACCCCAGTTTCCTCGAGCAAGTGATTGTGGAGTTCTACGACGAGGGGCTTGACGGCCGATTCAGCGCGGCGGAAGATTTGCTTCCGCTGGACAAGGATCAGACCAAGAGCGGCGTGGCGCTCTATCGCGACAATCGGAACAATCCGGCGAATCGCATCGGCCAGTTCGATCCGGGCATTGATATCCCGCTTCAGTTGGACGATCGTCCTGTTTTCATTGGCAATGTAGGCGAGCCCGAGATGCAGGTGAAGTTTGTATTTTCTTCGCCGGGCACCGACAGCTTGCCGACTTCCACGGTCACGCAGCCGCGGTTGCGGCAGTACATCCCCGAGACCTTCGGTCAGACCACGGGCGATCAAAACTACGGTCCGGAGTTCTTCGTGGTGTTGCGCACCTCGAACAGCATCGAGTATGGCGACGACTTCCGCGTCGGCATCGTATCGTGGGGACCGCAGACGCCTTCGGAACCCGACCCCGATACCTTCACCGACCCCGGTCCGCCGAACCAGGCGATCGACGAGTTCGACATCTACAGCGAATTCCCCTGGGGCGCGCGCGCGATCGGCATTATCACGTGCTTCAAGGACGCACCGGACGCCACAGGGATGAAGTGGATCCGGTCGTCCGTGGCCAAGGCCAAACAGACCAACGTGATCGCGGCGGAGGAAGTCATTCCCGAGCCCGACGATGTGGTGATCGCGTCCGTCTCGCAAGACAAAGTGCCGACGGCGGTGGGGGCGGGCGGCTACGCCTTCTCGATTACCGGAAGCGGCTTCGGTACGGCCCCGCGCATCGTGCTGGGCGGTGTCCAACTGACGGTCACCAGCGTCCAGGACGGCTTTGTCAATGTGATTATCCCGGCGAGCACGGCGTATGTGGCCGGGCCGCTCGCGTTGGCGGTGACCAATACCGCCAACGGACGCTCTTCCACGCGCACGGACCTCGTGCGTGCGGTGGGCACGGATATGTCGGACAGTCCGATGGTAAACAGCCTCTCCCCGGCGCGCGGCGGGCAGGCGGATTTCCCGATTACGATTTACGGCTCCAACTTCGCTTCGCCGGAAGTCTATTTCTCTGAGACGACGATGCCGGTGGTGAGTTGGACCTCGACGCAGATTATTGTCGCCTTCCCCACGAGTGGCCTGGCGGTAACCGGCACGCAGAACGTGACCGTGCGCAACGCGAGCACAGGACTCTCGGACGTCAAGGTGAATGCGTTCACCTACGTCAACGCGCCGGTTCAGGATAAGGTCTGTTTCATCGCGACGGCGGCCTATGGGACGTCGTCCGAGGGCGAACTCGGCGCATTGCGCGAGTTCCGCGATACGGTGTTGCTCAAGTCGGCGTTGGGCACGGCGTTTGTCAATGCATACTACCGCACGAGCCCGCCCATTGCCGATTTCGTGGGCACGCATTCGTGGGCGGCGGCGCTTGTGCGCGGCGTATTGACACCGCTGGTGTGGGCGCTGGGGCATGGAACGTTGATTTTCGCTGCGGGCGCGTTGGTTTTCGTCGCAGGACTTGGGCTCAAGCGCCGTCAGCGCGGGTAGTGCCTTCTACGCGGCATATTCCGCCGCGGCGAGGAGAATTGCGAAAGGGGGACACGCCGACACCGGCAGGCCCTGAAGGAAAGGAAGCACGTGAGCGTGTACACCTCGAAACGAGCCGCGCTGTGCATGGCGATGGCGTTGTGCTTGGCTGCGGGCTCCGCATGGGCGTTTTATCCTGTCGGCGGCACGAACCAACAAGGGCAACTCGTTTTTCCGACGTGGCCCTTGACGTACATGGATCGCAACCACGACGGCGACGTCAGCGGCCCAGATGAGGGCGTTAAAATCACCTTCGAGACCGGCGAACTGGGATTCACGAGCGCCGAGATGGCGAAGATCCAGGACGGCGCGGAGGTCTGGGAACGCGTTCCGACGGCCTACATCGCATGGACGTTCGGCCAAACCCTTCCGAATCCTCCGGACACGTTGGAGACCTCACGGGATATCGGCTCCCTGGATGCCTTTAATTATTGCGCTATTCAGACCGGCGACGAGACCCAGGCTACGGAAGAGGGCGGAGCCTGGATATTCACAACAGCTATTGTCGAAAACACCTCAGTAACACTCAACGGGCAGACGGTGAACTTGACCGGGCCCGCGATTCTTGATGTCGATGTCGTGTTTGTCGGCGCCGCAATCCGTCCTCTCGTTACAGGCGAACAGGCTGCGATGGAACTCGCCCCCCTGTCGGTAATCGCGTATGGTTTGGGGGCAGGCCTTTGGTACAGCCCGCTGTACAATTTCGAGGAGGGCCAGAACCAAGTCGATACGCGCAATGTCGAAAGCCGCGTGGTCTGGTTGCCGGATCGCACCGGCGTGCTTGAGAAGGTCGGCGTTACGCCGTCGATGCTGAATCTGCTCTTCTACTATGACGATGGCGCGGGAATCTACACCGATGCGCGCTACGATCTCGCCCCCGATGACATTGCCGGCATCAGTTTTCTGTATCCGCGCGGCAATCAAGACAAATTTTTCACGTTGGCGCAAGAGGCCCGCACTACAGCGCCGCGCAACGTGCCGTCGGTACCGTTGGTTGGGGCGCACATCGTCGCGTGGTGCGACACCGACAACAACCCCGGTACGGCCCGTGTGCCGTTTCTCGACACGTTGACGGGCCTGTTTGTGGCGAGCGAAAACTATGGAAAATTCGAGTTGAAGAATCTGTTCAAGACGCTTTCCACCGAGGGCGGCGAACTCTTCAATGCCAGCTACACGATTACGATGGCGAAATTCGATTACCCCTTCGAAAATGTGGACTCCTTTGATTCCACGCATTCTCTTGGCGGTGGGATCACGCCGACCGAGGGCGATTTCCCGTCTTACACGTTCCGCGACGGCGAGAACCTGCTCAGCGTGGATCGTCATGACCAAGGAACTCCGCTAATGTTCGATCCGATCCGCCGCAAGATCGTCAGCGCGACGACGGCGCGCACTCTCGAGGTCATGTTGCCGCAGAACACGCCGATGTTCGGCAGCGACGATATCTGCTTTTTTAGCAAGGCCACCGTGGGCTTGCCCAGCGACGTGATTCCGCGATCGCTGCGCGCGTTCCGCGACCAGGTGCTTGTACATACCGCGGCAGGCACCGCACTCGCCACCGCGTACTATCAAGTGTCGCCGGTCGCCGTGCGGTTCCTGGAGGCGCATCCGTTGGCGCTCGAGGCCGTACGAACCGCCGCGCGCGGCGCGTATTGGGGCATCACTCATCCGCGCACGACGATTGCCTCTATGCTCGCCGTGATCGTGGCCTTCATGTTTGTGGCGGTTCGTCGTCTTCGCCGCCGCACGCGGTTGCAGGCCGCGTCGGCCGCGCTGTTGCTCGCATTTCTGTGCATGCCGACTTCGGCGAATGCCCTGCTGTTGCCGATGACCCCGGATGAAGCGGTCGCAAAATCCACCAATATCGTCGTTGCCACCGTGCGTACGGTCGAGAGCCGCTGGGAAGAGCCCGCGAACAAAATTGTTACCGATGTGACGCTGGATGTCTCCGAGACGATCAAGGGCACGGCGAACAAGGGCGGTCTAATTCGGCTCACCCTGCCCGGCGGACAGGTCGGCGCGGTCGTCACGAAAGTCTCTAATATGCCCACCTTCAAGGAGCGCGAAGAAGTACTCGTGTTTCTCCGCGAGACCAAGAAAGGCCCGGAGGTGGTTGGCGCCGCACGCGGCAAACTGAACATCGAAACGGACCTTTTCACGGGCAAGAAGTCCGTCGTCGCACGGAGCTTCCCTGCGGGCGAATTGCTCACCGCGATTGCGAATGCCAAGAGCGTCAACACGAAGACGTCGCGCACCGACGAGGCGTTGCCGGAGGCCGCTGCGCCGTCGATTCAAACCCCGGTCGTGCCGCTGGACGACGTCAAGAACTATCTCCAGGAATCCGCATTGGGCCTCAAGCATTGACCTCTTCTGTCCACTCCACGGCCGCTCTGTAAGGGCGGCCGTTTTTGTTTACTGCGCGGAGTTGATCTCGACGGCTTCGTGAGCGGTATCGTCAGGGCCATAGTGCCGCAGGAAATGCTCGATCGTTTCGATGCGCAACGCGAGCGAACCCTCGGCGCGGTTCTCGTCGAGGTCGCGGAAACAGAAGAACGGCTTGCCGGACGCCTCGACCATCTCCTCGATCTGCGCGTAGACCGGCGCGTCGTGCCCGCACTTGAAACTCGACAGCTCCACCGCGACGAGATTCGGGTGACGCGCGGCGAACTGCGCGGCCCACAACTTTCGGTTCGAGTTCTCGCAATACGTGTGCGGCCAGAGCGCGTCGAGCGAGCCGGACGGCGCAGGCAGGCACTCGGGCGTGAACACCGGATAGCCCAGGCGCGCGAACGCTTCGCCGATGCCGTGCTGCACCCCCGGATCGGCGTGGTATGGCCGCGCCAACAGCATCACGCCGACGCGGCCTTCCCGCTCTAGCCGCTGGAGCGCCTCCGCTGCTCGCGTTTCGATGCGATACCGGAAGGCCTCCAACGCGCGCAGCCCCTCGTCGCATGCGCGGATGCAGTCTTCCGCCGATACGCCGAGGTCCGCGCCCCAGTCGGCGTGAAAGAGCAGGCCCGTCTTTGTGGGGTCGCGCAGATCGAGAAACGTCTTTTTGAACAAAACGCCTGCGCGGGCAAAGGCGTCGCCTTCGCGCAAGAACGCCGCATGCACCGACTCCGGCGTCGCCGCCGCCGCGGGACAACTCCGGCTGTCCAGCGCGTTGCCAAGAGATTGCGGCAGGGCGTCCACAATAGGCAAAAAGATATGCGAGAGCGATTTCCCGCGCGCACTCCGATCGAGCAGATGTTGCACATGCGGAATCGCTAGCTTCGCCGGGAAACACGGGTCGATACTCGCGCGCGCCGCACCTGCCTGAAACAATTCGAGCGTGGTCGGCGGCGACCACACGAGATTTCGCGGTGAAATTCCGAGGCTTTGAAACAACCCCATGACGAATGGGCCAAGCGCATACATCGACAACACGCGCGGCAGTCCAATGCGCACCCGATCCGCGTTGGGTGCGCGCGCCACCACGCGCGGCGAAGTGGGCAAGAAGGCTTCATGCGCGGCTATCGCGGCGAAGTCCGGCGCGGAGGAATCTTCGCGCAGACGATGCGGACGCGACGTGTCCTGCGCGCCCCGGTCGCAAGGAGCCAGAATGCCGCGACGCACCGCCCCGTCGCTGTCATGAAAATGGAGGAACGTCCGCTCGCATCGGTTCATGCAGGCGCTGCACCGCGTGGACTCGTTGCGTTCGGCGCGGTAACGCAATGTGCGCGCGGCGTCGAGACCAATGAAGCTTGTCTCCCCCCGACGCTCGGACGCCAACCGCAACGCCTCCAATGCACAGCCCAGCGCGCCCGCCTCGCCGCAATGCGGATGCACGGCGATTTGCGGCGCGATGCCCGTTTCCGCGAAACGCGCCGCGATAAAATCGCACTGCGCTTTCACCACCGCGAGGTTGAGGTGCGTGCCGCCTTGCAGCAGGAAGCTCCGTCCCAGCGCAGGCAGGTTGCGCGTGCGCGCGACGTGCAGCCAAATGTTTTTTGGCAACACCGCGGCGAGTCCCGCGAGGATCTCCTCCGGCGTCCAGCCCTCACGTTGCACGTCCACGAGGTCCGTCTGCAAAAACACCGCGCACCCATACCCGAACTCCGGCATCGTGCGCGCCGCAAACGCCGCGTCCGCGTAGTGAGCGAGATCTTTGCCCAGCAGCGCCGCCGCGGACTGAAGGAAGTAGCCGTTGCCTGCCGAGCACTGCGTGTTCAGCCGAAAGTCTTTCACGTCGCCGCCGCGCAACGTGATGATCTTGATGTCCTGCCCGCCCGCGTCGCAGATAACCTCGATCCCCGGCGCGACATGCAGGCCGCCGCGGGCGTGCGCGACCGTTTCGACGAGCGCCGCGTCGGCGTTCAGCGCCGCGCGCAGCAGTTCTTTGGCATATCCCGTGACTACCGCGCCCGCAACGTGCAGTCGGGCCCCGTACGTCTCTGCGCGTTGCGTCAGCTCGTCAAACAGCGCCGCCGCGTCTTCGACCGGGTTGCCGCGCGACAGGCGATAGGCTTTGTCGAGCACGCGGCGATGGCTGTCGATAAGCACGGCCTTCGTGCTCGTGGAGCCCCCGTCGAGTCCCAGAAACGCCTCGACCACCGCGCCACGGCGATACGCGGCAGGCCGCCATTCCGGCGCGGCGTGGTGGAGACGAAACGCCTCGAGTTCCAGCGGGTTTTGCACGAGCGCCTTGAGTCCCGCGCGGCGGTGCGCGCCGCCGTGGGCGCGCATCCATGCCCGTAACGTGTCCACGCCACGGTAGAGCCCCAAGTCTGGATTCGCCAGCAACTCGCCGCGTCCATACTCCGCCGCGCCAATCGCCGCATAGTAATGCGCGTCTTCCGGCGCGTGGACGAGATCCTCGAGCCTGTGGTCTTTGGGCAGTTCGACGCCGCGCATTTGCCACAAGCGCTCAAGCTGAACGCGCCAGACTTGGCGTAGACCAGGGAAAAAGTGGTGCGGTCCGCCGAGAAGCAGCACCTCGGGCCGAGGGAGATGCCCGCGCGCCAGCACGGACAAGTTTTGTTGCACCAACGCTTCGAACAGCGACGCCAACAGCTCGTTCGCGGGCACCCCGCTCTTTTGCAGGCCGTTGATGTCGGTCTCGGCAAAGACGCCGCACTTGCCCGCCACCGGATGCGTGCGAACGTCTTTGATGCCGATGGCTGCGGCTTCTTCAAAGGATAGCCCCAGTTTCGGCAGTAATTTGTCGATAACCGCACCGGTTCCGCCCGCGCACTTGTCGTTCATCGTGACATGGCGCGTGCGGCGGCCCTGCGAATCTTTGAAGAAGAGCAGCTTCGCGTCCTGGCCGCCGAGTTCGGCGACGGTTCTGACGCCGGGGTGAAGGCGCTCCGTGGCCGTGGCGACCGCAGTGACCTCTTGTACAAACGCCGCGCCGATGCGTTCGGCGATATACCCCGCCCCGGAGCCCGTCGCAAACACGCGAAACCGATCCGGCGCAACGTCGGGGAACGCGCAGGCCATTTCCTCCAACACCGCCACGGCCGTTTCCGCCAGGCGCGTGCTGTGGCGGCGATACGTCTTCCATTGCGGCGTGTGGACGTGCGGCGCGAGGACAACCGCCTTCACCGTAGTGCTTCCGATATCCAAGCCGACGATCCACTCGTGCGTGGACGTCGTGCGAGTGTTCGCTTTGACGTCCGCTCTGTGGTGCGCGGCCTTTCCCCGAGCCGCCATGCATTCCGCAACGTATACCACGAAACGCGCGGCGGTTCCGGCGACGCCCGGGTACCGTGGCAGACACAGCGTCGCCCGGCGCAGTTCCGGCGTCCGCGCTGCATAGGCCTGAATATCCTCGAGCGAATGGCCGGTTTGGGCCAGGCAAGCGTTGAACTCGTCCTGCGCGCGCGTCTTCGCCTCGGTGAGCATCATCTGCGCGCGGCTCCAAGCCCCCGCCTCGCCCTCGCCGCTCGTCTCGACGGAAAGAAACAGCGACTGCTCATATTGCGCGAGGATCCCCGCCTGCGCGCCGTCCGACTGGGTCGAGGGAAGGCAGCCGAACGGCTTGATGCTCAGCACCAAATGCGCGCGGTTCTGCTCCGCGCAGAGCCGATGTTCCGCTATCTCGAGGTGTCCTTCGCCGCCGGTTAGTCGGCGCGAATAGTGCGGGTCCGCGAGCTGCGCCAGTTGCTGTTGGTCTGGCAAGGCAGGCAGATCCGTGCCCACGGATCGACGACAACGGTTGTACTCGCGATGCAAGAGGCGTTGCGCGACGTACAACAACGTCCGGCGCCCGCGTTTGGGAACAGGGCGTTCTATCTGCGCCAACACCTTGCGCCACGGCGCGGTGTTCTTGGCGTCGTCAATGCGCCCCAGCGCTTGCCATAGACAATAGTCCAGCCACGCAGTCACGGGCTCCGTCCAAATCTCGCCGCCTTCCCGCTCCACGAACTCGAACAGACCATAGTTGCCGTCGCCGCGCGTCGTCTGCGCCCAGAACTCGCCCGTAGTCTTTACCAACGGCCGCACGCGCGTGTAATCGAATTCGATTTCAGCAAGCGCGTCGCGCACCGCCGTGCGTAACGCGGCGGCTAGCCCGCCCCGGGCCAGATATCGCAGCCCTGTCGCTACGGCCTGCGCCTCGCTACGGCGTAGTGGGAGCCCCAGCGCGCGCGCCAGCGCGCCGCCGCGTAGCGGTGCGAATCCCGGCTGACTCAGCGCCTTCGCGACAGTTTCTGCGGCAGTGTCGAGGGCGTGCTCGAAGCGCTGTGGCTCCAGGGTGTACGGGCGCAGACGGTGGCCCAACGCGATCAGCACATCGCCCGCCGCCACGGCGGCAATCAGTGAAAAGAAAAAGACCGCGTCGAGGCGCAGTCCGCTGCGTGCGTCAGATTGTTCGAATTCGCCGAACTGCTGGAACGTCACGACCGGCAACGCGCCAAATCCGGCATTGGCCAACACGCGCCGGTACTCGGCCTCGTACATGCCGTAACGGCACGGACCGCAGGCTCCGGCGGTGACGAAGACGTACTGGCGGCATAAGGTCTCGCGCGACATGCCTTGGCTTTCCAGGCGGCACAGGTGATGAACGACGGCCCCGGCGTTGAAATGCACGGGGTTGCACTGGCCGGGATTGCCCAGATCGCGCCCGGCCTGGAGATCGGCGCGCGTCGGCGTGGGCACGGCCTCCGCCGGATAGCCCGCGCCATGCATCGCCGCCGCCATCAGCGCGTCGTGACGCGCGGTGAGTCCAACAAAAAGGATGGTGGGTTTCATGTTGTCCCGGTAAGCATTGAGCCCTGGTTTCGCGAAATACGCGGAACTCATCTGGCATTGACAGAAGTATAGGTACGGATAGAGAAAGGGGTCAACTCAGGCGGACATCGCACCAAGAATACGGAACCGCTCTCGACGCGAGTGCGGGAAATTACTCGAGTATCCAGCGAAGAGGCAGGGCGATGCCCGCGCCAATGATGACGTTGGCCAGGGTAGCGGCGATCATGGAAAGCCCCACGTGGCGCACGGCGCGCAGACCGCGAAACGTGAATAGACGCGGGTAGACCATCACCTGCAGAATGAGGCAAGCGAAGCCGAGTCCGAGGAACGTCGGATTAAGCGAGCGCCAGGGATCCACCCACTCGTGGCGCAGGGCTACGGCGATCATGTGGCTCCACTGAAAGCCCGACGGCGTTTGCCCGCAGACAATGGCCAGCCACGGCGCGGTGACAATCAGCGGCAAGGTGGTCAGTCCGAGGATCCATGCGATTTTTTCCGTGGGCGGCGGGGTATCGCCAAGCCAGACCGCGCAACGTCGCAGCGATTCGACCCACGCCCATCCGGCCAGCGGAAACACGAGCATCCAATGTATGGCCTGTATCCAGTCGGCGGCGTTGAGCACACTGAAGTAGTAGAGCACCAGCGCGCCGCAGACCTCAAGCAGCGGCATGGGAAGCCCCGTGCGGCCGTAGTAGGTGATCGTGTAGTAATAGCCGAGGCTCAGGCCAAGCCCAAGCCAAAGCGCAACCGCGCCCAGCCAATAGGCGCCTGTCTTGCTCAAGAGTCGTTTTTGCATGGGCGGATTCTAGCATGGATACCGCGCCGCATCCACAGATCGGGCACGGCTCAGGACGCGTCGCGCGATTCGCGGATGCGCAGCGTCGTTTCTTTGCCAATCAGAATCGGGCGAGGAAATTGAATTTCGAGCGTGCGGCGCTCCCCATCGGTATGGGTGGAAAGCTCGAACTTTTCCTGGCCCGCCGGGGTGATGCATTGCACGGCGAGGCGGCGGACGTCGCGCGGGACGCGCAGCATGATGGCGCGAATCTGCACGGGGCTGTCGAACGCGAGTTGGAGCCGTTGACTATACGGGTGGCCGAGGGATTCGCGGAAGTTGGCCCATCCCCAACAGAGAGGGGTGGGAAACGATGCGAACAGTTGGGTCACGTCCTTCGGCAAATTAGGACGGAACCACAGCGTTTGCTCGGGTACATTCAAGAAGAAGCCGAGCAACGCGTACCAAACGTGCCAGAGCGCGCCCGCGGCACAGTGGCGCTCGTCGGCGTCATGCACCGGCCGTTCTTCGTTCAAGTTCCAGGCGAGGGGCGGATTAAACGTTCGGCCTTTGCGGACATCGAGTATTTTGTGAACCTTTTGGATGCTGTATAGCCCGCGATCTGCTCGTCCTCGGTGGATGTTGAATGCGGCATGGCAGGCCGCGGTGACGTATGGCCAGGCCAAGCCGGGGTCGCCCTCCGTGCCGGGAGCGGCCAGGCTTGCGCTGGGCGTTCCGTCGGGCTGCGCGGCGAGAATCGTTCCGAACCGCTTCTCGCACCGGGCATGGATGGCGTCCAGGGCGCGATCGATTTTCTGGTGCGACACGTGCGGCCCGAGGTTCAGGAAGTCGAGGTACCACGCCCCCGCCAGTTGCGCTGTGTGACAGGCAGAGGGCGAGGTTTGTTGCGCCGCGCCCGCAGTTAAGAGGAAATGCCCCTCCGACTCGCACCAAAATGCGGCGTCGAAATGCTGCGCGGCGTGAACGTACCACTCCGAAAAGCGTTCCGCCTCTTCGTCGTGCCCGGATAGCCGAGCCAACTCGGCGCCCGCCTTCAACGCGGCAACCCAAAGTCCGGCAGTGTAGCTGCTGAGGCCGTCCAGACGCCAGCGCGCGAATGTGGCCGATTCCGTCTGTTGTTCCGGAAGCCCATCGTCGTTGGCGTCGAACTCCAGCGTGCGCTGAAGGGCCTCGCTGACGCGCGGGTAAAGCGCGTCGAGCGTCATGCGCCGTCCCGTCATGATGTAATCGCGGTACGCCATCAGCACAAAGAACGCGTGCGCCTCGACGGCGTGCGCGGACTCCGCCTCCGGGGCGGAGACGGGATAGAGCGCAGGTTCACGCAGGAGTTGGTGGTTCCCCGCTTGGGGCGTCTCGGCCAGCGTCAGCAGTTCGCGCTGCTCGAGTTCGGGAAACAGCAATAGCGGCGTCAAAGAACTGTACAGGCGTTGCCCCAAGGCCCCCGCGACAGGCGAGGCCGGCGACTCGAAGAAGTGGAAACGGCCGTCTTTGGCGTAGATGGTGTTGGTCGAGAGCACGCACGCGCTGTTGACGAGCATGCGGTTGAGCCAGAGAGGCGTCGTCGCGCGCAACATGCGCTGGTGCCAGTCGTTGACGGCCTGAAAAAAATACTGGTTGTGCTTGAGCCCATACGCGGCGGTGTCCACGGCATTCGAGAAGTGATTCGTGTAGCGGTTGCCGAGGCTGTTCCCGTCGAGTTCAAAGCGCGGGCAGTGCCAGGTAAGCACGAAAAGGACGTGGCGCGAACTTTGCGGCTCGACGGGCACAGTAACGCATACCGAGGCGGCGTGCGCTTCCGCATCGCGCGAGAGATGGTTGCCGAGACGGCCCTCCGCATCGAAAGCGGACCAGAACGCGCGCGTCTGTTTGGGCGCGGCGTTGTTCCACGTCATGATCGACAACTCGCCATCATCGAACTCTTTCGCGGCAACGCAGTACTGTCCCTCGGCGTTATTCTGATGATCCGTCGTGATGCCGCATTCAAGTCCACGCAAACGCGGCGCGCTCATCCCTTCGTTCTCGCGTTCTTCAGGGATATACACCAGCCGGATGCCGCCGCGCTCTTGCGGAAACGCCTCCGCCGTACACCCGCAGAGATTTTCCCACGTGAACGCGGCGGAGAATTCGGCGGGCACGTCGTTTGGATTGCGGACGCGCAGGCGGAAGAAGATGAGAGGAAGTCCGCAGGCGTCGAGATCGTATGGGATCACGGGGGCTACGGCGGACCACTCCAGCCGCAGGGGAAATGCGGAATCAAGCAGTTGATACTTCGCCCAGGGGTAGAGCCCGTCGAAGAAGATTTGTTCCTTGGCAAGAACTGGCGCAGGAATGGAGGCCTGGGTGAAGCACGGTGGAACCTCTGTTTGGAGCAGGCGCGTGGCGGTTACGCCTTGGGTCGCGGCGCGCACGGCCAGGAAGCTTCCGGGAAGCGAGGGGATGCGCGTCGCCCGGATGCGGTTGTTGTTGATCGTGACATTGCGCAAGGCACCGTCCGGGCCCATCTCGATGCAGCCCGCGCCGATACCGCCCAGCGGCACCCCGCTTGTCTCGGTTGTCCCCACCATGCCGTGTGTCGTTCTCCGGGAACCGAGGAGGAAGACTTCCCGGTTATCCCTGCTTGGTCCAGATCTGTCGATCGATCATGGAGATATAGTCGGACCAGGCCAGACCGCGTTGCCGCGTTTCCTCGATGACTCGCGTGAAGGCATTGGCCTGAGCGTCGAGATTGTCGCAGTGGTACAACACGATCGCTTCGAGCGTTTTGGGCAACACCGGAGAACCGTTCACATGCTCGCCGTGGTGGGAGAGGATGCAATGCAGCACCTGGAGCCGCAAGGTCTCCGGAAAGTCCGGAATCGTGTCGATCTTTCGCTGCACCATGTCCGCGCCAATGGTGAGATGCCCGAGTAACTTGCCCACGTGGGTGTAGTCCACACACAAGTCCTGCGTCATTTCGTCGAGCTTGCCAATATCGTGCAGGAACACGCCCAGCAACAACACATCGCGGTCCAGCGACGGAAACAACTCGCACATGCACTCGGCCAAGCGCGCGATCTCGTAGCAGTGTTGCACCAACCCGCCGCGATGGGCGTGGTGCCAGCGTTTGCCCGCGGCGGCGGCCTCGAATCGCGCCATTAATTCCGCGTCGTTGAGGAAGGAGTCCGCCAATTGCTTGAGGTACGGATTCTGAACGGTCTGCATGATCCCGCGGAACTGCGTGGCGACGGTGCCGCTGTCCACAGGGGTATAGACGAGATCTTCCAGACTATACTCGGTCTCCCGCAGGGGAAGGACCTGCTCCACGCGGACCTGGATCCGGTCTTGATAGGTCGTTACCGTTCCTTTTACGTTGACGACGTCACCCACCTCGAACATCCGCGCGACGGAAGCGGCGTTGTTCCAGAGCACGCCGCCGACCTCGCCGGTGCGGTCCTTAAAAACCATCCCGAGAAATTTACCGCCGCTCTGTTGGTCGCGCAGGTCTTTGCGCGCCGCCACGAAATAATCGTTGACGCGATCTCCGTCCTGCAAAGACTCCACAAATTGCCGCTTCATGCGCACGCCCCTTCTGGCACGTTCAGGAACATTTCCCGCGTGTATTCAAAAAACTGCGGGAACAAACCCAACTATGCTGTAAATGTTCTGTCAGCCGCCCAGCCTACCCCCTTCCGACGCCTGATGCAAGCCGCGAAGCATGTTAACGGTTCACTCCGCTTGCCGCGCTGGACGAGTTACTTTGAGATGAACGCCGCGTTGTCAGGGCTCGAACAGTTCCTTGACGCGGCGACGAAGTTCAGGGACCGTCTCTTGTTCAAACCACGGATTACGCCGCAACCACGCGAGATTGCGAAACGACGGGTGCGGCAATGGCAGGAACTCGGGCAAATATTCGCGCCACGCCCGCACGGTCTCCGTGACGGAGCCTTTGGCCCGCGCGGCGAGGTAATGCTGTTGCGCATACGCGCCAACGAGCAGGGTCAGGCGGATATTGGGCAAGTGCGCGTGCAAGCGCGGTAGCCATAGCGCCGCGCACTCTGGCCTAGGCGGCAAATCCCCACCACGCGGATCGCGCCCCGGGTAGCACAGCCCCATGGGAATGATCGCGACGCGCGTCTCGTCATAGAACTGCGCGCGATCGACGTTCATCCACGCCCGCAAGCGATCGCCGCTTGGATCGTTCCACGGCAGCCCGGTGGCGTGAACTTTGGTGCCCGGCGCTTGGCCCACGATCAGCAATACGGCACTGGCACGGGCGCGCAGGACGGGGCGTGGCCCTAGCGGCAACACGGATGCACACTCCCGGCACGCGCGAACCTCCGCAAGAAGCGCCTCGAGCGCCGAAGCGGTCATGCGGCGTGCGCGGGGCCGTCCGCGTGTTCCTCGGCCGACGGGGCAACGTAGCGGAGCAGCAGATATCCGCCCACACCCGTGACAAGGCTGGCTAGAAGCACGCCCACTTTACCGGCGGCAAGGTAGGTCGCCGCAGGATCACCCGATGACGCGACGGGAAAAGCGAGTTCGTTGATGAAGTTGCTCATGGTGAACCCGATCCCTGCCAACCACGCAACGCCGTAGACGTGGATCCATTTCGCGCCCTTCGGAAGACTGGCCCAGCCCAGGCGTACGGCGATGAACGTGAACAGGAAAATGCCGACCTGCTTCCCGAGCAAGAGTCCGAAGAACACACCCAGCGCGACGGGGCTCATGAGGAGATCGCCGATCGCCGCAAGAGAAAGATGCACGCCGCCACTGGCAAATGCGAAGACCGGAAGAATGAGGAACAACACCACATGGTGCAGCGCGTATTCGATGCGCTGCAGCGGGGCCTCCACGTAAAAACATTCACGGGACAATGCGCGGATCAAGTCCTGTTGATGCTCGTTAATCATGAGCGGATGCGCCGGGCGCAGTTGTTCTTCTTTGTTGAATCTATTTTGCAGTACGTCAAGGCGCTCGCTGAAAAAGCGCGTTTCGTAGCGCGCCGTGGCGGGAATCGTAAACGCCAACAACACTCCTGCGATCGTGGCATGAACGCCGGAACCCAAGAAAGACACCCATGTGGCCACGCCGATTACAACGTAAACCCACGTCGCCCTCACGCCGAGCCGGGCCAGCAGCGCCGACACCAGGATAAGCGATAACCCCATCACCAGAGGGATCGTGTCGATACCCTTGGTGTAAAAGATCGCAATGACCATCACCGAACCCAAGTCATCGACAATGGCTAAGGCCAACAGAAATACAATTAACCCCTTCGGCACGCGCTTGCCGAGCAACCCCATGCACCCTACCGCAAAGGCGATGTCGGTCGCCATGGGAATTCCCCAGCCGGACTGACTGGGCTGGCCGTAGTTGAACCAAGTGTACACAAGCGCGGGACACAGCATCCCGCCTAGCGCCGCAAGCGCCGGAAGCAAGGCGCGCCGGAACGACGCAAGTTCGCCCACCATCAACTCGCGTTTTATTTCGAGCCCCACCAAGAAAAAGAAAATCGCCATGAGGCCGTCGTTGACCCAAACATGAAGCGACTGGACAAACTCAACGCCCCCGACGCGAAAACCCGCCTTCGCGTGCCAGAGATGCTCGTACCATTCGCGCAGGCCGCTATTGGCGCAAATCATCGCCGCCACCACAGCCACCAACAGCGCGCCCGCCGCCGCGGATTCGTGTCGAAGCCAGTGGTCGAGAATTCCCCGCTCGCCAAGAGGCGGCAACGGATTCGTCGTGTTGTCTTGCTGAGTCACGCGATACCTCCGGCTACTTCTTGTACTGCAAACCACGCATCCCATGGAACCACACAAAAATGCGGAACTTCAACTCCTCGCCATTCCAACATTCTGCGGCTAGACAGTCTTCCCGTGAAAAAACTTTCTCTAGGCGGCGCGGCGGCCTATAATCTCGCCAAATACCCGCAAAGGAGCCTGTCGAGTGACCAGCGAGTTATACAGAAATCCGTTGTACTACGAAATCGCCTTCTGCCACCGCGATCTCGAACACGAAGTCGCCGTCATGGAAGAGGCAATCGCCCGTTTCTCAACCATTCCCGTGCGGCGCGTGCTCGAGGTAGCCTGCGGGAATAGCCCCCACATGCCGCTCTTCCTCGAGAAGGGCTACGCGTATACCGGCATCGACCTCAGCCGCGAGATGCTCGCGTTCGCGCGCGCAAAGGCCAAGGCGTACGGCGCGCACGCCGAACTCCTAGAGGCCGACCTAACCGACTTCACGCTGCCCGAACCGGTCGATTTCGCGTATGTAATGTTAAACTCGATCTACGTCACGAGCACGCAAGCGCTTCAAGCGCACTACGCCAGTGTGGCGCGGGCGTTGCGGCCAGGCGGACTCTATTTCCTCGATTGGTGCGTGGATTTCGATCCGATTATCGAATCCGCCATCGGGTGGGAAAACGAGCGCGACGGCGTCCGCGTGCGTACAAGTTACTGGACGCGGAACGTGAACATCGTCGAGCAGGTTTACGAAGAGAACGTACTGCTCGAGATCGACGACCACGGACAAGAATCGAAGATCGAGGAACGCGCATTGAAACGCTCGATGTATCCTCAGGAATTCCTGCTCTTTGTGCAGCAACAACCGCACTTTGAGTTCATCGGATGGTGGAACGAGTGGGACTACGCTCAACCGCTCGATGGCGGCGACACCATCAACCGCCCGATCCAGGTGCTTCGGCGTACGGCATAGAGGATCTTGCAGAACGATGCAGTTGACCATCCTTAGTCATAACGCCTTCTGGTTCCAAGGCGCGCCCTACGAACCGCCGCTGCCTGGCGCGGCGCGCGCGGAGATCGCCGAACGGCTCGCCGCGCTCTACCGCCGTATGCCGCCGGACGTAGTGTGTCTGCAAGAGGTTCAGGACAAGGCCGCGTTCGAAATGATCAAGCGCCTTCTGGATATGGAGGGCGTCTACTGCTCCGGCGCGGAGCATCCACAGTACGGCGGCGCAGTCTTCTGGCGTTCAGGCCGCCCCGGACTCAACGCTTTTGCAGCCGGGCTCCATCCGCAGCGGATGTGGCAGGTCGCCGAAACCAACGGACGCCTTCCCGCGTGCTCCATCGCCAACGTACACCTCGCGTCGTGGCGACAGTTGGGCGAGGAAGCCGCGGCCTGTTCGCGCATCGACGATCTCAACGGGCTGCTGCAAACGGTCCCGCGCCCGCTCGTCATCGCGGGCGATTTCAACGAGGGGCCGCAGGGAACCGCCACGGCGTTTCTCATGCAACACGGGTATCTCGACACCGCCGTACTGACCGGCCAGGAAATCGCCTCGACTGGAGTGAACAAAGACCGCAGCGATCAGGTCTGGGTCCACGAATCGATTGCCGATCGCGTCACTTCGCTTGTGTTTGGCTCGTGGGACGACTTGGACGCCCGCGCTCTCGGGCTCAAGTCGCTGAGCGATCATCTGCCCTTGTGGACCACGCTCGATTTGTAGTGGAGAAGAACAAAATGACGCCGCGCCCTCTGACGGAACAAGAACGCCAATGCCTGCTGCGCTTGGACTGGGCAACGCGCGCCGGAACACGCCGCGGCGTCTGGGTGTCCGTGCGCGAACAGCGCCTGCGCGTGTTGGACGGCGGCACCGTACTGTTCGAAGCGCCCTGCTCGACGTCCGCGCGCGGCACGGGCTCGCTTGAGGGTAGCTACAAGACGCCGTTGGGCTGGCACGCGGTCGCGGGCAAAACTGGAGACGGCGCGCCGTGGGGACAAGTGTTCCGCGGCGGGAAACCCATCGAGCAGGTCTGGACGCCCGGGGAAGCGACAGACGACGATCTTATCCTGACACGTATCCTCTTCCTTGAGGGCCGAGAACCGGGCATCAACCAGGGCGGCAACGTCGATACCTTCGCACGAAAAATCTATATCCACGGCACGAATGCGGAGTCCAGCATTGGCTCCGCGTGCTCACACGGCTGCGTCCGCCTGCGCAACGACGACATCATCGCGCTCTATGACCTGCTATCCCCCGGCGCGCCCGTGCTTATCTCGGAAGAATAGCAGGCGGTGGATTGCCTGTCATTGCTCCGGATTGCGGCTCCTTTTACTTGTGGCCGAGTTTCTTCCGCAAGTGTTCCGCGACGCACGCGGGCACGTATTCGGAAATGTCACCGCCGTACAGCGCGACTTCGCGCACGAGCCGTGAACTTAACAACAGATACCGTTCGCTGGGCATGAGACACACGGTGTCGATCTGGGGACTCAGCTTGCGGTTGTTGATGGCCATCGTGATCTCGAATTCGAAGTCCGACATTACGCGCAGCCCGCGGACCAGCGCAATCGCCCCGCGCTCCCGCGCAAACGCCGCCGTAAGACCGGTAAACGAGGTGACCTCCACCGAGGGGAGTTGCGTGGTGGTCTCGCGCAACATCTCGATGCGCTCGTCGACCGAAAAGAAAGCGTTCTTCGCGTCGTTTCGCGCGACGGCCACGATGAGCCGATCGAAAATCTGCGTCGCCCGCTCAATCAGATCCAAGTGTCCGAGGGTCGGCGGGTCAAAACTGCCGGGGTACACCGCAACGCGTTCACTCATCGAGAAACTCCCCCCCTCGCGCGGCAGCCAATGCCGCATCGTAGACTTCCCGCACCGTTACCTCGGCTTCGGCGGCACGCGCCCGGCACTCCTCGAATTCGGGAGCCATGACGGTCGTCTGCCCTTGCCACGCGCCGATCTTCACGCGCACCACGCCCCAGGGCGTCTTTACACTCTTCCAGGTCCGCTCGAGACAAAGCCGCCGCTCCGTGCGCATACGCAATCCGAGCGTGGTCGACGCGCGGAACAGCGCTTGCGCGATCGCCTGAACCTTCTCTTCGTTGCACAGAACCGTGATGAGCTGGCCGGGACGGCCTTTCTTCCCCAGGATCGGCGTCAGGAAGGCGTCGCGCGCGCCTGCCGTTAGGAGATCTTCGATCAGCGGCGGATACAATTCCGGATTCATGTCGTCGATGTTCGTCTCGATGACAACGATTTCCTCCGTCGCGCCCGCCGTCTCTTCGAGTTCGCCCACGATCGCGCGCAGCACATTGGCGCGGCCCGCGTAGTCGCGCGTGCCGCTGCCGTACCCCACCGATTGCACTCGCAGCGTGGGCATCGGGCCGAAGCGCGCGGCCAACTGGCTCAGTAGCGCCGCGCCGGTCGGTGTCACCAGTTCTCCCTCGACCTCGCCGCCGTAACACGGCACGCCCTCGAGCAGTGCGGCCGTCGCCGGCGCAGGCACGGGCATCACGCCGTGCGCGCAGTGCACGACGCCCGAGCCGACGTGCAGTTTCGAGGCGTACACGCGCTCGACGCCCAGCAGTTCGAGCGCGAGGTGCGCCCCCACGACGTCCACGATGGAGTCGATCGCGCCCACCTCGTGGAAGTGAATCTTTTCCACCGTCGTGTTATGGATCGCCGCCTCAACCTCCGCGATGCGCGTGAAGGTCTTGGCCGACGCCTCCTTCACCGCGGGAGAGAGGTCGCCCGCGTTGATGATCTCGAGGATATGGCGCAGGTGCCGGTGCGGCGCGACATGGGATTCGTCGATCACGACGCGGAACTGCGTCGCGGTGACGCCGTGCTTCACGACCTTCTCCGCCTGGATGTGGTACCCCGGCACGCGCAACGACTCAAGTCCACGGCGCAACGCCTCGAGATCCGCGCCCGCGTCAATGAGCGCGCCCACGATCATGTCGCCGCTCGCGCCGGAAAATGCGTCAAAATAGATAGCCTTCATTCCGAGTCCTTCCCGGCGTCCGTGAGCATGCGCAGAATCGCCGCCGCATACGCGCCCGCGCCGAACCCGTTGTCGATATTCACCACCGCCACGCCCGAGGCACAGGAGTTCAGCATGGTCAGCAACGCCGAAAGCCCGTTGAAGCTCGCACCGTACCCCACGCTCGTGGGCACGGCGATCACCGGCGCTTCCACAAGCCCCGCCACGACGCTCGGCAGTGCGCCTTCCATCCCCGCGCAAACAATCAGCGCGCGGGCTTCCTCGAGCACCGGCCGCTGACTAAGCAGACGGTGAATCCCCGCCACGCCCACGTCGTAAACCCGGCGGACGGCCCCGCCTAGGGCCTCGCAGGTCACGGCCGCCTCCTCCGCCACGGGCAAGTCCGACGTCCCCGCGCACAGCACCGCCGCGAACCCGCGCACGGGGGGAATGGGCGACTGCATCAGGCGTATGGTCCGCGCCGTCGCGTTGTACTCGATGTCCGGATGCGCCGCCAATACGGCCGCCGCCGCTTCCGGGCTACATCGTGTGCCGAGGACGTTGCTGCCATGCGAACGCATACGGCCCACGATCTCCACAACCTGTTCGGGCGTCTTGCCCGCGCAGAAGATGGTCTCCGGATAGCCCTTGCGCAAGGTGCGGTGATGGTCGATCTTGGCGAACCCGAGATCCTCGAACGGCAACGTGCGCAAACGCGCCGCGGCGACCTCCGGCGCGATCTCGCCCTTCGCCACCGCCTCCATCAACGCCTGCACTTGGTTCATATCCATGCGGTACCTCGCAGCTAGTCCACCCGTGGGCCTTGTTCGGACTCCGGGGGCGGCGGTTCGGTCTCGTCCGGCGCCGAAGTGAAAATGACGGCCGGTCCCTGTTCAGGAGACGTGGGTTCCGGCACCGTCGGCGTTTCCGGCTCGGGTTCCGGCTCGGGTTTGGACTCTTCTTCCATGATACGTTCGAGATAAGTCTCTGCATCGTAACGCGAAAAACGGTTCAATTCATCCTTGACCGGGTTCAATTCCTGGGCGATATCCTGCTTGACGTCGGTCAGATACTTGCGCAAATCCCGGTACGTGCGTAGCGCCATGCGAGTATACCCCGGGAACTTCTCCGGGCCGAGGATTACGAGAGCCACGCCCATAATGATGAGCAACTCTGTCAAGCCGATGTTACCGAACATGGTTAGGGTCCTCGAGTTCGGTACTGGCCTCGGCGCGGCGTCTACGCCACAGCAAGAGATAGGAACCCCAAATCGAAGCCTCGTACATCAGACTTAGGGGAAGAAACAGAAAGAACAAGGAAAATGGGTCGGGCGGCGTCAAGATACCTGCCAACACGAGGATAATCACCAACACCACGCGCCGGTGGCGTCGCAGGGTCATCGGGTCGAGCACGCCGAGAAACACAAGGACCAGCACCAACATCGGGAACTGGAACGCGATCGCGAACCCGAGCAGCCCCTTGAGGATCAGCGAAACGGTCTCGTTCATTCGCAGCGTAATGCTGACCCCCGGCGGCGCCCAGTTCGCGAGATAGGGCAACACGTACGGAAACACCCCGAAATAGGCAATCGACACGCCAATCAGCACCAAGACCGAGGATCCAACGATAAGAAACGCCGCAGCGCGCCGTTCGTTGGGCTTAAGTCCTGGGAAAATAAACGCGCACAACTGAAAAATCACGAACGGCAACGCTATCGCGACCCCGGCCACCGTCGCCAACTTCACCTGCACCAGGAAAGGCTCCAGCGGATTCAGCACCACCATCTGGATGTGGCGACTCGCTTCTTCCGCCGTTCCCGCGGCCGGAGCTTGGGCCGATGCCGGGGCGGCTTCCTGGGCAATCTTGACGATTCCGGTGTCTTGGAGGACGCGCAACGGCCGCGTAACCACGGAGAACAGCGGGTTGTACGCGATCAGACACAGCACCACGCCCACAAACACGGCAACCAACGAACGGATGATACGGATCCGCAACTCCGCCAGATGTTCGGTAAACGACATCCGCAGTTCGTCGTCGGATTCCGCCATGTAACGCTCCTTCAGTGCCGTGTCTCAGCGCCGGACGCGCTACAATCGCGCCGCGCCGCCAAGCGAATAGATCGCCTGATGGTAGTCAGTGCATGCGGGGTCAGTCAACCGGCCGCTCGCGACTCGGTCGCCGTCCAAGACGTTCACGGGACCTATGCCCGCCGCTCAATGGTGCAGCTCCAGGCGCGCCAGAATCGTCACGGCCCAAACCGCGCCCCAGGCCGCCGTGAAACAGGCGCGTAGCCGGCCCGGGCCGGTCATTAACAGGAACATCCCGATAACGTACAGCTCCGTCAATGCGCGCAAGAAGCCTTTATCTTCTTCCCAAATCACCGGGCCCGCAGTCGCGCCGAGAAGGGCATAGAGGATAAACGCGAGCCACACATGCGCGTCGCCGCGGGAACGCGTTCTCCACGTTACGGCGACAACATACGCCAACACGAGCGTGCGCTGGATCGACCAAAACACCGCGTGCGCGCCGCCCTGCGCCCCGTCACGCACCATGCTCTCCACGAACCCCCAAAGCGGCAGCGAAAGGACGAGTCGTCCCGAGGCGATGGCGCGTTCTTCCCACACCACAAGCAAGATGCACTGAAACACGGCGAAAACCGATATCGGCGCAACCCACGCCGCCATCGGACCGCACGGTCCGCCGCGCGCGCGACGCCAAAGTTCCACCATCGCCAACGCGCCGGGAGCCAGCAGGGTTGTCTCCCGCGACAACACCGCCAAGGACCACGCGGCAGCGGCCCAGCCGGCGCGCTCCCGGCGGAGCGCATGGAACCCCGCGAGGAGAAATGCCGCCGCCGTGATCTCCGTGAGATCTCGTGAAAGGGTGATGACGAAACCGGGATACACGGCAAACGCCAGACCCCACCACGGCGAAAGACCGGCGTCGCGGGCGATGCGTGCGCCCAGCCACGCGATTGCGCCCAAGCCCGCCAGGTTAAGTCCTATCAACACCCACAGCGTGGCCCGGGGATCTCCAAACGACAGTATGTGGGCCAGCAGGGGGTACAAAATGCGTTGCTGCCGCCACGCCGGAGCATCGAGCGTGATGCCGAACTCGGTCTCTTGAGTCGTGAACGGATTGAGCGCCAGCCGGTAGTAAAATTGGCCGTCATACCCGGCGGCATTGGGGTAAATGGTGAGGGCTTGCGGGGCATGGGCGCGGTCGCAGAAGAACTCCGAGGCCAAGACGAACGACGACGGGTCAAAGCCTTGCAGCGCCAAGCGCAGAAGGGTAAACAAACCGTACCCAACCAACGCGACCATGCCTACGCGGACGCACGCCCAGTCCCTAGAACGATCCATAAGGATTCCCCAACGCCGTTTCACCGCCCCACTGTACACGACCGCGCCCCACCGGCCAAGCGGGACTTGACCGGCGTCGTGTCGCCGCGCACACTGGAGACATGCAGTCGTCGCAAGAACCCGAAAACATGGGGCCGTTAGCGCCGTTTCTGGACCAGTTCCTGCAATCGATCGTTTTCGAAGCGGGCCTGGCCGAGAAAACGGCGTCGGCGTATGCCGCGGACCTTACAGACTACTTGACCGATCTCGTCGCGCAAGGCATCGCCGCGCCGAAAGACATTACGCGCGACCACATCGCGAGCCACCTGATGCGCCTGCGCCGGGCGGGGCTGTCTGCGCGGTCCACGTCGCGACATCTCAGCGCGATTCGCCGGTTCCACGCGTTCCTGCGCGACGAGCGGTTCACGGAGGGCGACCCCAGCGCCGACCTCGACTCGCCGCGTTTGGGGCGCTCGCTGCCGCACGTCCTCTCGCGCGAGGAGGTGGAGCGCCTGATCAAGGCGCCGGACCTCACTCAGCCTGACGGCACGCGCGATGCGGCGATCCTCGAATTGTTTTACGCATGCGGCCTGCGCATTTCCGAGTTGGCGGGGTTGCGATTGCGCGATCTCGCGCTGGACGAAGGCGAACTGCGCGTGCGCGGCAAAGGCTCGAAGGTTCGGATCGTGCCCGTGGGCGAGGAGGCGTATTTGCGCCTGCGCACGTGGCTAAATGACCGCGAGAGTCGCGGGCCTAAGGACGACGCGGTCTTCATTGCCTCGCGCGGGCGTGCGATGAGCCGGACGCTGCTCTGGCGGATCGTGAAGCGATATGCGCAAGCCGCGAACGTCCGGCAAAACGTCACGCCGCATATGCTGCGCCACAGTTTCGCCACGCACCTCGTGGACAACGGAGCGGACCTGCGCGCCGTGCAGGAAATGTTGGGCCACGCCGATATCGCCACCACGCAAATCTACACCCACGTCAGCGCCGATCGCCTCAGCCGCGCCCACAAGAAATTTCATCCGCGCGGGTAACGTGTCACGCTATGCTTAATCGCGCCCCCGATTGTACGGCCGTGATGCCCAGCGATATCCGCGTCGCTGAGAGAATCGTTACATCATTTGCTGATCTGTAACAGAGACCGAATTCTCGCTCGAGGAGAGCAGGACTTTGAGGATTCCGTCTGATATAGCGGAGAGCCACTCTAGTTTGATTTTGTCGGGCATTTTCTCTGGAAACCATTCGCCCCAGAGGCAAAACGCGACGGCGGTTTTCCCGTTGCGCACGTATAAATTCCAACCTACCATGTTGTACTGAGGACGGGGGGGCAGCGTCCACGACAGACTACCGCCTTTTCCAAAAACGCCGAATCCCTCGGGCGCGTGAGGAACAAACGAACGGGGGTGGCGTTTGAGTGCTGCAAGAACGTCCGCTCCGTGCTCGGGCGAGATTAACTTGCCTTCGTGAAGCAGCTCGAAAAAGCGCACCATTCCTTTGGCGCTGGCGTGTTGCGGCAAGAACGGAACCACTGGTGCGCGTTTGAACTCAACAACACGCTTGTTTAGTACGTCCTCTAGCAGTCCCGGTTTTGGCAAGATCGCTTCGCTTACGCCGTCCATCCCCAATCGCCCGGGCAGCGCGCACACCGCGTCAAAGCCGACCTTATCTGCAAGAGCATTGGTGGCGGCGTTGTCACTCTGCCCGATCATGCGGTCCACGGCCTCGGTAATCGAGATGGACTCGCTGCCCATAGGCAACCGATCGCCCCAGTCGAGACGACCACTTCGGACCTCGTCGACAACCGAAAGCAAAACAAATAACTTGACGATGCTTGCCATGCAAGCCGGCTGATCCGGGCTGTACTCTGTGGTCTTGCCCGTATCGAGATTAACGCCGTAGAATCCCACTTGCGCGGGGCAACGCTGAACCAGCGCAACAAGGTCGTTCTTGGTGGTGACGCGAGTAGCATCTGGAAGGTCGGAAGCCCACGTCGCTTCGGAGATTTCTTTTTCAAGTGGTTGGGCGTTTTCCGGGAGCCTGAGTTGTGTTCCTTCCTCGCGCGTCAAAGCTCCCGGCACCCCATCGAGAACATACTCGACTTCGAGTCGCTTGCGTCGACCGTACGCTATATCGCCAGCCAAATTGTTTCCCACGTGAACGTCAAGGACGCCGTTTACAATTTGGCTATTGAGTAACTCAGTGACGTCGATCCAAGAGAACCACGCGCCATAGCGCGCCTGAACAATAGTGAGCCCCTTTGTATGTTCGGGCGAATCAGACGACGTGCTTTCTTGAGCCGTGTCGTATCTTGATCGCGCATCCGGGGTGGGCAGCATTCGAAAGTTGCGCAAGAAAAAGACTGTCCCTGCGGCCACGAAAAAAAGAAGCGCTATGAGCAAAAAGCGGGGGGCATAGTTCACGGCATATCCCTCTTCTCTCGGACTAATGCGCCGTCTGATACTCGCTAGATATCGATCTCGAAGGTCGCGATTTCATAGGGCTTGAGCGCGTAGTTCAGTGCGCCGCGCGTTACGCGCAGTGCGCCGGTGCGCTCCTCCGCCAGATCGGCGCTCCACGCTTTTTTGATCGGACGGAACAGCCGTATCGTCCCTTTTTCCTTTACCGTCCCGGGATTGTGTAGGCGCACGAGCAAATGCGTGTTGTGTTCGCACTTCTTGAATGCGCTCAGAATCACGCGCGCGTTGTTGATGTCCATCACGCAATCGTGATCGGGCAAGCGCCCTTCGCGCGGCACGGGGATATACTTCTGCGCGGCGCGCTCTTCATCCATTTCGAAGCCCATTTGCCGCAAGTCCGTGCCGCCGTGTACGTCCGACCGCGTGACCATGATGTCCACGTTGTGGCGCAGCGCTTCTTGCATCACCGGCGTCCAGTCGCCGCCCTTGAACGCCATGAAGCCGTAGCGGAACTCCATCGTGCGCAAGCATTGCGCCTCCGGCGCAGCGATTGACGGCGCGGCGCTGTAAGGACGCGTGGGGAAATCGTCGCGACCCAGCCAACCGACCGCGCGGAACAGCGTGTGCGCAAGGGTGCGCTTCGCGCCTTGGTGCAGCACCTGAATCTCGGGCATGCCGTCGTTGATCACCGCGAACCCGCGCTTGCCGTCCGTGATCGCGGAGAACCGTAGTTGGTGCTGCGTGGGATACGGCGGCAGTTTCGGCTTAGCGGGCGGAAGGATCGTGCTGCGTTCGACAACGGCAAAATGTCCGTCGGAAAGCACGGTGTCGACTTCGATATCCGTTGGAAACAGCGCGCGCAGGCGATGATCTTTTACGTTATTCGTCACGCGCGTCGTGAGGTCCACCCGGGGCGAGCCCGCGCGGCAGGTGACGTCGGTCTCGAAAGTGAACGGCACGAGGCGCTTCGATCGTGCGCGGTGATCGGCGGTGAGACTCTCGGGAAGCCGCATCGTGTGGGTGATGCGCCACGTGACCGACAGCGGCCCCTCGTGAATCTTGGCAATTTTCGGTTGCGCCTTGCCTGTGGTGAATGTCTGCGAACCCTTCGCGAGATACGACCAGTTATACGCATCGCCGCAGTCTTCCGTGTCCTCAAACACCAGCAATCCGCGGTATTCGCGACGCGTGGCTTTGTCCTTGAATGTCAATGAACCGTTCGCCGCGATCTGGAGTTTGAAAAACTCGTTCTCGAATGCACGCGCGCCGGTCGTGAAGCGCGCACGCGACGCAGCAGCTTCGCCTTCACGGACATAGAGCGTGCGATAGCCGAACGGCGGCAGGTCCACTTCGATTTCGACCGTATGCCGATGGACGTCGAACGGCTTCATGGCCTCCCACCAGCACAGACGTTCAACGCCAAGCGCTTCATGCGGCACGGGCTTGCCTTTGTCGTTGAACACGGTGAACGTTTTCCAAGGCTCGTCGTAGGGCACGAGGTCAATGGGAATCCGAACGACTTCCTTACGCGGCATCGGCAGGGTATTGAACAGCAACACCGGCACCCCGGGCTGCTTCGAGTTGTCGGTATTCAGCGCGAACCGCCGCAAGGCGTTGCGCGCGATCATCGCCCCGACCTGTTCGACAGTCGCGTAGCGATTTTCCGCCTCGCGATGCACCTGATCCGCCGCCGCGCCGGTCACGTCGTCGTGCGGATGCGTCTTCATGAGTTCGCACCAGCCGTGCCACAACTCGTCTTGCGGATACGGGATCAATTTGTTCAACCATGCGACGGTGGCGGCGGGTTCCGTCCACTTTTCGAACAGATCCTCGCAATGCTGGTTGAGCATCTTCATGTACATGCGCGTGGAATCGACGCCGCGCAGCAAATCGCCGTATTGATACATCAACTCGCCGCGATGCACCTTTGGCTTGCGGCCCTTGAGGTCGCGTTTGATCTGCGCGATGTACTCTTCGAGCGAGGCCACGCGAAAACGGTATTGCGGGAAATGTTTCGCCAGTTTCTTCAGGATCCGCGGCAGGTCTTTTTGGTGTGCGGCCTGGTCAATGCCATTTCCGAGCAACAGCGAGTCCGCGATGGAATGCTCCGCAAGAAGGCCGCAGCTCTTTTCCACTTGCTCGATGGCGAAAGAAATGTGCTGTACCATGTTCTCGGTGTCGCCCCAATTTGTCGCGTAGCCGAGGTGCGTTCCGTTGCCGTAAAACGGGCGCTGCTGCGAGGCGATCACTTCCGAGCCGTCGGGCGCGCGCCAGACGAACTCGATGTTCAGCTTGGTGGTCTCTTGATCGATGCCGCGGAAGAAGACAAACGAGTCGATGCCGAATCCACGCAGGATTTGAGGCAACTGCGCAATGTGCCCAAACGGATCGGGCACGTACCCCACGTTGAGCGCGCGTCCGAAGCGCGCGCAGAGTTTGCGGCCGTACATGAGGTTGCGGATCAACGACTCCGGGCTAACTAGAAACTCGTCCGGCAGCACGTACCACGGCCCCGCGGACATTCGGCCCGACGAGATCAGTTTGCGCAACCGTTCCTCGCTGCCGCGACGGATCTCGAGGTAGTCGTCGAGCACAATCGCCTGGCCGTCGAGGGTGAAGCAGGTGAACTCGGGGTCCGTCTCAAGCGTGTGACAGAGGTCATCAATCATGCCGATCAGACGAAGACGGAACTCCTCAAACGGCACGTACCACGCCCGGTCCCAATGCGTGTGCGGAACGACAAAGACGGTGTAGTTCTTTCCCATGACGACCTCGATAGGTTATGCGTTGCAGCCCGGACACGAGACACATCCGGAGAATGCTCGCACAGCCCGCGTGTAACCTTCAAGATCGCACAAGCTATCCCGCTACATTCGGTCGAGCGCGCTGATGCCCAGAAGGCCGAGCGCATTTTCGAGCGTACGCCGGGTGGCGGCGCAGAGTTGGGCGCGCACCTGGCGTTGTGCGGGCGTCGGGGCGTCGATCACCGGGCACTCGTGGTAGAACGACGTAAACTGGCGCGCCAGTTCGAGGGCATACTGCGCGACGGGGGCGCTGTTCCGCTGCGTCACCGCGCCGAGCACGACCTCGGGAAACGTGGCGAGTTTCCACGCCAGCGCCCATTCCGCGTCGGTCTCGATCGGGAACTCCGCGCCAAGCGCCTCGTTGACCTCGCCGAACTTCCGCAGAATCGACGCGATTCGCGCGCAACAATACTGAATGTACGGGCCGGTATCGCCGGTGAACGACAGACTCGTCTCCCAGTCGAAGATCACGTTCTTATTCGGGCCGACGCGCAAGATCGCGAACCGCACCGCCGCCACCGCCACCTTCTCCGCAATCGCCGCGCGCTCTTCCGCGCTGAGGTCTTTGCACTGCTCGTCGACTTTTTCCGCCGCGCGCGCGCGGGCCTCGTCGAGAAATTCCGACAGCAGCACCACCTTGCCCTGTCGCGTCGACATCTTGCCTTCCTTGAGCAGGATGTAGGAGTAGTAGATGTTTTCCGGCGCAGGCACGCCGACCGTCGAGAGGATCAACGCAAGTTGATGCGCGTAGAGCTTGTGATCTTCGCCCAGCACGTTGATATTCAGCGCCGCGCCGCGCTCGGCCTTGTGCATCGTGTACGCCAGATCGCGGCAGCCGTACATCGAACTGCCGTTCGCCCGCATCAGGACGAAATAGCGTCCTTCTTCATGCGGGTGGCCGAGTTTCGCGAGGTCCACGACCAGGCGTTTGTCGTCGTCCGTAAACAACGCGTCTCTTGCGCGCAGCGCGTCGAGAATGCGTTCGAGCCGCGGGTCTTTCACATAGTCCGACTCGTGATCGAACACGTCGTAACTCGCGCCGAGCCGCGCGAGCACCGCAAGCTGGCCTTTTAGACACAGGTCCGTCACCTCATGGAAACGCCGCCGCGTGTCCTCGTCGCCTTCCTCCATACGCGCGAGCAGCGCATAGCCCTGTTCGGCGAATTCGGGATCGGTTTCGGCGCGACGATTGGCGTCGACGTATACCTGCAGCACCTCGTCGAACGACATCTTCTGCGGCTCGGGACACGCCAACACCAGCAAACCAATCTGTCGGCCCATGTCGTTCACGTAGTAGTGCACTTCGACATCGTAGTCTTCGAAGCGCAACAGACGCACGAGGGCATCGCCGATCATCGCGTTGCGCGCGCGGCCGACGTGCGGATCGGCGTTCGGGTTGATGCTCGTGTGCTCGACCAAAGCCCGGATGCCTTTGCCGGAGCTGTTTGTGCCGTACCTGGCGTTTGTCAGCACTTCGCCCACGATGCCCTTGCCGAAGACGCCGCGGTCGAGCCGGAAGTTGACGTAGGGGCCCGCCGCGGTGGCTTCGCGGACCTCCGGGCCGAATGCAACGTTGGACGCGATGGCGGCGGCCAACTGGGGAGGCGCCATGCCGAGTTTTTTTGCCGCTTCGAACGTGCGCAAGGCGACATCGCCCAAGTCCGGCTTCGGCGGCGATACCAGCATCACGTCGCCGAGGGTCAGCCCCGGAAACGCATCAACGATCGGCTTCAACAACGACTCGAACGCGCTCAACATGTGAAATCTCCCCGGTCTTGCACTTGTGAAAAACGCGGTACCTTACCATATTTATGCGTATGGAACGAAAAAACGGGGGAAACCTCGCGTGGAAGTTTCCCCCGGAAAAGAAGGCCGCGTCTTGGTATCAGGCGCGCCGTGCGACACGGCGCAAGGCCGCACATCCCAGCACCCCGATCAGCAGAATGTGAGACCAAGGGGCCGCGGCGGGCATGGTGGTTGACGGATCGAGCGGATCCGCGCCCAAGGACACCTCATAGCCGTCGCTGTACCCATCAAGGTCCGTGTCGGCTACATACGGATCGGTGTGGAACGTGTTGAGTTCCTCCCCGTCCTTCAGCCCGTCGTTGTCCATATCGGCGACCATCGGGCTCATGCCCAGTTGCGCCTCTTCAAGGTTCAAGATTCCGTCGCCATCGTAATCGTTCAGTGTGTCTAAGACGCCATCGGGCGCATTGAGAAAATTGTTTCCCGTAGCATCGGCCGAATCAGGGTCAAAACACGTCTGCGTGCCGGGCGTAAACGGATTGAGATCGCGTATCTCCTCCTCATACGGCACCCCGTCCCCATCGATATCGTTGAGCCAATCCCGGTAGAGCATGTTCACGCAACGCTCCAGCATCATGTACATGCCCCAATCCGACGGGTGAATGCCGTCCCCTACGGAGGCATAGGGAGGCATACCATAGTCGGGGTTTCCGCCGGCAAAAGGAGAATACGTGGGATAGGCCCCGGGGGTTGGCAGGCCCCAGGTGGGATAGTTCCACATCGCCTGGAGATATCCCCAATTGCTCACGTAATAGCAGTTCGGAGTCGCGTCAGCCAGGGCTTTTTTCTTCATCGCCAACTCAAGGAAGGCGTCGTTAACTTGACGTTGCGTCATGCCGCCCCAGGTGAAGCCATAGGCATAATTGGCCTGCTGAATCCCGAGGTAATCGTAATCGAACAAGACAATCTTGACGTCCGGGCGTGCACTCCGGATCTGGTTGATGATCGCCTGAAGATAAGATTGTATCTGCGTCCAACGCGCATCGCGCACGGAGGCGTTCCACGGCTCTTGATACACGTTGGTCTCCTTGACCGTGTTCAGGAAATCGATGCCGCCCGCAATGATCTGAACGGCGATGAGGTCGGGATTACTCAGTGCCCTCGCGATGTACGCTTGCCAAAGAGAATCTGTGGCGAACTGCTTAGCGCTCCTTCCCCCCGCCGACGCATACCCGTCGGTTCGGTAGGTCGGATACCCCATATCGCGCAAAACGGCATCAAAGGTTCCGTGGCCCGGCCCGTCTTGCTGCTCAGTCGCAATCGCTGCGGCCCAACTGTCGCCGATCAGCATGATGCGTTTACGGGGAGTGGCTCCATTGGGGGGACTTGAGGCGCTAAGGGACGTTGCGCTGACCGCGTTCGTCGCCGCGGGAGGGCTGACTGGCTGGTCCGCTGCGAAAGCAGCGGCGCCAAATACAAGGAGCGTGGAGAAAAGCCCAGAGAAATAGAACATCGAACGAGGTGAGAACATGGCAGGCCCCTCTTGTAGTCCGAGACTCCGCTCCGCACACACCCCCAGACCTGCGGATGTCGTAGTCTATAGACTGTCGGGGCAATTTGTCAATAGGACTACAAACCCGGGAGGGCAAGACCGCTTTGGATTAGAACCGGTTTTCGGCGCCCTGGAGGATGCGGCGGATGTTTTCGCGGTGACGGTAGACGACCAGAAGCGCCACGAGTGCCGCCGCGATACGCAGGGCGGTAAGGTGAGGCAGCAGGTGGAAAGGCAGGGTCACCCAGGTGCGTGGCAGGGCAAACACGGCGATGAGCAGCGCCAGGGCGGCGGTGATGGAGCCCGCACTGACCATGCGGGTTGCGGCGAGTACGGCCAGGAAGGCGGCCAAGGCGATGAGCGTGGGCAACGGGGCGAGGACCAGAAAGACCCCTGCGCTTGTGGCCACGCCTTTGCCCCCGCGAAAGCGCAGATAAACCGGGGCAAGATGCCCGAAAATCGCTGCCAACCCGCAGGCCAGCGCCGCGTAATCCCAGGGGCTTAGCCTCGATACCAATGCCGCCGCCACGATGCCTTTTCCCGCGTCGCCGAGGAGGGCGGCGATGCCCAGCGGCTTGCCGAGAACGCGCAACGTGTTTGTCGCGCCGATGTTGCGGCTGCCGTGCTCGCGGATGTCCACGCGCCGGAGCGCCAACCCGAGCCAGAGGCCGGTGGGCACCGACCCGAGCAGGTAGGCCAGCACCAGCGCGAGCGCAGTCATCATTTCGAGTTCCCCTCGCGCAGCTCGAACTTGACCGGTACGCCCTCGAAACTGAAATGCGCCCGCAGACGGTTCTCGATGTGGCGCAGATAGCTAAAGTGAAACAGGCGCTTCGAATTGACGAAGAACACAAAGGTCGGCGGACGCACGTCCGTCTGCGTGCCGTAACGGATCTTGGCGACACTGCCCTTGTGCGTGGCGGGCGTTTCGCTGACCTTCAGGGTTTCCAGAAACTTGTTCAACTCCGCCGTGGAGATGCGTTTGGCGGCCTCAGCCGCGACGCGGTCCACGAAATCGAAGGTCTGGAACAAGCGCTGCCGCGTGACGTTCGAGATCGTGAGAAACGGCACGTACTTCAGGAACGGCACCCGGAACGCGAGTTCCTCGGGCAGTTTTTTCGCACGAACCTCGCGGTCTTCGACGAGGTCCCACTTCGTGAACACGAGGATCAAGCCCGCGCCCTGTTCCTGGACGTAACTGATGATGCGCTTATCCTGCTCCGTAATACCCTCGGTCGCCTCGACCATCAGCAGACAGACATCGGCGCGTCGGATCGCGCGCAACGACCGCGCCACGCTGAACCGCTCGACCTCCGCCTTGATCCCCGACTTCTTGCGCAGACCCGCCGTGTCGATCAGGAGGTAGTCTTTGCCCTTCCAGTGAAAATCGATGTCGATGGCGTCGCGCGTCGTACCGGGAATGTCCGTGACAATCGTGCGATCCTCGTTGAGCAGGGCATTGATAAACGACGACTTGCCGACGTTCGGTTTGCCGACGATCGCGACCTTGATGACGCCGGGCGCCGCAGGCGTTTCGATCGCTTCTTCGTCGCCTTCCTCGTCGGTCTCGGCAGGGGCCGCAGGCGTCTCCAGCAGGGCCTGTTCCGCCGCGTTCACGGGAGGCAAGTTTGCGGTTAACGCCTCGAGCAGTTCCGTCATCCCCCGGCCGTGGGTGGAGGACACGGCAATCGGATCGCCCATTCCCAGCGCGTAGAAGTCCATGCGGTTCATCTCAAGCCGGTCGTTGTCGAGTTTGTTTGCCGCGAGCACCACCGGCTTGCCGAGGCGGAACAGTTCGTCACGCACTTCCTCGTCCACACGCGTGATGGCCTGTTGCGCATCGACCACGAACAGGACGACATCCGCTTCGTTGAGCGCCGCGCGAACCTGCTCCTGCATTTTGTGGGTAACGGGATCGGTCGGGTTCTCGACAATGCCGCCCGTGTCGACCAGGCGGAATACCCGGCCGTTGGCCGAAGCGCGGCCATACGCGCGGTCGCGGGTGATGCCTTCCTCACTATGGACGATGGCGCTCTGCCGGCCGATGATGCGGTTGAACAGGGTGCTCTTGCCCACGTTGGGCCGGCCACACACCGCCACCAAGGGTAATTTCTTTGAACGCGCCATGGTCTCTCTAGGCTCCGTCTTCGTTTCCGATCTGACGCACGCCCTGGTACAGGTAGTCCACAAACGAAACGAGGGTAATCGCCACGGTTGCGTAGAGCAGAGGACGCACGAAGCTGACTTCGAGCAGCACAGCGCAGATCAGGCCCATCTGGAAAACAGTGGTTAGTTTACCAGAGAGGCGGGGCCGGACGCGAACCGGCCCAAAATACTCGTTGATAAGATACGCCCCGACCGTGATGATCGCGTCGCGGCTGAGAATAATCACCGGAAACCACTTGGGAATGGGCGTGGCCAGTTCCTGATTGACCGCGAGGAAAATATACGCCGTATTCACCAAGAGTTTGTCGGCGAGCGGGTCCAGCACCGCGCCCAGACGGCTCTTTTGGTTGTACGCCCGCGCGACAAAGCCGTCGAGGGCGTCCGACAGCGCCGCCACCACAAAGACCGCCAACGCGGCATGGCGCAGCCACGGCTCTCCCTGCGTGTAGCTCATCACCAGGACTGCAAACACAGGAACAAGCAAAATGCGCACGAGCGTGATGCGGTTTGCGAGGGTCATGCGCTCTCCCGGATACCCCGTTTCCCCTAATCTTACCCGCCGCCACTATACGGGTGCGTTGGGGAAGCCGTCAAACCCAAACCCAAGGCTGCTGCGCCAAAACCCGACCTGTGTGATTGCCCAAGTTGAAATGGGCGGGCATGGCGTGGCATGTTCGCCCAAACCACAACCGCGTGCGCGCGATTGACCCTCAGGAGAAGTCTCGATGGCGAAGAAGTCCACTGTCTTGGTGACCGGCGGCGCGGGCTATATCGGTAGTCACACCGCGCTGGCGCTCAAAGAAGCCGGCAAAGAGGTCGTGATCCTCGATAACCTCGTGTACGGACACCGCGAACGCGCGCGCGCCGCGCTCGGCGTGCCCATTGTGGTCGCGGACATCGCCGATCGCCCCACCGTCACCCAAGTGCTCAAGGACTATTCCGTCGAGGCCGTGTTGCACTTCGCGGCGTACGCCTACGTCGGCGAGTCGGTCAAAGATCCCGGCAAGTATTACCGCAATAACGTTGCGGGAACCGTCGCCCTGCTCGACAGCATGGTGACGGCGGGCGTCCGCACGTTTGTTTTTTCCTCGACCTGCGCCACGTACGGCACCCCGGAGCGCGTGCCCATTACCGAGGACACGCCGCAGAACCCGATCAACCCCTACGGCCGCAGCAAGCTGATGGTGGAGCAGGTCCTGCGGGATTTCGAGACCGCCTACGGCCTGCGCAGCGTGCCCCTGCGATACTTCAACGCCGCGGGCGCCGACCCCCAGGGCCGTCTGGGCGAACTGCACGATCCCGAAACCCACCTGATTCCGCTGGTGCTCGACGCGGCGCTGGGGCGTCGAGCGGCGATTGAGGTGTTCGGACAGGACTACCCGACGCCCGACGGCACCTGCATCCGCGATTACATTCACGTCTGTGATCTGGCGAGCGCGCACGTAGCGGCGTTGGACTACCTGATGGATGGCGGGGCGAGCTTGCCCATCAACCTCGGGACCGGCCAGGGCTACACCGTGCGCCAAGTAATCAACACCTGCCGCGCCGTCACCGCCCGGACGATCCCGGAGACGGACGTGCCGCGCCGCCCCGGCGATCCGCCGGAGTTGGTCGCCGCCGCCAACCGTGCCCGCGACGTGCTCGGCTGGACGCCACAGTACGCGGAACTCGAGGCCATCGTCCGGCACGCCTGGAACTTCCACCAAAAGGCGTAGCGCGGCTACTGGTCTTTCGAGTCCTGGATAAGCGTGACGTCTTTTGTGTGTTGTCCTGGCGCGAGGGTAACGCGCGTCGACGCGGAGGATGAGTCGGAAATTCGCACCTCGTACTCGCCGGGATACAGGTGCTCGAACAAGAAGCCGCCGTTGGCGTTCGTCTCAATCTCCTCGCGCCCCTGGTATCCGCCGCTACTGTGCCGATAAATCCAGAAGACCTTAGCGCCTTCCACGGGGACTCCGCGCGAGGTCACCACTCTCCCCGACAAGATCGCCGGAAGCTGAACGACGACCTTCACATCGGGCGTTCCGGCTTCTCCAAGCCTGTAGCTCACCCGCGGCATCGAAATGCGGCCGGGCGCATCGGTTTCCACGTAGAACGAATATCCGGCCAACCCAGTTGATGCTGAAAACCGGCCTTGTGCATCGGTAACCGTTTCCTCATGGCGAGGAAGGCTCTCGCCGTTCTGCCCCGTAGTGAAGCGAACGGTTACCGGCACGTTGGCCATGGGCTGGTCGTTTTCGTCCACGACTACCCCGGACACCGGGCGCAAGGACGGAAGCGCAAAATCGATATTCTCCAGTCGCTGGCGGAGGTCGATGTCGATTTCTTTGTCCCGCATTAGGCCTATCGCCTGATACCCCGGTACGTTGCTCAGCGTCAGAGTATATTTCCGCTTTTCAAACCCCGTGAGCCGGTAGACCCCGTTCGCGTCCGTGGTGGTCTCGTGTTCCGAGTTAACCGATATCTTTGCGCCTTCTATCCCTTCTTGAGTGTCTTCGTTGTACACCCGGCCCGATACCACTCCTCCCTCGCACACCTCAATGCGAAGACCGGTGTATGTCTCCCCGGATTTGTAGGTGAACCCCTTCTGTTCTCCCGCCAGGACCCACGGCGGATCCCTCACGTAGACACCGAAGCCAAACGCGGTGAAAGGACCTGGCTTGTAGGGGAAAAAGGAGAACTTTCCCGAGGCATCGGTTCGCGTCGGCCCCCTACCGTCGCAGCAGACGGTGCCCGAGGGCGAGCGCGTGGTTATGCCGAAGCCTAAGTTCACCTCGATATCGGGGACGGGTTGGCCTGTATCGACGTTAATGACCTGCCCGGACACCTCGAAGGTCTCCGGGGGCTTCTCCGCCCACGCCGGGGCCAGAGCCAAAAGAATCCACGCAAACCACGCCGCGCGCACCATCAGATTGTCTCCACGTTATCCCAGGAACCACACCCCACGTAATATACTTTATCCTGCTGCGGCGCAATGGGTTTCCGAAATCTGCCGCAAGAAACCGTTCCCGCGTTTCTTTGCAGGTGCTATATACTTGGCGGGCGTTGGCCCCATGTGCCCCAAGAGCTGATGAGCGCATTGAGACCGGTGTTGTGGGCTTCTTTTCATAAGAGGTCCTCCGACCGTTGCAATAAGGAATTTTCATGGGCGTCTGTTGCGAACCAGGTTCATCCGGCGGTCTCGGCGAAATGCGCAATGACTTCTTCCATGACCTCGACGCCGGACCAATTGCCTTCCGCGTCGAGTCGGCCGACGATGACCGCGCGAGACGCATCGCGGAGCGCTGGCGCGCATTTCTGAGGGCGCGGGGTGATTTCCTCATTACCCCTGCGAACCAGACTGCGGTCTGGCCCGTCCCACGGGTCCTTCTTCATATCACGGAAAACGCCTGCAACGGCATGGTCTACGCAGGGCTTGGCCAAAAGCCTGAAGCGGAGAATCCGGTATGGGATTTTTCTCTTCCCGCGAATCCCCCTGGGATAGACGCTCAGGTACGTCGGTGTGTCGCCGAGCGATTCGCCGACGCATGGGAACGGCGCATCGCCTCTGCTGTCCCTCCGGACTACCCGCTGTCCGTGGTCGTCTGCACGAACCGCGACTCCGCACTCTTGCGTCAGGCGCTCGAGGCCCTCGCCACGCAAACCCTTTCGCCAAGCCGGTTTGAGGTGATTGTGGTGAATAACGCCCCGGCTCGCGAAGACTTCTCCGGCCTGATTCAGGACTGGAACCAACGGCGAGGGTCGGAGGCAGTTCCTGGGCGCGAGGTGAAGTGCCCGGTCCCCGGCTTGTCGCATGCGCGCAACGCGGGACTTCTCGAGGCCCACGGAGACATCGTGCTCTACCTCGACGACGACGCCATTGCCGACCCAACGCTTTGCGAGCGACTACTGGCGGCGTACGAAAACCATCCTAGCGCGGGGGTGATCGGCGGTGCCATCGAGCTAATCCCCCCGTCGCCCGCGCCCTGGTGGTATGGCGAGGCGCTGGCCCCGTTCTGGACCGACCTGCGGCCTTCCGCGCCGGGCTATACCGCCTGCGCTTCCTGGAAGGACTTTCCTTTCGGCGCGAACTGGAGCGCGCGCCGTGAAGCCTTGTTCCGGATCGGCGGCTTCAGTCCCCGCTACGGGCGCGGCGGCACCACGGCGGCGTCGGGCGAAGAGGTCGTCGCGGCGATCGCGATTCAGCGGCTGGGATTCGAGATCGGCCTGACCTCGGAGGCCCGGGTGCTGCACAAGGTCAGCCCCGAGCGCTTCAGCTTGCGCGAACTGTTCAAGGCGGGCATCGCCGTCTACGAAAGTATGCTTGCCTTCGAACGCGAGGGGCGTGTTGAACCCAGCATGACGCTGTGGGGCAGTCTTGCCCGCGGGCTTGCCCGCTTCGCCTTCGCGCTCACCCCCCGAAATCGTTCCATTTCGGAACGCGCTAAAGAGCTTACGCTGGGCGTAGGTCGAATTGCCGCATTTGGCATGCAGCTCCGCGTCTTCGTTATTCGCGGTCCTTTTCGACGAGGAGGTTGATCCCCGGAGAGGCCTTCAGTAAAGTGAATCCTGCCAAGAGTTAGTATGACTTGGGGAAGACTCGGCGCGCCTGGCTGTGCGCGCGGGGGGGATGGGGAGCGTATTCGTCTCTGACCTCGGAACGGAACTCGAACCGTTTCTGGGAAATGGGACCGAGGAGATGGCATGCTGCTCAAGCTCAAGCGGTTGATCGCGTTTTCGCCTCTATTCTACAGACCCTTGCTCAAGTTTCAGGTCGTAAAGGCCTTTACCCAGTTCTATCAGGGTTGGCAAGTCGCTCGGAGCACGGCGTTTGATCACGGCTACTACAAGTCGAACTTCCCGGAAGCGAACCGGACCAGCCAGCATCCGATCGTCCATTACTTTCTTGAAGGCGCGGCCCGCGGCTACAATCCGTCGGCGGTGTTCAATACGACGGAATTCCTGATCAAGCATCCGGAATGCGTCGAAAAGGGCATCAATCCGCTCTATTACCACATCAAGACGACGCCGAACGCGCGTCCGCCGGAAGACACGGAATCGCGGATCGCGTGGGCGATCCGGCAGGGCATTCTCCGGCCGTGCCCGCTTCATCCCCGCGCCAACGAAGAGGGGCTCCTCGGGACCCCGGGGAAGACGAAGATCGTTTTTGTGGGCCACGAGGCGAGCCGCACCGGCGCGCCGCTGATCTTGCTGCGGTTGATCGAGCATTTCGCGCAATACGAGGATCTCGAGTGTATCGTCTTTCTGCTCGAGGGCGGCGACTTGCTCGACGAGTATCAACAGTTCGCGCATGTCATCACCCGTACGAACGACTTTTTACTGACCGCCGACAATTACCGCGAGTTCTGGCGGTTCCTGGACATGATCGCGGCACCCGGTCCGAAGGTCGCGATTGCCAACACGGCCTGCGTCATGGGCACGTTGGCCTACATTCAGAGCCGGGGCATTCCGGTGGTGTCGTTGGTGCATGAGTACCTGCCTTTCTGGCCGAAGGAGTCCCTGCGCTACCTCTATCGCTCCTGCGACAAGTTGGTGTTTCCGGCGCGGTTCATGCGCGACGTGGCCGACGACTATGTGCGCCTGCAACCCGGTCAAGCGGAGGTCATCTCGCAAGGCTTGTTGCACAAGCGCTTCCTGACGATCGACAAGAACGCGTTGCGCGAGGAGTCGTTGAAGGAATTTGGATTGCCTGAAAACGCCTTCGTCGTGATGGGCTGCGGCACGCTGGACATTCGCAAGGGGGTGGACCGTTTCCTGGCGGTCGCGATCGAGGCCTTCTCGCGCGCCAACAAGGACTCCTCGCGCTCACTGCACTTCGTGTGGCTGGGCGGCAGCGGGGCGATCACGCCGTACCAGTTCGAGCAATACTGCGAGATGGAAATGAAGCACGCCGGTATGGAAGGGCACGTCCATTTCTTGGGCGCGCACGATCTGCCGGAACGCGCGTTTGCGCTCGCGAATGTGTTCTTGCTGTGTTCGCGTATGGATCCGTTCCCGTGCGTCGTGCATGAGGCGATGGCGCTCAGCACGCCGGTGATCACTTTTGAGTCGTGCGGCGGCGCGCCCGAAGCGCTTGAAGAAGGCGGCGGCTACGTGTTGCCGTACCATAACCTCAGCCGCGCTGCGGACCTGATTCTCCATCTGTGCGAGCACCCCGAAGAAGCACAAGCGGAAGGACGAAAAGGGCGCGACGTTGTCACGCGAAAATACGATTTCACCGACTACTTCAAGCGCATTGTGACGTTGATCGAATCCGATCTTCAGGTAAGCCTGCCGGAGATCATCGATCGCCCGAAACTGCCCGAGCGCGCCAAGCGTCCGCGGGTCATTTTCGCCACGCGCGACCTCGCTATCACCGGGGTGACCACGCTTACGGTGTCGATGATGCGCCACTTGATCGACATGGGCATCGACGCCCAGATGTTGGTGACGTGGCCGCTGGAAGAGCGCGACAAGATGCACATCCCGGACGTGCCCGTGCGTTTCATGGCGCCGCAGAAGTTGTGGACTGAGGATTTTTGGAACCGCTTAACGGCGTTCCTCAAGCAGAATGCCCCGTGCGTATTTGTGCCGAACTGCGAATACCAGGCGTCGGCCCTTTCCCCCGCGCTGCCGGACAATGTCGGCATCATCGGCGTTGTGCATTCGGATGATGTAGAGCACTACGAGCACGCCTATCGCCTTGGCCGGTACTGGAACGCCATCGTGTGCGTGTCGAACTACACGTACGAACAAGTGAAAGAAATGAACCCCGCCTTTGCGGAGCGCACGCGCTGCATTCCGTCGGGGATCGAGGACGTTCCCGAAACGGTCACGCCGCGTCGCCGCGCGCCCGAGGCCCCGTTGCGCATCGTCTACACCGGCCGCATTGTCGAGCACCAGAAACGCATTTCCGACTACGTCCAGATTGCCGACGCGTTGGACGACCGCAAGATTCCGTTCTGTCTGACGCTTGTGGGTGAGGGCGACGCGATGCCGAAATTGCAGGAAGCCCTGCGCGACTATATCCGCGATGGCCGCGTGCGGCTCCCCGGGCGCCTGTCGTACTCCTCCGTACGCGCGCTGCTCGATGAAACCGATGTGTTTCTGCTAATGTCGGCGTGGGAAGGCCTACCAATCTCCCTGCTCGAGGCGATGGCGCACGGATGTGTGCCGGTGGTGAGCCAGATCAACAGCGGTACCCCGGATCTCGTCACCGACGGTGAGAACGGATTGGTCGCGCCGATCGGCGACATCCAAGCGTTCGCCGACGCGATTGAGCGTCTGTACCGCGAGCCGGACCTATTGCCGCGTTTCGGACAGGCAGCGCATCGGCGGGTCATCGACGGCAAGTTCACCGCCAAAGACATGGCGGAGCAGTACGCCGAGGCGATCCGAAAAGTGTACGACGACGTCGCGAACGGTCGTTACCACCGTCCCGCCGCAGTCCACTTCCTGCCGCACGTGGGGTACATCGCGTTGCCGCCGTCGCAGCAGTTCAATGGGTGGAACTTCCCGAGCGGGCGCAAGTATTGGGATCTGGAAAACATGCGCGCGCATTCGGATCAGTACAATGTGTGACACGCTCCGGCGTGAACGGTGGTGAAGTACGCGCCATGATCAAACGGATTGCCCTGTTGCATCACTACTCGATGCTGATCCTCTATCGATCGTGGGCGGACTTTCGCCTGGAGTCCACGCGCTTTCATTTGGGCAGCATCTGGTGGGTTCTTGAGCCGATTCTCGACATGGGCGTCTACTACTTCGTGTTCGGCATCTTGCTCTACGGCGGCGACGCCCAGTTTCTTCCCTATTTACTTGTGGGATTGGTAATGTGGCGGCTGTTTTCCGCGGGCCTGCTGGATGCCTCGCACGTCGTGTACCAGCAGATTGCCCTGGCGCGCCAGGTGCGCATTCCAAAACTCGTATTTCCGCTGATCAGTCTCTTTACGAAGTTCTACAACTTTCTGCTCTCGCTCGTTCTCCTCGTGGTGGTGTTGGCCCTCTGTCATCACTATCCGTCGATCTACTGGCTCGGCGCGATTCCCACGGTCGCTGTGATGATCTTGTTCATTCTGGGGATGGCATTGCCGCTGTGCGCCGTGATTCCCTTCGTGCCCGATCTGCACAAAGGCCTCAGCCACGCGGTTAACATCTGGTTTTTCGCGTCCGCGATCTTCTATCACGTCAAGGACCATCCCTTCGAGCACTATCTGCGGCTCAACCCGATGGTGCTTATCATCTCGTCCGCGCGGAACGGATTCATGTACAACCAGTGGCCGGTGTGGAGCGAACTCGGGCTCATCGCCGGGTGTTCTTTGATCGGCATTGTCGTCGGCGTGCTGCTGATTCGGCATTTCGACGCCAAGTACGGAAAGCGGGTGCCGGTATGAGCAGGGGCATTCTGACCACCGACAGCTCGCCCTTGCTGCAAGTCCACGACGTGTCGATTTCCTACTACCTCAAAGGGCACAACGTCTTTCGCCCCCGGCGATTCGAGGCCGTGCGCGGCGTGACGTTCGATCTCTACGAGGGCGACTCGCTGGGCATTATCGGGCGCAACGGCGCGGGCAAAAGTACATTGCTCAGTTGCATCGCGGGCATCATCGAGCCGGACAAAGGAAAGATCACCCTTCGCCCAGGGGCGAGCGCATCGCTGCTCTCCCTGAATCTGGCCTTTATTCCGTATCTCAGCGGCCGCGAGAACGTTATTCTCGGCGGTATGTTGCAAGGATACAGTCGCCGCGCCATGCTGAAGAAGATGGATGCCGTGCAGGAATTCGCCGAACTGGGCGATTTCTTTGATGAGCCGCTCGTTACCTATTCGCAGGGCATGCGCGCGCGCCTTTCGTTCGCCGTCGCGTTTCAGATCGACCCGACAATCCTGCTGGTGGATGAAGTGCTTGGCGTGGGCGACGCGGAGTTTCAGCGCAAGAGCACGACGATCATGAAAGATCGCATCACGGCGCACAGCAGCACCGTCGTGCTCGTTTCGCACAGTCCCGCCACGATCCGCGAGCTGTGTAACCAAGCGCTCTGGCTCGACGATGGATGCATCCAGGCGTACGGCGAGGTAAACGAAGTCATGGGAAAATACCTCGACGCGCTGACCTTCACCGAGGCCGAGCAAAAGGTCACCGCCGGGCACGCGATGGAACCGATCATCACGAAATTCGAGTGGGACGGCGTTGACCGCGTCACGATGGCCTACTCGTGGAAGGTCGACAATGAGCCGCCGAGAGACCTCAACTGCATCAGCTTCATGCACTTCTGCAATGGCCGCCTCGCGAAGAGTTCGACGGGCATCGCGCTGACGCACAGTTCCCAGTTGTCGCCGCCGCTGGCGCGTTGGGAGGCAGGACGGCACTACGAGATGGAGCCGTTCACGCTGACCATTGGCCCGGACGTCGCGGCGGGCGACTACGCGATTCAGGTGGGGCTCTACGACGCGCCGCAGGGGCGCGGCCCTTCTCTACAGAAAAATCCCGGTCATTGTTTCCTGTTCGCGGGGCACTTGACCATCGTTCGCGACGGAGATCGAATCGAGCATGTCGGAATCCGGTGGAACCGGTAGCGGGTTTTTCCCATGTTGCTTTTCAAGTACAATGCGTCTGATGGGCAAGGCATGGTTCTCACGCCAAGTGAGCGGCGATGAGGATCTGTTCCTCATTTCTCTTTCGATCACTCAGGAAGTCAAGGGAAACGGCGATGAGCAGCAATCTCGAGTGGAACAAGCAAGTCTGGGCCAGCAAGAGTAAATGGGAAGGCGAGTGGAATCACGGCTACGGCTGGGGCGACGTGGGCATGGTGCGCATCGATTTCGCCCGGTTCGTTACGCCCTACATCCCGCACTTGAACAAGCCCGCTGTGTTGGAGATCGCGTGCGGCATGGGGCGGTTTACCGAACTGCTGCTGGAAATGGCCGGCTCACTCCACTCCATCGACATTCAGGAAATCTGCGTGGAGGAATGCAGGAAACGGTTCAAGGATGCGCCCAACTTCACGGCGTCGGTCACCGACGGCGTCACGTTGCCCGAGGGTACCTTTGATCTGATTGCGAGTTATGATTCGTTGGTGCATGCCGACTATGGCGTGTTGGCGGAGTACTTCCGTCAGGCCAACGACCGCCTTCGCGAGGGCGGCATCGTGATGATTCACCACGCGAACCGTCCCGACCCTACGTGTTCGCGCTGGGGGGTAACGGCGGAGATGATCAAAGAGTTCATCGAACGCGAAACACCGCAGCTCTTCTTACTGTCCCAAACGCTCATGCGGTACTCGCAGCGCCGGTTTGTTGACTGCGTGACGGTGTGTCAGAAACGCACGCCCGAGGCGGAAGGCGGCGGTGAGCGTCGCGTTCTGATTTCGGGGCAAACGGTCCGGGTTCAGGCGCAAGATCTCAACGAGTGGTGCAAATTCACCAATCCGGGCACCATGGACTCGCGGCTGCATCCGAATGCGGTGGGGCAGCCAAATCCCAGCATTGTTCTGGTCGACGTGAACGTCGAAGGCAAACGCTATTTGCGCACAAGCGCGGTCGCGGATAATCCCAGCGCCGACAATCCCGGCGCGCAAATTGATATTGCGTTGCATAGCGGCGCGCAGGAACTCGCCCGCGCGTCGGCGGAATTGCTCCCGATGCAAGCGGTTCCGCTAGAGCTCGCCATTCCAGCCGGATTGTCCGTGGCGGACGTTCGAATTACGGTGGCGAACCGGGAGACGAGCACGTCGAACGCGTTCAGCGGAATTCGGCTTGGTCCAATTCAGATCACCGCAACGTGACGAAGAGCGCGGCGCTCTCGCCACGCGCGTTTCTGACAGGAGCATTTGTGAACGACGGATCTGCAGCGAGTCCACGCGACCTAGGACAGGCGGTGCCCCGGACGCCCGAGATCAACGCGGCGGTTCGGCGCACGTTCGAGTTGGTATGTTCCTCGAACAGCCGGAAGGCGCTTCCTCCGTACAGTGGCCGCGTGGAGGGAATCTGCCTTAACCAATGGTGCACGCTCCCGTGGGATGTGATGGGCGCGCCGCTGATGCTGCACCCGAACGCCGTCGGTGCCCCGGCGGCCCGCGCACGCTACGACTTCACGGACCTTCCCGCCGAGGCGAATGCCGTGTCGGTGGGCGTGTGGCCGGTGCAGCCTAAAGCCCAGCCGGTTATCGTTCGCCTGCGCGTCTATGGCGGTGACGGCGAGATCGCACACGAGCGCGAACACGTGCTGGAGACAGGACAGCGCACCACGCTTACCGCGCCCTTGCCTGGCCCTGCGGGCACGGCGTCAGTGGAGTTCGGCGTGGAGGTGGTCCCCAGCGCGCCAAACAATCTCTTCTGCGGCGTGGCGTGGATGCCGCTCACGTTCTACAAAAACAATGAGTTGGTCGAGTTGTGTAACCGCCATGGCACGGATAAAGGCACGGAAGAACGCTACAATTCCCCCGCACCGCACGCCTATGCGGTGGCGTATCACGGGCACTTCGCGGCACTGCGCGAACGCGCATTCAACTTGCTCGAAATTGGCCTCGACACGCCGAGCCGCGTTGCCTATCCCGATGGAAGCCCTATTCCGGCGAAAGACGAAACCCGCAGCGCACCCGCGAATGCGCCGTCCTTGCGGGTGTGGCGCGAGTATTTTCCGAACGCCACCCTCTACGGTTTCGACCTAAATGATTTTTCGTTTTTCACGCAACGCGACACGCACATTGGACAAGGCGACCAAGGGTCGCGCGCGGATCTGCTCGGGTTTCTGAACGCGCACGGGAGCCCTTCGTTCGGCCTGATTCTCGACGACGGATCGCACGCGGCGAAGCACCAGCAGATCAGTCTGGCAACGCTATTTCCGTTTGTGGTGTCCGGCGGGATATACATCATCGAGGACCTTGGCTGGCAGCCGTACGACGACGAACACTCCACTCTGGCGATGTTCGCGCGCTACGCCGCCTCAGGGATTCTTGAGAGTCCGTACATGAGTCAAGAGGAATTGCAGTACCTGCGGGACACGATCGCCACAGCGGAGCTGATCCAGCCGAACGATTGTCCCTACTTGCTTCTGCAAAAAACCTAACACCCCTATTTTCCCTGGGGAGTCTCGATTCCAGGAGGTACGCATGGATTTCACTAGTCTATTTTCAGAGCCGTTTTCCGAGTACGCCCAGCGCGCGTTCACGTCGCGTCTGCTTGTGTTTCTGCATATGCCCAAGGCAGCGGGCACATCGGTGGTGAATACGCTCGAGCCTTACTTCGAGCATCTTTTCGAAGTCGATTGGCGTGACATCGAACGGTATTGGGATGAATTCCTTCACTACCGGCAGCATCTCTCTTCACAGATGGTCCGAGGGCATTTCTGGCACGAGCAGGTCCGTTCTGTGGAGGCCCCAAACGATGCCGTCGTGTTCTTGCGCGATCCGATCAAGCGCCTGGTATCAGAGTACCGGTACTCGGTAAGCCCGGTGAATCCGCCGCATCTGGAGTACCGCGAGGAAAACCCGACCTTCGAGCACTATGTGGACAAACTCCCGCCCAACGCGATGGCCGATCGCATTGTGGGTTTCGTGGAAACCTACGATGAGTACGTGACCAAGGCCAAAGAACTCTACCGGTTCATCGGCTTGACGGAAAAGGTGGACCTTTCCGTCTTTCTTCTGTTGCGCGCACTGGGCGTGTCACGGCAATGGCTGGAAGTGCCGCACGACAATGTGACGCCTGACGGCGATTACAACCGTCTGCAGATTAAGCCGGAGACGCTCGAGCAACTTCAAGAGACGCAGGCGTTGGACATTGCGTTCTTCAATTACATTCGCGACGAGTATGAGGCGCTTTCGAAGCGGGAGGATATTGCCACATTGCTCGAGGCGAGTCGGGTCTCCTCCGAAGAAGAGGGCATAGAGCGAAGAAACCTGAACGAGTGGTGCCAAGTGCCCACAAACTGTTTCATGCTTCCGGCGAACCTTCACCCCAATCCTAGCGACGAGCCCGACGCTTGCGTGATCTACAAGAACGTCGTCCTCAGTAACGTCGCTGCGCTCACCACCGTGGCCGAGGCGAACGCAAAAGGCAGGGGTTCGCTGCTGCGGATCCTTCTTATGAAAGAAGACGCCGTGCTTTCGCGCGTGGAAACCGTAGTCATGCCGCTTGAACCGACAAAAATCTCGCTCCCAATCCCCGAGGGTGTTTCGGCGGCGGACGTAGCCATTCAAATTGCGCTTAGACCTACGGAAACCGATCTCGAATACAGCGGGATGAAGATTGCGCCGCTGCGATTCGTCCGTCGAGAGACCCCGCCCGCACCCGTCGTGCCTAGCTCGTACTGGCGACGCCTGGTGCAGTCGCTCTTTTCTTCAGCGCCGGGCACAAGCTAAAGCATTTTGAAAAATGGCGTGGCCGTTTTCCGAGGTCTATCCCGCGCCATTTTTTGAAATGCGTAGCGCCAAGTGGCTACGGCTTTGCTTAAACTGCTCTAGCCGCGTACCTCGGAGACCTTGGCGGAAAGCTACCCCTTTGGGCGCGATCTGTTATAATAACTCTTGACGTTACAAAGAAGCGTGCGAATGCGTCGGCGCTATGCCTGAAAACACGTAAACCAGGAAGGGACGAGCTCGCCTCCGTTATGATTGCGTTCGAATGCCCGCACTGCACCCGGAATTTCCAGGTCGGCGAACAACACGCCGGTCAGGAAGGGCGCTGTCCGTCGTGTCAGGGCGTGGTGCGGGTGCCGCTGCCGTCGGGGCTGCGGGTGTTCTCGGATTTGACCGATTCGGAGCGTATCCAGTTGTTGTTGCAGGTCATTCGCGACACGGAGACGCGCTATCGCGAGAAGCGGCGGCAATGCGCGGAGTGGTACGAGAAGGCACAGACACTACAGAGCCTGCTCATCGAGCGCACGACCTCGGCCGAGGAAAGTGCGGTGCTGGCCGCACGGCACGAGGAGTTGCAGTCGCACGCCGACCGGTTGTCGCGGGAATTGGCAACAGCGCTTGAGGCGTTGGGAGTTGCTAAGGCCGAGCGCGCGCGGGTTGAGGCGGAGCTGGCGGAACTGCGCAAAGTACATGAAACGGCGATGGAGCAGCGCGCTGACGACCACGACCGTGCGCGGACGGATTTGGACGAAGCACGCCGCGGGCTGGAACTGGCCGCGCGCGGCCAGGAAGCCTTGCGGGCGCGCGTTGAGGAGTTGGAGGCGGCGTTGACGGCGGCAGATAAGGCGTTGCGCGATGCCAAAGAGGCCGAGCGCGAACAAGACGCGCTGCGGGATCGTGTTGAAGAGCTCGAAACGCAACTGCGGCAGAGCGCTGAGGCGGCGGAACGGGAACGGGGCGTTCTGCAAGCGCGCGTCGAAGAATTAGAGACGGCACTAGAGGCACTGGACGCAAACACGATGGACCCTCCGCCCGCCGTTGCGGTGGATACCCCAGACGAGCCGCTGTCCGCGCGCGACGAGGAAGAGGATCTGCCCGTCGTCGCGGAGGTCGTCGACGAACCGGGGCGCGATGCGATGGCCGAGGTATTATTGCGTTTTCTAGGCCCGGGCGAAGCGCCGGGTGAACGCGTGAAAGGAACGGGATGAAGAAGCTGGTCGTTACATGCGACTGTGGCCAACGAATGCAGGTGCCGCGCTCGGCGATTGGGCGTATGGGAATGTGCCCGACGTGTGGCCGCACGATGCTGATCTCCAACGACAACGCGAGCCCCGCGTCGGACAACCATAGCCGGGGCAGTTTCTTTTCCGCGCGCACGACGTCGTGGTGGCGCAACGCGATGGGGATGGGCTCAAGCGCATCGCCCAATGAAGAAGCGAAACGCCGGTTTGGCGAGGCGGTCGATCTCTACTATCAGAAGAATTACGGCGAGGCGTTGGCGATCTTCGACGATCTCGCGCGGCGGTATCCGGGCAATGGCGACATCGAACGCGCGCGGCGTGAATGCCTCGCGGCACTGCGGCGGCCCTCGGGCTTGGCGATCGAGAATCGCTCGGGCGTCGCCGATCGCCCGGAGGATATCTCGGCGTCCGCGGCGCGGCCTCCGGTTGGCGATGCGGAACTCAACGCGGAGACGGTGAAGCGCGTGGTGCTTGAGAAGCTGCTCTACAGTCCCTCCGAGACCGTGCAATTGCACGCGGCGGAACTCGCCTGCCGTATGCTCGGGTTGTTCGTGCAAGATGCCCCGCAGCCTGGAGCAACGCCCAAGCCGGATGTCTCCGGCAATGGCCGCCACGACAGCGAAGAGAATCTTTCGGTTGCCCCGGAGGAGCCCACACGCGAGGCCCCGCCGAGCATGGTCGATCTGTAGTCCATGCCGAGCCGGGTACGCATCGCGCTCGATCTGAGCTGCGTCTTTGAACACCCGCGCACCGGCGTCGGCTATGCCGCTTGGCACCAGATACGCGCACTCATCGCGCGGCGTCCCGCGCTCGACCTACGTTTGTTTGCCACCCGCGCGCGCGGCGTACCCGCCCGCATGGAAGGCTTCGAAGGAGGCTTTTCGCGCACCTGCGTGTTGCCCTGGGCGCGGCGGCTGAAGGTGAGCCTTTGGCCCGCCTGCGACTGGCCGCCGATCGAGTGGTTCACGGGCCGCGTCGATATTGCGCACAACCTGTTTCACCAACTCCCCGCCGCGCGCCACGCCGTGCGCATGGTCACCGTGCACGACCTGTCCTTTTTCCGTCGCCCCGAGACGCATACCGAGGAAACGATCCGCGTGCAGACGCGTCTGCTGCATCACATCGCGCGCCGTGCCGACGCGATTATCGCGGTATCGGAAAGCTGTAAAGCGGATCTCGTCGATCTCTTGCAGGTGAACGCGGCGCGAATTTATGTTGTCCCCGGCGGCGTATGCCTCGATGAATTCACTCAGGCAGAAGACCCTGAAGCGACCGCGGCATTGCGTGCGCGGCTCGGGCTTGAGGGACCGTATTTCATCCACCTCGGCACGATGGAACCGCGCAAGAATTTGCTGCGACTGATGGACGCATACGCGCACCTGCGCGCGCGGCGCCGCGATTGCCCGAAGCTACTGCTCGCGGGCAAAACAGGCTGGAAGTCTGAACCGATCCTCGCACGCGTTGGCGAGCCCGGCGTGGTGCATGCGGGATATCTCGCGCGCGCCGAAGCGATTGCGTTGTTGCGCCGCGCGGAGGCCTGCGTATACCCGTCGCTCTATGAAGGGTTTGGCCTGCCCGTGCTCGAGGCGATGGCGGCGGGCACGCCGGTGATTACGTCGAACATCTCGTCGTTGCCGGAAGTCGCAGGCGATACTGCGCGCTATATCGATCCGGAATCCACGGAAAGCATTGAGGAAGCGCTCGAAGACGTACTGGAGCACCCGGACGCCGCGCGGGCGCGGGCCGTTGCGGGCCTGTCCCGGGCGCAAACGCTCACGTGGGACGCCAGCGCGGCACGTCTTGAGCAAGTGTACCAGGAGTGTATGCGCGGGAGAGATTGAAGCGCGCTGCGGTACAAACAGATAAGGAAAACGGGGGAGTTTCCCGAAGGAAACTCCCCCGCGTGTATTAACCGCGATTAGTCGCCGATGTGCTCGACCTTGTATCCGCCGCGCGCCTTATCGCGCAGCCAGATCGTGCCAAACACCACCAACAGCACCAGCGCGAACGGCGCAACAAACCGGAACGACATGCGGCCGCCGAAGTTGTCCGCCGGCCCGATCAAAGCGCCGGCCTTCTTTGCGATAGCCTGGCCTTCCTCACTGGCCGGGGCCGACTTGATCAGCGTGCGCAACGCTTCCGCGGTCTGCACGACCGGCAGCGGGTCGGCCGCGTTCGGCGCCTTGGCAAGAATATCCATGGCCGCCTGACGTCCCATGGCGATATCCGAAGCAACCTTCTCCGGGGTGCCCGGCGCGGCGATGTAGACGCGATCGGCGTCTTGCAGCAGCGTGCGGACCTCCGCGGCGGGGAGACGGTCGTGGCCGTAGCGATCGGCAATCGCGCCCATCTGCGGCGCGGCGACGAGTCCAACGACGACGTTACCGAATCCGCCCAGCAACGCCAGCGCCAGCGCGCCGCCCTTGGGCACGCGCTCGGAAGTGATGCCCAGCATCGTCGGCCAGAAGTAGCAAACGCCGACGGCGAACAGCGTCGCCGCGACGAACACCACCACGTTGCTCTCGGTGTAGCTCAGCCAGAGCAGACCCAAGCCTGCCAGGAAGGCCGAGGTCACGAGAATGCCCGTCGGCGCAAGGCGATGCACCACCGGTCCCGCGAAAAACCGCAGCAACGCCATGAGCCCGTTGATCCATACCAGCACGAGAATGCCGTTCATGCCGCCCGCTTCCATCACGGCGGGAATCCACCGGCCCGGCCCCAACTCAAGCGACGCGGTGATGCCCATGCACAGCAGCAGAATCCAGAACAGCGGACGTCCGAACGCGCCCACCACCATGTCACCAAAAGAAAGCCCGGATTGCAGACGCTCCGTGGCGGGGAAACGCTCCATCAGCAGCAGCACGCCGTAGAGCGCCGTGGGGATCAGGATGACGCACAACTTGAGTTTCCAGGAGTCCAGTCCAATCCCGTTCAGACCGGCCGCGACCAAGCCCCCGATCACGATGCCGCCGGGGAACCACACATGGAACTGGTTCAGCTTGGCGGTTTTGCGGTCGGGATAGATGGTAGCGATCAGCGGGTTACACGCCGCCTCGACCAGTCCATTGCCCATCGCAATGATCAACTGTCCAATAAGGAGGGTGCTGAACCCCGTCGCATTAATCATCGTGAGCACGCCCGCGGCATGACACACAAACGCGAGGCGCAGCAGGAAGCGCATGCCGAGCGCATCGCACAGCGGACCAAACAGAAAGATCGAAATCGTGAATCCCCACAACCCCGCGCCGCCGATATAGCCGACCTGCTGATTGGTGAGGATAAACTCCTGCTTGAGCGGTCCCATGATCGCGCCCATGATTGCAAAGTTGACCGCGGTAGCGATCAGCGCCAGGCAACTGCCCGTAAACAGCCGTCCTGGCCGGATTCCCTCCAGATGATTTCCGGCCGCCATCGATGCACCCATTTGCCGCTCCTCTCCCTCACGCTTGCGGCGCGCCGCCTCGAGACTCATCCAGAGTCCCCGCGCACACGCCAACCCCCAGCGCGGGCATCGCCCGCCAAGTCGCCACGATACTACCGGCCAACGCCGCAGGCGTCAAGCAGGGAAAAGGGTCAAACTGCCTGCCATCCAAAATACGGTGGGCACTCGTCGCTGGAAGACGTGCCGCAAACCCTGTCCAGGCCAGTCGCGTTCTTCGCCAAAAATGGCGGCATCACGTCGTGCAAAAGGGGGTCACGACGTGATGCCGAGCCTTCGCGCGCAGTCCCGATTACCGGCGCGACGGATGCGCTCTTATCGAATGCGCTCCAGACGTCTACCGAGAAGCCATAGCCCTGTCAGGAGTACGACGACCGCAATGGAGATCTCGACGCGCACGGGCAGAGGCGTCGGCGCGCCCATGTCGTAGGGGTCGGTCCCAAGCGCGAATTCCAGGTAATCCGCTAGGCCGTCGTCATCGGAGTCAGTGTCGAGGTAATTCGGCATACCATCGCCATCGGCGTCCTGATTACCCTCGATGACGTCGGCAATCCTGTCGCCGTCCGCGTCCGGGTCCAGGTGGTTTGGAATACCATCGCCATCGGCGTCTCCGGTTCCGTCGATGGCGTCCTCGACTCCATTGCCATTGTTATCGGCGTCAAGATAATTTGGCACCCCGTCGCTGTCGGCGTCGTCAGGCCCTTCGAGTGCGTCGACGAGTCCGTTGTTGTCCGAATCGACCGTCCAGGATGAAGTATAGGTAACGTAACTGCTCCAACGATCGCTGGAAATGACTGGCTCGGTGTTCGTCTGCGCGATGAGGCGCGATGGCGGTGGACCAAAGGCCATCGGCACATGGAAGCCGTCTCCATACGTGCCTTGCGTATAGCTGCCCACGGCTGACACATCGGCGTCCGTTTGCCAAGCGAGCCAGTATTTGCCTTGGGCCAACATCAGCGCGGAAGGGGCGCCCGTGTTGATGGGCACGGTTAGCCAGGCGTTTTCGGCGGTGTTGGCGACAACGCCGCTCTGCCAGAGCAAACGCCGCGGCTTGGCGTCGTCGTAAAGCGCCAGACGCAGGTTACCGGTTGCGGCGTGTGAGTACAGAGATACGTCGCTAAGCGTGCCGCTCTCCAGCATGGTCAATTGCGTCGCGTGCAGCGCGCATTCCTGTTGCAGTCCCACGCTGACAAAATCCGCCGGTATCCCATCATCCCAGTAGCCGCCCGCCACGGTATATAGACGGGGATTTTTTGGGTCGAGCATGGATGTAGACAGATTGGTACGTCCGTTTCTCTCGACCCGCAGGGCGCCAACTCGGGTCGGCAGTGCGTTCCCTTCCCCAAGTTTCATCTGAACGATCCGATCATACGGCCCTGTCGGTGGATTGGCAATAAAGTACATATTTCCATGCTGTACGTCGAGTGAGATGTCGGTCACGTACCTTTCGTCGAATGGAAGATCGACACTCCCAATGAGGGTTGACGAAGCAGCGTCTTGGCCGAGGGCGATCTTGATGATTTCTGCTATGCCCCAGGAGCGCGACAAAGCCACGTAGATGTGCCTATGCTCCGTATCGATTGCCGCAGCCGATGGCAATCCGTCGCCTACCTCAAGCTCTAGTGCGCCCACACGGGTCGGAGCAGACGCGCCCTCCCCCAACGCGACTTGAACGAGTTTGGTATGAAGCCAAGAGCCATAGAAGGGTTCACGGTCGGTCGTTACAAGGTAGGCACACCCCTTCTCCAAATCGAGAACGGCGCCGCAGGTGTATTTCTCATCGGCGTTCAACTTCGTCGTAGCGATCAGTGACGGAAGAGCGTTTCCCTCGCCCAAGGCGAATTTGACCACAGCCGCCCTGTCGAGAGACCCATGACCGTTGTTCACCACAAGATAGCCGTACCCGTTCGCGGGATCGAGCAGGATGTGGCTTAGGGCCTCAAAACTCTCTTCCAGCGGTATCGCCCCGACTCGTGTGGGCAACGCTGAGCCCGTGCCCAGCGCCACTTTCGCGAGGGTCTTCGCCCATCCGTTTGGCTGATTGCTCGACGCGCAGTAACCATATCCATGCACAGTGTCGAAGGCGACTACCCTTAGCCCCTCTTGCGTAGTGCCCTGCCCAAAGGCCAACGCACCGACGCGTCGCGGAGGTGTCGCAGTATCGCCCACGGCCACTTTCACTATCTTTCCGGGCATCGAGAGTGTGCCGAAATAGGCATAGCCATTTTCACTATCAAGGGCGCCGGTTGGAACAATCGTCCGTGCCATTGGGTCCGCCGGCACCGCGCTCACGCGGGTAGGCGGCTGCGAGCCCGCTCCCACTGCGATTTTTACATAAGTGCTGTCTGTTGCCACATAGACGTAGCCCCTCGACGTGTCGATCTCAACGTCACGAATGGATACCATGCTTCCCGTTATATCCGAAATATCGAGAGAGGCAGCTCCAACCGCTCTTGGCGCTTGCGCACCCGTACCAAGCTCGATCTTGGTGATCTTAGGGATGTTCGATTCGTTCCAAGACGGCCACCCCGCGACATATGCATAGCCGTTTTCCGGGTCAATGCAGATTGTCGTGAGGTTGTTGCAAGCGGCTAGATTCGGAGGAAAATAGGCGGTGGCCACGTACTTCGGTGCGGCGGTCCCTTTCCCCAACGCCATCTTAACCACGGCTTTGCCGCCGCCGACAAGATACGCATACCCATGGACGGCGTCGATCGCGACTCGTCCGCTACTATTGGCTTCCCCGGTGCCGATGATTTTGGGCAAGGTCTCCCCAACTCCGGGGTCTAGTTTTATTAAGCTTCTATATAGTACTACATACACGTATCCGGTGGTCGGATCCACTGCGCCGCTGGACGCAGATCCTTCTAGGGATACTTCGCCTATAATCTTGGGCGGGGCTCCTGCCTCTCCCACCGCAATCTTAACAAGTGTGGACGGCCGATTACCCTCAGAATCCGTCAGCACGTAAACGAATCCGCGCACCGGGTCGATCATCATGTCGACTATGTCCCAATAAGCGTCGACGGCTGTAACTCCGGCGATTGTCGGGGGATCCGCCCCCTCACCCAACCGAACCTTCACGATTCCATGGGGATTCTCGTGGTTATAGCCATAGAGATAGCCATTCTTAGGGTCGATCACTACATGGTGCGGATATAGGGGTATCGGCGAGCTGCTAACGTGGACAGGAGGAGCATTTCCTTCTCCGAGAGTGAATTTTCCGATCGAATCGCCATATACTCCATAGATGTATCCGTGTTCAGAGTCGACCAGAATCTGATGGGCAAGATCAAACCCTCCGAGTGTTGTTCCCTGAAGCCGCATCATCTCCAACTTGGGCAGGCGAGGAGCGCCCACCGTGCTATTCCCGGCTTGAAACGTCTCCACTGCGCGGGCTTGAGGCGCCCAACCCAGCACAGAAGCTAACGCCAGTGCCATGCACGCACCGAGTAGCCCCATTCTTTCGGAAGTACGCAACATAACTCCCCCTTCCCCGCGCCTTGCGGCCACCCCAACGAAAACCCACATAATATGAAGGACCAAAGCGTACATATCCATCTGAATTGGTACCACACTTCGCCCGAAAAGGCAAGGGATTTTTAGGAGGCGGCTACCCGCTAAAGCTACGTGGCGAAAATGCTCTAGTGTCGGAGACCGTAGGCATAAATACGTAAAACGCCTGGTGCGATGCCCGCGGCTTCTCTGTTTTCCTTAAAAGAAGCGAGCGTAACCGCGTCGAAACGCGGCCACGCTCGAAAGGTAAGGCTGTTTCCTCGCCTCTACTTGAGGTTGAACACGATGGCGTCGGTCGGCTGCACGGTCAGGTTGCCGGCCATATCTTCCGCCTGCAGGTAGAAGTAGTAGATCGGCGCCTTGACGGTCGTGTTGAAACTGAACGCGCCGGACGCGCCCGGACTGGTCAGCCCCGTGTCGACCCACGGCGCGCCGTAGCCGTTTTTCACCCAGAGGTGAACGGTCTTGAGCCCGCTAAGCGTATCGCCCGCGCCTGCATACGTCACCAGGAACGGCAGCTTCTTGGTGTATGTCGGCGACGTCAGCTTCCCGGCGACCGGCGCGGTGGCGTCGTAGACGGTCGTGCAGTCGCCGCTGCCCGACGGCGCGGCGGACAACTGCCCAGACGCATCGGTGGCGCGCAGCGCGAACGAGTAGCGGCCTTCGGTGGTCGCGGTGAACGCGAACGAACCCGAGGCGCCGGTGGCGCGCATTCCGGAATCCGTCCACGCGCCCGTATCGAGCTTGTACCACAGGGCGACCGAGGTCGCGGTCGAGGAGGTTCCCGAGAATGTCACCGCGATGGCGGTCGTTTTGGAGTACGCAGGAGCCGCCGCGATACCCGGCGAAAAGACCGTGGTGAACGTCGTCGTGCCCATGCCTGCGCCTGAGGGAACCGCCGAGAGATTTCCGGACTTGTCCGCTGCGCGCAACGCAAACGAGTAAGCGCCTTCTCCGGAGAATCCACTGTACGAGAAACTGCCGGATGCGGTGGTCTTGGTCAGGCCCGTGTCTTGCCACGTTCCTGTGGAGCCCTTCTTGGCCCACAACTGCACAACGTCGAGCCCTGCACCGCCGGTGTCGGCCACGCCGGAGTAGGAAACGGTGATCGGCGAAGTCGTCGTCGACGCCGGAACGGTCAACGTGCCGACCGTGGGAGCCACGATATCGTACGTGGTGACGCACGTGCTGCCGGAACCGGGCGCCGTCGACACGTTCCCGGCCTTATCGGTCGCCTGCGTGGCGAAGGTGTACTTGGCGCTGCCGGTCATGCCGACGTAGTTGAATGATCCCGCCGCCGTTACCGACGTGAGGCCGGTGTTGGTCCACGAGCCGGAGTCTTTCTTCACCCAGAGCCGCACTTCTTTGATGCCGCTGCCGCTGTCACCCGCGCCGGTGTAGGAGACGGTGATCGGCGACGCCGCGGTGAGGGCGGGCGAAGTGACGGTGCCCCCTGCGGGCGCGGTCGTGTCCAGAATCGTGCTGCACGCACTCGTGCCCGTCGGCACGGGCGAAGCGTTGCCCGCGTTGTCGACTGCGGTAAGCGCGAACGAGTAGGTGCCGTTTCCGCCCGGAGCGGTGAAGCTGAACGTGCCGGATGCCGCCGTGGCGGTCAGCCCCGCGTTCGTCCAAGCATCGGCGTCTTTCTTGTACCAGAGCTGGACATTCTTGAGCCCGCTGCCGCCGGTGTCGGCTGCGCCGGAGAAGGTCACCGAGATCGGCGTCGCCTTGACGTAGGTAGCTACGGCAGGCGTGCCAGGTGTGGGCGCTACGGTATCGAGCAGCGTGTTGGCGCTGCCGCTGCCGCTGGGCGCGACGCTCGAATTCCCGGCGTTATCTTCCACCACGACGCCAAAATAGTAGCGGCCACTCGCGGTCACCGCGTAATCGAACGATCCGCTGTCGCCCACCGCAGTCACCGACGTGTCCGCCCACGCGCCAGTATCCTTTTTCGCCCAGAGATGCACGAGCTTGACGCCCGCAGGGTCGCTCGCGCCGGTGTACGACACGCGAATAGGAGAAGCCGTGGCATAAGCCGGGGCGGTTACGGTCGGTCCTGTGGGCAGGGTTGTGTCGTAGAGGGTGTTGGCGGCGCCTTGACCCGACGGAGACGGCGAGGTTTCGCCGACGTTGTTTTCGACGACCGTGTCGAAGTAATAGCGGCCCACACCGCCCGCGAGCGCATACATGAATGAACCCGCTGCGGCGGTCTGAGTGAGCCCGCTGTCCGTCCATGCGCCCGTGTCTTTCTTGACCCACAGACGCACGGCCTTGATCCCCGCACCCTTCGGATCCACCGCGCCTGTGTAGTTCACCGCCACGGAGGCCGCGTTGACATAGGCCGGGGCCGAGAGCGTCGCAGCCGACAACGTCTTGGCCACAGCGCCTTTGGGCAGCAACGTTGGGCCAGGCATCATGTTTTTGCCAATAAGCATGGCCAAGAGTTCGGCCTGCGCGGATTGCACGGAGACGTCGAACTCGTTGTTATGCACGAAGGTATGAATATCGCCGTAGCGACGATACTCCGGGTGCTGGAGGTACGGCGGGTAGTAGACATTCGCGCCGTAATCATACGCTACTTTATCCGGCAGCGAGCCCGTCGGACCGTAGACAGGGATACCGGGCATCGGGCCGATTCCCGTCTTGGAGAACGCGAGCGAGTCGAGGTGAAGCGGCTCGTTTGGATGACGCGAACCCAGTCCCGTCAACCACGCCATGCCCAACGCGTTGCAGCCCAACACGTAGTCGGCGCTGATGCTCGCGGCGTTGAAATATTTCTGCTGATCCGCTGCGGACAATCCGCCCAGTTGCATTCGGCCGTAGACGCGGAACAAGTTCCACCCCACCGCCGTACCTTCGCCCCATGCGGGCTTGACGGTGAGGGCGCGCGCGTTGCGGTGACCCCAGTTGTTCGCGATTAGGTTGCAGATGTCGTTCGACGTGCGGGTCAGCCGCGTGATCGCTTGAGAGACATACGTCGCGTTCGCGCCCGGCGAGGTGAGGTAGCCCAGCACGTAGTCGCACACCGTCGGCTGCGACGCATCCGAATAGGAGCTGGCCGTCGGCAATGCGTTGATGATGGGCGGCCCTTCGTTATACGCGTTGAATCGCACCCAGCCCGCTTCAAACTTCTGTTTGTACTCGTCGCTGCCCGTCAAACGGTACAGCTCGCTCGTCGCGTACAGCCAGGGACCCTGCGCTTCGAGCGTCATCCCGTTGGCCTCGGCCCATGCGAACGCGCGGATGGCGCGATCGCGCAGCTCGGCCGATTTCGTGGCGTTAAACGGCGCGACGAGATACCCCGCCTGCGCCATCACCGCGGCCGCACGCAGACTGTGCATGGGATCGCGCGAATACGTCCAGTAATTCAACTGGTCTTCGTCGGCGAAATACGTGCCGAGCGGATGCCGCGACGATTCCGCGCCCATGCGCACGCCGCCGTCGGCCTCTTGCAGTTGCTCCCATGCCTTTACGCTATACAGGGCTTCGTCGAGAAGGTCCGGAATGCCGTTGCCGCTCTCGGGAATGGTCAATTGACCGTCGGTAAAGGCTTCCTTATTCAATTCATAGGCCCGCATGATCATCATCGCGGTGCTGTAATGATACTGGCGTACGTCGAAGTCGCCGGCGTCGTGGTGTCCACCCGACAACGGGCGTTCACCGGTCAACGGCGTGGTCTCTGGGAACTTCGCCCAGGGGTCGGAGTTTTCCGCGGTGTAGACCGTCGTGTGGTCGGGCGGACGCGGGCTCCAGTCCGTCCACTGCGGCTTCAGATCGCGGCCCCAACGGTTGTGATAAAGGCCGCGCGCGGTAACGTAGAACGCCTTAAACGGTCCTTGCTCGTTGACGCCTGTTGGCCACGACACGCCCACCCCAGGGATCTGCACGCGGTAGGTCACACCTTCGGCCGCGGGCAGCGTGGCAAGGTTGATATCGCGCACTTCGCTGCCGGACGGCACGTCGTTGGCCATGCGCAGGTTAATCGGCAGGTTCGACACGACATTGGTGCGCAGGTCCGTCGGGTCGGATGGCTCGCGCAAGACGTTGGCAGCGCCGGGGAAACTCGTCAGCACGAGCGGGCCGCCATCGCCCATCCAGCCCGATACGTACGCGTAGCGCTCGGTCGCACGGGGATTATAGCCCACCTGGTTGACCTGCAGAACCGGCGTTTCAAGATATTTGTCGCTGTACGGCAGGTAGAAATCCGTGCCGAGCGGTCCTTGGATATGAAGCACGTCGCGCGTGCCGACCGGTTGATCCAGCACGAGGTACATCAAGTGGTCCACATCGGTGAGATTCAGCGGATCGGGAGCCGCGTACCCCACGCTATAGTAGGGCTGACCCACCGGGATCGACTGGCGATACACGTTCGTCACATTTAAGGTCTGTCCGTTGCGACGGGTCACGGTCCACGGTCCCGCCTGGTAGTCGGGGCCGGTGAAATTCACAAGCCGGTCGACGCCGGCATCCTGCACGTCGCTGCGCGTCGAGTACGACTCCACGCGCTTGTTTTCGAGAATGACCTGCACAATGTTTGGCGCAAACAAGTGCACCTCGCGCACCGCGCTGTCGAGCGCTTCGCGCGGACCGCCAACGGTGCGCACGTGCAGATTCTGCGTCGCCACGAGCGTGGTGCCCGTAAGGGCCTCCACGCGCATGAAGATGTCGGTGGCGGCGGAAAGATTCGGGATGCGGTACATCATAGTTTCCGCGGGCAATGTGGCCGACAACATCGCGTCCGGCAGCGCGGCCCCGCGCGTCGAGGGGGGCTCGGGTCCGAAATAGACCTTGAAGGTGTTGACGCCGCCGTAAGTACCCCAGGCCAACTCGACACTGCTCGAGGTCACCTCATTCACGCGCACGGGGAGTTCCGCCGCGCCGGATACGGAGGCGACGGCGCTGCCCAGGACATCCACGTCAATACTCGGCAAGTTCGGATCGTTCGTCGCCAGGGACACTTTCCCCGACGCCGCGCCTGCGGCGGTCGGCAAGAACGTAGTCTTAAACACACCCGAGGTGCCCGGCGCAATCGTCAATGTTGCGGGCGTCGTACTAAACATCGGGTTGGTACTCGAGGCCCCGGATATCAAGAGGTTCTGGTTACCCGAATTCGACACGGTGAAGTTCCACGAAACGCTCTTTGACACCGGGACCGTCCCGAAATCGAGAGCGGACGTCGAACTCTTGGCCTCTGGCCCCACGCCGCGTCCGCCCAGGAGCGCGGTCGTGGTGGACCCGACGAGGGTTACGGTGTGCGTCAAGGTAACGGTCGCCGCTTTTTCGCCAAACGACGACGGGCGGAAGGTAATCGGAACGGTATAGGACTGGCCTGCGCCGATAGTAAACGGCGTCGACGGCGCGGTGAAATCGGCGGCGTCCACGCCGGTAATCGCCACCGTGGTCACGTTAAGCGGCCCCGCGCCCATGTTCGTGACGGTAAGGTTCTTTTGCGAAGAGGTCTTTACCTGCGTATCCCCGAAATTGGGCGCCGACGCCGATCCCACCAACGGCGCTGTGGCGGGATCCACCGCGCCGGTCTTCACTGCCCAGATCTCGTCGATATACAGCTTGTGCCCGGTCGTCGGCATCGCTTTTCCGAAGTAAAGCGCTTCGATCTTGTTCAACGGATAGGTGGCGGTTTTCAACACGGACAACGGAATGCGCACAAGTTTGTAGGTGGTGAGAAGCGCGCCGCCGTCGATATAGCCGCTAATGTTGATCGCGTTGCTTTTGTTCGGATAACCGCCCACGGAAAACTCGAAGGTCTTGCCCGTCTGGTCGCACTTGACGTACATCCAGATCTCGTCGTACGCCGAAATGTCCGCGCGATAACACGGCAATCCGGATAGGTTAATCGTCGGCAGGTGATAAGCGTCGGGAACCGCCTCATAGCATCCCGCGCCCCGGAAGGCGTTGGTGCTGTTCAACGACCCGTAGGCATAGGTCGTCGCGCTCTCGCCATCGTAGAGCAACAGATTCTGCGCATGACCTGTCGCCGCGGCAAGCAACAGCACCATCACGACGGCCGCACAACGCGCCGTCCCCTGGGCGTAGGTAATCATGTTGGAGTTCATCCTGCCATCACCTTTCTGACGAGCGCGGGACCGCTCCGGGATCCGATCCCTCGTCGTCAAACGCGATTTGGCCGGTGCCCAAGTCCACGTGAACCCGGATACCGGCTGAACCGCCGACTTAAGAGTCATGTAATGCGAGTGTTGACTGTGCGAAGCGGCGTGACAATGTGAAGGAGGCAAGCCGCTCTCATGCGCTGTCCCGCGGCGTACGTTCTCCCCGCAGCCCAGCAGGGGTACGCCGTCTTCCCGGAATCGATGCGCCAACCCATGATACCGCACCCGCCCGTCTTTTTCGAGCTTTGACGAGGTGACGCCGGGGATTTTATCTAGGAATTCAGCACTCATGGCGCACCCTTCCCTTCCTCTTGGCGTTAACGCCAACCTCCGAAGTGACATTCCACCCGCTCCCGCATTTGGAATGCGAGACGGGCTTCCTAGGGGACGCAAAGCCTATGCCAAAAAGATGCTCCTATATATTGGGTCGCGCTGTTGCGCTTTTGGTATATATTGTGGTTATTCCTGGACAACTCGAGAAGTATTGCCCTGTCAATTGGCCGGGCCCGTATAAACTTTTGTCAAGCCGTCAAAAAACAGACGCGCCCTTCGCCGTATCTGAATTTATTCGCTCTCCGGACGGCTCAGCAGCTCATCCTTGGTGCGTCCCGTGCGGCCGGACAAGAACACCCGGTAGATCTCCGGGTTCCGCAGGCGCTTGAACTCCTCGGGCAGCGCGGCGATTTGTTCCAGCGCCCGCCGGCGAATCTCAGGGACGGGCGGAGTGGCGGCGACGCGTTGTCCATCGCGGAGGACTTCCTCGAGCAGGGGCCGGGCATCCGCCGCGCCCCGCAGACGAGTCTCGAGGTGGGGTTGGGTGCGGCGACGGCCCAGGACATTTCCGTGGATGGCCCAGTCTTCGTCGGCATCGTAGAGCACGTCGCCGATCGGCAGACGCTCCTCGTCGAAGTAGCGCACCACCTGCTTACGTCCGGGGTCGGTGGCTTTCTCGGGGTTTGAGGATATCTTGATGCGGGGCAGCCAGACGCCGTCTTCCTCGACCGCGACGAGTTTATAGACGCCGTTGAGCGACGGGCAGTCGTGGGAGGTGATGAGGTGCGTGCCCACGCCCCAGCAGTTAATCCGCGCGCCCTGACGCTTGAGATCGGCGATCAGGTCTTCATCCAGATCGTTCGATGCGACAATGAGCGGATCGTCGAAGCCCGCCGCGCGCATCAAGTGATACGCCTGCTTGCTGAGCTTGGCGAGGTCGCCGGAATCGAGCCGAATCGCGGGGCGTACGGCCCGCCCCTGCGCCTGCAGTTCTTTGAATACGGTGATCGCGTTGGGTACGCCGCTGGCGATGGTGTCGTATGTATCGACAAGCAACACGCAGCGATCGGGATAATGGCGCGCGAACGCGCGGAAGGCGTCGAGTTCGGAGTCGAAACTCATGACCCAACTGTGCGCGTGCGTCCCGGAAACGGGAATGCCATACACCTTCCCCGCGAGCACGTTGGACGTCGACGTGCACCCGCCGATATGTGCGGCGCGCGAGCCGCTCAGGCCGCCATCCGGGCCGTGCGCCCGGCGCAGGCCGAACTCGAGCACGGGATCGCCGTCCGCCGCCAAACAGACCCGCGCCGCTTTGGTCGCGATAAGCGTCTGGTAGTTGAGCAGATTCAGCAACGCGGTCTCGACGAGTTGTGTTTCGAAAATAGTGCCTTCGAGCTGCACGATGGGCTCATGTGGATAGACCAGCGTGCCTTCGGCGATAGCGCGCACGGTACACCGAGGACGAAACCGCGCGAGAATATCGAAAAAGCCCTCATCGAAGAAATTTAGCGACCGCAGATAAGCCAAATCGTCTTCGTGGAAACGAAGGTGCTCAAGGTAACCAAGGAAGTTGTCGAGCCCGGCGGCGACCGCAAAACCGGTGTTCGGCGGAAGCGACCGGAAAAAATATTCGAAGCAGACCCGGCGTTGGTCGCGCCCTTCGCGCGCGTACCCGGCCATCATCGTGAGTTCGTAGAGATCCGTCAGCAGCGCCAAACCTTCGCGGCGAAACCAGGGGCCAAGCAATCCGTTCATCGCAAATCTCCCGACGTCACAAAATAGACGCCCGCCGCGCGCAGTTCGTCGATCGCCCGCGCCGTGGTCTCCGGGGCTACGCCGCGCGAAGCATCTTCCACCACGCCCGCATCAAACCCCAGTCGCTTCGCATCCAACGCGGTGGCTTTCACGCAGTAATCCGTAGCCAAGCCGCAGATAAACACCCGCTGGATCCCGCGCGCGCGCAGCCACACATCAAGGCCCGTGCCCTCGAAACCGCTGTACGCCTCCCGCGCAGGGTCCACGCCCTTGCTCACAATGTATGCGCCCTCGGGGATGGAAAGCGCGGGATGAAAATGCGCCCCCGGGGAGTCCGCCACGCAATGCGACGGCCAACTGCCATCCACATAGTTCGGCGGGGTGCCGAAACTACAGTGGTCGGCGGGGTGCCAATCGCGCGTAAAAACCACCGTGTCGAAACGCGGTGACAGCGCATTGACGATAGGTACGACGAGATCGCCCTCCGGAACGGCCAACGCGCCGCCCGGGCAAAAATCGTTCTGCACGTCGACGACGATCAGCGCGTCGCCTGAATGAATAAATTGGTTCGTCATCACAACTCCAGGGACCCCGGCCACGGTTCGCGGAACCGGAAGTAGCCGTCCTTCTCCGTGGGCTCGATCAACTCGATCGATTGAATGGCGTGCGCGAACCGTTCCGGATTCAGCGGTCCGGCCAACACCGATTCGTACACTTCGCGCAGTGCGTCAAGCGTGAAAGGACCTTCAAAACATTGACGCCCGATCCCAAAACAACGCAGCGCCACGCGTAAACGGGCTAGGGCGGTCTCCACGACATCGTCGTGATCAAACGCGAGCGACGGAAGTTCGTCCACCGACCACCAACGCGTTTCCGCCGCATCGTCGCCCGCCCGCGGCGTGTGAAACTCAGGGTTAACCAACGCCAAGTACCCCACGGCAATGTTGCGTCCACGCGGATCGCGGTCAGGTCGTCCGAAGGTGTAAAACTGCTCAAGGCGGATTCCGGTGATGCCGGTCTCTTCCTCGAGTTCGCGGTACGCCGCGGCATCCAGTGGTTCATCCATATCGACAAACCCGCCCGGCGTGGCCCAGTGTCCTTTGTATGGGTCCTGGCCGCGTTGAATCAGCAGCACGTCGAGCTTGCCCCCGGCCCGCGGGCCAAACAGCACGATATCGACCACCACCATCGGCCGCGGGTAGTCATACACATACTGACCTTGCGTTGCTGGCATGACCCACCTCCTCGAAGAGAGATTCACCACAGAGGCACAGAGAACACAGAGAAGAGCAAGAAGGAATTAAATGCTCGGAAAAGCCAAATCAATTCTTATTGCTGTTCTCTTTATCCTCCGAACACCTTCAAAAATTCTTCCCCTCTCTTCGATTTTCTCTCTTATTCTTCTCTGTGTCCTCTGTGTCTCTGTGGTGCACATTTCTTACACCACAAACCGCTTGATCCCATTTCCCGACATAGGCGCACTAAAACGACCGCGCTTGTCCATACAAGAGAAATTCACCACAGAGGCACAGAGAACACAGAGAAGAGCAAGAAAGAATTAAGTGCTCGGAAAAGCCAAATCAATTCTTATTGCTGTTCTCTTTATCCTCCGAACACTTCCAAAATTCTTCCCTCTCTTTGATTTTCTCTCTTATTCTTCTCTGTGCCCTCTGTGTCTCTGTGGTGCACATTTCTTACACCACAAACCGCTTGATTCCATCCCTCAACACGGGCGCATTGAAATTAATCAGCAGCCCGGTACCAATCCCAGACAATTTTAGGTACGTCAAAATCTGCGCTTCATGGATTGGAAGCAGACAATCCACCGCCTTCAACTCCAAAACTATCCGCTCATCCACGACCAGGTCCAGCCGATACGCGCAATCCAAAATCACGCCCTTGTAGTGCACAGGCAACGGCTGCTGTTGTCTAAACGGAATGTTCGCCTCAGCCAATTCATGAGCCAGGCATGTTTCGTAAACGGACTCCATCAAGCCAGGACCCAAGTGCCGATGCACTTCTATTGCGCAGGCAATCACCTTTCCCGAGAGCGGATCGCGCTCTTGCTCCATACGGGCTTACCCTTTTCGGTCAGGGAGAACTCACCACAGAGGCACAGAGGACACAGAGAAGACAAGAAAAATCAACTGTTCGGAAAAGCCAAACCAATTCTTATTGCTGTTCTCTTTATCCTCCGAACACTTCCAAAATTCTTTCCCTCTCTTCGATTTTCTCTCTTATTCTTCTCTGTGTCCTCTGTGCCTCTGTGGTGAGTACTTTTTGTCTTCCTCTCTTTATCCGACGACTTCCCACCTGCGCAGGCCGAAGCGGGAAAGGTACAGCGGAATCGCCTTGTACCGCGGGTTCAGTTTTGGCAGCGCGTCTAGGAAGGCGCGCTTTGACTCTCCCTCCGGGCCGCACAGGATAGTGAGCGAGCCGCCTTCGCCGCCCGCGCCGTTCACTTTCCAGCCAATGGCGCCGTGCTTTTTCGCCAATGCGATCACGGCTTTCGCGTCATCAGAGACGAGCTTTGGGTGCAGCGCCGCCTGCGCTTCTGTGTTCGTGATCATCGCGCGACCAAAGCCTTTGAAATCGCCCGCGGCGATGGCGTTCTTGCCCGAACGCGCACACTGGCGCAGCGCTTCGAGCGCGGACTTGTCCGAGCCTTCCTGCTCGAACCCACGAATCACCTCACCGTGCACGTCGCTTGACGAGTGCGACTTGCCCAGATACACCAGCACCAGCCGTCGTTCGAGTTCCCACCAGATGCTGTTCGAGATGAACAACGGAGACACCGAAGCGTGGGGGTACTGGAACATCTCGATGAAGCAAATGCCGCCGTACGACGAGCAGATCTGGTCTTGAATGCCGCACTGCAACCCGAGTTTCTCCGTTTCCACGCGATGGCCCAGCGCCGCGATCTCGTGAGGCGTGCGCTGACCGGGCGTCAATAGATCGAGCGCGCCCAGCAGGGCCACGGTCACCGCCGCCGACGTACCCGTCGAACATCCCGCGGGCGCGGCGGAATAGAGGTTCACCTCAAAACTCAGATCTTCCGGCAGTTCCATAATCTTGATCGCCGCTTCGATAAGCGGATGGCGATCATAGCCGCCGGTATCGGGATCGAGGTCATAGCGATCCCCGAAGTTCTCGGCGTTGATCGTGATTCGCCGCTCGCCGGGCGCACACGGTGTCACGTAGAGCTGCACTTCGGCATACGGGTAGACCCCGATATTGAAGATCGCTCCTGTTTCGGCGAACCACGTGTCCGTCCATCCCCCCAGATCGCAGATTCGGATCGGGGCTGTGGCGTTGATAATCCGGCGTGACGGCTGACTCATCGCTCCTCCTTGTCATCCCCAGCTTCGCGTACAGTTCGATTCTTTCAGCCTAGCACCAACGCCCTCGGGCCGCAACCGGAGAAGCGGTCTCGGGAGGGGGAAAGAGTTCACCACAGAGGACTCCGAGAAGAGCAAGAAACTCAAACCGTGAAGATGTTCGGAGACCTCAAATCTCTTCCCCTTATCTCAATTTCCTTCTCTTCTCTGTATCCGCAGCGTCTCTGTGGTGCTTTTCTTTATTCTCCGTCTGTCTCGTCGCCTTTGCGATCGATTTCGTGCTTTTTCAGGCGGTATTGCAGCGTCTTATAAGTGAGCCCAAGGAGTTCCGCGGCTTCCTTGATCCGTCCGCCGGAGCGCTGCAGCGCCTGGCGAATGAGTTCCTGTTCCAGTTCCTCAAGCACAAGCCCGCCCGCCGGCAGCGCGAACACGGCCGCCTGCGCGCTGGGCTCGTGAAACTTCTCCGGCAAATCCTCGATACGAATCGAGGCGGCGTCGCAGAGAATAAAGAGCTGCTCGAGCGTATGCTCGAGTTCACGCACGTTGCCGGGCCAGCGGTACCGCCGCATCGCTTCGAACGCATCCGGCGCCAGAGTCGGCGCGTCCTTCCCAAGCCGTTGCGCAAGTTTCTCACGAAAATGGCGAACGAGCAGCGGCAGATCTTGCATGCGTTCGCGCAGGGGCGGGAGGCGCAACGGAAGCACCTCGAGGCGGTAGTAGAGGTCTTCGCGGAATTCCCCCGCTTCAACGCGCTCGCGCAGAGGACGGTTGGTGGCCGCGACGACCCGCACATCGACGGTGCGCGTCTGTGTCGAGCCCACCCGCTCGACGACGCCGTCTTGCAGCACGCGCAGCAACTTGGCCTGACTCTCGATGCGCATGTCGCCGATTTCGTCGAGAAACAGCGTGCCCCCGTGCGCAGCCTCGAATTTACCGGGGCGGCTCGTCTCTGCGCCGGTGAATGCGCCCTTCTCGTGACCGAAAAGTTCGCTCTCGACCAACGTGTCGGGAATTGCCGCGCAATTGACGACGATAAACGGTTTCGCCTTGCGCGGCCCCGCGAAGTGAATGTGTCGCGCAACGAGTTCCTTGCCTGTGCCCGATTCGCCCTGGATCAGCACCGTGCTGTTGAGCGGCACTGCGCGCCGAACGACGTCGAAAACTTTCTGCATGGCCGGGCACTCGCCCACGATGCTGCCAAGCGAGGATTCGCGTGTAACAAGCTCGCGCAACGCGCGGTTTTCCCGGCGCAGCCCGCCGCGCTCGAGCGAACGCGCAACCACCATCAACAACTCGTCTTTGTCGAAGGGCTTTGACAGATAATCGACCGCGCCTTCCTTCATCGCGGTTACCGCGGTCTTCACGGTGGCGAATGCGGTCATCAACACGACCTCTGTGTCGGGCCGCAAGCGCTTCGCCTCGCGCAGCAGCGTTACGCCGTCCATCTCGGGCATGCGTACGTCGGTAATCAGCAGGTCGAACGCTTCGCGACGCAGCGCCTCCACCGCCGCCGAGCCGTTGGCCACCGGCGTCACGTCGTACCCCGCGCGCACGAGAATGTCCTCGAGGATCTCGCGCTGCACGGTATCGTCTTCGGCCACCAAAATACGCGCGGGCAAATCGTTCATCGTCGTCATTTCCTCAAAGGCAAACAAATCAACGCCTGACAGCCCAGTTCCTCCTGGCTATCAAGCGCGATCGTGCCGCCATGCTCTTCAATAATGCCACGGGTGATCGACAACCCGAGGCCCGTTCCAGTTTTCTTGGTGGTGAAGTAGGGATCGAACGCGTGATCCGCCGTTTCCTGCGACATGCCCGGGCCGTCGTCGCGAATTTCGATCTCGCAGTGATCATCCGTCAGCCGCGAATACAGCCGCACGCGTCCGCCGGGGCGGCACGCCTCGACGGCATTGATCAGCACGTTGAGCACGGCCCGCCGGAGCTGTTTTGGATCCGCCATGACCTCCGCGCCGCCTGCGCGAAGTTCTGTGATCAACCGCACCTCACGCGCTTCGGCGTCGGGTTTAATGAGATGCGCGCATTCCGATAGCAGCCCGTCCACAAGACACGGTTCCGGCTGAAGCTCGCGTTCCTTCGCCAACGACAAAAAACCGGATACGATTTCCTCAAGCCGATTCACTTCGTTGCGAATGGTCTCGATCTGCCGCGCGGCGGCCGACCCGCCGTCCAGTTCCTGGACCGTGTCCAACGCGTGGCCGGAAAGCAACTTGATCGCGTTGAGCGGATTGCGCACGTCATGCGCGACGCCCGCGGCCAGCGTGCCCAGCGCGGAAAGCCGCTGCGCTTGGCGCAGGTTGCGCTCCATCAGTTCCTTGTCGCGCAAGGACTGCACCATGTGGTTGAACGTCTGTTCGAGCGCGAGCACCTCGCCCGCGTTGCGCCGCACTTCAACGTTGCGCAGGTTGCCCGCGCCGATTTGTGCGCACGTCTCGCTAAGTTCCCGCAACGGACGCAACGTGCGCCCAATGAAGTAGATCATGAGCGCCAACGTTGCCAGGAAAACCAGCAGCACCGTGGCCACGTACTTGTTGCGCAGCGCGCGCATGAGTTCCGTCTGCATGCGGAAGTTCACCGTCGCCGTCACGCGCACCGGCACGTCGCCCAACTTGAACGAGTACTGCCCCACCTTGGTCAGCGTGCCGTCCTTCTCCATGTGCATGGTCACGCTGCTCTGCTCGACCTCGTCGGTGGACTGAAGGACGATGGGCGTGCCGCGTTTTTGCGAGAGCTCTTTAGCGAGCGCGGAGTAGTCGGCGTTCGGTTGTTCGGCGACCTCCAACTGCACCTCGTCGGCGATGGTGCGGAGTTGATCCTCCATCTCGCGGACGACTTCGCTAGAGTAATGAATGGAAATCGCGTACACCGCGCCGAGCAAGCACGCCACCAGCACGGCGCACATCGCCATCACGCGCACGATCAGCGAGTTGTGCCAGCGCACCGTGGTTTGGAGTTCGCCTTCATTCATCGCGACACCGCCTCCGCGCGTGAATCCGCCTCACGGGGCGTCTGGACGCGGCGTGACTTCGCCGCGATACACCTTGAGCACCTCGCGCACGTCGTCCCACGTCTTGCGCTTGTCTTCCGGCGTTCGCAGTAGGTACGAGGGATGATACGTCACGCGCACGGGGATGCCGCGGTAAAAATGCCAGCGCCCGCGCAGCCGGCCAATGCTCTCGTCGGTCTGAAGCAGCAGCCGCGCGGCATGCCGACCAAGCGCGCAGATTACCTTGGGCTGCAACAGCTCCAGCTGACGCGCCAAGTAGGGCTCGCAGCACGCCGCCTCTTCCGGCAGCGGATCGCGGTTGTTCGGCGGACGGCATTTGAGCACGTTGCAGATGTACACCTCGCCGCGCGGCAGGTTCATGCCCTTCTCGATGATCGCAGTGAGAAGTTGCCCCGCCTTCCCGACAAACGGCACGCCCTCGCGGTCTTCGTCCGCGCCCGGCGCTTCGCCCACAAACACCAGTTTGGCCGTTGCCGGACCGTCGGCAAACACGGTCTGAGTCCGCGTCGCGTGAAGCGCGCAGCGCGTACACGCGGCGACCTCCCGGCGCAGTTCCTCGAGCGCCGCAATCACCGCCTCCGGAGCCGCCTCCACGGCAGAGGGCGTCGCCCCGGCGGCATCGAGCCACGCCGCGACGTCCGGCGACACGCGAAGCGTGCGCCGTGGCGAACGCGCCGCCTCCCGCACCAGCCGCGCCGCGCCCTCGAGGCAGTCTTTCCAGGTTTCTTCGACGGTATGATCGCTCATAGGGTTTCGATGATACCACGAGGCCGCTCAGGAGCCAAAGCCGCGTTCACAGCGCGCGCGGGTTGGTCTCGTGAAGACTAGGGCGTTTTCCCCGCTTTAGGCGTTTTGATGCCTTTCCTCGTTCCCAAGTTGCACTTGGGAACGCAGTACCCCTGGAGCTGTGCTTCTTCTTCTTCTCGTTGCCCTGACCGAGGAGCGAGCAATATCGAGCAAGGGGCGCTCGCCGCCGGATTGTGCGAATGTGTAATGCGAGCGCATCAGAGTGCTATTGCATGAGCCACGCGAAGAGTGGAAGCGCAGCTTCACGAAAGGACGTTCCCAAGTGCAACTTGGGAACGAGGGAATCAAGTCGATTGATTGGCTACGCACGCGAGTGTTCTCTGCCGTAGCCGTAACGTTCTTGAAGGAGGCATGCTTGCCCAGCAGGCGTTCCGCATGTCGACGCATCGCCCGTTAGGCCCTATCGCAATAACTTGCCTCGCACACCTGACGAAATGTCTGGCCACATTTCCCGTGCCCGCAGCAATATCAGCGACAGCCAATCCGCTCCAAAGCCGGCCAATCTGCGTAGTGCATCGAAACACACATCTGCACACGGGAGCCGGTATGCTGTGTAATCGTCTGCTTTACGCGTATATGCGCTGATGGTATCCATGTCCGCTCCGATATTGTCTATTCACAATTCCTTAACTGTGATCCAATCTCTATGTAATTCCCTTCAGGATCGGCAATGAAAAAATTCCTTTGGCCCCATGCCTGCGTAACCGGTTTACCGGTTAGTGACGGAATGCCAAGCGCTGCCAAACGCTCATACTCTCTGTCAACGTCATCATGAGACGGTACGCCAATACCGATCGACATTGTTGTATTATAGCCCTTTGGCGGAGAGTACGGTTGGTTCATCGCTTCCGAAAATATCTTCCTGTCAAACATAAATAGCCCGCCATCTTTCACTTCGAAACCGGCGAACGGACCGCTATCCCAGTCTGTTTCAAAGCCGAGTATATCTCTGTAGAATTCCACCATCATTTCGACGTTTTCGACAAGCAGTCCCACATGAACGCTGTTCGACAGAATACTCATAGCGATCCTTTCCTGTACGAATGCCCGGTGAACCACTACCATGTCGAGGCAGTTGGATCTTCCAGGTCTGGCACAACAGTAATTGGGCCCAGTTCAGTGACTTGATTGCGAACAATGACGATGTTGTTCACCGTGGCGAGTTGTGGGGCTCCGGCGCGTCGCAGACGCAGGGTGAGCTGGGAGTAGAAGCCTTCCGGGAAGGCTTGCTGTACGACGAAGCGCCCCTCAGCATTGGTCCTTGCTGTCGCTGCAATAGGAGCTCCCGTGCGTGGATTAGAGCCTTCGATTTGTATTGCCTTGTCCCATAGGGGCTGGCTTTCCACACTGAGTGCCGTTCCCGCAATGCCTCCCAAGTGTTCGCAGGTCAACACGGTCTCGGGCAACGTTTCGCCGGGGTTCCCGGTAAAGCGGTCTGACGAGATAAGCAACGGCGGGGCTGTGCCCTGCGCAGTCCTCGCCCCTAGATCGACCTCGTACTCATGCGTGGGGATCAGCCCACGGAACGTGTAGCGACCTTCGGCGTCGGTTGCCATGTCGAAAAACGAGCGATGCTGATCCGCCGTAACGTCGTGTAGCGTGAAGTACATCTTGGCTGCTGGCGCGCCGTCCGAGTAAACCACTCGGAATGGTGCGCTAAACGGGGCGTCCTCAGCAAAATCGATCGTGCGCGCTTCGCCGGGCAGCAGAGGGAGTCGTATTTCGGCGCTGTCAATGCAGGAAAAAGTGGCCCCGCACGGCAGGAAGAGAGCGAGATAGGCTGAATCCCCTTCGTCGGCAGGAAGGACAAGGGCATAGGTTCCGTCCGATTGGGTGATTGTGGTATGAACAACGCAGTTGGCCGTCTTCGCGAAAAAGCCACATATCAAGACGCCACCAATCCCTTCTCCGGTGGTCCGGTCAGTCACGCGTCCTTGGACGGTCGCCGTTTGCCCGAGCACAAGGTCGGCTAGCAGCATCGTGCTTCCCGAATGGACACGGACGTCCCGCATGACCGCCAACTCGCCAACAGTCCCATGGGACGATACCGTCGATAGCGAAACGGCTGGGCGTATCTGGTTCCCAATGGCGTCGTTGTCGGAAGCGTACACGCAGTAGGAATACTCGTCGGACAAGTCTTCCACACGGTATGTCCCGTCATTGGAGGTGGTGACCTGTTTGCGCGGCAAGCGGACAGGTTCAATCGATTTCGTGTTCAACACGGTGGCTTCAGCCCCACTGTTTCCGCGAGGGAGATGCATCAACCATCCTGCGTCGGCATCCTGCTCGGAACTCGTCCGAGAAAATACATAAACCTGTGCTCCCGCGACCGGCGTACCATCGGCGCGCTTCACGGCCCCGGCGATGCCTCCTCCTCTGCGCAATTGAAGAATGTTTGCGGAGCTTCCGCCGCGTACGGCCCGGAAGAAACGTGGAGCGTAGCCGGTGGCCCAAGCCATGAGATCAGCAGACTTATCGCTGGGCAAGTCCAGGACAAACGCACCGCGGTTGTCGCATTCGGCGAAAATGAAGTCCAGGGCTTCATAGCAGTCGCTTGTGCCGCCGCCATCGGCGTCAATATCATACGTGCGCACATGAACCGTTGCGTGGGGAATCGCATTTCCAGAAGCGTCCACAACGGTTCCAGATATCTGTGCGCGCGAAGGACGCAAATCAAAGTCGATACTGGGATAGTCATTTCCTTTCTTAAGGAACGCCCCTATCTTCATCTGCATCGTGCGTCCAGGCGCATGGGCATAAATCGCCGCGGTTCCCGGAAGTACTTGGACCGAGTACGTACCGTCTGTCTTGGTCTGGACGCCGTATTGCTTGATAGGCAGATAGGCGCCGACGTCGTCACTCAAATTTATGCACACGCTCGCGCCCGAAATAGCTTCGGATTGGTCGTCGGTGACACGGCCAGAGATAGTAACCAATGAGGCCTGTGTCGCGTCTTGAGGGTCTGTGGTCTCGGCGCCTGCAAAAGAAGACTCCGGCAAACGAGAACGTGTTTGCGAGGAAGTTGTCCCAGCTGTTGTGTCAAGAGCTTGAGCGGAGTGAGCGGGCTCCGAAGCTTTGAGGAACACCATCTTCTGCGTGGCCGTTTTAGCCTGCTCTTTTCCCGCTCCGCTCACCCAGAAGAGCATTACCAGTCCGAGTAGCACCCCCGCCCCCAACAGTGCGTTGCGCCATGACGCCGTCGAAATGGCGCGCGACAAACGAGGTGACCGCGCACGGACGGTTGGTCCGGCGATGGCTAGTCGGCCTAACGAGGCAGCCAACGATGGTGGCGGCGCGGCAGTGGCGGTATGGGCAGCGAGCAGCGCGGCGAGCGTTGCGCTAGCAGCCGTGATGCCGCGACGCGATAGCGCTCGTCGAATCAGTTCCACACCCTTGTGTACACGGTACGCGGCAGTTGTCCGCGGAATGCCCATGCTCTCGGAAAGCGAATCGTAGGTGCGTCCTTCCAAGAAATGGGCAATTACGGCGGACCGATATTTCTCCGGCAGTAGGGCGATTATCTCATCGATATGCTCACGGATGTCCTCCCATGCAAGCTCGACGCTGTCCGGCCTTTTTTGGGCGTAGGTTGTGTCACGACGTAATCGACGCTGGTTGGAGCGGATGCGGTCCAGGGCATGTGTGGTCGCTACGCTGTGCAGCCACCCCCCCAAAGAGGATCGGATAGACTCGTCCGCGGTTGCCAGTTTAATGAAACATTCCTGCACAACGTCTTCTGCTTCAACGGGGTTACGCAGAATTCGCAACGTAGTCGCGTATACCATCCCGGAATGCCGCCGTACGATTTCCGAAAATGCATCGGCGTCGCGTGATACAGCCCAACGCTGTAGCAAGGTTATGTCGGTCAGACTTGTCACAAGAGAACTCCCACCCATGCGCACTGCCCTCTGCAGTGCCCATATTACAACTAATTCCCATCTATTAGACGTCGGCGCGCCGAGAAAGTACAACAAAGACGTCGCTTGCCTCCAAATGGGACACAAGCGATTTCGGCAAAACCGGACTCGGCGGCGTCTTTTCACCAGAAGACACCGTGTGGAACCCACAAGACACGAAGAAACTCAAACCAGCGCAGTCTTGCGCACGTCAGGCTCAGGAGGGACAGTACATGGGTGCCGGCAACACGCCGAAAGAGCAAACAGGCAACAAGAAGCTTCTCAAGGGTATCGTCATTGGCGTCGTTGGTACTATCGGAATAGTATTGCTGCTCTCTCCTCTTGCCTTTTGGGGAGCACGTGAGATGGCGCGTTCTAAGATGGCAAACCGCATGGACGAGGAACTCGCTAAGCATAAACGAAAACTCCACGAGGTAAACCCGCAACAATATCGGGCCGAGAAAGAGCCGGTATTTGTTGACGATCTCGCCGTTCACGGAAAATGAGAAAGCGTGGACTTTGCTGACGAAATCGAGAGTTTCCGGCCAGGTGTGAAGAGCAGCACGGACCCACTGTTCGTCCTCAGCGTGGAGTTTCTGCCCGACGGAAAACTAGAAGCTATCCCGAAACCTATTTGGTGGTACATCAGTCATATGCATATGCTACAACTCACAGACGAACAACTCGATTGGCTGGCAGAGCGGATACCCGATCCGCCGCGCAATCCACTGGGTGGGCGGCCACCCGCGAATAAGCGAAAAACCTTGCGCGGCATCTTCTGGATGCTCGATAACGGCGCTAAATGGAAAGACCTGCCCGCCGAGTTCGGCCCAAAAAGCGCCGTCCACCGCTGGTTCCAAACCTGGGTCGAGCAAGGTGTCTTCGAGGGTATCATGCGCGACGCCGGACGCCTGGTCGAACAACGCGGACAGTACCGACTCTGCGAGTGCTTCGTCGACGGCACGTTCAGTAAAGCCCGAGGCGGCGGCGATGGCATCGGTTGCACACGCGTGGGAAAAGGCGTGAAAATTATGGTGTTGGTCGATACGCAGGGATTGCCCGTAGCGGTGGACACGATGTCGACGGCGCCGCATCGCGCCAATCGCAAAATCGAGAACAAGACGCAGGATGGAAGACCGTTGTGTCGCTACGCCCGACGTTGGACGGTCGAACGCACCATTGGTTGGTTCCAGAATTTCCGGCGACTGTGTATCCGATGGGAAAAATCCACCAAACTCTTTCAGGGATATCTTCACCTCGGATGTGCCTTACTACTACTCATGAGGGTTTTGGGATAGCTTCTAAGACGTTTCGGCATGCCGTGGTCGCTTGAGCTACTTGGGTAACGCATCCACAAGCGGCCGGCCGTTGTGGGCCACGGCATTCGGGTACTGTGTGCGGAGTTCGTCGAACAGCCGGGCGGCGTCTGCTTCGCGGCCCTGCTGTTTCAGCCGTTGCCCAAGGTAGAACCGCGCCAGCGCGCCCACCTGCGCGCCGTCGCCGTACATGCAATCGCCATAGTCCTTGATTGCGCTCTCCAGGAATGCGACGCCGTCCGCCCCCTCGAGCATCTGACCCAAGTACAGCACCGCACACCCCGTGCGATTCGCATCGGTGTACTTGGAGCACAACTCCTGCAAACTCTGCCGCGCCTCGGGCGTGTTCCATTGCTTGTTCGCCACTTGGTAGAGCGATTCAATCTCGCGGAGCTGCTCGTCCGTGTAACGTTTCCGGTCCGCCTCCATGCGCGCATTGAATTTCTCGCGCAACTGGTTCCGGGCTTCCTGCGTCTGCGCGGCGGTCTGGGACTGCGGCTGTGCCGCACCGGCGGCCCGCTCCAACGCGGCCACACGGCGTTCCAGTTCGGCCACGCGGGCCTCGAGTCCAGGCGACGCGTCCGCTGCCGCCGCATAGTGCCCAGGTGCGGCGAGTGACGGCGCGGGTTCGGGCGCAGAGGCAGGCGCGGCATCGGGAACCGTGGGCGGCACGCGTGCGGGATCGGCATTGGCGACGGCCGTTGCACTCGGCGCGTCGGACACCGCCGCGGGTTGCTGCGATGCCTGCCCGAACCACACAGGAGTGGCCAACCACACCGCCGCCGCGCCGATGACACACGCCGCGCCCACGGCGAGCTTGAGCGGTACCGCCTGCAGCATGCTTCTCACGGGCAGCGCGGAAATAGGCAACCCCGCCACCGCCGCCAGAATGCTCGCGCGCTGTTCGCGGGCGGGCTTGCGCAGGCTGAACGAATCCGGCAGCGCCTCCACCAGCGCCTCGCCCAACGCCTTGCGCGCGCGTTCAAGGCGCTTCTTCGCGGCGTCATTCGAAATGCCGAGATTCTCCGCGATTTCCGCCGTGCTCAGTCCCGCGAAATAGTGCAACAACAGGCATTCCCGGTGCACCGGGTCCAACGTGTGGATTTGCTCGCGCACCGCCCCGGCCAGTTCGCCCGAACTGGGGATGGCCACGCGCGGCGCAGTCACGCTGATTTCCGCCTCCAACTTCGCCTCGCGCTGTCGCGACCGCCACGCCGTCCGCAAGACGTTGCGGGCGATCGTCGCCAACCACGCCTTGACCTTCTCCGCATCCTGAATCCCGCGCAGGCCCCGATACGCCCGCACAAACGTCTCCTGCGTCAAATCCTCCGCGTCCGCGTGATTCGCCGTGCCCCCATACGCAATCGCGTAGACCATCTGAAAATGCCGGTCCACCAACTCCCCAAAGCGGTCCGTCTGTCCGCCCAACACCGCCTGCACCAGGTCTCCATCCGACAGGTTTCCGCGCGTCATGACAACACCCTCCTTTTCCCAAAATGGAGACTCCACGGCAGCGCAGAAGGTGACGTGCAAACATCGACAACCGAGAAAGAGAAAGCGCTGTGTTTCGAAAGAGTGTCTTGGGGAGCTATTCTCGACTTAGCGCTCTACGAAAGATTGTTGAGATCTCTTCTAGGGACTCCGCCGTCCTATCGTAGACGATATCAACGCCAATACCCCATCCTGGCTGCATTTTCTGTCGGCATATACCCAAACCCTGGAGCGCCTTCTTCAGCACATCTGCATCCTTGCCGCGACCAGCATGACTGTGTCTATTTCGGAGCGCGCTGAGGTCAAATAAGACCTGTACCGGCGTAGGCTGCGCGTTCTCAGAAATGCGCTCCCGTATTTGCTCTGCGTGATTGATCAAATTCAGTCCAGTCTCGCCAGCGCACATTGCCATCTGAACCAAACGATCGAGCAGATTGAGTGACCCGACCTCCTTTTTTTTGAGGTCATCCTCACTGTACCCCATTTTCTTCGTGAGCATATTCCGCAGCAACTTCTCTGGCAAGCGCTCTCCAATGATCTTGTACAGGTCCACACAACGCGCCATGAAATCATGTTCCTTCATTTCCAGGGGCGCATGGCGAGTTATGGGCTCTACCCCATCGGCCTTCCACCATCCAGAGTAGTCCAAATCTCTTCGGTCAAGTCTGACCAGCTCCTTGCCTGTCTGTTTCGACCCGCATGCACGGCGAGCAATTTCCGCGAGAACCTCTCCCAATTCGGCCATCGAATACACGATGTTTTTTGCGCGAGTTGCGACGTTGGGCTCGCGGCGCAGTTCGTCGAGGTCATCAACTCTAGGCGGATCCACGCAGTGGTTATTCCATGTTCGGACCGTGTTAGGCCTTGTCATCTTGTAGAGATCCCACAATGAAAGCTGGATCAGATCTCGCCCGATTCTGCTGGTCAAGCCAACCGACCACCGATCACCATATGAAACGCCGCCACTCTCTGGATGTATACTGAAACCAGACTTGCCCTCGTACTCCGCTAAGACGCTGTCTTTCACGTAGACAAAACTGCTCTGGACGATCCGTTCATCAATATCTGTTTCACGTGTCCCATCCACCACTCCAAAACCAGGCCAGACTAAGACGCCATAGTCATTATCCTCACTGACAGGAGCCGATCCTGGATCAATAATGTGCCTGAATCCCCATACTTGCGCGAGAATACCGTTTCCACCTAGCCTTCTTCGGATATCAAATTCCCTATTTAGAAGAGCAAATCGAGTAGGCCCTATATCGGCAAGTTGTTGCGAAATGGCGTCGGGTGATTCTGTGTGTTTTTCCACGAAGTATACTTGAGCTAGGCACATGTTGCGCAGGGTGGCGTAGTCCTCAAGATACGTTCGTCGAATTAGGACTCGATGCGAAGTGTTGGGTCTGTGTTGTAGTTCCGAATGCGGCTCTACCTTGACAACGTCAAACACGTTATTACACGGATCATCCCAATAGACTTCTCCAAACTCACACTGGCGAGATATGAGGCCATAGGTCATCAGAAAACCTTGGTCAGGAAGAAGGATTGTTACTCCAGCGGATTTCCAGCTAATCACCAGCGGCTCAAATTTCTCCTCTCTTTCTACGCCATCGACCCAAAAGTCAGGAACATAGCTGTAATCTCCGTCGGGCGGGAAGGGCCAAGGCCCACTGGAAACACACTCGAATCCAATGCTCCCTCTATATCCCTCCAGCGCTTCAGCCCGGTCCTTCGGAATCAGGCAGGTGTACAGTATTCTTTTGTCGCAAGGCATCCATGGTCTTGAAACCTCCGCGACGACAACATGCTCGCCCCGAAGAGGCTCTTCAGCCGCGAACTCCGAAAGACACGATGGCCACCAATCGTCTGGAATTTCCGTCATGTTCATATACAGCCTCCGCGTTTAGAAAGCCTCCCCCAAGGTGTGAGGTAGTTTAGCATGCCATTCATATGCGATTCTGCAAGACGGCAGGGGGCCTTACCCTTTTACGACGCCGACGGGGCGGATGCGGACGACGCGACGGGCGAGGCCGGCGCGTTCGAGGACGTCGGCGACGACGTCGATGTCTTTGTAGGCGTCGGGGGATTCTTCGGTGACGGCCCCTTTGCTGCGGGCCATGACGGTGATGCCTTTGGCTTCGAGTTCCGCGAGCAGGGACGCGGCGTCGCGGGCTTTGCGGGCGGCGGTGCGACTGAGCACGCGGCCGGCCCCGTGGCAGGCGCTGCCGAAGGAGGCGGTCATGGCGTGGTCCGTGCCGACGCAGACGTAGGAGCCGGTACCCATGTCGCCGGGCAACAGCACGGGTTGGCCAACGGCGCGGTACGCGGACGGCACTTCGTCGCGGTGCGCGGGAAACGCGCGGGTGGCGCCTTTGCGGTGTACGCAAAGCCGCCGGAGACGGCCTTCGACCTCGTGACGTTCGAACTTGGCGATGTTGTGCGAGACGTCGTAGACCAAGCGACCGCCCAGGTCGCGTTCGCTGATCGACAGCGTCTCTCGCAACGATCGGCGCGCGAGGTCCATCATGATTTGCCGGTTCGCCCACGCGAAGTTCGCGGCGGCGGCCATCGCTTCAACGTACTGCCGGCCCTCGGGCGAATCCACGGGCGCGCAGCAAAGTTGGCGGTCCGGCAGGGCAATCCCGTATTTGCGCGCGGCTTTCACCATCACGTCGATCGCGTCGTCGCAGACCTGATATCCGAGTCCCCGGCTGCCGCTGTGGATCATGAGGGTGAGTTGGCCCTCCTCGAGGCCGAAGACGTGCGCGGTCTCCGGTTCGAAGACATGTTCGACGACGCCGATCTCCAGGAAGTGGTTTCCGGAGCCCAGCGTGCCGAGTTGGTCTGCGCCGCGTTCGAGCGCGCGCTTGGAGAGCGCCGAGGCCGAGGCGCCCGCCATACAGCCGTTTTCCTCGGTGGCGTCAAGATCGGCGCGCGTGCCGTAGCCATGGTCGACGGCCCAGCGCGCGCCGTGCTCGAGTACCGCGCGCAGGTCGGTCGTGCCGAGGCGAGCAATCGCGCCGCTCGAACCCACGCCCGCCGGGATGTCGCGGTAGAGCGCAAGCACGAGGTCGCGCAGGCGCGGCGCGACTTCCGCGTACGGAATGCGCGTCGCCATCAGGCGCACGCCGCAGTTGATGTCGTAGCCCACGCCGCCGGGCGAGATCACGCCGCCTTCGGCGGGATCCGTGGCCGCCACGCCGCCGATGGGAAAGCCGTAGCCCCAGTGCGCGTCGGGCATCGCGTAGGCATAACCGACGATCCCTGGCAGACACGCGACGTTGGCCACCTGTTCCGCGGCCTTGTCGCCCGTGATCGCGCCGATCAGGCGCTGATCCGCCACGATACGTCCCGGGACGCGCATCTGGCCTTCCCGCGGAATTTCCCAGGTCGTCTCGTTGAGTTGGTGAAGTTTCACGGTGCTGTCTCCCCGGCAACTCTCTCTTTAGAGTAGCACGGACGGCGAACTCTCATCCGCCGTCCGTAAATGGCCAAACACAACCGGATTTCGTTTCCTACTTGGCGGGCGCGGGCTCTCCAAGTTTCGAAATGCCGTATTGCGTGAGGAGTTCGTTGATATTCGTCGAGCGCACATCGAGGCCACTGCCCACCGGCAACAGCAGCACGCGCTTTCCCTTGAGCGCTTCCGCGATCTGCAGCTTAACGACGGCCTCGCCGCCTGCGCCTGAGAGCGCCTCGTTCATCTTGCGAATCCCTTCGGCCTCGGCGCGGCCTTCCGCGCGAATCGCCGCGGCGATCTGCTCTTGCTGCTTATACTTCGCGTCCGCCTCGATTCTTGCGCGCTCGTACTCGCCGTCCGCCTCAGCCCGCATCTTGGCCACGTCACCTTTGGCCTGCTCGACGAGCTTGAGATTCTCTTGCTCCGCCGCGCGTGTAGCCGAGCGGTTCTTCTCCGTCTGCTGGTCCGCGACCATGCGGTCCTCGATGGCCTTCTGATACTCCGGGTTGAACCGGTAATCGCCCGGCCCGACGCGTTCGACGATCACCCCGTAGGGAGTGAGCGCATCGTTGAGGGTCTTGAGCACTTGCTCGGCTTTGGCGGTGCGTTCCGCCGCCGAATAGAAGTTCTCGGTGTTAAGTTCTCCAAAGATATCGCGCGGCACACTCCGGCAAACCGTGCGCAGCACATTCTCCCGCAGTTCGTCGTCGTCTTTCGCGACATTTTGGAGTATCTCCGGGGCCTTGTTCGGATCGATCCGATACGACACCACCACGTCCAGGCTGATGTCGTTGCCGTCGATCGTCTTGAAGACAAGATCATCGACTTCCTCCCGGTCGCCGCGTTTAGCCACCGAGGTCATGTCGAGCGTGTGCAGGCGCGTGTCGAACGTATGCCACTCGTTAAGGAACGGCGCAAAGAAATAGGTCGAGCCGGGCGGATAGTACTTTTGCTCGACGCCCTTGTGACCGGTAAACGAAAACTTGACCGTGCGCACTCCCACTTCCGTCGGCCCGGTCGAATGAGGTACGCAGCCGGTGAACGGCATCAGCAGCGCCGCGAGCGCGGCCAGAAGTAGCCCTCGTAGTATGCGTGTCATTGGGCGGCCCCTCCTGCATTCGCTGGCGCGGCAGCGGGATGGTGGACGACATTAAACAGCCGGAGCATTTCATCCAGATCGAGCGGATTCACGCCGTTCTCCCCGCCGGTCGGCACAAGAACCGTATCCAGTCCCTTGAGTACTTCCGCCATCGCCATCGCCACTTTACGATCGTTACCGCCCACCTGCATCGCGTCGTTCTTGAGACGTACCGCCTCCGCCTCGGCCTGCCGCGTCAGCAGTTGCCCCTCCGCGGCGCGCGTGCGCATGTACAACTCCTTTTCCGAGGCCTTCTGCGTTTTGTATGCCTCGCCCTCTTGCTTGGTCACCGCGACACGCATCTCGCCTTCTTGCCGCACACGCATCAGGTTCGCGTTCTCCGTGGCCGCGCGCGCCTCGGCCTGGTTCTTGAAGACCAACTGGTCCTGGAGTTTCTTCGCCTCAATGTTTTTCTGAATCTCGTCGCTGTAGCGGAAATACCGCACCAGGACGTGCTCCACCTGAATTCCCTTGGCTTCGAGTTCGGTGTTCAACATCGCCCGTGCCTGTTCCGTCTTTTGGCGGCGCAGCGGACTGTTGTAGAACTCCTCGGTCTTGAGTTCGCCCAGCGTCTGCTTCAGAATCGGTTCCGCCTTCGGCAGGATGCCGTTCGTCAAGAACAGCTTGCCCGGTCCGAGTTTCGTCATGACTTTATAGGGATCGATCAGGCGGTACAGGATCGTCACGTCCACGTCCACATAGAAGCCGTCCGATGTCTGAATGCGCGCCACGCGATCGCGGTAGTGCGATTCCGTCGCGGACCCCGATTGGCGCTCGCCCGTCAGCTCCAGCACCTGGATCTGGCGGGGGAATACGTGCATCTTTTCAAAGCCGAACGGCTTGATCCAAGCGTAACCCGGCCCGTACACGGCGTTTTCGATGCCGCGATGGACGCCGATCTTTACTTCTTTCACACCGAACTCGTAAGGCTCGATATTGACGAAGAACGAGCGCAGTACGCTCAACACAATCACCACGGCCCCGAGCACGAGAAGGCCCATGCGTTTGAGCCCTTTGGGTAGCGGGGGCCGCCAAGGACGTCCTGCCTTGGGCCCCGACGGCGGCGTTCCAACGTATTCCGGCATGGTTCTTTCTCCTCCTTCCCCAGTGGGCTCACGCTAACACAGGGCGGGATGCGTTGCAATGCCCCTCGCCAAAGGCTCCGCCTAGCGTCACGGGCCGTTTTTGGGGTATGCTGGCGGGCAGAAGGAGCGTGTCTCTGATGTTATACTACAAGACAAGGCAGCCGGTGCCCGGGAAGGGCGATGCGTGGGTTTACTACGAGTGCAACGACGAACAACGCGTGATGCGCTTCGTGACGCACATCCCTGGCACGAACGAAACCGAACGGGTTCCCGATCCCGTCGTCAAAAAGCTGTATCGCCCCGAATCCCTGATGGAATCGACGGCGGACGAGTTCTTGGCGCGATGGGAAGCGACCTAACCCCAACCAAGGAGACGTGTGATGACGGATTCGACAAACACGGGCGAGAAGTTCCGGTACTTCAACCTGGACATGACGGTCGGCGAGGCGATGGGCATGCACCCGCGGGTGCGCGAGGTGTTTGCGGCGTTTCATCTCGGTGGGTGTGCGCACTGCGCCATCAATCAGTACGAGACCATCGGCCAGGTCTGCGCGGGCTACGGCGTGGACCCGGACATGCTCCTTGAAGTCCTTGAAGAACTGATGGATCAGAAGCAGGAAGCCTAAAGCGGGTATCCGCACTCAAATCAGAACCGGGGCATTGTCCTGTCCATAGGAGAATGCCCCGGTTTGTCTACCTCTACCGGTTCTTCTTGCCGCCGCCACCGCCGCCGCGGAACCGCTCTTCGCTGCTATTCGACTCGTTCCCGCGGTCTGCCGGGGCGGACGGCGTCTCCACCCGTTTAATCACGTTGGGCCGAGGCTCCGGCGCGGGGGCCGGGGCTTCGATCGGGGGGGATACCTTCGGTCGTGCATACTCCGGCTGCGCCTGCTGAACCGGTTGCGGCTCAACGACGGGCTGACGGACGATCGGCTGTTCCGCCGCGCGCGGCGCGGGTTCGGGTTCCGGCGCGCGCATTTTCACCGAAGTCCGCGGCTGCACCGGGCTGACCGGCTCCTGCCGTGGCGTCTCGAAAGTACTCGGGTTCGTGGTCCGGCCTGAGCCGCCGATCACGGTCACCTTGTTGCGGTTGCTCCACGTACGGTTCGTGTTCTCCTGATTCACCGTTGGTGCAGGGCTTTCGATCTTGCGCGGCGGCGTCAACGTCGGCGCGGTGGTGCGCGTCGGCGTGTCTGGCGCGGAATAGCGCCCCGCCGTGCTCGGAACCGTCGTGGTTCGGTTATTCGTCGAAAAACGTTCCGTTTGCTGTGTCGCCGTTCCTGGCGCAGTCACGTCGGTCGTCTGCTTCTGGTAGCCCTCGCGCGGCACGGTCGTCCGCACGGCACCTTCGCGCGTGCCGCCGCCGACCGGCTCGTCAATACGCGCAACGCGCGAGTCTTTGGGCTTGGCCGGCGTCGTCATCGGCGCGGTCCCCGGCGCGGTGGAAGGTACCGTCTCCGGACGGCCGATCTTCACGGAACCGTTCGTCGCCGGACGGCCGGTCGAGAACGTCTGCTTCGTGGACGCCGGGGCCGACGTGCCCGCGATCTCCGGGCGCACCTTCATCTTGTTTACGTCGATGGTCTCCGGCACGATCTTGGCGGCCTGCGGGGCCAAACTGACCTTGCGCACCGGCTCGTTCGCGAGTTTCACGCTCGACGCCGTACGCACGCCCTGTCCTTGGCTCACGCGCACGCCTTGTCCGCCGCCTTTGATGAACGACGGCGCGCCGCTTTCCTTTTCAAGCGTCTGCACCTTGGTCGAGGCAAGGGTCGTCGTGCCCTTGTAGTGCTCGACGCCGCGCAGTTGACGTTCCGGGGCATACTGCTTCACCGAGGTTCCGACGTGGCGCACAATCACGTTCTCATCGCGCGACGGCGCACGCGGCGCAGGAACCTTGTAGCTGTCGTAGAAGCGCCAGTAGCCGATGTGGTCGTCGTCATCGTCATCGATGTTGATGAAGATGTTGGTCACACAAGGCTGAACCACGTACGGGCTGGATACGAGCACTGGCCCGACGGGGCAGTACGACGCAGCCGCGATGCTGATCGTGACGTCGCCGACGGTAATGCACGCGCCGCCGAGCGACACGGGGCGATCCCACGGGTCAAGCGGGGCCCACACGAAGTTCGATCCGTAACGCACGGTCGCGACCCACGCCGGGGCCCACACGTCGCCGTAGCTCCACAGCCAGCCGTAGCCAGAACGGTAGGTCCAGCGGCCGTAGTGGCTCGTGACGTAGCAGAACGGGTAGTCACCCACCCACACGTAACCGCATCCTGGCACGTAATTCCACCGACCATAGCGGTACGGCACGTAGTCCACGACAACCGTCGGCCGCCAATAGACCGCAGAGTCAACGGTTACCCAGTCGCCATACGTACCCAAGTCGTCGTAACCGACCGGGCGATTCGCAACGGGAACCGGCGTCTGCACACGGGTCTCGCCTACCGCCAAGAACTTCGCGCGGTCGCGGTTCCAGGCATCGAAACTGTCTTCTTGCGCGCGGGAGAACGGCACCGGCTCGCTGGGCAGCAGACCCGGGTCGCAATACGAGCGCTGGCCTTCGCGCAACGTGGTCGCGCCGCCCGCGGACGAGGCTACTGTCGCGCTGCCCCAAAATACGCTGACCACCGTGCCGCCATTCGGCTGCACGTCGACGCGGAACATGCTATTGGGATCAGCCGAGGCGTAGCAGGCCGGGCCGGCAAACCTCACCGAACCGCCGCTGCGGGCCGTGCGCTGGAGATAGAAGGACCCCGTCCACCCGCGGACCTCCATGCCCGGGGGCAACGAGACGATCTCGGCCTTGCTCTGGTCGGCCAGGCGCAAGAACACGCCGCCAGCCAGCTCGACCTCCAGGCTGCCTTCTTTGTCCACCCAGAGCGTGTCGCCGGGCAGCACCAACGTGTTCGTGGTCGCGTAACTCCAGTCGTTATCGGTTGCGCCCTTGATCATGCCGCCGCCCGACGAGATGCTGACGCGGGCATGCAGGGGTTCCGCCGCAAGGGCCGCCAACGGCAGGGCCAGGGCAATCCCCAGGGCGGTGAATCGTGCTATCCATTTGGTAAACATGGGCTTAACCTCCAAAATGCGGCGCGATACATTGTACGCCGCTATTCATATAGACGAACACGGGCGGACCCCATTCACTTTCTGACTTTTGGGGCGTTCGGACACAAAAACGCCGGGGAAACCCTTGCGTAAAGGACTCCCCCGGCGTGAGTTACGAGCTACGCCCAGGTCATCGCCGAGCGCTTTTGCGAGATGATCGCGCCGCGCAGGAAATCGACCGCCTTCGTCAGGCCTTCCCAGCTCGACATGAGGCTATCTTCGTGTTCGATGCTGACCGCGCCGTCGTAGCCAACCAGGCGCAGCGTGCTGAAGAAGTTGTTCCAGAACTCCAGGCCGTGGCCGTAGCCGCAGGTGCGAAAAATCCACGAGCGGTGCAGCTCATCGCCGTAGTGTTTGGTGTCGAGCACGCCGTTGAGCGCGGCGTTGGCCGGCTCGACGCGGGAGTCCTTCGCGTGTACGTGGAAAATGCCCTTGCCGATGGCCTTCACGCTCTCGCAGGGGTCCATGCCCTGCCAGAACAGGTGGCTCGGGTCGAAGTTCGCGCCGAGGTTCGCGCCGCATTCCTTACGCAGGCGCAGCAGGGTCTCGGTGTTGTACACCACGAAGCCGGGGTGCATCTCGAAGGCGACCTTCACGCCGTGGTTCTTGGCGAACTGGGCCTGCTTGGTCCAGTAGGGGATCACCTTCTTTTCCCACTGCCAGTTGAGCACGTCGAGGTAATCCGGCGGCCACGCGCAGGTGACCCAGTTCGGCTGCGTCGCCTTGTCGTCGGAGCCGGGGCAGCCCGAGAAATCGATCACCACGCCCACGCCCAGCAGTTCGGCCAACTTGATCGCGTCCGTCTGCACGTCGGCGTTCTTTTTGGCGAAGTCTTTGTTCGGGTGCAAGCAGTTGCCGTGGCACGACAGCGCGCTGATCTGAAGCCCCTCGCCTTTGAGCGTCGCGAGCAGTTCTTCGCGCTTGGGCTTCGAGGCGAGCAAGCCCTTCACGTCGAGATGTGCGCTGCCCGGGTAATTGCCCGCGCCCAATTCGATCGTCTGGAGGTCCAGCGGACGGATCAGTTCCAACACCTGCTTCAGCGGCTTGTCGCTGAACATCGCGGTAAACAAACCGAGTTTCATCGTACATTCTCCTTCACGTCTTTCGGTTCCCCTCAACAGCCCCGCTACTATAATCCAAACCGGACAAAATCCAAACCGCGCGGCGCTATTCGCGCGTTTCCTCCGCTTGCCGCACCAACGCCTCGATGAATTCGCGCAGGAATTCCGCATACGGCGTGACGAAGGTCTGCGCGGCCTCGGTGGCGAGGTTATCAAGACAGCTCAGGTGGAAATTCAGATGATCCACAAGCGTCGACCCCATGCCCAACCCCGCGTCGAAGCGGCGATCGAACTCGGCCGCGCCGTGCCCCGCGGTGTCGCCGCGCGGATTGGTGGGGTCGAACTCCGGAACGTTGGGATAGGGCGTCACGCCGCGAATGATGCCGATGGGCCCGAACATTTCCATCATGTCCGCGTCGCGCAAGATATCGAGCAGACGGCCCGAGCCTCGCCGGTTGTGGTTGTGAAAGGAAATGGCGTGGGCGATGTCGGCGATGTCGGTTTCGTCGAAGGGGCGTGCGCCGCCGAGCGGCCATTTGGTCAGGAACTGCGCCGCGATCTCCGCGCCGACCTCGCCGTGCCGCCGCGAGGGCACATCTTTGCGGGACCGGGCTACGTCGTGCAACAGCGCGGCCGCCTCCACGCAGTCCAGCCGCACAAACCCCTCCGCGGCCGCGATGCGCTTGGCCCAAACCCGCACGCGGTGGACATGACCGTAATCGTGTCCCGCCATGCCGCCGTGGGCCTGTTGCCGGGCGAACTCCTCGATCGCCTGCCGCGCCGCGGGGTCCAGTTCGCGTATCTGCATGCGCACCTCACTTGTTGCACTGCACCGGTTTCACGCACCGGCGATTACAACACGGAGGGACAAAGGAATCAAGCCGCTGGAACGAATATGCTACTATGTGCTTCGGCATAAACGCCGGTGGACATGGACCGCGACAGAAGGAGGAAAAGGGCATGGCGGCTCTTCGATCGTGCTGCATCGTGTTGGGAATGACGCTCCTGATTCTGGGGGGATGCAGTAAGCCGCCGCGGCAGACCTCCGGCGCGCCGGAATCGCCCCAGCCGCCGGTCACGTCGGCCACGGCAATCACCACCACGACCGAAGCGGAAAACGATGGCCCGCCGGTGGACGGCGATAGCATCGTCATTCGCACCCCGGCCGAAATGCCCACCCTGAATCCGCTGACCGCCACCGACGTGTACGCGTTCCGGATTCTGGATGTCGTGTTCGACACGCTGCTCGAATACGACAACGAGACGCTGAAGCTGAAACCGCTGGCGGCGGAGTCGTATACGGTATCCGACGACCACCTGACGTTTACCTTCGTGTTGAAACCAGGCATCGTGTTCTCGGATGGCCAGCCGCTGACCGCCGAGGACATCAAATTCACCTACGACAAGCTGATGGACCCCGCCGTGGATGCGGCGGCGCTGCGGAATTACTATCAGAACGTCAGTTCGTGCGAGGTGATCGACGCGCGCACGGTCAAGTTCACCTGCAAAGAGCCGTACTTCAAGTCGCTAGGCGCGTTGGGCGGTTTGCCCATCATGCCAAAACACATTTACAGCCAGGGCGACTTCAACAACCACCCGAACAACCGCAAGCCCATCGGTTCGGGGCCGTATACCGTCGAGTCGTGGGAAACCAACCAGAGCGTCGTGCTCGTGCGCAACGAAAAATACTGGGGCCAAAAGCCGCATCTGCTGCGCCGCGAGTACAAGTTCATCGTGGACGACAACGCCGCGCTTCAGGTGCTCACCACCGGCGGGCTCGACTTCATGGGCATGACGCCGGAGCAGTGGAACTCGCCCACGGTATCTGATCCGGCGTTCACGGCGAAGTTCAACAAAGCGCAGTTCCTCTATCCCGGCTACTCGTACATCGGGTGGAATATGACCAAGCCGATGTTCAGCGACAAAATGGTCCGCCGCGCGCTAACCATGCTGCTGGACCGGGACACGATCCTGAAGACCATCTACCACGGCCTGGGCACCGTGGTGTCGGGTCACTTCTTCATCAACGGCCCGGAATGCGACAAGGCCATCAAGCCGTGGCCGTTCGATCCCGCGCAGGCCAAGCAACTGCTGGACGCCGCGGGCTGGGTGGACCGTGATAGCGACGGTGTGCGCGACAAGGACGGCCAGTCGTTCAAGTTCGAGATTCTGTTGCCCTCCGGCTCGCCGGAGGCGGAACAACTCGCGACGGTGTACCAGGAGGAACTCAAGCGAGCGGGCATCGCGTTGACGATCCGTCCGCTCGAATGGGCCACCTTCCTCGAGAGCATCGACAAGCGGAACTTCGACGCGTGCATGCTGAGTTGGGGCTTGGTCCCCGATCCCGATCCCTATCAAGTGTGGCATTCGTCGCAGGCGGACAAGGGCTCGAATCGCGTCGCGTTCATGAACCCCGAGGCGGACCGGCTGATCGAAGAAGCGCGCCGCGAGTTCGACCTGGACAAGCGCGTGGCGCTTTACCACAAGTTCCACGCGATCCTTCACGAGGAACAGCCGTATACGTTCTTGTTCGATTCGATGGCCCTTGCGGCGATCGACAAGCGCTATCGCAACGTGCGAACGTACCCCATGTACTTCGATCTACGGGAGTGGTGGGTGCCGCTGGCGTTGCAGCGGACTCGGTGATGCACAGGGGACGCGCAGCGGCATGAAGGCGTACCTGATCCGGCGGTTGTTGCTGATCATCCCGACGTTCATCGGGATCAGCCTCATCACGTTCGCGGTGGTCCAGTTGGCGCCGGGCAATCCGGTGTTTCTCAAACTGCGCAACGCCGAGAGCGGACTGAGCGACCGTAGCGTGCCGCAGGAAATCATCGAGCAGACCAAGAAACTCTACGGCCTCGACCAGCCGCTGTACGTGCAGTATGCGCGGTGGATGGGACGGCTGTTGGTGCTCGATTTCGGGAAATCCTACAAAGACCAGCGACCGGTGCGCGACAAAATCCTCGAGGTGCTTCCGATCACGCTCCAGCTTAACGTGCTGTCCATTCTGCTCATTTACCTCGTCTCGATCCCCATCGGCGTCTACTCGGCCACGCACCCGCGCTCCCCCGCGGACAAGGGCGTCACGGTATTCCTCTTCATCCTTTACAGCCTGCCGAGTTTTTGGGTGGCGATGCTGCTGATGCTGTTCTTCGGCGGCGGACGTTACTTGAGTTGGTTCCCCATCTACGGCATCAGTTCGAGCGGCGCAGACCAACTCGCGCTCGGGCCGTGGTTGCTCGACCGGCTGTGGCACCTGGTGCTGCCGGTGACGTGCCTGAGCTACGGCGGGCTGGCGGGGCTGTCGCGGTTCGCGCGGGCGGGGCTGGTGGACGTCATCCGCCAGGACTACATCCGCACGGCGCGGGCCTATGGGTTCAGCGAACGGACCGTGGTGTACAAGTATGCGATGCGCAACTCGCTGATCCCTATCATCACCTTGTTGGGCACGCTACTGCCGGGATTGATCGGCGGCAGCGTGATCATTGAGAGCATTTTCTCGATCCCCGGCATGGGACGGCTGAGCTTCGAAGCGATCCTGTCCCGTGACTATCCGCTGATCATGGGGATTCTGTCGATCTCGGCGTTCCTGACGTTGATTGGGCTCATCATCTCCGACCTCCTGTATGCGCTGACCGATCCGCGCATCAAGTTCGAGTAGCCGCGCATGGAACGCCCCGCTACACACCGAAAACAAAGTTACTGGCGCATCGTCGGGCGGCAGTTCGCGAAAAACCGGCTGGCGATGCCGAGCCTCGTGTTTATACTCCTGCTGCTCGGCATCGCGCTCGGGGCGCCGTTCATCGCCAACAGCACGCCTATCTACCTCGTGAAAGACGGTCAGGCGTACTGGTTCCCCGCGCTGATCTCCTACAGCCCGCTGGTGAACTTCGATTACCCCGCCTGGACCCCCGGCCCGGGCGACCACGCCCTGTGGCCGCCGATCCCGTACGCCCCGGAGCAGTCGAACCTGCTCAATCGTCTCCAGCCGCCGTCCCAGGACCACTGGCTCGGCACCGACGACCGCGGCCGGGATGTATTGTCGCGAATGATCTGGGGTACCCGGATCGCGATTTCGGTTGGCTTCGTGGCGGAAGGCATCGCCGTGGCCATCGGCATCGTGATTGGGGCCATCGCGGGCTTCTACGGCGGACGCGCGGACATGATCGTGCAGCGGCTCATCGAGATCATGATGTGTTTCCCGACGTTCATCCTGATTCTGTCGCTGATCGCGTTCCTGCCGCAGAGCATTTTCAACATCATGGTGGTGATTGGGCTGACGGAGTGGACGGGCGTGGCCCGCCTGATCCGGGGCGAATTCCTGCGCCTGCGCGAGGCCGACTTCGCCGCCGCCGCCCGCGCCACCGGCCTGAGCAACACGCGGATCATGTTCCGCCACCTTTTGCCCAATGCCCTGTCACCGGTCTTCGTCAGCGCCACGTTCGGCGTCGCCGGGGCGATCCTCGTCGAATCCTCGCTCAGTTTTCTCGGTTTTGGCGTCCCCCCGCCCACGGCCAGTTGGGGCGAAATCCTCTCCCAATCCAAACGCTACATCCAAACCGCCTGGTGGCTGGTGACCTATCCCGGCCTGGCCATCTTCCTGACGGTCACGGCCTTCAACCTGGTCGGCGAGGGTCTGCGCGACGCCATGGACCCGCGCCTGAGAAAAGAATAGGCGGACGTAGAGCGGTCTTCGTTTCCTGTTCGGGGAACTTTTCAAGGGTTTTCGAGATCGAGGGACCAAGGCGCCTTGGCTGCGCCTCTGGCGTCAGGATGAAGTCGGACGGCGCGCGTTGTGGGTTTTCCCCACACGCGCGAAGGAAGGAACTCGACATGCATTCCCTGCTGATCGCGCTTTCGGCGTTGCTGCCCTTGGCCCAGTCCGCCACAACGGACGTGACCCCGCACGGAGCCGTTGCCGCGAGCCGCAAGCTTTCGGAGACCACGGTACGGCAAGCGATGGAGGCCGCGCAGCGGGACTCGAACCGCAGCCTTCGGGACCGTCGCCCCGCCGGGCTGGAGACCGTGGATTCGGACGAGGCCATCGCGCAGGTCATCGCGAAAAGCATGGGCGAAATGGGGTCGGAAGATGACAAGACAAGGGAAGCCGCGCACGCGCGGTTGAAGTACCTGGGCGATCGCGCGTTCGAGGCGTTGGTCCAAGGACGGAAATCGGAAAATCCCCTCGTGCGGGCGTGGTCGGCGCGCCTGTTGACCACCCGGGGTGCGAAAGCGGTGCCGGTCTTGGCGCAAACGTTGCGCGACGATCCGGACGAAAACGTCCGCAGCGCCGCCGCCGGGGCTTTGGGAGAAACCTTTGACCCGAAGGCCGTTCCCGCGCTGGTGGCCGCACTAAGAGATACCAAATCCAGCGTTCAGATGCGCGCCATCGACGCGCTGGGGTATCTTCGCGGTCGGGAGGCCTTCGAGCCGCTGAGGGAAATCCTCGATAGACCCTCGAGCGATGCCGCGTACGCGCAGTTGAGAGAGCCAGCCGCCAGGGCGCTCCTCTGCATCGACGAAAAAGCCGGGGAAGAGGCGGTCCGGAATGCGATCAAGAAAGAAGAGGTGGACTGGATACGCCACAACCTCAACGTCACGATCGGTTCTCCCCGCACCCTCTACTACTGGCCGCCCGAATTGCTTCCGCTCTATCAACTGGTGCGGGATGCCTTCACGCTGGCGGGGGAACAGTTCGGCGAGGCGGAAATCAAGCAACTGCTGGATCATGTCGATTCGGACGATGGGACTGCTTCGGGGGCATGCCTTGGGACCCTCGCGGAATTGCGGGTAAAGTCCGCCGTACCCGCCATCCTGTCGCTCGACCCCAAAAAGCGGCATACGTATCCCGCATTGGCGATATTCGCCACGCCCGAAGCGGTGACTTGCCTGCTGAATGCCGTCCAGTCGGAAGACGACAAAACCCGCGAAGCGGCCATTAACTCAATGAGGGACAACGCGGGCCGGTGGGCGGTTCCCGTCTTGATCGAGCTGCTCGACGATCCGAGCCTGCGCATGGAGGGCCAGCCACTTTCTGTGCCGATGGTTGGTCCTTGGCCGGATGAGCACCTGGCGCACCGAGCCCTGGGCGCTTGCCTTAGCCACGCGGGCCTGAAGGTTTCCGTGCTCAATCTGGCGAACAGCGATGGCCGCGTGTTCGATATCGACAAAGAAATCGCGCGTGTGAAGACCTGGTGGAAAGAGTACGGCGAAGACTTCCTGCAGGGAAAGCCCGTGCCCAACCCGAATCTGACTCACGTGTTCTCAGCTAGCTAGTTGGGTCTCACCCTGGCGGCATGGGCGCTTTTTGGATGGAGCGTGTTTTTTGTGGAACTTTTTCGGGGCCCGGGGGTATTAATCTGCCTTGTAATGCTGGGGCGTTGACATCCTGTTTTCTCGGGCGTAGACTCTGGCTTCACAGCAACGGACTTCGGGGCCGCCAAAACCTCTAGGGACACATAGCGCATCGTCCGCTCGGCGCGTAGAACCGCGTCAAAAAAACACCACACGCCATGTCAGATCAACAAGAAAGCTCCCCCATACGTCGTCCCCTTCCTCTTCTAATCGAACAAGCCGTCGATGAGCGCCAGGTCTCGCAAGAAGACGTGCTGGTCGCCACGGAAACCGACCTCGATATTGCCGGTGAGTATTCAGAGTCGTGGATCGTGGTGACGCCCAAGGAACTGCTCGTCTACATGGCGGATGAGGAGGAGGATCGCGCGCTGCTGCTGCGGGAAGTCGCGGTCGCGGAGATCCAAACCGCGCGCACGGACACCCGCGTGGGTTCGGGGTTCATTGAACTCAAGATCGACGGCGTGTACGAGGAGTTCATCCGCTACTCCAACAAGCACTCGGACAAGTTCGCCAAGGTCGCGGCGATGATCAAGTCGCTGGCCGAAGGCAAGCAGGTCGTGCTGAAGGGCGGCGAAGAGGCGGAAGAGGAAGAAAAGGCGCTGCGCAGCAGTCTCGACTCGCCCCACATCAAAGTGAAGCGCGGGACGGTCTTCGTGCGTTTCCTGAAGCGCACCAAGGATTACTGGCCGTCGGCGGTGCTGGGGATGGTGTTGGTGTTCTTGACCATCGCCTTCGCGCTGATCCCGCAGCAATTGGTGCAGGTGCTGGTCGATAATGTGCTAAACGACAGCCGCGTGACCCCGGTGTGGTTTTCGATGCTGAACGAGGCGGTCGGCATCAACGAAAACAGCGAAAACGTCCGGATCGAGTGGTTGTGGATGCTGGTCAGCTTGCTGGCACTCGTCACCTTGCTCGGGTCGATCGTCAGCGCGGCGCGCGAAGGCATGGCGTCGTGGATCAACAACCGCCTGGGCTATGACCTGCGTCGCGATGTGTTTCAGAAGCTCCAGGACATGGCGGTGCGCTACCACGACCTGCATCCCGTGGGCCAGCTCATGACGCGCTGCTCGCAGGACGTCGAAGCACTGCAGGGGTTCATCAACCAACTCACGTCAGGCTTCGGATTCCAGATCATTCTCCTGATCGGCACGGCCCTGGTAATGTTCGTGATGAGCTGGAAACTCGCGTTGATCGCGTGCCTGCCCGCGCCGGTGGTGATGGTCTCGACGATCTTGTTCTACCGCTACATCGTGCCGCAGTGGCGCAAGTATTGGACCACGCGCTCGGACATGAACATCAACCTCCACGCCTCGCTGTCGGGCGTGCGCGTGGTCAAGGCCTTCGCGCAGGAACACCGCGAGGAAAGCCGCTTCGGCTCGTTCAGCGGGCGGTTCCGCGACGCCGGGCTGAAGGTGGGGTTCTCGTCAGCGATGTTCTACCCGATGATGGGGTTTGTGTTTCAGCTCGGTAGTTACCCGATCTGGCTCATGGGCGGCATGGCGATCGTCGGCAAGCACGAGGGCATGACCACCGGCGAGCTGCTGGCGTTCCTGGGTTACTTGGGCATGTTCTACGGCCCGTTGAACTCGCTCACCCAGATGTCCACCTGGTTCACGCAATTCACCACCCAGGCCCACCGCGTGTTTGAGGTGCTCGATCAGGACCCGGAGATCAAGGAAGGTCCCGACACCATCGACATCGAGATCCAGGGCGGGATCGAGTTCCGCGGCGTCACGTTTGGCTACGACCGCCACATCGCCGTGCTGCACGACATCAGCTTCAAAATTAACCCCGGCGAGATGATCGGCATCGTGGGCCATAGCGGCTGCGGCAAGTCGACCACCGTGAATCTTGTCATGCGCTTCTACGACCCCTCCGACGGCACGATCCTCATCGACAACACCGACATCACGCGCATTCGCAAGACCTGCCTGCGACGGCAGATCGGCATCGTCGCGCAGGACCCCTTCCTATTCAGCGGCACGGTGGCCGAGAACATCGCCTACGGCAACCCGGACGTGGCGCCGGAACTCGTGCTTGACGCGGCGCTCCAGGCCAACGCGCACATGTTCATCGTGCGCAACCACGACGGGTATGACGCCCGGATCGGCGAACGCGGCGCGGGACTCTCCGGCGGCGAACGTCAGCGCGTGGCGATCGCGCGCGCATTGCTGCATAACCCGCACATCCTGATCCTCGACGAGGCCACGTCGAGCGTGGACACCATCGCGGAGCGCGAGATCCAGCGGGCGCTCGAGGCGTTGAGCTTGGGGCGCACGTGCATCGCGATCGCGCACCGGCTCTCGACGTTGCGCAACTGCGACCGCATCCTCGTGTTCGAGGAGGGCGTCATTCGCGAGCAAGGCACGCACGAAGAGTTGATGGAGAAGAACGGGATCTACAAGAAACTGGTCGATATCCAGATGCAGCTCGCGGGCGGCGCGGCGGATAACGTGGATAACCTGGCCAACCTCAAGAGCCTGGAGACGGCGGAAGAGGCCAAAGCCCGCGCAGGCGCGGCGCGTCCGGCACGCAACACCATCGTTCCGCGCGTTCGCTACCTGGACCCGAAATCGCTCCACATCTACTCCATGGATGAAGGCGCGATGCGGGTGGCCTATGAGGGCGAGTCGTACGAGATGGTGCGCGCGTACCGCTGTTTCCCGGTATCGCGGCCCAGCGAGTTTATCGCGCTGTGGACCGGCTCGTCGGCGCTGGAACACCATCAGATCGGCGTGATTCGTCACCTGCGCGAACTCGCGCCGAGCTCGCGTCTGTCGGTCGAACATGAACTGGCGAAGCGCTACTTCATCCACTACATCCAAAAGATCGAGTCCATCCGCGAGAACAAGGACAACATCGGGTTCCTGATCTGGAACGCCGTCACGGACAAAGGCGACATCGAGTTCCTGACCAAGCGGTGGGACCGCGCGGCGGTGCAGGAGGGCGGCCGCAACGGGCGGATCATCTTCGACATCGACGACAACCGCTACGAAATCGAGGACTTGGACGAGCTGGACCCGGCGAGCCGGGCCCTGTTCCTCAAATACATCTACTGGTGAGGCGGAGACGTCAGCGCGTGCTTTTCTCGATGGCCTGACCGCCGCGCTCGATGTCTTTTCCGATGCCGCGGACGGTGTTGCACCCGCTCAACCACGTACCGACCGCCAGCACCGCCAAGACGAGTAGGATAAGACGCTTCATCCTAAAACGCTCCTTCGTTTTGCCCAAAGCCTACGCCGCCACCGCAGCTCGACTACATCATAGTCGGCGTTTTGCCGGGTGGTCAAGGCGAGGACTCGAATAACGGCTTCTCAATGTGTTTTTCGCTGTTGTGTCATCTGCGAACGCACTTCATCCGTTCTTACGGAAAAGAGCGGGGAAGCGTGCGCTTTCCAGCGCCCCGAACCGCGGCGACGGGGAACCGTAGAGAGTGGCGATCCCCTGTGCAACACCTTGGCGTGACACAGAATATGCCCGAATGCCTTCTTGCGTGAGTGGAGGACACGCCCTATACTTAGCGCATGATGACCGTATCCGCCGGATGTTGGGTAATCATCAGCCTTTTCGTGGCGCAGGCCCCGAGCGAAGGCAGTGTGGCCGCGCGCGAAGTGGTCACGTTAACCCTGCGCGACGGCACGACGCTCGCGGGCGCGATCCTTTCCGAGCGCGGCAACGTGCTGTCCATCGAACTCGATACGCCGTGGCAGCCGGAAATCCGCAAAATTCCCCGGAGCGAGATCGTCGCCGGACCCGAGCTGGAGCGGGAGGGCGCGCGCATGAAGCGCTACCGCGACGCCGGGTACGAGCGCGTGAATACGTTGTCGGGCGTCTTGTTCGTCCATAAGGACCAGAGGGACTACGCCCGGCGGGCTCAGCGCATGGCCGACACCCTCGCCGAACAGCGCAAACCCGTGCCCGACGCGGAAGCGGATGGCGCGGAGACGGCGGCATCGGCGGAGCCCACGGACACGCGGGAGGCACCGCCCGGAACGGCAGGGTTCCGCTACTGGCCTCAGGTGGCGGTCGGCGTGGTGGCGCTGGTGCTGATGGGGGTTATCCTGAAGTTCCTTGTCCTTTAGAATTGTGGAGAAAGCGCTCTTTTCGCAGGTTGGACCGGACTTTTCTGGAGTCGTCGGGATGGACTGGAAACCTGCGCGTGATTCTGGGGATAATTTGTAGGAAATAGTTTCTGTGCGGTTAACCGTGGACACGACGCGAGGTTTGGAATGAAATCGAAGATCGGCCGGGGCTGGGCTTCCTTTGGGATGGCGCTATGCCTCTTGGGACTCGGAATGCTGTCGGCGCACGCGGCAACGGTTCAGGTGGCCAGTGACCCGCGCGTCGTCTGGGGCGTGGGCCAGGTTCAGGCCGCGCTGGATGCCGTCGGCCAGGGAGCCGCGTCAGGCACCCCCGCAACGATTGACGTCTTGGTCAGTACGACGGGCGACGACCTGGGCGGCACGGGACGCAAGCCCGAGTGCTACCGACTGCGCGCAACGGGCGACCGCGTGCAGGTGATCGGATTCGACGCGGCGGGCGCGTTGTACGGCTGCCTCGATCTGGCGCGGCGCATTCGCGAGATGGGGCGCGTGCCCGATGCGCTCGACGTGAACGAAGGTCCGGCGCTGGGACTGCGCGCGGTGTCGGTGTTTCTAAAGAAACAAGGCACTAGCGATCACGCGATCACGCCGCAAACCTTTCCTTTCTTCTATGACCGCGACGGCTGGACGCGCTACCTCGATTTCATGGCCCATAACGGCCTGAACGGCGTGGTGCTTTGGAATGGCCATCCGTTCGACTACTTCGTGAAGCTCGACGCAACCCCCGAGGCGCAGTCGAGTCTCGACCCGGCGATCCTGCAACAGAATCACGATCAATTGTTGTGGCTGTGCGCCGAAGCGGAGAAGCGGAACATCGTGTTGATGTTTCAGTTCGACAACATCCACACCTCGGCCGATTTCGCCAAAGCCCATAGTCTGCCCGAGCAGGGCGTCAACGCGCCGTCAGACCTCCTCGCGGCGTACACCGGGCAAGGCGTCGAGCGCTTCCTGGCGACGTTTCCGGGTGTAGGCTTGTGGATTAACCCCGGCGGCGCGCTCGAAGCGAAATATGCGGCGGACTGGATCGAGGGCGTGGTGTTTGCCGCGGTAGCGCGCTCCGGCCGGACACCCGCGATCACCGTGCAGTCCGCGGCCATCGATCTCGACACCGCGCGCCGTTTGGCAGGCAAGTATCCGCGACTGCGCTTCGAACGCGGATTCAACGCAGACATGGTCGCGGGCACGGACGTCGATCCGGCCACGCGCGAGTGGGCGACCGTGTCGGGCAAGATGATCAGCCGCGTGAACTCGGCCAATCTCGAACCGTTCCGCTGGACGCCGCCGAGCTACATCCAGCGCGCGGTGCAGAGCATGGCCGCGTCGGGTGCAACAGGACTGCACCTGTTTCCGCGCAAGCCGTGGCGCTGGCCGGTGGGCTGCGACAAAGCCGACGCGCCTGAACCGCAGTTGCAGCGCGATCAATTCTGGTTCGAAATGTGGGCACGGTACGCGTGGAATCCCAATCTCGATCCCGCAACCGAGCGTTCTTATTGGATCTACCGCTTCACGCAACGCTACGGCGTGTCGGCGGCGGCGGAGAACCTGTTGAACTCGTATGAATTCGGCGCGGACGTCTTGCCGTGCATCCAACGCCTGTTGTGGACCGGTGCGGACGGCCATAGCGTGTTGAGTGCGGGCGCATTGCTCCCACAGATCGAAGCGGCTCCGGGCGCACCCTTCTTGCCGATGGACGGCCAGGCGCGCATCCCCGCGCTGATCGCGGCGCTCAAAGCCGGGCAACCGTCGCCGGGCACAAACCCGCTCGACGTGCTGAGCGCCAAGGTGGCCGAGGCGGAGAAGGCCCTCGAGGCGGCCCGCGCGGGCGCGCCGGCGGCCACGTTGAACCAAGCGGACGCGCAACGTCTCACGACCGATGCGGAGGCGGTAGTCTACCTCGCGCGTTTCTACCGGCATAAAGCCTCCGCCGCGGTCGCGAAGGCGTTGTTCGAGGCCAATGTTGAACCGGCAAAGAATGCGCAGGTATGTCTCGAAAACCTGCGTGCTTCGGTCGAGGATTTCCGCGCGTTGACCGCGCTTACGGAACAGACCTACGAGAGCCTGAGCGACGTGCCGGCGGTCGTGCCCGCAACCACGCTGCCCACCCCGTATCATTGGCGCGATGCGCTGCCCTTATATCAGCAGGAACTGGCGGCGATCGAAGCCGATTTCGCCGTGCGCGCCCCGGATCCGGCGTCGGCCAACGTGCAGACGACGGTGAAAGGCTGGGACGCGAACTCGCCGTTGGCGAAGCAGGAGCAAGACCGACTCGCGGCCTTGTTGCAGCAGGCGCAGGCGGCTCTTGCCCCCGCCGCCGCACCGGACGCATGGACCGCGCGCCGCGCGGACTTGCGCGCGAAGTTGCAGAGCGCCCTGGGACTTGATCCCTTGCCCGAGCGGACACCGCACAACGCGAAATCGTTGGGCGTACTCGATTACCCGGAGTGCACGCTCGAAAAGATCGAACTCGAAGGCTTCGCGGGCATGCCGATGGCCGCGCACTTCTACCTGCCCAAGAACGTCGCGCCGCCGCTCCCTGTCGTGCTGCATATCCCCGGCGCGGCGGAAACGGGCAAGCTGAGCGACGCGGCGCGCACGCTGAACTTCGACCTCGTGCGCCAGGGCATTGCGGTGTTGTGTATCGACACGCTGGGCCAGGGCGAGCGCTTCTCCGCAGCGGAAGATACACGCGGATTCCCGTTGCTCGCGGGCGCAACGCAGCAAGGGCTGCGCGTATGGGAAGCGGTGCGCGCGGTGGACTACCTGCACGAGCGTGCGGACATCGACAAGGCGCGGGTGGCCTTGACGGGCGACGGCGCGGGCGGCTTGACGGCCGTATTCGCGGCGGCTTTGGATGATCGCATCGCGGCGACGGCCCCGGTGAACTGCGCAACGACGTTTGCCACGCTCGGCGGTCAAGATACCCCGTTGCGTCCGCTCGTGCCGGGGCTGATGAGCGTCGGCACGATGGCGGAAGTCATGGGCATGGTCGCGCCGAAACCGCTGCGCCAAATCTCTGCCGTCGAGGATCCGGATTTCGCGATCGCGGGCGCGCGTGAAAATGCGCAAGCGCTTCAGGCGCTGTACACGCTGCTTGGCGCGCCGCAAAACACGACGTTTGTTGAGACGCCCGGCCCGGCGGGGCTTACGCAGCCGCAGCGCGAGGCCGTCACCGGTTTCTTCGCACAGACGTTGCTGGCCAAAGGCGACGGCGCGGCGATTGCCGAAGCTCCGGTGGCGCTTGAGCCGGCGGCGGATCCGAAGTTCCGCTGCTTCCCTGAAGGCAACCGCCCTGCGGGTCCGCAAGTGGTGGCATTAGTGAATGCGCGCATTGCCGCGGCACAGCCGCTGAACGCCGCGGCGCCAGGCGAAGACGTGCCGGGATGGCAGAAGCAAGTCGGCGATGCCCTTCGCGCCGCCGCGACGGTCCATGGCGAATATGCGGTGACGGGCGCGGACGTCCAGGCCGCCGACGTGGACGGCGTTCACCTGCGCAAGGTGCTGTTGACGCCGGAGCCCGGCGCGTCGGTCCCGATGGTGCTGATGCAAACGACTGGCACGACGCCCACCTCCGCCGTGGTCTTGATGGGGCCGCGTCCGAAAGCCGATACCCTCGCGTCGCCGCTGGCGCGCCGGTTGCTCGAGAAAGGGGCGTTGGTTGGCGTGCTGGATCTACGGGGCTTGGGCGAGGCGGAAGCCGGTTTGGCGAAGGCAGAGCGCCTCTGTTTGCTTGGACGAACCGCGATGGGCGAATGGTCCGCGGACCTGCAACAAGCCGCGCGCTATCTTAAGACGCAGGGGATTGCCCGCGTTTGCGTGGTGGGGCAGAAGGGATTCGGCGATATCGCGTTGTTCGCCGCCACATGCGCGCCGGAGATCGACGCCGTGGTTGCGGAAGGCGCGCTGGCCAGCTACCGCGACTTACTCGATCCCGCGCTCAAACCGGCAGGAAGCGCGTATGTCCCGAATCTGTTGCGCCGCGCAGACGTCCCCGAACTGCTGGGCGCCATTGCGCCGCGCAAAGTAGTGCTGCTGGGAACCGTGAATGCCGCAGGGCAACCGATCGCAGCGGACCGCATCGCCGCGCTCGCAGGCAACGGCGTTTACGCGAAGGCCAACGCGGCCGCCGCGCTCGCCGTATCGCCGCCCGCGCCGCTCACGGCCGACGTGATCGCCGCAGCGCTGCAACCCTAGTGCGTATTAAGTAAAAGTGTAGCCACTTGGCGTTAGTGCGCATAGACACGGGGAAAGCGGCCTTGCGCCGTTTCCCCAATTCCCGTGCGATCACGATGTGCGCAAGGGAACTCTTTCTAGAATGAGAATGGTTACACGTAGATAAATGCCGGCCCCCGGTATTTGCGAGGATATATATGTCGATGACGCAAGAACCAAACACAGCGGTGCGCGTGCACACGAACCCGGACCTGTACCACGCGGTGCAGGAATCGATCGAGTTGTTCGACGCGATCGGCGACGCCGTGTTTGTGACGGATAGCGCCGGGCGAATTCTATTGCACAACGCAACCGCCGTGACCATGCTCGGGCCTGCATTGCCCTCCCTCGACCTCGCGAAATGGCGCACGCAATACAATTATCTCGCCAGCGACATGTCCGAGCCCACGCGCTTGGACGACCTGCCGCTGTTTCGTGGATTGCACGGCGAGGAAATCACGCGCCAGGACATGCACATCAGCGGAGACGGCATTCGCAACGTCTGGGTGAGCGTGATCGCGCGGCCTAACTACTACCCGGATGGCCGCTTCGAATGGGCGTATTTCCTGCTGCGCGACATCAATCTGCGGCGGTGGTCGGAAGAGGGCATGCGCCTGCACGATCACGTGATGACTTCGGTCAATGAAGGCATCGCGATTCTCGACGCGCGCCGTCCGGGCATCCCCATCGTCTACGTTAACACCGGCTACACCCGATTGACAGGCATCTCGCGCGATGAGGCCCTGGGACAGCACGGCGCGTTCTTGTGTCGCAACGCCGCGCAGAGCGCCGAGGCGAAAATACTGCGCGAGGCGCTGGAGACCGGCGCGGCGGCGGTGGAGGAGATCGAAGATCGCCGCGCGGACGGTGCGCCATATTTCTGCCGCGTCTCGATCACCCCGGTGCACGACGGCCAGCAACAACTCTCGCACTACGCGGTGGTGCTGTCGGATATCACCGAACTGATCGAAACCCAGCGCCGCCTAAAAGAAACAACCGCGCTGCTCGAGGCCGCAAACACAAAAGTCACGCTCGCCAACGATCGAATGCGCCGAAACTTGCAGGCCGCCGCGAAAGTGCAGCAGGCGCTGCTGCCGTCGTCGTTGCCCGAACTCAGCGACGCACGGTTTGCCTGGGCGTTTCGTCCTAACGAAGAGCTCTCGGGCGACATCCTCAACGTCATTCAGCTCGACGACGATCACGTGGCGCTCTATCTACTCGACGTGACGGGCCACGGCGTGGCGTCGGCGATGCTGTCCGTTACCGTCAGCCGCATGCTCTGGCCGATGAAGAGCGCGACGTCCACGGTCTACGAGCACGACCCAGATACAGGCGAGTACTCGCCCGCCGCGCCGTGGAAGGTCGCAACGCGTTTGGCGCTGCGTTTTCCGTGGGACGGAGAGGCGGGTCAGTTTTTCACGCTCGTATACGGCGTCCTGAATTGGCGGACGCGTGAATTCCGCTATGCCTGCGCGGGGCATCCTTCGCCGGTCTGCGTAACGCCCGAGGGCGCATACTCCCTCGAGCAGACGATCGACTTGCCGGTCGGCGTGATGAAGGGCGACTACAGCGAGCGCACGGTGACCCTGGCGAAAGGCACGCGAGTCTACTTCTACTCGGACGGCATCATCGACACGATGAACGCCCGCGCCGAGTTGTTTGGCGAGGATCGCCTGCGCGACACCCTCGCATCGACACGCCAGAGCACACTTGAGGAAAGTATCGACGTGGTCATGTCGACCTTGGGCGAGTGGCGCGGAGCCGAGCCGGTGAAGGACGACATCTCGCTGTTGGCGTTCGAGGTATAGAAACTAAAGAGAGACTTCCGTTGCATGCGGAGGTCTCTCTTTTTTTGTTACTCGATGGTCGAATGAAGTCGGCGCGGACGCGAGAGCTTGCCCACGGGAAGATCGAATAAATTCTTCACCGCGTCGCACAGTTCCTGAATCCGGAACGGCTTCCGCAGGTAGTCGTCGAACCCGAAATCCGCGAGCCCCTTCGCCTCGTCGTTGTCGATATAGCCGGAGATCGCGAGAATGCGCGTACTGCGCGTTTCCTGCCGCGACTTCACGCGCTCGGCCACCATGCGGCCGTCGATATCCGACAGATGAATGTCGAGAATGATGAGATGGGGATTGTGCTCGACCACCAACGCGCCCGCGTCGAATCCCGTCGACGCCACGAACACCTGGTAGTCGCCCGCGTGCGCCAACGCCGCGGGAATCGTGTCCAGATAATACGGATCGTCGTCCACAACCAAAATGCGCTGAGACCCTTCTTCCAGGCGGTCCAGCGGGATGCCGTGGTTGAGCATGAACGCCCGCAGGCTTTCGTAGGGGATGCGCCGATCGCCGCCCGGCCCCAGCCGATACCCCTCGATCTGGCCCAAATCGAACCAACGTGACACGGTATCGGACGAAACCCCACAGATCTGCGCCACTTCGCCGCTCGTAAAAACTTTGTTCTTAATATCCGCCATTGAACTCCAGCCTTTAAAGCTGTCCCGCGCCTGGACCACTCGCCCGATCCTAACACCCCCCTCCGAAGCTGTCAAGAGCGTGCCGTGCCCCGTTTTTCCGATGCCGACGCAGCAGCAATCGGCGTTGACTGTCCCCGCGCCCCCGCCTATACTGCATGGAACGATTCGTGGCTTGAGGTTGCCCAATGGAACGGCTGACAAAGGAACGCGAGCGGCGCACGTACCGCATCTACAAGATGCAATGGTACGCGAATCTGTTTTTGTTTGTGTGCTGTTTGTCGCTGTCGCTCATTCTTTTTTACCGAATGTGGCAGGGCTACTATCCGAATGGACGTTACGAGCTACCGACGACGATTATGATGTCGTTTCTGTTGTTGGCGTTCTTGCAGTTGATGGGCGCGGGCATTTCGCGCTACCAATCGCGGCTGGAAGGACAGCATCTCGAGATCAAACTGGCGATACGCCAGGTGAGCAAGGAATTGCAGGAAGTGCGCGCCGAACTCGCGCGGGTGAGTGGAGCACTCTCACAAGAGAGCGCCTCGCTTCCCGGAAGCGAGTAGCGGCGCGAGTGCGAATCGCGCGGCGTGCGAAGACATGGGGTCTTTGCGCGGCGGCGCGAGGGGCTGAGGAGGCCGCGTGCCTCTGTGCCCAAGGAAGGTTCCTTGCTCGACGGACAGGTGCTGATACTGAACCGATCGTGGGTGGCGGTGCACATCGCCAGTGTGCGCCGCGCGTTGAGCCTGCTCTATCTGGGCGCCGCGCGCGCCGTGCATCCCCGCGAGTACTCGCTCCACGATTTCGATGAATGGCTCGAACTCTCGAAAGACGGACTCGGCGGGCGCTATGTGACGAGTCCGAATTTGCGCGTCCGCATTCCGGAGGTGGTCCAACTCGTGTGGTTCAATGGCTTCGTCCATCAAGAAGTGCGCTTCTCGCGCTCGACGCTGTTCGAGCGCGACCACGCCACGTGCCAATACTGCGGCAAGCGCCTGGGCCGCTCCCAACTCACCATCGATCACGTCGTGCCGCAGTCGCGTGGCGGCAGCGATACATGGGAAAACCTTGTGCTGGCCTGCCACGCGTGCAACGTGAAAAAGGCCAACCGCACGCCCGACGAAGCGGGCATGCCCCTCTTGCGCCGCCCCGGGAAACCCGCGTGGATGCCGCTGTTGGGCGCACGCGTGCCGCACGAAGACCTCGCCGTGTGGCAACGATTCATCCACACCGGGCCGCTGGGCCAATCTCACCCCGCGCAATGACCGCTGCGCCGCTCTTTGCGGAGGTCGCCGTGGCGCTTCCGCTCGACACTCCGTTGACGTACGCCGTGCCGGAACCGTTGCGTGCGCGGCTCGAATTGGGCGTGCGCGTGCGCGTGCCGGTGCGAGGGCGCATCGAGACGGGGTACGTGGTTGGCCTTTCGTCTGCGACAGCACTGAGCAAGGTGCTTCCTCTTCGCGAACTGCTTGACGAAGCGCCCGTGATTTCGACCGAGTTGCTCGAACTCACCCGCTGGATGTCCGACTACTATTGCTGCTCCTGGGGAGAAGCGATCCAGGCGGCGTTGCCGTCGGGACTGAACATCAAACGCACCGTCCATTACCGACTAATTCTCGACGCCGTAACGGAAGGCCGCTTCTCCGAGCGGCAGAAACAAGTCGTGGCGGAGTTGCACCGGCGCGGACCCTCGACGGCGGGTGTCTTGGCAAAGGCGCTTGGCGAGCGCGACCTCTCGACAACCTTGCGCGGTCTGGTCGCGCGGGGGATAGTGGCGGAAGAATGCATCTCAGAGGAACAGTCGGTTTCGATTCAAACCGAGACCTACGCCGTGTTGAACGAAGCCGCCGTACCCGCCCCTGAGACCCTTGCGGCAATGCAGCGTCGCGCGCCGCGGCAAGCGGCGGTGTATCTCGATCTACTGAACAACGAACCGCAACGAGCCGCGACCGATCTCTACGCGCGACACGATGTCGATCGCGCGATCCTGAAAGCGCTGGAAGCGAAGGGCCTCGTCGCGCTCGAAGAGCGTCCGTTCTATCGCATGACCGCGCACCCCGAGGACCCCAACAGCGCGGCGAAACATGTCTTGAACGACGATCAAGGCACGGCCTACAACGCGATCCTCGATGCGATGGAAGCGCGTCGATTTCAAACCTTCTTGCTCATGGGCATCACCGGATCGGGCAAGACGGAAGTTTACCTTCAGGCGATCGAGCGCGCGCTGGAACTCGGCCGCAGCGCGATCATGCTCGTACCCGAGATCTCGCTGACGCCGCAGACGGTGGGGCGCTTCAAGGCGCGGTTCAAGACGAACATCGCGGTGCTGCACAGCGGCCTCGGCGCGGGCGAACGTTACGACGAGTGGCGCCGCGCGAAGCAAGGCGAGGTGCGCATCGTCGTCGGGGCGCGCTCCGCTGTGTTCGCGCCGCTGCCCGACGTCGGCATTCTCATCGTCGACGAGGAGCACGACCACAGCTACAAACAGTCCGATACCCCGCGCTACCACGCCCGCGATGTAGCCATTATGCGCGCGATGACGCAACGTGCGGTGTGCGTGCTTGGCTCCGCGACGCCGTCCATCGAGTCGTATTACAACAGCGAGAACGGCAAATCGCAGCGCCTTGAACTGCTGCGGCGCGCGACAAACGCCACGCTGCCGGAAGTCGAGATCGTCGACATGCGCGCGGAGTCCCGCGAGCACGGCGGCGCGCTGATCCTCAGTCCCCGGCTCGAACAAGAAGTCCATGCGAGCGTCTCCCGTGGGGAGCAAGCGATCCTGTTGCTCAACCGCCGGGGATTCGCGCCGTTCGTGCTGTGCCCGGGCTGCGGTCACGTCGCCAACTGCCTCGACTGCAACGTCAGCATGACGTATCACGAGCGCGGCGCGTTCATGCTCTGCCATTACTGCAACACGCGGCGCGGCGTGCCGCAGGCGTGCGAAGAATGCGGCTTTTCGCCGTTGCTGTTTCTCGGCACGGGCACGCAGAAAGCCGAGGACTACCTCGTGCAGGCGTTTCCCGAAGCGCGCGTCGCGCGGATGGACGCCGACACTACGTCCGGCAAGGGCGGGCACGCCAAAATCCTCGGACGCTTTGCGCAGGGCGAGATCGATATCCTAATCGGCACGCAGATGATCGCCAAAGGCCACGACTACCCCGGCGTCACGATCGTCGGCGTCATTAACGCGGACACAGGCCTGTCGCTGCCGGATTTCCGCGCCGCCGAGAACACGTTCCAACTGCTGACCCAAGTCGCGGGCCGCGCGGGGCGCGGGGCATCGCCGGGCAAGGTCATCCTGCAGACGTTTCGCCCCAACCACTATGCCGTGCAAGCCGCCGCGCGCCATGACTACGCGGAGTTTTACGGGCGCGAAATCGGCTTCCGCGAGTCCGCGGGGTATCCGCCGCTTCGGCGTATGGCCCATCTCGCAGTGGAAGCCGAGGACCCGCTCGTGGCGGAGCGCAGCGCGGCGGTGGTGAGCCGTCTTGTGCGCCGCCGCATCGAGGAAGAAGAACTGCGCGGCTGCGCCGTGCTCGGGCCGTCCCCCGCGGTCGTGCGGCGTGTCATGCGCCGCTACCGCTGGAACCTCGCGCTGCTCGCCGCGGGCAGCAAACGCCTGAACGCCCTCGTGCGCGCCGTACGCGAGCAATACCGCGACGATCCCAACGCCCAAGCGCCGCTTAAAGTCGATCTCGACCCGTATGGGATGTATTGACGCCGCCCTTTGGGCAATTGGCTACAGACTCTTCCCCAATCGCCAGGTAAACGAAGCAACTCGCGCAAGCCCTTATTGTTCAAGCAACGGTGGGTATTAGGGAAGCCGATGGGTGCATGCAGTCCCCGCGCGAGGGAGTCTGCAATCTCCCTCACGGTTGGCGTAAACGTTCTTGCGGCGAAAGGCGAGTCTGGCGTAAGCGCGCTGAATCCGCGAAGCGGATGATGGAACGTAGCCCAGGGTGGAGCGAAGCGGAACCCTGGGTTTAGCACCCTCAAGCAGAGAACCCGCGTAGCGGGTGTGAGAATCGCCTTCTTGGAGGAATGCCCCATTCTCTGACACCCCGTTCCGGGGTTCTTTTCTTTGAGTGAGCATCCCCCCGGTTTCACTTCGCGGCTGCGCCGCTCCATTCCACTCGGGGCTACGTTCTGCCATCCGCTTCGCGGATTAGAGCAAGACCTTTCCGCGACACAACGCCCCTGACGCTTTTCCCGAAAGTTATCCGGCGATTGGGCGTCTTGGAAGTTTTCCGGGGCCCGGTGTATGATGCCCGTAAGGCGAGGGGGTTCGCCGGAAGGGAGAAACGTCGTGAATGTGCGCGAGATTGCCGAATCGCTGGATCTAGAGGTGTTGACCCCTGAAGTCGAACTAAGCCCGAAGACGGATGTCGAGTCGGCGTATGTGACGGATCTCTTGAGCGATGTCCTGGGCCACGCGCCGCGCGGCGGACTGCTCATCACGATCCAAATTCACATGAACGTCATTGCGGTGGCGCTCCATGCCGAGTTGTCGGGGGTGATTTTCGCCTCGGGCCGCCGGCCGGACGAAGCCGTGCGCCGCAAGGCGATTGAGGAAGGTATCCCGCTGTTTGTGACCGATCGCAGCGCCTTCGACATCGCGGGCCGGCTGTATGAATTAGGCCTGCGCGGAAATCGGGAGTGAGGCGCTTCGCCGCCGATCTGCACATCCACACGGCCTTGTCGCCGTGCGCCTTCGGAGAAATGGAGCCCGGCGCGATCGTGCAGACGGCGCTGGACCGGGGCTTGGCGTTGATCGCGGTGTGCGACCACAATGCGGCGGGCAATGTCGACGCCGTGCGTCAGGCGGCGCAGGGACATCTCACCGTGCTCCCGGGCGTCGAGATCGCCACGCGCGAAGAGGTCCATGTGCTGGGCCTGTTCGAGACCCCGGCGCAGGCGCTCCGAGTAGCGGCCGTGGTGGCAGAAACTTTGCCGATGACTTCGGGCGAACCGAGGCCCGGCGAGGAGCAACGCCTCCTGGATGCAGAGGGACGGGTAATCGGGCTTGAGCCCCGGGCACTGTCCGCAGCGTCCACGTTGTCGCTCGAGGACGTCTCGGCGTTGATTCGCAGTCAGGCAGGACTCTGCGTGGCCGCGCATGTGGACCGGCCTTCGTTTTCGGTATTCAGCCAGCTCGGGCTGTTTCCGCCGGGCGGCTTGTTCGATGCAGTGGAAGTATCGGCGGCGGGATATCGGCACGGACGGGCGGCGGAGTTCGCCCCGTTGGGATTGCCTATATTCGCCTCGTCCGATAGCCATTTCTTGTCTGATATCGGCTGTTGCCGTACGCTGTTCGAGATGGAGGCCCCGGAGTTCGCGGAGGTCGTGATGGCCTGTAAAGGCGTCGATGGGAGGCGTTGCACCCTTGCATGAGCTGACGTTGCATATTCTCGACCTGATCGAAAACGCCACCCGGGCGGGCGCGGGCGTCGTGCGAATCACCCTGTGCGAGGACCGCGAGGAAAACCGCCTCGAGATCGACGTCGAGGACGACGGCCCCGGTCTCCCGGTGAGCCCCGAGGTGGCCCTCGATCCCTTCTTTACCACCAAGAGCAACAAGCGCACCGGCCTTGGGCTGAGCCTGTTTCAGGCCGCCGCGGAAGAAGCCGAAGGGGGATTGGCCCTGGAGCGCTCGGATCTGGGCGGGGTACGCGTCGCTGTGTGGATGACGCTCAACCATATCGACCGCAGGCCCCTTGGAAATCTTCCCTGCACCCTATCCCTCATGGCATGCACCGCACCCGAACTGCGAATCGTCTTTCGCGCGGGCACCCCCGGGAAACTCACGGAACGCGCGTCTGGATTGGAACCGGGGGAGACCCCCGTCGAGGCCGCGCGCCGCTTTGGCGAGGCCGTCCGACAGACGCTATCCGGTCTCGAAATCGCGCGAGAGATATAGGCGGAAACTTCTCCATTAACGCTTGTATTTAAAGCGACTTAGGCTAATTCCGCCGTTTCGCTCTCAGGCAACGGCAGGCGGCGTTCTATCGCCGCACAGAGGATTTCCGCCGGAGTGGCGCTCGCGAACAACTCAGCGGGAGAATAGCCGCACGCGGGCGGTTGCTCGCCCGGCTCCACGCACAGCGCTATAGGAAGCTGCTCGTATCCGGGGGTCTGCTTGAGCATCGTGAACAGCGCCGCGCCGCTCATCCCTGGAAAATCATGCCCTAGAATCACCATATCCACCGCGCCCGCGCGGGTACGAAAAACAACGTCCACTGCGGTCGACGCCACGAGAACGTCGTACCCCTTCTCGATCAGCCACCCGCGCGTTTCACAAAGGTTCGACTCGCCGTTCGCGGAGCCAATCAGAACCCGCGGCGTGTTTGCCTGGCGACCGCGCAGGCACTCAAGGGAGGAATGAACAAAATAAGCCGCCTCGCGAACGCCCTGCTCGTCGCGCGAATCGAATTGGCATCCGTAAAGGACCATGTCTCCACCAAGGGAACGGCAATTGCGCACCGTCGCCGTGATCCCTTGCGCCACCGTGCCGCCGGGAAGATCGATGTCGAGCTTTAGCGCCTGTCCGGAGGAAAAATCGGCGGCGGCCTGCAGACTGCACCCGCCCGCGCTCAAGTCCCTGATCTGCCCCGCCACACAGCGCCCTCCTTCGACGCGACAGGTGCAGGGCGCCATGACGGACAACCGCTCGTCGCGCCGCATATGGACACTTTCGAATGCACGGGGCCACAGAACCTTCATATCGGGATAGGCCCCAGCCCGATCAAATTCCAGAACGCGGGTGGCAAAGCCACAGATTGTCCCCTGCGAGAGAAAGCGGACCGTGCAGCCCATACCTTGCTTTACTTTTGAGGTGTTGGCCAGCGCTAGGGGAAGATCGAGCGAAATATATGCAGTATCGCGCCATCCCCGAATGGCGCTGCGAATCTGCGATCCCTCCCCGGTTCCGCAAAGGCCGAGTTGTAGAAACGCTGTGGCTCCTATCGTTAGGATCGATTCGATCTGCTGCTCCGACATACTTCCTCCGTACTACGCTCCTCAACATAGCTCAGTATATCTTATCATTTAATTTCAATTACGTCAACAATAAACATATATGTTTCTAAAAATAGATATACGAAAACACTGCCGTCCGGTTATAAGTTGAATAGTTCCAATTGGTTACTGATGCACTCATCGTCAATCGCACATTTCTGTTCAGAAAACACTTGAAAAATGGGCCTTTTCTCGAACAGGGTCAGACTCAAAATCTGTAGAATGGCGTAAAGGCTGTGCGGCAACGCCAGTCGCTTTTTCATGATCGCGACCAGGACGTACACGGATACGGCAATCCACATCTGGGACTTCACGGCGTTTTCCGACGTGCCATAGAATGCCTTGATCCGCAGGTGCTGCTTGATCCACTTGAAGAAGAGTTCCACCTGCCAACGCGCTTTGTAAAGCTGAGCGATGGTCAACGCCGGCAGGCCAAAATCGTTGGTGAGAAAAACAAACCCCTTTCCGGTCTCGGGATCGACGTACCGAATGCGGCGAAGCGGCATGGGATAGTCCGTGGCGGAGTGGCTCCCGGTTAACACGATGGTTTGGTCGCACCGCAAACCCGTGCTCTTGTCCACCGGACGCGAATAGCGCCGCTGGAAGTGCATCCGGCGTTTGGCCCTGGTCACAAAACACGCATACGCCTGCTGCAACGTGTACAGGCGGGAGAAGTCCACATACCCGCGGTCCATGATGTAGAAGGCCCCTGGCTGAGGGATCAGGATGTCCAACACTTTGACGTCGTGCAGTTTTCCATCGGAAATATGGATGAATTCGGGGATGTTGCCGCGCAGGTTCAGCAACGTATGCAACTTGATGGCGCCCTTTGTTCGCCGGAACCGGGCCCATGGAAAAAGGGACAAACATAGATCGATAGTGGTCGAGTCCAGTGCATACACCGTCGCGCCGAGATCGATGCCGAGGTCCTCGTGAAGATAGAGCGAGCGGGCCTGCGCGATGAGCACGTGGGCAAAGTCGGCATAGATGCGCCAATCGCGGTTCTCGTTGGCGTCGGCCAATGTGCTTCGGGCGACCCGTCCCCGGATGCCCATGTGGTAGAGCTTGGACTGCATCACGCGCAAACACGCTTCGATGTCCCGCAGACTTTCCCGGTAGGTGAGTTGCGCAAATGCCATGCAGAGAAACTGGTCCATACAGGTGAACTGTTGGACCTTTCGGTTGCCGTGGTAGCGGTCGACGCATCGTCGAAATGCGGGGAGTGGGAGAAAGTCCATTACTTGAGAGAAAACCGTGGGGTCGATGGGCATGGGTCGTTCCTCGCGTCCTTACACGATTGGAAAGGCCCAAGTCTATTCCGATTCCCATATCGATCACTCCCAAAACCGTCTATAACACATTGGCAAAACTCAAATTACAACCCACAACCTCAAAAACAACCGGACAGCAGTGT
>JBHELB010000030.1:0-105337 GCA_041859045.1 Candidatus Hydrogenedentales bacterium | reverse complement strand
GGTCGTTCCTCGCGTCCTTACACGATTGGAAAGGCCCAAGTCTATTCCGATTCCCATATCGATCACTCCCAAAACCGTCTATAACGCATTGGCAAAACTCAAATTACAACCCACAACCTCAAAAACAACCGGACAGCAGTGTTCCGGGACATTGGTGTACACCTTTCCCGCCCAGGGCCGTCTGCCTAACCAAGACCCTAAGGCTTAGCCGCTCGAAACCACCCGCGATGTCTCCCCTACCGACTCGGGCGAGCCGGCCGACATCGACAAACAGGATACACTGTTCCGGCGAAACCTACAACCCCCCTCAGGGGAAGTTGGACATGGCGCGCAAGTCTTTGTCTATGAGGCGCCTAGGAAAATATCCGCGGCGTTTCCGTGCAGGATGCGCTCCATGCACTTCGGAAGGTCCTCCGCGCGGCCGCGCGCATCGGCAAAGGCATGAGTGAGCGTATCCGCCAAGACTTCCCGCGCAAACTGCGCCGCGCCTACGGCCATTTCCAAAGACGTGGCGTCGTGGCTGAGAAGAATCTTGTGCGAGGGCACGTAGCAGAGCCAGGCGGCAAGTGCGCGACGGAGAAATTCAGGATTCAGGACGACCAACCAGCACGGGTCGAGATATACGTTAGGAAATTGCTGCGCCATCGCCCCCGCCTCGTCGGAATAGGGCCACGTATGCAACAAGACGAGCTTCATACCGGGGTACCGGCACGCAAGCTCGGTGAGCGGCCATGGGCGGGATTGCTCGAGGTTGTGCGTGCCCACGTGGATCTGGTGAGGCCAGCCGCGCTCCGCCGCTTGGCGACAACACTCGTGCATGACCCAGTCCTGAAACGCGCGGACCTCCTCGGGATGTCTGATCGCGCCCCAGGGGATTTCGTCGTCGCGGCGAAACTCGAACCGCAGGCTGCGGGAATACGCCTGTGCCTGCTTGATACCGCGCCCGCCGCCCTTTGCGACTCTGTCGAACACCGCGGCAATAAACGCCCGCCACCCGTCGGCGTTGCTGGGCGACGTGCGCGTCGCCGCCGCCAAGGCGTCGCGGCGCGGACACTCGGCAGGCCACAGCTCCAGAAACGGATCGACGCGAAGCAACGTCGCGGTCATCTCGCGCTCCTCGGCGGCGAGGTCGGGCGTCTCTTCGCGCAGGTAATATTCGGGATGCACCGGACGTATGAGGCCCGAAAACGCGGCACGGCGCATGCCCTCGCGGTACCAGACATAGACTCCGCGATACCGCCGCGCCAAGGCATCGTTGAGTGCATCGAGCCCCGTTCCCGTGCGCAACACTTCGTCGATATCCGCGCCGTGCAACGCTTGAATCCCTCGGCGGATACAAGCGTAAGCGCCCGACATGCGATGCGGGTCCAGCGCATGATTCAAAGCGGCCAGCGCGGGAGCCCGATCGGTTTCCACCCACTCGTAAAAGGAATCCGCTCCAGCCGCGCGCGCGACGCCATTCAGATCTATTCCCGCGCAGATCAGCCGATACCCAAGGTAGGGATCCAATAGCAGATCGAAAACCGTCACCGCGCGTCTGGGCTGAGCGCCGCACACCACATCGGCACGGAATCCCTCGGGCGCCATCCCAAACGCATCAAAGCTTCCCCAGTGCTCGTGCGCGCAGAAATTGGGAATAGCTGCCGTGTCCACCTTCGGTGTCATAGTCTCCCCTCTCCACCCCGCGCGGGGCGAAATTCGACACCCTCCCCCCACGCCAGTGTAGAAAGCTCTGGACCAGTGATCAACTGTTCTGTCCTGTGTCACGCCTTGCGCATCGGCAGGGCATCGCGTACAATTCAGGTACGACGCAGAACCACAGTTTAGGAAAGTAAAACTATTGACTGGACTTCCGGAACCTGTCATCATTTAGGGGGTTACTGTAAGACTTCCTGCCAGGGGGAGTATTGTCTTCTGGCAGCGATTTGGTTTGGACCTCGAAACGGACAGGAGGAGTGCGACTGATGAGCGCCATCCGAGGCATGTGCGTGCTGATCTTGGCAGGAGGGTTGCTCGCGGGTGGACTGGTGGGGTGTCCCGCGCCCGACTTCAGTCTCGCGTTGCTGGTGGCCCCCACAAGCCTCGACTTCGGGACGGAAAAGGACATCCTAACGTTCTCGGTGGCGAAGGTATTTAGCTCGCAGCCGCTTGCGCCAATTCGCGTGACGACGACTCAGCCCTGGATCGTGCTCTCCAATGTGGATCCGCAGACAGGCGCGATGTTGCCCCCGGAAGACGGCGTCAGCAATGGTCCCGACGACCCGATCACCGTGGTCGTCCAAGTGGATCGCACGAAGATGGGCGGTGTGGCGGCGCAGGGCGAGATTCGCGTCACTTCGGTGGGCGTGGTTCCGAAAACCGTGACGGTCACTGCGAACGCTTCGCTGGTGGCCAATTTCAGTGCGGATGCGACCGATGTGTTCGTGAATGAACTGGTTACGTTCCGCGATCAATCGACATTCGCGGCGGGCTATGGCCCGATCACGAACTGGATTTGGGACTTCGGCGACGGCAGTTCGAGCACGGTACAGAACCCGACGCATCGCTACCTCTTCCCGGGCGCATACACGGTGTCGTTGCGCGTGGTCAGCGCGAACGCCGCGACGCAGACCGTGAGGACCCAGTACATCAAAGTATCGACGAAAATCCCGCCCGTCGCCCAATTCACCGCGTCGCAAACCAGTGTGAATTTGGGTTCCTCGCTTCAGTTCATCGATCAAAGCGTGCAGGGCAGCTTGCCGATTTCGGGGTGGCTGTGGAATTTCGGAGATGGACAAACCAGCACCGAGCAGAGTCCGTCGCATCAATATGCTCACCCGGGCACCTACACGGTGTCGTTAACCGTAACGGCCGACACAGACTCCGACACGGAAACCAAGGTGAACTATATCAACGTGGTGCGCAAGGCACCCGTAGCGGACTTCGTGGCTACGCCGACCCAGGTGCTCACGGGACAAAATATCTATTTCGACGATACTTCGACTCCGGGTTCATCGGCGATTTTGCAGTGGCGCTGGAACTTCGGGGACGGGCAGACGAGTCTCGAGCAGAACCCCGTCCATGTCTATCAGAACGCCGGAAATTATACCGTCACGTTGGAAATCTACGATGGGTTCCAACAGGTGTCCACGACCAAGACCAACTATATCCACGTGACGGAGGCGACGGCGCCCACAGCGGGATTCGTAGGCGTTCCGACGAACGTGTTCACGGGACAGGTCGTGAATTTCACCGATATTTCGACGCCGGGTTCGCGCCCGATCTCCTCGTGGTTCTGGAGTTTCGGCGATGGAAGTACGAGCACGGTCCAAAACCCCTCGCACGTATACCAGCAGCAGGGCACTTACACCGTATCGCTCACGGTATCCGACGGATTTGTCTCGAATACCGCGGTCCGTGACAGCTACATCCAAGTTGAGCTGTCGGTTCCCCCCACGCCAGACTTCGGCGTGTCCTCGACCTTGGCGGCAGTACAGCAGATACTGTCCTTCTACGACCAGTCGACGCCGGGGAATCACCCCATCACAACGTGGACCTGGGATTTCGGCGATGGCGGGGCAAGCGCACAGAGAAATCCGTCGCACGCGTACGCTCGTCCTGGTCTGTACACGGTCAAACTGACCGTCGCGGACGCCACCGGCTCGTACACCGCGACAAAGGCGGACTTCATCCGCGTCAAGGATATGGCCATCCCCAATTTCTCCGCCACGCCGCTATTGCTGGATGTCGGCGGCACGGTGCAGTTCACGGACGCAACGACGGTGCCCGCACAGGCGCTGCCGGTAACGCAGCGCACATGGGATTTCGGCGATGGGCAAACGGCCGTCTGGAAATCGAACGATCCCAGCACGGCGGGCAACCTTAACCCGGCGCACACGTACCTCGTGGACGGAACGTTTACCGTAACCCTGACCGTTACGGACGGGATAGACTCGGTTTTCGAGAGTAAATCGAACTACATTCGCGTGACGCGTCCGCCGTCTGTCGATTTCACATGGACGCCCAACCCCACGCGCATAGGGATGGAGACTTCTTTCACCGATCTGACGACGGCAGGCTCGCGCCCGGTGGATAACCAATGGCAGTGGCTGTGGTACTTCGGCGATGGCGACGACTCGACGGAGCAAAACCCGAAACACACGTACACGGCCGAGGGAACCTATACGGTGAGCTTGACGGTCTTCGACGGCGAGAAACTTGCCTCGGTCTCCAAGACCATCACGGTGCTGCCGCCAGACCTGACGGCGTTATTCACTTCGGATAAGACTCGCATCTTCCCCGACATGTCCAGGCAGGTGCAGTTCACCGACCAATCGCTGCCGGGCCCCGGCGCCACGATTACTTCGTGGGCCTGGGATTTTGGCGATTTCCAGACCAGCGGCGAGAAGAATCCTTCGCATACCTACGGCGCGGCGGGCAGTTACGACGTGTCGCTCACGGTCGTGAACAACGAGCCGAAAACCTCGACGCTGACGAAGAACAAGTATATTCGCGTTTTCCAGAACACCGCGCTAGATGCGTATGTGAACGCGGCGGAGACCTATCCGCCGGCTGCAAACCTTGCCAAGTCATGGAAATCCCTGGGAACGATTCCTCTGGGCCTTCAGAACGTGACCGCGCAAGCGCTCGAACTCACCTCGCTCGCGTGGCACACCTACCGCACCCCGGCGGATGTGGACTCGCCGTACGTGTGGAAACATCGACTGACGGTGATCACCCCCACGGCGCTCAACGCCAACATCGGCGTCGGGCGGCACTGTCTGCTGTACTTGACCGGCGGCACGACCGCCGATCTGACGGGCACCCCTCCGGCGCCGCCGGCCGACCTGATCCAGTTCGCAATCAGCGCGAGCACGCGCGTCGCGGTTCTGACGGTTGTGCCGAATCAACCTATCACGTTCGCCGATGCCCCGGGCACGACCTACTCCGAAGACAAGCTGCTGGCGTTCTCCATGGCGCAATATCTCAATGGGGCCGACGAGCAATGGCCAGTGCTCTTGCCAATGACCAAGGCCGCCGTTCGCGCGATGGATGCGCTCTCCGAATGGGCCTCCGACAATGCGCTAACGCCGTTCGATGGATTTGTCGTTGCGGGCGCGGGCAAGCGCGGCTGGGCCGCGTGGCTGACGGCCGCGGTCGACCCGCGCGTCAAGGGCGTAGCGCCACTGGTGTTCAATCAACTGAACTTCGATGTTCAGGGCGACTACTATAAGTCGCTGTACACCTCATTCAGCTCGACGCTCTACCCGGTGTGGGTCGATTTCTCGCCGATCGGTTTCGACGTCTTCGGACGACTCTCCCTGGCACGCGGTCAGGCGCTCCTTGGACCGGGAGTCGAGGGCAGTCCATTGACGCCAAGCATCGACCCGTACCGGCTGCTGGATCGCTTCAGCATTCCGAAGTACGCCATCATGGCCACGGGCGACCACTACACGGCGCCCGACGCCACGCAACACTACTACTCGGCGCTTGTCGATTCGACGCGCTTCACGGAGGAAGAGCGCAGCAAGAACATCATGAGCCTTCGGTTCGTGCCGAACGTGAACCAGACGCTAGTGGGCTCGAATCCGGCCGTGACCGGCCCCGAGAACGCCCTGCAAACGGCGATTCCGTGGTATCGCGCCGTGGCCAACGACTCGACCTCGATGCCGCAAATCTCCTGGGTGGCCTCGCCGGGCAGCACCACGTTGACCGTCACGGTCTCGGGGGGCACGCCCACGGTTGTCCGGCAGTGGCAATCCACCGCCTCCACCCGCGACTTCCGCAGCCCCGGCGTAGCCTCGAGTTGGCAGTCCACCACGTTGACCGCCTCCGCCCCCGGCACGTACACCGCCACCGTCGCGCCCACGCCGGGCCAGACTGTGGCCTACTTCGTGGAAATCCAGTTCTCCAGCGGTTCGGCGTTCCCATACACGTACACCACCGAAGTCGTCCTCGCAACGGGAGGATCGGGCGCGGTTGGCCTTGTGCAGCCCGCAGCGAACAGCGTAGTGAATCCGGCGGCGGTCTTCTCCTGGCGTCCACGCGAGGACACCCCGGCCGTTGAGTACAGCGTGGACCTCACACCGACCACGTGGAGCGGCATACGCCCCGAGCCGATTCGCCTCAATGGCTTGCGCAACCCGTACACCGTCTTCAAAGGCGATTCGGAGTTTGCCCTCGCTGACGGCGCCACGTATGAATGGACGGTCACCGCATACGACGCGGATGGGAATCCTTACGCGTCGGGCGAGACGCGGCAAGTGATGATCGATTCGCGCGCCGCCACGATTCCGACCGCCGAGGCCGCCGATATCAACGGGGACGGCCGTGCGGACGCGCGGGACGTCCAGATGGCCATTAACGCGATCCTGCAGTTAGGCCAACCGGCACCGATCGACATTACGGGGGATCGTCGCGGGAATGTCGCCGACGTTCAATTCGCGATCAACGCGATCCTCGGCCTCCACTAGGCTCACTGACCACGGGGACCCTTTCGTTTGGAAAGGGTCCCCTCTCCATTTCAACGCGCAGGAATACCATGACCGCGCCGAAGGTTGTTGCACGGGGATGAATCCCGGCTGATAAGGAGAACATGACGTGGAACCCTTTTGGTATGCGGCGCTGCTGATGCGATGGACCCACGTGTTCGCGGCCACGGTGGCGCTGGGAGGCGGCTTCTTTCTGTGGGCGGTGCTCAGTCCCGCCGCACAAGCGGCCCTGGGCAGCGAAGAACACGCCCGGCTCCGCGCCGCCGTGCTTCACCGTTGGCGTATAACCATTCACACCGCCATTGGCCTGTTGCTGCTCAGCGGACTCTTCAACTACCTCTGCGTAATGCGCCCCGCCCACCCTTCCGAACCTGCGTATCATGCCCTCATGGGGGTCAAGATCGCGTTTGCGTTGGCAACGTTCACGATGGCGATTCTCGTAACGTCTCGCCGCGGCGTGGGCGAACGTCTGCGCCGGGCAGGACGTTTCTGGACGGGCATCGTTGTGCTGCTCGCCACCGCCACCGTCCTCCTTTCCGGACTGCTCCACGTGCTCTACTGATCGCCGCGCCTCGCGCGCTTGACAGAGCCCTCTTCGCCCCCGACAATGAGCACAAAGGAGGGCTTGCCGTATGGGGATGGAGGAAAGTGTGAGTGCACCCACCGTGCTGCCAACCGTACTCACGGTGCTGGCGATTCTGGTGCTGGTTGCGGGCCATTTCAGTCTGCTCGTCGTGAATGTACTCGTCGCCACACAAAAGAAGCGTGCGGCGAGCACCACGTTGGTGCTATCGCTGTTCTTCCCGCTGCCGGTGTACTGCTACCTGTTGGCCGTGCCTGCAAAGGCGCGTCCGCTCGAACGCATCGAATCGTGTCCGGCATGCGGCATGGAGATGATCATTCCCGCGAACTACTCCAAAGGCAGCGCGCATTGCTTGGATTGCGGCGAACCCGTCCGGATTCGGCCCTGAGCGGTTTACCCGCCCTGATACGGACAGCCGCCGCCGCCCATCGCGCATGCGCCGCAGCCCGAGGGCGCCGGGGAAGACGCGGAAGACCCCATCTTTGGCGCAAAGGCACTGGCCTGCTTCACGAGCTTCGTCGAGCCACACGAGGGACACGCAGGGGTTTCGTTCCCGCGCACGAGAATCTCACTGATATTCGAACACTGCTCACACGCAAAACTAAATAGCGGCATGGCCTACGTCTCCCGTCTCGGCAATTCATTAGCTCCCGCAAACCGGGGAGACGCTAGTATAGCAGGAATTCGAAGAAGTGCGAATCCCGTTGAACATCGCACGACGTTCAACGATAATGCATACAGACGTGCGCCGTAATTGGGGGCGCCCAAGGATCCAGGGGTGGAGGAGCGCGGCATGGCAGACGAAAAGGGAAAGAGCAAGGAAAAGCAGTCCGAGGAAACGGCTTCGCCCGAGAAGGCCGCCAAGTCCCGCACGCTTGTCGTGTTGCTCGGCGCGGTGGTCGTCTCGCTGGTGGCGGGGGCGGCGCTGACGTGGTTTGTGCTTGTGCCCAAAATGGGCGGCGCGCACGGTGAAGAATCTGCGGCGACGGAGCACGCCGACGAAGCAGCCCCGGGGGACAAAATCCCCGAGGGTGCGGCGATGGTGTCGTTTGACGAGAGTTTTGCCAACGTTATCATGCCCGACCCGAACATTCCCTCTTCAAAGCTGATGTATAAAGTGGCGTTTCTTTGCAGCAGCGCCGAAGTGGCCGAATTGATCACGAAAAACAAGCCCTTGTTCGAGAATATCCTGGCCACGCTTCACGGGTATCACACGCGCGCGGAGTTGGACGATCCCCTCGTGAAGCAGAGCATTCAGAAGGAAGCGCTGCAACAAAGCAACGCGCTGCTTGAACAGCTCGTGACGGAGAAGGAAAAAAAGAAGGCTAAAGAGCCGCTCAAGATTCTCCGGGTTGTACATAGCAACTGGGCCGTGCATGATTAGCGGCGGCGGTGAACGTGGATGACGAACACTCCTGAGCCTCATGAACTCGAATTCGCCGAGGTCAACCCCGCCCTTGGGGTGGCGCCGGATAACCTCGCCATCGAGGACCTGGCCGCGGTTCGCCTCTCTCTAACAGCGTCGCTGGGCAAGGCAAGCATGCTTGTGCGCGAGATTCTCGATCTCAAACCGGGCGCGGTTGTCCAGTTGGACAAGCTGGCTGGTGAAATGACGGATATCTACGTCAATGGCCTTGCGTTGGCTCGGGGCGAAGTCGTCGTGATCGGCGATTCTTTGCACATCCGCATCGGAGAGATCATCGGAGCGGGCGAAAAAGTCGAGGAGGACAGCATTGAGGACGCGTAGCGCGGGATGGCTGCTGGCCTTGTTGCTGTGCGTGGGGGCGTGGGCGCAGGAGAACGACGCTGCGCACACCACTCCGCCGCCGGACCTCGACCCCGTGAGCGCGGCGCAACCCATTGCGCAACTTCCGTCCCCCGAGGCGGAACCCTCCCCCCCGCTTGCCACGATGTCCGACGACGAACAGCGAAAGATGGAAGATGTTTACCGTGCGTATGACGCTGAGCCTGCCGCAGCGGGCGCATCCGACATCCGGAACACGCCCCCCCGCGACCAGTCCCTGTTCGAAATCAGCCTCAAGGCGCTGGCGGGGCTATTCGTCGTCATCGCGCTCATTCTCGCCGTGCGCGTTGCATTGACGCGTTGGGGCAGCCGAAGCGGCTTATTTACCGCACCAAAGTTGGCGCGTCCGATCGGGCGTCTTTACCTGGACAAGGGAATCTGTCTGCATTTCGTCGTGATGGGCGGGCGGGTGCTCGTGATCGGCGCGACTCCGCAGTCGGTTCAACTCGTCGCGGAATTCGACGAGGCCGCGTTCGATCCGCAACTGCTCCGCGGCGCGCCTGTGGCAACGGCTCCCGCGAGGTCGCCGGAGGCACAACTCTCCCCCATGCCGCCTCAGGAAAAACCCGCGCCGCGCGCGCGGTTCGCGGATTATCTGAAGACGAGCGCGCAGAACATGCTCCGGCCCGAGACAACGCCTGTGGAGGAAGAAGACGACTTGTCTTCTTTGCGTACGGATATCCAACGCCTGCAGGAATACCTGCGGGAGCTGCCCCGTGACCACAAGGACTAAAATCGCAATCCACGCGGGGATCGCGGCGCCGCTGCTGTTTCCCGCTGTGGCGTGGGCGCAGGCGGCGGGCGGCGACGGCAATCCGCTCGGCTCGAACCTCTTGAACTTCGCCAACAACGCATCGAGTCCGCAAAACATCTCGCAGCTCATGACGCTGGCGATGTTGCTCACGGTGTTGTCGCTGGCCCCGGCGATTCTGGTCATGACGACTTCGTTCACGCGCATCGTCGTCGTGTTCGGGTTCCTGCGCCAGGCGATGGCCACGCAGCAGACGCCGCCCAACCAGGTGCTCATCGGCCTTGCGCTGTTCCTCACGTTCTTCATCATGGCGCCAACCTACGAGCGCGTAAACCAGGACGCGCTTCAACCCTACATTCGAGGGGAACTGAACCGGACTCAGGCGCTCGAACAGGGCCTCAAACCCATCCGGCAGTTTATGTTCAAGCAATCGGACGCCAAGGCCGTGGCGCTGTTCTTGCGCATCGGCAAGTTGCCGCGCCCCGCCACACCGAATGACGTCCCCACGCATGTGCTGATCAACGCATTTGTGTTGAGCGAACTCAAGACGGCATTCACGATCGGCTTCATCATCTACATCCCGTTTCTCATCATCGACATGGTGGTCGCAAGTACGCTCATGTCCATGGGAATGATGATGCTTCCGCCTGTACTGGTGTCGTTGCCGTTCAAGATCATTTTGTTCGTGCTGGCCGACGGCTGGTATCTGCTGGTCGAGTCGCTGGTGCGAAGTTTCAAGTAGCGCGCCGAGCCGGGAGCCCTATCCCGAGGAGGACCTCCTATGCCCGTGAGCACGTCGGTTCACATTAGCCACTGCCTGTCGCACATCATCACGTTGCAGCCGCGCTCCGTGCTTGATGTCGGCCTTGGTTTCGGGCTCTGGGGTTTTCTTTGCCGCGAATATCTCGACGTCATGAACGAGCGCGTCGGACCGGACACGTGGCAGGTGCGCATCGACGGCATCGAGTTCTGGGAACCGTATATTCAGGCCCACCAGCGCGCGCTGCACAACCACATCGCGATCGGCGACATTCGCGAACTTGCGCCTACGCTTCCTCAGTACGACCTCATCATCGCGGGCGACGTGATCGAACATCTGGAGAAGCGCGATGGGCTTGACGTCCTTGCACATCTTTACGCCAAGGCCGATCGTGCGCTTCTCGTCAACATTCCGCTCGGCGAAGGCTGGGAGCACCCCGAAGCGCACGGCAACCCCGGTGAACTTCATCGCAGTCAGTGGAGCGTCGAGGATTTCGCCGAGTACACACCGCTTACGCAATTATTCCGACTGCCCTGCGGCAAGTACGGGGTGTTTTACTGCAAGAAGGACGCTTCCACCATGGAACGCGTGAACGCGCTGCACGACGCGGCGGTCGCATGTGAGAGCGAAGGCAATCTCGCGGGCGCGATCGCACACCTCGAGCGCGCCCATACGCTAAGTCCGGAGCAGGAAGGCATCGCGATGCATCTCGCGGACATTCTGCTGCGTGAAGGCCAATTGCGCCCGGCCATACGCGCGATGGAAGAGACCATCGAGGCCAATCCAAATTTTCACTACGGACGACTGGCCCTGGCGCGTATTTTCATTGCCGCGCGCCGCTTGGATGAGGCTCGCGCACACTTGCTCGCACTGCTGGCCCGCGATGACGTCTCCACCGAACGTTTGCAGGAAGCACAAACCTTGCTCGACGGACTCCCCAGCAAGCGCTAGCCCCCGCTACTGTGCAGCGTGATGCGCAGGCGGCGACACGAAGTACAGGGAAAGCGGTTTGGTGCGTCCTGGAAACTGCTCTACTCGATAGGATCGCCCCAACGTCTCCAGCGCAGCGGACACGTCAGGCCCGAGATCATTGGCCTCCGGATCGATACAAACCACTGCCGGCGCATCTACTTCGGTCAGATATCTCGTAAGCGAGGGGGCATCTTTCATCAACAAGGGCATAACACGTGAGTTGCCCAGTGCGTACGCAAACGCAAACTGAGCAGGCGCGTTGTTCACGAAGACCCGAGGGGACGGCGACGCAACTTGAATCGCGGCGGCGGCCGCGCGCCAGTCCGTTCGGAGCGGACGCGACAGATGCAGCAGAAGCGCCTGCCCGGCGAACAGACAGGCCAAAAGCAGCGCAAGCGCCTTTCTACCCCGCCCCGTAGGCGCATCATGAAATAGGGCGCCAAACATTAAGGCGACGCCCAGCGAGGCGTACCCCGCGTAACGCGCCACAAAACACGGTATTACCATCCAAGACACGATCAACATTAGTACCGGGGGAAGCACTGCCCACAGCGCCACGAATCGCGCCGCCGCATTGCCGCGCGCGCCTTTCCAGAACGTCCATCCGGCGGCGACGGCAGCGCCCGCCACTATCCCTAGTTTCATTGCCGTCTCAACCATTCCGGGGACATGGATTCGCGCAACGAACGCGCCGGTGCCCGCGTACCAACTTAGGGCCGTACCGCATTCCTGAAGCAGCCGCGAAGCGATCCATGCGCGGCTTTCATCGAATCCCTCAAGCGCGAACACGCTCCACACACCAAACGCGAGGAAGAGCGGTGCGTGGAATAGCACCCATCCCGACACATAGCGGCGACGTTCGGAATCCAGCAACAGCGCCAGCGCGTGGGCGGGCAACACCAGTGCGTTCAGAGGGTGGGTAAATAGGAGCATGAAACTCGTTGCTGCATAGAAAAGTCTCCAGCGCCGGGACCGTGGAGTGTGCCACAGCCGAACGAAACAGTAGCTTGACACCGCGACGAGGAACCAACTCAACGCGTAAAACCGGATTTCCTGACTAAACCGAATGTGCATCGGGCTCAGGGCGACAAAGAGAGCGGCCACCAGCGCCGCGCGGTCCCCAAACAATCGACGGCCCGTCATCCAAACCACGGGGATGGTGAGCACTCCAAACAAGACGGAGAGTCCGCGGATCGTGTGCGCCTCGGCGCCGAAACACCGCGCCCAGAGGTACTCGAACACGTAATACACGGGATACATGGGAGAAATATTGGCTGATTCGGCATAGAACTCCGCAAACGAAGGGGCTGCAAGCGGCGTCAGCGTGACGGCTTCGTCTCCCCACGGGCTTTCATTGGCAAGGCCGGTCACCCGCAGCCCCACGGCAAGGATCAGAACCGCACCAAGCGCGCAGGTCCGCCCTAAGTGGCCGTGGCGCGATTCCATCACGTCTCTTCCCTTCCCCGTCACTTAATGCGCGAGTTCTCCGCGCTAAACCAGAGATCGGCGTTCGCGCCGAGGCGGTCCTTGAGCGGACGCGACAGCGCCTCGAGCCGTGCGTCAAGCTCGGCCGACAACGGCAACAGGTCCACCGCCTCCAGGTTCGCGGCCAATTGCGCCGCGTTGCGCGCGCCGAGGAGCGCCGTGCTCACGCCCGGTTGGGCGATCACCCACGCCAACGCCAGCGCCGCGGGAACCACCCCAATCTCCGCGGCCAGCGCCTTCAACTCGGCCAACGTCTTGAACGTCAACTCCTCGCACCCGGCCTCGCCGTGGCGCGTGGCCGATCGTTCCGAAGAGAAGTGTCGCGTGCGACGCCGATTCTCGGGCATCTCGTCCGCACTGGCCCAACGGCACGACACGAGCCCTTGCAGCAGCGGCATATACGCCATGACGCCCACGCCGCGCCGTGTACAAGCGGGAACGATCTCGTGTTCAATCGCGCGAAACACAAGACTATACGCAACTTGATCGGATACGCATTCGCCCTTGGCAAACCATGCGTCAAGATCCGTCGGGCCGAAATTAGACACACCGATGTAGCGAATCTTCCCTTCATCGCGCAATGCCGCGAGTTCCGCATAGGCGTCCTCAAACGGCATCTGTCGAAACGGCCAATGAATTTGATACAAATCGATCACGTCCGTGCCCAACCGCTGAAGACTTCCCTCGCACGCCGCGCGAAGCCCTCCCGGAACGCAATTGTCGGGTTTGACCTTGCTCGCAATGAGCACTTTCGAGCGCCGCGCGCCCAGCAATTGTCCCAGCACGCGTTCCGCCTCGCCCGCCGCATACATCTCGGCCGTGTCAAACAGGTTCACGCCCGCATCCAACGCCGCCGCCAACGCGCCTTCCGCATCGGCCGCCGCGTCCGCGCCCCAGTACGTGGGATCGCCGATCTGCCACGCGCCAAACGCCACCACGGAAACCTCGGGGCCGTTTTGCCCCAATCGTCGGTAAAGCATAATTACGTCCCTTTCTGTCGCACAAGCAAGGAAAATATCGGTACTGAGAGAAAAGTTCTATCTCTTTGTGTGCAGTGGAATCTTCTCCTGCCAACGTACTACAACACCGCCTTCTTCTCGAGCCGCAACCTCTTCTTTGCGCCGTCGCTATACACGACGCGGATATCGCGCGGGGTATTGGTCAGGTCTTGCAGAATAAAGTGGTCGCCCTCGCGCGTAACCGCAATGGAGTCGATCCCGAATCCTTGGTTGCGCGAAAGATCAATGTAAACATCGCCAAAGCGGTCGTACACGTTGGCGCGCGCCTCCGACGCGGCGCCGTTGCCCCACGTAAAGATGGTGAACTCGCCCACGCCTTCGCCCTCTTTCGAAACGCGACCGCCGTGTCCGTAGTTTTCCATCATGAACCCGTAGTCTTCCCGGCCGAGGAAAGGCCACACCTTTTCCCAGAGCGCCTTCTGACTCGGGTTCTCCGGACAATACATCATCACGAACGCCGATTTGAGCGCCGCCACGCCGCGTTCGAAGAGCTGGGCGTCGCCCGTTTCCTTGTAATACTCCATGAACAGCGGTGCGAACAGACATTGCCGCGAATCATTCCATTCGCCGTCCACGTTCATCACGCCGAAGCCGCCCAGGGCGGGAATGTAGATATACGGCGGTTGCCATACCTGTTGGGTCATGGCGAGTTCATCCAGCGTGCGACGCCCCCACCTAAGATAGACGTCGTTCTTGGTGGCGCGGTAGGTCTCGAGCAAAGCCTCAGCGGTCCAGAACGTGCTTAAGTTGCACTGTTTGTACATCGCATTGCGCGCGATCTTCTTGCCTACATACGTCTCGTTCCCCCAACCACTGCAGGACCAGTAGGTTTCGAAATCTTCCCAGCGCCCTTGGGGAACCACCTCGACGAGAAGCGCGTCCATCGCCTTGAGCGCAGCCTTCTTGTATTTTGCTTCGCCGGTAATCTCGGCCAGTTTGAGCAGGAACGTCACGCTCATGCTCGTCTCGGGCGTTTGGTTCATGACCGACGCCTTCTCGAGCGTCTCGGGATGGAGCCAGCCGGGAAAGAACCCGTCGGCATCCTGCAAGGTCAGCAGTTTGTCCGCATAGCGCGTCACAAAGCGCAGGATACGTTCATCTTTCTCGACGTCCTCATACCAACGTAACAACAGGAGGCTTGTCCAGGAGTTGTCGAGAATGTGGAACCAGTCCGGTGTCACGCCGAAGTTAAGCGGACAGCGATCCGAGTTGGTCCACTTGGCGTGGTCCCATCCCAGGGAGCGCGTCACTTCGACACCGTCGACGGTGACTTGATGGTTCGGCGCGCCGTAGACGGTGTAGAAGATGCCGTCCTTCTCGGGCGCGGCGAGCGTGAACTCCAATGTCTGCTTGGCGCGCTCGATGAGCGCGTGGTCTTCCGTCTTGCGGCCGTAACGATACATACCTGTCCCCGCGCGCAAGGTCGAGAACCAGGCCTGATTCCAGAGAGACAGAAACTCGCGTTGCCGGAACGGTTTCTTGTAGTTCGGCGACTGCGTGACGTTTACGATGAACGCGGGACCGCCCACTTTCTTGCCGTCTATCTCAAACTCCTGCCACACGGCGTCGCGCCATGAATCCAGCGCCCAGCGGTAGGTGTGGTCCACGTAGCGATCCATGGGGACCGTGCCGGGCTCGCCTTTCGCGTAGAGCGGACGTGCGTAGCGATCCCACAAGAGTTCCGTCACTTTCCCCCACGGATTGCGCGGACTATCAGTATCCTTGTACGCCGTTACAAAAAAGCCTAACTCGATTTTTCCCGGACCAAGCCTCATGCCGGGAGCCTTCTTGTAAAGCACGTGGAGCGGCACGTCGGTATTGGAGAATCCGATCGCGAATCGTTTGTTTGGCGCATCGAGATCCATAAACCACGGCGCGGCCTCGTTTTGGCCGCAGATGTCGAGATCCGGGACGAGAACCAGGGTCGTTGGACCGTCCTGCGCGATCAACGCCGGGGACCGGAAAACGTGCTGCGCGATGCAGAACCCCTCTTCGGGCGCGAGGTGAGGCGCCCACCAAAAATCGGGGTTCATGGACAGATTGAACGGCACGACCGCTTCACTAACCGTCACCCGTTCGGTTAATTCCCACGTGACGCGCACGCGCGTCCATTCAGGGGCGCGTTCGAGAGGGCTACAGGCGACTTTTGGGGCACTTCCCGCGATGTCGGGCACGGTGAACTGCGCGACAGGGGTTTCAACCAAAGCGATTGTGCCTAATGCGTTCTCAAAATGGACTTGCATGCTTCTCACATCCTCTGAAGCCGCGACGGCGGCCCATGCCGTGATGGCCAATCCCACCAACGATCTCACGATACAGCTCCCCCACGCTCTTGGTTCACGGGGCCGTGGACGGAAGTGTCCACCTAGTTCGAGATACGGCGCAGTATGCCCGAAGCGCCTCCGCTTGCACAAAAAGAGAACACCCCTGGGAAAACGCGGCAATAACGCAGGAAACATCGAGTTGCAGGGGCGCTTCATCTTTTGCTACACTCTGCGCCTGGTTGCCGGGATGGTGGAATGGCATACACGCTAGGCTAAGGACCTAGTGCCTTTAATCAGGCTTGCGAGTTCGAGTCTCGCTCCCGGCACCATCTCCCCAAATCCCTTTCCCCTTCGCTGAATCTCCTCGCGCCTTTGTCGGCACACGGCTTGCTCCCTTCCTTTTGGACCGCAGGCACGGGAAAAGGCCATCCGGGCGGCTTTTCGCGGTCCGTGGGTGACTCAAGGGCAGAACGGGCAACATCGGGCATACCTATCTGTAGGAAAGTACCTTCTCAAAGTACAGGAATGTTGGCGAGTGGCCGCGCGCTTACCGTGCCGGGTGGCGCCGCTATTGTGCCGACCAATTTGGATTGGAGGGGTGCAAGGTGTTGAGAGCGAGTGTGTTTTCTCGAAAGGGATGGGGCGTGTTGGCCGGGCTAGCGGCGGCGTGGCCGACGGCGGCGTGGGCGCAGGCGGAAAGTCCGTTCAACGGGGCGGACACCGCGTGGATGCTGACGGCGACGGCACTGGTGCTGTTCATGACGATCCCGGGCCTGGCGCTGTTTTACGGCGGCCTGGTGCGCACGAAGAACGTGCTGTCCGTGCTGATGCAGTGTTTCGTGATTACCTGCATGGTCACGGTGCTGTGGTTTCTGTTCGGGTTCTCGATGACGTTCAGCCCGACCGGCATGGTGAAGGGGGCGACGAACTGGCATGCGTTTGTCGGCGCGCTGGACAACCTCTTCTGTCATCAGATCAAGCCGGATTCGACCTACGGCACGCTCACGATTCCGCAGTCGGTATTCTTCTGCTATCAGTTGACCTTCGCGATCATTACCCCGGCGCTGATCGTGGGGGCGTTCGCCGAGCGCATGAAGTTCTCGGCGATGCTGGTGTTCATGGCGCTGTGGTCGGTGATCGTGTACAACCCCATCGCGCACATGATTTGGGGCGGCGAAGGGGCGTTTCTGGCCGACCGCGGCACGCTCGATTTCGCGGGCGGCATCGTGGTGCACCTCAGCGCGGGCATCGCGGCGCTTGTGTGTGCCCTCGTGATTGGCAAGCGCCACGGTTACCCCACCGCGCTCATGCCGCCGCATAACCTCACCCTGGCCGTCACGGGCGCGGGGATGCTGTGGGTGGGCTGGTTCGGATTCAACGCGGGCAGCGCGCTTGCCGCGAACGGCACCGCCGGCATGGCGATGTTCGTCACGCAAATCAGCGCGGGCACAGCGGCGATGGCGTGGATGTTCGTGGAATGGATCAAGCACGGCAAGCCGAGCGTGCTGGGCATTATCACCGGCGCGGTGGCCGGTCTCGCCACGATCACGCCGGCATCGGGTTTTGTCGGGCCGGGCGCGGCGTTTTTCATCGGTATCGTCTCCGGCGTGGCCTGTTTCTTTTGCGCGACGAGTCTCAAGCGGCTCTTGGGCTACGACGATAGCTTGGATGCCTTCGGCGTGCACGGTGTCGGCGGGCTCATCGGCTCGTTGCTGACCGGTATCTTCGCGGCGGAATCGCTGGGCGGCGTTAAGGCCGGACTCAGCATTTCCAGCCAGCTCGGGTCGCAGCTTCTGGCAATCGCGATCACGATTGTCTGGTCCGGCGTCGTGTCCTACATCCTGCTGAAGTTGATTGATCGGTTCATCGGGTTGCGGGTAACGTCCGCGGGCGAGACGAAAGGTCTGGACCTTACCGATCACGACGAGCGGGGTTATAATCTGTAAGAGGACTAGGGAGTTATCCGAGCACAGAAAGGAACTACCCGTGAAAAGGATTGAAGCCATTATCAAGCCCTTCAAGCTTGACGAGGTCAAACAAGCCTTGGGCGAAGCCGGGGCGCGCGGGCTGACCGTCACCGAGGTGAAAGGCTTCGGGCGGCAGAAAGGGCACAAAGAGGTATACCGCGGAGCGGAATACGTCATTGAATTCCTGCCCAAGGTGAAACTCGACCTCGTCGTCCGCGACGAACTGGTGACGCAGGCGGTGGACGCGATCGTTCGTGCGGCAGGCACGGGCAGTATCGGCGACGGAAAAATCTTCGTGTCGCCGGTCGAGGAAGCCATCCGCATCCGCACCGGCGAGACCGGAGACGCCGCGATAGACTAGCCGTCAAAGGTGAGTGCGTCGAAACCAACCCCGGGGGGCTCTAACGAGGTTTCCCCGGGGTTTTGTCGTCGTTGACTCCGTCTTTCAGCCCGTGGTAGCGTCTTTGCGGCCCAGAGATGCGTTTTCGTGGCCTCAGGCGTTCGGCGCAACGGACCAGCGGGGGTGCGGATGGTAATCGGGACAAACTCGAAGAGCACGCTGTTTGACGTGTTTCGAACAGGCGTGACGGCCGTGCTCAAGGACCTCGGACAACCCGAGGAACTGCGGTTCAAGACCAATGGCTGCGAGTTTGTCGCGCGGTCATCCGACATGGGCAAGAAGGTTGAATACCTTCACTTCAACTTTGCTCTCAAAGAAAGTACCGCGCCGGAGTCCCTCAAAGAAGCGCTTGACGCCACGCACATTCCCTATCAAGTGACCCTTGAAAACGGCGCGTGCGGACTCACCCTCCCCGGGTTTGAATGGCGGCAGACGCCGCAGCTTCTGCCTATCGATGCGTTTGTCGAGAAGTTTGCCGTGCGCACGCTGCGGTCGCGGTCCTGGGAAGTGATCGTCGATCGATATCGGCATTTCGACTTCAACATCAACCAGCTCATCGAGGAAATGCAGCAACGCAAGGCGTCAGACATTCATCTGCGCGCGGGCGCCCCGCCGTACTTGCGTATCGACGGAGAACTCATTCCCACGGATGCCCCGCCGCTTAGTGCCGATGACATGCGCGAGGTGTTGTTTCAACTCGGCGGCAAGGCCGAAGTGGAGCGGCTCGAATCGGAACGCGAGATCAGCTTTCAGTACCATTTGGCAGGCGTCTGCTACCTGCGGTGCAGCGGTTACATCAAACTCGGGGCGATGTGCCTCGCGATCCGTTTCATTCCAGAAGAGCCGATCCCCTTCGAACAACTTGCAATCCCGCCCGCATGTCTCGAGATCGCAAACGCCCACCGCGGACTCTTTCTGGTATGCGGAATCACCGGCAGCGGCAAATCGACCACGCTTGCCGCACTCGTCGATTACATCAATAGCACCCGGCACGCGCACATCATCACCGTGGAAGACCCGATCGAATTTGTCTACCGCGACAAGAAGAGCATCATCTCGCAGCGCCAGGTCGGGCGCGATACGTTTAGTTTCGCCAATGCCCTGCGCGGGGCGCTGCGCGAAGACCCCGACGTGATTCTGGTGGGCGAGATGCGCGACATGGAGACGATACGCGCCGCCATCAGCGCGGCGGAAACGGGTCACCTCGTGTTCAGCACGCTGCACACGATGACGGCCGTGGACACGGTAAACCGTGTCATCAGCTATTTCCCGCAAGCCGAACGCGATCTGATTCGCCAAGAGCTCGCGTACAGCCTGCGCGGCGTGGCGTGTCAGCGACTGCTAAAAAAGAAGGGGGGCGGCCGTGTGCCGTGCGTCGAACTGTTGATTGGCGGGAAGCCCATCGTGCGCGACGCGATTCTCGAAGGCGATATCGGTCGCTTACACAATATCATTGAGGTCGACAGCGAGATGCGCAGTTTTGATCAATACGCCGTCGAGCTGTACCAAAAGGGCGTGGTTGACCGCGAGCAGGCTATTTCGGCGTGCAGCGATGAAGAAGCGTTTGTACGCGTCACCTCGGGCATCAAATCCTCCGAAGGCCGGAAACTGCTCGGATGATCCAGCCGCACATTTCCATATGATCGCCACCGGAACGTTCATCAACATCGGCACGGTCGCGTTGGGCACAAGCGTTGGCCTTCTGGCCGGCCGACGCATCCCCACACGTTTTCGCGAGACGTTAATGGACGGTGTCGGCCTCGTCACCATCGCCATCGCCATCAGCATGGCGATTCGCACCCAACAGATACTCGTTCCGCTTGGCGCGGTGCTGTTAGGCGCGCTCGCGGGCGAAGCGCTTGACCTCGATGCTCGCATGGAGCGTCTCGGGCGCTGGGCCGAGATGAAGCTCGGCGGGCACACGGGCGCGGTGGAAGGATGGAGTGTATCGCGCGGATTCGTGACCACTAGCCTCGTATTCTGCGTGGGGCCGCTGACCGTGCTCGGCAGCATTCAGGACGGGCTCGTGGGCGATTTCCGCCTCCTCGCGATCAAGAGTTCGCTCGACCTTTTCGCGTCGATGGTCTTCGCCGCCGCGCTGGGGCCAGGCGTCTATCTCACCCTCGGCACCATTCTCGTCGTGCAAGGCGGAATTACCGTGGCCGCGCTGCTGCTGGGCTCGGCGCTGGGCAACGTGACCGAAACGACGCCGTGGGTCGTCGAGATGTCGGCCACAGGCGGGGTCCTGCTCATAGGGATCGGCCTCGGCCTCCTCGAACTCAAGACCATTCGCATGGCCAACCTGCTTCCCGCGATTCTCTTTGCGCCGATTCTCGCCGTGTGCGCGCAGAAAGTCTCCGCCCTAATCGCCGCCGCCGGAATCTTCTCCTAAGAATTGCAGTACGCTTTCGTGCTTTCCACATCGATCCGCTATACTTCGTTCAGCAGGGGAGGTTCCACATGGCCACATTGACTTTGGCGGTGTGCGCGCGCAACGCGCAGCATATCATTGGGCCGTGTCTGGAGAGCATCCGCAACCAGACGGTGCCGCCGGACGAGATTATCGTTGCGCTGGATGATTTGTCGGACCCAACCGCGGCGGTGGCGGCGCAGTTCGGCGCTCGAGTGCTCGCCAGCAAGACCACGGGGTTGTATGAAGCCCGCAACGCCGTGCTTGACGCCTGCCATACCGACTATCTTGCGTTCACCGACGCCGACTGTGTTCTCGCGCCGGAGTGGGTGGCGCTGGCGAAGAAGGTGCTTGATGGCGACCCGCGCATCGGCGGCGGCACTGGGCGTCATCCCGCTATTGGCCGCCGCAACTTCGCGGCGTGGCTGCATCACATGTGGTTTCTCGTCGAAACCCGCCGCACCGGCGAGACCGACGGTGTTATCGGCGGCAATAGTTACTTCCGCACGGAGGCCTTGCGTCAGATCGGCGGCTGGCTGCGGCTGCCTGGGCACAGCGCGGCGGAGGACGTGTATGTTTCGTTGGCGCTACGCGGCGCGGGCTACACGATTTGGTTCGAGGAGGGCGCGGCGGCTCAACACAACTACGAGACCCGTCTACGCGGCCTATGGCGTAAGGCGGTGATGATGGGGCGTGATATCGTGGTGATGATGCGCGCCTCACGGCATCGCGGCGGGTTGTGGTGGTACACCTTGGCGATCCCCGTGATCGCCGCCATGCTGCTCGCGGGCGTGTTGACGCTGCCTTTCGCGCCGATGGTCGGCACGTGCCTGGCGGCGGCGCCGCTTCTACTGACCCTGGGGTATCTCGCGGTGAAATTCGGCAGCCTGCGCATGGCCGCGCCGCGGTGGGCCGCACGATGGGTTTTCATCTGGCCCTATGCCTGGGGCATTGTGAAAGGTCTCGTGCAACGCATTCCGCCTGGCGCGGCGCGAGGGCACTGATGTCCGACGGGCGGCGCCTCAAGATCTGCCTGACCTGTTCGCACGGGGGGCATTTGACGGAAATGCTGCAACTAGGCGAGGCCTTCGAGGGCCACGACGTTTTCTACTTTTGTTACGACGCCGACACCACGCGTCGCCTGCCCCATGCCTACCTTGTACCCAACATGGCGCGCAATCCCATTGAATTCCTGTGCAATCTCTGGCGCTTGTGGCGCATCTTTCGCGTCGAACGTCCGGATATGGTGGTGTCTACCGGCGCGGAGATCGCGATCCCCGTGGCGATTCACGCCTTGCTGCGCCGCGCCTACATCGTCTACATCGAGTGCGGCGCGCAGGTCCGGCATCCCTCGGTAACGGGCCGGGTGCTGTATTGGCTGGCCGACGAATTCTATGTGCAATGGCCGGAGCTGCTGAGCGCATACGGGCCCCGCGCGCGCTTCCGCGGCAGCCTGGTCGATGAAGAGCACCCCGAGGGCTGGACGCCATGATCTACGTCACCGTCGGTACGATGTTCATGGATTTCCCGCGGTTGATCTGCAAAATGGATGAGATTGCCCGGGATACCGGCGAGCGCGTCGTGATCCAAATTGGCATGGGTAAGGCCTTTCCCGAACACGCCGAGTATTTTGACTTCAAACCACGCGAGGAGGCGTTGGCGCTGCAGCGCGAGGCGCGGCTCATCGTATGTCACGGCGGCATCGGGTCGGTGATCGACGCGCTGGAGGTGCGGCGGCCGCTCGTGGTGGTTCCGCGCCTGATGCGGTATCGTGAACACATGACCGATCATCAGCTCGACCTCGCCGAAGCCGTTGAGCGCCGGGGGTGGGGGCGTATGGTGCTTGACGTCACGGAGTTGCCGCGTCTGTGCGCCGAGCCGCCTGCCGCGCACGAAGGCTATCGCCCGGCGCGGGGCGCGTTGATTGGGGCCGTACGCGAGGCGGTAGCACGTCTGGCGGCGCACAAGGAGCAGTAATGTTGGTGTCAATCGTCGTACCGGTATACAACGCGGAGCGTACGCTGCGCGAATGCCTGACGGCGTGCTGTGCGCAGACCTACCGCGATCTTGAGATCATCGCCGTCGACGATGGCTCGACCGACAACAGCGCGGGCATTGTCCAAGAGTTTCCGCGGGTCCGCTACGTGCACCAGGCCAATCAGGGGCCTGCCGCGGCGCGGAACCATGGTGCGCGGCTGGCCACGGGCGAGTGGGTGGCGTTTACGGACAGCGACTGCGTGCCTGAGCCGGACTGGATCGTACGCCTGATGGCGGCCGCTGTGGACGAACGGGTCGTGGGCGTGGGGGGGACTTACGGCATCGCCAACAGCGATGCGTTGCTTGCGCGGATGGTGCACGAAGAGATCCTCATGCGGCACGAGCGCTTCGGCGAAGAGGTGGACTTTCTCGGTTCGTTTAACGTAGCGTACCGCAAGGCGGCATTCGACGCCGTGGGTGGATTCGACGAGGCGTTTCGCGTGGCATCGGGCGAAGACAACGATTTGGCGTACCGGCTGACGCAAGCGGGGGGCGTGCTCCGCTTCGCGCCGGAGGCCCGTGTCCACCATTACCATCCTACCCGGCTCTGGCCCTACCTGCGCACCCAGTACGCGCACGGGTTTTGGCGCGTAAAGCTCTACTGCAAGCATCCCCATCGCGCGGGCCGCGGAGACCGTTACGCGGGGACCGTCGATCTGATCGCGCCGGGACTTGCGCTACTGCTCATAGCGGGTTTCCTTAAGCTCATCGCCGCGTCGCTTTGGGTGCCGATGCCGATGCTGAAAGTAGCGATTTGTGTGTGGGCGGCGTGCGCATTGGTCTATGCCGCGCTTCGCGTGCCGATGGCGTTCCGCATGGCGAGCCGTACCGGCAATTCGCGGTTCCTGATGTTTGGCGACCTCTGTTTCCTGCGCGACATCGCACGCGGGCTGGGCATGATCGACGGCTTCTGGCACTTCGGTGTGCGCCGCAAGGAGACACGCCCATGAGCCGCGTGTTGGTGATCGTTCCGGCGTACAACGAAGAGGCCGCGCTCGGCGCAGTCCTGCAGCATCTGCGCGAGACCTTGCCGCAGTACGACACCCTGGTGGTCGACGACGGTTCGCTCGACAATACCGCGCGCGTGGCGGAATCCGTGCCGGGCGTGAAACTGGTATCGTTGCCGATCAACCTCGGGATCGGCGGGGCGATGCAGACCGGTTTCAAATATGCCCTGCGTCATGGTTACGACATCGCCGTGCAGTGCGACGCCGATGGCCAGCACCCGGTGACGGACATTCCTCGCTTGGTGGAGTTTGTCGAGCAAGGCCGCGCCGATCTCGCCATCGGTTCGCGCTACGTTGCCGACACGCGCTACCAGCCCAGTTTTTCGCGGCGTGTGGGCAAATCGCTGTTGTCGCGGTTGGTCGACGCGGTGATGGGCGGCGGCATCACCGACACCACCAGCGGTTTTCGCGCGGCCAACCGCGCGGCGTTCTCGCTCTTCGCCCGTCATTACCCCGAGGACTACCCCGAGCCCGAGGCGCTGGTTATACTCTACCGCGCCGGACTCACCGCCGCGGAGATTCCCGTCGAGATGCATGAGCGCCAAGGCGGGGTTACCTCGATTACCCCTCACCGCGCCGCGTACTATATCGTCAAGGTCGCACTTGCCATCGTGCTCGATCTCTTCCGCAAGTTCGCCAAAGCGCCGGAGACTTCGCACCATGAATAACGGGCCGCTCGTCACCCTCGAGTCTGTGCACCGCTTCGCATTACTGGGCGTCAGCGTGTTGCTGCTCATTCTCGTGCTTGAGGTCGTTCGCCGCGGCATGCTCAAAGAGCGCTATGCTCTGCTCTGGCTCGCGGTCGCGTGTACGGGACTCATATTCGGCATTTTCCCCAGCCTCATCGTGTGGACCGCGCGCCTCCTGCATTTTCAGTACGTCACGCTGCTCTTCGCGCTGTCGTTCGCCTTCTTGCTCGGGATTGTGCTCAGTTTCTCGATCATCATTTCCCGCCAGACCGAACGCACTCGCGCGCTGACTCAAGAGGTGGCCCTTCTCGCGAGTCAACTCAAGGAGCTTGAAAAGCGTGTCGGCCGCTAATCGCCTTCGCACTCTTGGATTATTCCTGCTGGGCACGTGGCTCATCGGCGGGTTCCTGCTCTACACCGGACGGATCGCCGCCGGGCTCTATCAGACTCACCCCACCGCGTTCCAGCGGCTGCTGGAAATGTGGAAGGGATAGGCGCAGGAACGGTCGCCGAGCTCCCGCTACGCGCTAGTCTAGAAGCCTGAGGAATTGCCGTAGCGATCTGAAAATCCAGCGAAGCGTATGTCTTTTCTGCCGCCGGGTTTCTTGCTGATACTCGCCTTCTTCTGCCGCGGCCTGTTGTTCGCTTGCACTGAGCTGCCGTTCGTCGTCGGTCGCCGATGTATTCTCGGCGACAGCGACCGTGGCACTTGGGGCCGACGTCGCGCGCACGACGAAGCTTGCTGTAAGTCCTCCGGCGACGAGCAAGATCACAGCGGCAATTCCCAGCCGCGCCAACGACGAACTGGGTCCCCAGCACGCAGAAAACAGAGAGTGATTTCTTGGTCGTTCCACAGGCAACCTCCCACTAGGGAACAAGCTAAGAAAACTGGCCACGAAAAGCAAAATCGCGGATCGACAGCGTCGAGCGGACTGGAAATTTCTTTCAGGTGGTGATTGAAAAAACCAACAACGTACGCAATTTTTCTATTGACGCATTCCGTGGGTTGATATATCCTCAATGCGTGAGTTTGCGTCCTACGCGGGCTGAGTTTGATCGATTGGGGGTCGACGGCTCATTAGTATACGACAGGGGGTGACCATGGCTGGGGTCGATCGCTGCGAAGGAATCCGGTCGGACATTGAGCTGATGTTGGCGGCGCAGGGCGACAGCGCGGATGCGTTTGAGGCGCTGTACCAACGCTACTACCGTAAGTTGCAGAATTTCTTCTGCGCGATGGGACGCAACCCGGCGCTAGCGGAGGATCTGTGCCACGAAACGTTCTTGCGGGTATGGAAACTGCGCAAGCGATACGCGGCCACCGGGTCGTTTCCTGCCTATCTTTTCACGTTTGCGCGGATGGTATGGTTCGAGCGCTGCCGCGAGGCCAAGCGCGCACAACGCGACCAGACGGTGCAGGCGGGGTGGTATGCGGAGGCCGAACAGAACAAGGGAGGCTCTCCGCAGTTTTCGGCGGAACGCGGCGAACTGAGCGCGCTGCTGGACCAGGCGATGAACGAGTTGCCGGAAGACCAGAAAATGGCCTTCGTGCTGCGCGTGGTGGATGGGTTGCCGCTCGAAGACATCGCCAAGGTGATGCAATGCCCCGTGAACACGGTGCGTTCGAGGAAGCTGTTGGCGGTGCGCAAATTGCGCGAGCTGCTGGGAGACGTACTCCTGGCCATGAGAGATTAGAGCACTATGGACTGTAGTCGAATGGAGACAAGGCTCGTCCGTTATGCGGACGGCGACCTGCGACTGGCCGATCGGCTCGAGGTGGAGTTTCATCTCGAGCGCTGCGCCGATTGCCGCGAGGAACTGTCAACGCTTCGAGCGACGTACGCACACGTTCGCGGTCTGCTCGAGCATCCGTCGCCGCGTTACCAGTTTGCGCGCTTGCGCCAGGCAATGGCGGAACTTAGTCGGACCAAACGGACCATGTTGCCCATGCCTGCGTTTTCGTTCAGGCTCGTGCTCCAGCGCGCGGCGCTGTTGGCGCTGCTCGTGTTGGGATTGGGCCTTGCCGCGGAGCCGGTGGGCGACGTGCGGCACGCCCCGTTCGATAGCGCCGACCTTCGGGGCGCGGCGGCGCAGCCCGTCCTCGCTTCCGGACAGACCCACATGCCGCTCGAAATGCGCCGAGACTTCGAAAAACAGTTCTCGATCCGCCTGTGCAACATCTCCCAAAGCAAACCTTCGTCTTTCTCTCGCTGATCGCTTTTCCCTCGCGCGCGCATTAAACTCCTGAACAGCGTTCCCTTTCCCCTTCAGGAGGAGTTTCGCAGATGCCTTTGTTCTTCTACCGCGCAGTCGACCCGAGTGGGACTTCCGCCGACGGCCGCCTCGAAGCCGCGACTGCGGCGATGGCGGTCAAGACCCTCGAGGAACAAGGGTATCAGGTAAACGCGATCGAGCCGGTGGTGAAGGTAACCGGATATCAGCGGCTCAAAGGGGCGTTGAACTGGGACGATCTGCATTTGCTCAGTGCGCACCTGCTTGCGGTGGCGCGTAGCGGACTCCCCTTGCCCATGAGCTTGGAAGGGCTCGCGCGCGACGTGAGCAGCCGCCGCCTACGCGGCGCGGTCAATAATCTGCGCGAGCGCGTCGAGGCGGGCTCCTCGCTGGGGTCGGCCCTCGACGCCAATACGCCTCATGTCTTTCCGCCGCTGTTTTCCAGCATGGTGCGCGCGGGCGAGCGGACGGGCAACCTCACCGGCGTGCTCGTGCTGCTGATGGAACATGCCCGGCGCGTCTCGTCATTGCGCGGCCAAATGTTGGCGGCGCTGGCGTATCCCGGCGTGGTGACCTTGGCGGCGCTGGTGGTGCAGTTTTTTCTTATCGCGTCCGTATTACCCCAGATCTCCCTACTGGAGAATGGCGCGGGCCGAAACGGCATCGTGTCGCGGCTCGCGTTCTTCTTTGTCTCGCTGACCCAGATAGGCTGGCCGTGGTTCGGCGCGGGAATAGCCATTGCGGCGGGGCTGGCCTTTGTCGCGTGGAAAGTGCTGGGGTGGCGGCAACTTTTCTACGCGCTGTTCCGGGTGCAGCCGTTCTTTGGAAAATACCTGCGCCTATCGGCCCAGGCCCGTTTCGTTCGCGCGCTGGGCTTGCTCACGTCCAGCGGCGTTCCCCTTGTCGACGCGATGGAACTCGCCGGCGCGGCGGGCGGAAATCCCGATATCGAGAGCGCCGCGCTCCAGGCGGCAGGCCGGGTCAGCGCGGGATACTCGCTATCCGAATCTCTGGCCGCCACAGGCTATTTCGACCACATCAGCGGCTGGTTCTTGGCCGGTGCGGAGGAACGTGGCGACATACCCGAGGCGCTGCTGCACGCGGCGGACACCCTCGAACAGCGCGTCGCGTCGATGGATAGAGCCCTCGTGACCGCGTCGGGGCCGATCGCCGTGCTGGCCGTGGGCGGGATCGTCGTCGCCACCTGGCTGCTGGTGCTGCTGCCGCTCTACGGAATCCGGGTGGACGATATTTAGGTTGCGGATGAAATGTCCATGAAGCCGAGTAAAATGCACCGTTTTCTCTCACTGGACCTGGCGCTGTTCTTTCGCCGGGGCCAGCGCTTTTCCGTACCGGCGGATACATGGCGCGGTCCGTTTCCGTTCAATGGCCGCAAGCGCCGCCGGTATCTCATCGAGATCACGGTTCTTTTCCAATCCATTGTGTGCCGTAACGCGCCGTTGACCACGGGACTTCGTCTCGCCGCGAGCGAGACGAAAAATCATCCTTTTTATGTCTTGCTGCTTGCCTTGGCGGACGATATCGAATCGGGATTCCACCTTCATGAGGCGCTCAAGCGCCGCCCGCTCTTTTTCCCGGCGCAGTACGTTGCGCGCGTGGCCGCCGCGGAGCAGGCAGGCAATCTGGAGCAGACCCTCGATCAACTTCGCGGCGATCTTCAGCGCGAGGAACGCGTGGCGATGGCGGTGCGCAGTTCCGCAAGGTTTGTGTTGGCTGTTTATGCGGTTCTGCTCTTGGTGGGGTGGTACATTTCTCGCTCCTTTTCGCCCCAACTCGACGCGGTGCTCAAGGATTTCGACGCCTCGGTTGCGATGCCCGCCACGCATGACTTTGTGACGACGTTCTGTAAAGTGACGTACGCTGGCCTGCCAACGGCGGTTTGGCTGGCGCTGATCCCGGCGGCCATGGTATTCCCTCTCTTTCTGTCTCAAAACGGGCGGCGGCGTGTGCGCAACGCGGCATCGCATGTGCCTGGACTTCGTGGAATCTTGCAGGCGCGCGACATGGCCCTGACCGCGCAGTTCATGCATCCCCTGCTTGCTTCAGGCGTACCGTTAACAGAGGTCTTGGATCAAGCCGTTGCGCTCGACGTGCGCCCCGCGTTGCGTGCGGCCCTAGGGCGTGTTCGTGCGGCGGTCGGGCTGGGGCAGCCGTTTGCGCACGCGATCCAGGGGGAATCCGCATTCTCGCCCGGGTTCCGCGCACTTGCCTCAATGGGCGACGCCAGCGGACTGTTGCCCGAGAGCCTCGAACAAGAGGGGCGCATTGCGTTCGACCGGTTTCACAACGGGATACTGCTGTTGAACGAACTTGTGTTTCCTGCGTGCGTGATCGCGATGGGGTTTCTCGTGCTGCAATTCTCGATGTGGTTGTTCACAACCCTTGTGGCGTTCACGGATGCGTTGCTGAATTCGATGTAGGAGAGGAGACCGACCCAATGCCTGCACTGCGGATTATCGATCGGGAAGACGGCGGGCGCGAGCCTGCGCCGATGCCGTTCCGTGCGGTCGAAGCCCAGGTGCTCGAGGAGTTCGAGCGAGGCGAACAGGGCGCGTGCTTGGCCCTGGATACGCTATTGGCGCAGGCAGCGGCGCACCACGCGTCGGATCTGCACCTGGAACCTTGGGAAGACCGCGTCGTTGTCCGCTGGCGGCTCGACGGTCTGCTGCACGACGTGCTCTGCTACCCAAAACATCACCACGACCGCCTCGTTACCCGCTGCAAAGTGCTCGCGCGCATGGTGGTCTATCAGCGCGACACGCCGCAGGACGGACGCATCGAGGCTGGCGCGACGCCATGCGCACAGGCTGTGCGCGTGGCGGCGTTTCCCACCATAAACGGCGAGAAACTAGTCCTGCGCCTTCTGGGCGGTTCCGCGCAGCCGCCTGTGCTCGCCGAACTGGGGTTTGATGCCGCCGTGACGGCGCGCCTGCGTGAGCTGGTGGCGCGCCCACAAGGTACGTTGCTGCTCACGGGGCCTAGTTCGAGCGGCAAGACGACGACGATCTACGCCCTTCTCCAAGAAATCCAGCGCCAGCGCGGAAACACTGTCAACATGGTCACGCTTGAAGACCCCGTGGAGTACCGCTTGCCGCGCACCGCCCAGACTCAAATCAACCCTGCCGCCGGGTTCACTTTCGAGAGCGCCCTGCGCGCGGCGTTGCGTCAAGACCCCGAGGTGATCATGGTCGGCGAGATTCGCGACGCCGAGACCGCCTCGCTTGCCGTGCAAGCTGGCCTGACCGGGCACCTGGTCATCAGCACGATTCACTCCGGCGTCGCCGCCGGGGTGTTCGCGCGATTGCTCGACATGGGTATCGAGCCGTTTCTGGCGGCATCATCCATCACGGGCGTGCTTGCCCAGCGGCTATTGCGGCGGCTTTGTCCACACTGCGCCACGGAGACCGCGCCGTCTCGGGCTTTGCTCGAGGCATATGACATAGACAACGCCCCAGGTACGTGGCGGCAGGCCGTAGGGTGTGCGGAATGTCGCGGGATAGGCTATTGGGGCCGGATTGCCGTGGGAGAAGCGCTCGCGGTTACCGACGGCGTCGGCGATGCCGTCCTGCGCCGCATGCCGACGCGACAGATACAGGCGGAGGCCCTTGCGGCGGGCATGACGCCGCTTCACGCGGCCGCGTTGCAGCGTGCGGCCTCAGGCGTTACGTCGCTGGACGAGATCGTGCGCGTGCTCCCACCCAGCACGAAGGAGGCACGTGGATGATGCGGCGGCGCGGATACCTGCTCATCGAGATGGTTGTGGCGCTTGGCGTCTTTGGCGCGGCCGTGCTCGGCGGCGCGCAGATGGTCCTGCACTATCACTCAAAAATCCGCCACGCCGCGCAGAGCGAAACCGCTCTGTCCACCCTTGAGAATGAAATCGAGTTGGTGCGTGCAGGCGAACGCGGCGCGATATCCGGTCAACAGCCGTTTACGATCGCTATCCCGGAAACGTTGCCCGAAGCGCAAGGACAGGTGACGATTCAGCCGTTCGACGGCGTGCCGAGGCTCTGGAGTGTGACCGCCGAACTTACCTGGACGGGCGACAACGGCCGCCGTATCACCAAGACCCTGACGACGTGTATCGCGGCGGCGCGAGGTGCGTCCTAATGCGTCGAAACGCCGGCACATCGCTTCTTGAAATGATTCTCTATGCGGCTTCTTTCACCGTGCTGTTGTCGCTGAGCCTGACGCTGTATGTGCAGACGTCGCGACTGGCCGCAGCAGGCCAAAACGCTGTGGATCGCGTCAGCATGGCCAGCGCACTGGACGACAACTTCCGCAACGCCGTACGCGAGGCCAAGGGCGTGCGCGCGGTGCTCGGGCCGTACCGCACGAACGCGCAATCCGTCGTTCTCGACATGGGGCTCGCGGCGCAAGGCGAGCACCGCTATCTGGTGATTGGAAACCTGGAGCCCGGAGAGGCCGCGCCCGCGCTGACCTTCGCCCATTTCACGGAGACACCGCAGGGGTTGTTGCTCCACAAGACGTCTCGTGAACCGCTGCCGCTGAAGACCGTGGAGATTACCGCCACATCGCGTTCGGCGACGCTCACGTATCTGCCTCAGCGTCCCGGCCGGGGCCAGCGCGCCGAGGAACCCCGCCGGGTCACGGCGGCGTTTCGGGCGCCCGAACGGGGGGTACTGCCATGAGAACAACTTCGTCGAGCCAGGGGTTCGCGCTTGTGCTGGCGATAGTGATTATGGCGGTAATTGGGGCACTCGCGGCGGGACTGGGTTCGGCTGTGTTGCGCAGTTACGACACCGCCCGCGCCCACGAACGTCGCCTCGTGGCGCGCAACCTTGCGGAAGCCGGGATCGACTACGCCGTCGCGCAGCTCCGCGCGGGGAATTCCGTGCAGAACACGACGGTGACGTTAGGTGAAGGTTCATTTAGCCTTTCGCCTGCGCCTAAGGAAGGTGACATGCTGGAAGTCGTGGCCACGGGCGAATATCGTTCAGACGGCCAAGTGCTATCGCGGGTGACGTTGGCCGCACGCATTGCCTCATCGGGAGATGGCCCGCGCGTGACCGACTGGCGGGAGGCAGAACCATGAGCCGTCGGGGTTTCACGCTGATCGAACTTCTCAGCACGATCGCGATTATTGGCGTTCTCGCGGCGATCCTACTGCCCACCTTGGCGCGCGCACGCGAAAGCGCGCGGCGCTCGTCCTGTTCCGCCAATCTGATGCAGATAGGGATGGCGCTTCATCTGTACGCGGCGGAAAACCGGGGGCAACTCCCCTGGAACGGCGGAAATGGTAACGCCGACGGGCTCGTGGCGTTGATCGCCGAATACGGATTGACTCGAAGCCAATTCGTTTGCCCTTCAGACCCGCGGACGAATGAGAACGAGAAAGAAGCGGAGAAGTTCGCAGAGTCCGAAGGGAGAATTGGCTTCGACACCGCACTGGGGCGTGTGGGGCTGCGAGGGAGTTACGATTACCTTGGCGCATACACGGCGGCTCCGATTGTTTTGCCGCCCCCCGAGGAGGCCATCCCGCGCTTGCCGGTCGCGTGGGACATCTATTTCGTGCCCGGTGACACGAATCGTTCCGAATTGCTTCCGCCTCACAAAAATCATCCGGACGGGGGCAATGTACTCTGGTTGGACGGTAGTGTGGAATACCGTCGTGGCGCGCAGTGGGCTGCTTCAGACTACCCCGTACGCGTCACGGAAGTTCCCCTGACCACCGACCCTTCCGTCTACGCGTTTGAGCGATTGTCGCAGCAAGAATAAGAACAATCGCTTTCTCCCCGAAATAGTTCCGGCCCGCAGGCGGGCTGCGGGCCGGTGCGACGGTGCAATCGAGGGGGCTAACCCCACCCGAGGACCTAGCTGCCGAGGAGTTGCAAGGCGGTCTGCGGTACGACGTTGGCCTGGGCCAAGACCGAGGTGCCCGCACTGACCAGAATCTGGTTGCGCGTGAAGTCGATGGTCTCGCGCGCCATATCGGCGTCGCGAATCGCGCTCTCCGAGTACGACGAGTTCTCTTCCTGAATCGCCAGCACGCTGATCGTGAACTCCAACCGGTTCTGGATCGCGCCCAGCGAGCTCCGCAACGAAGACACGCTCTTGAGCGCGGCATCGATGGTGGAGATAGCGGACTGTGCCGAATTGAAGGACGAGATCGAGATGCCGTTCACCCCGATGTCATTGGTCTTCGCGCCGGTCAGGTTCAGTAACAATGTCTGCCCCGCCTGCACACCGGCTTGGAGTGTCACGGTCTGCGGCGCGCTCAGGACAAACAGGCCGTTGAACTCGGTGTCGAGGGCGATGTCGTCGATCTGCTCGAGCAGTTGGACCACTTCGCTGTTGAGCGACAAGCGGTTGGTGCTGCTCTGCGTGCCGTTTGACGCCTGCACGGCCAACTCGCGCATGCGCTGAAGGATGTTGGTCGTTTCGCTCAACGCGCCTTCCGCCGTCTGCACGAGGCTGATGCCGTCTTGCGCGTTGCGTTGCGCCACCGCCGAACCGCGCACGACAGAACGAAACGCTTCGGCAATGGCCAGACCCGCGGCGTCGTCCGCGGCCCGGTTGATGCGCAGACCGCTGGAGAGACGTTCGAGGGTCTTGTTGAGAGAGAGGGTGGACCGGCGCAGCACACGGCTAGCATTTAGCGCGGCCACATTGGTGTTGATACGCAGACCCATAGCGATGTTCCTCCTTGAACGTTAACCTCTGCAATCCTTGCATCGGCTGGGCTGCCAGATTCTTCTGGGCTCCGTGAAATGTATCGGCAGTCGCTCGAAAAAGCTTTAATGCCCCTCCGACGAACCTTTTTCTTGAGCACTAGCAGGGAAAGCATCTGTGGGAGGGATTGGGGAAATCCCCGTCAGGGGTTAGAGCCGTCCAGAAAGAAGCGGCAAACGCTTCTGGAAAAGCAGTTGACAACGCCCCGGACTCCCGGTAGGATATGGGGCGGAAAGCGCGAAAGACGCGATTCGTTCGGTGGTGTAAAAGATTACCCGCCGGAGGCGGAGGGGATATTCCCCAGACGCAGAGAGCCCAGTTCCGCGGACCGTGGCAAGTCGATGGGCTCTCGGGGGGTGTTGAGGGGATAGCCACTCTGGCGCAGCGGCAGCCGATGCAACAGTGGCCGATGGAGTGTCTCGACGGAGGCCAACGTAAGGGAGCGACTGCGTGAACTCATTACGCGTGCACTCACACGGAGTCCGGCGCAACGAGCGGGCGGGCTTTACTCTCATCGAAGTGATCGTCGCGTTGGCCGTGGTGGGAATTGCGGCAACCATCATCATCACACTGTTCTTTTCGAGCCATTCAGCGATACTCCTGGCGCGCGACGAATCCATCGCGGCAACCTTAGCCGAGGCCAAGCTGAGCGAGATCGTGGCCATGCCGAAAAACTACGTTTGGAAAACCGGCGGCGAGGTGGGTAAAGAAATCCCCGTTCTTGCGCCGGAGGCCAAAGACGAGAAGCCGCAGCCCGTCGGGATCGCCCCTGCGACGTTGAAAGAGGGCTCTCCCGAGTTCATGCGCGAAAACAATGTATATAAGGGATTCACTTGGAGCGCCTTTGCGCGGGTTCCCTCGGCGACGTCGGCGCATACCGAAGTGACGGTGGTGGTGGACTGGACACGGGCAGGGCGCACGCACCGGGTCGCATTGACCTCGGCGCTGCCGCGGGCCGCGGTGGAGGGGCTTTCGTGAACATGCGAACGCGGCGTTCAGGGTTCAGCCTCATCGAGTTGATTGTCGTAATTGCCATCGCGGGCGTAGTAACCACGATAGGCATGGCCATTTTCAGCCGTATGTGGACGGATTGGAGCATTGTCCGGACGCGCGCCGAACTTGATCAGCGCGCCGTCTACGCGCTCGACCAGATCCGCAAGGACATGAGTGCGGTGTTGTCGCCTGCGCTGTCCGGCTCTCCGTTGCGCGGCGCACGGGGCGAAGCCGAAGGCGCGGCCAACGACGAATTGGTGGTGCCGGTGCAGGTCCCGTTGGCGGATGCTAGCCAGATGCAGAGCGGCACGGTGCGCTACGCAGTGGAACGGAAAGGCGGCAGCCCCGTACTGAACCGTTACCAAGGCGCGCTGAGCGGTCCCGGCGCGACGGACCCCGCCACGAAGATTGCGGAAGACGTGACCCAGCTCCGCGTCGAGTTCTTGCCGCGGGGCGGTCAGTCGGACTGGCAGCCGGAATGGCGTGAGACGCGATTGCCCGCCATGGTCCGCGTGAGTGTGACGGTATCCTTGCCCGGTCGGCCGATCGACGCGGTGACTCGCGTCGCGGTGTTCCGGGTACCGGTGAATGGATAGGGGGCCGATCATGAAGCATGGAATGGGGACACGCCGCGGCAACCAGGGTGCGGCGCTGTTGACCGCGCTGGGGCTGTTGGTGGTGTTGTCGATGCTGGGAGCGGCCTATGTCACCTATGCGCTGCTCGATCGCGACCGCGCCGAAGTCGTCCTTGGTCAAACCCAGGCGCGGATGGCCGCATTGGGCGGATTCGAGGCGGCGGTGGGCACAATCCAGAAGGCCGTTGCCGATGCACAAGGCCAGACGCCGGTTCCCGCGAGTTTGGCGTTGACGCTGCCCGTGTACGGCACCGACAGAACCGTCCCGCAAGGCGTGAGCGTGAGCGAGCGCTACGCCTCGAACGTCACGGTGCGCATTGTGGACGAATCTGCGAAGGTGAACCTTAATCACGCGCCGACTCGAGTGCTTGAAGCGCTGCTGGGCGTGGATGGAAATACGGCGCGCGCAATTCGCGCGAGCCTGCCCGCGCTGCCCGGGGAGCCCGCCAATCCCGCTGGACGGTGGCTGACGAGCCTGGACGACCTTGCTTCGCGCAAGTTGGTCAGTCTGGATGTGCTCAAGAAGATCAATCGGGATTTTGTGACCGTTTATACGGTCGAGGATCCTGCGAACCCAGTGCGCTTCATTAACATCAACAGCGCCGCGCCGGACGTGCTGGCGGCGGTGTTGAATATCCCGCTCGATGCGGCGCGCGCCGCGGCGGAAAAACGTCCGTTTACATCACTCAACGATCTGGTGGTGGCTACGGGGGTTCAGCCGGCGTCATTCAACGTCGCGCCCGATCCCACAACCCCCGACGCGCTGCCCCCGGCGTTGGCGTTGAAGTCGACATGTTTCCGGATTGTGGTCGAGGCCGTTGTGCAAGACAAGACGCGTCCCAATGCCGGTCCGCAGGACCGTCTCGAGGCGGTGGTCTTGTTTCGCGACAATGGGACCTATGACGTACGCTATTGGTTTGAGGGAGAGCCCCCGGCGTCGAACTCGTAACCGCCGGTTTCGCGCAAGAGCGCCCGGGCCAAGCAAAGGGAGGAACGAGGATTATGGCCAGCAACGCCGACGAGCCGAGTGAGCGGATCAAGCGGGTCCGGCGGACCAGCAAGAAGAGCACCGTGCAGACCCTCGGTGGCGCCGAGGATGTCTCGGCGGCGTCGCCGTCCATGTCCGCGCGGCCGGCAAGCAGTTTCATGGGGGTAGGCGCCGCACGCGGGCGTGAAGTCACCGCGTTCTTACGCCAACTGATCATGATGCTCGAAGCGGGCACGCCTATCCTGAAATCGCTGCACGCCATCGCTGCGCGAAGTCATCGCGCCAGTGTGCGCGGGTTGGTGAGCGACATCACCCAGTTTGTGGAAGCGGGCAACCCGTTGTGGCAGGCGTTCGAGCGCCATCCCCGGTATTTCAGCCCCGTTTTTGTCAACTTGGTGAAAGCCAGTGAGGCCAGCGGTACGTTGGTCACGGTACTGAAGCGCCTGGTCTCCTACCGCGAACATCGCGACCTGCTCCGCAAACGCGTGCAGGCGGCGATGATCTACCCCGTCGTGCTCTTGCTGGCCTGCTTCGGCGTGATCCTGCTGATCGCCAAGGTGGTGGTGCCGCAGTTCGAACAACTGTTCAACAAGCTCGACGTCACCTTGCCGCGCTACAGCCAGATGTTCATCGCCACGACCAACTTCATCGGCTCCTGGTGGTGGTTGATGATTGCGCTCCTCATCGCGCTACTGGTTGTCTACAAGATTTGGGTGCGCGGTCCGTTGGCGCGTTTGCGTGTCGACCGCTGGAAACTGCGCATCCCGGTCATCGGCCCGATCCTGCGCAACTACGCCGTGGCCGAGTTCACCCGTTCCTTGTCGCTGCTGCTGCGCAGCGGGTTGTCCATGATGGTCACGCTCGACCTCGTGCGCAGCGCCGTGCACAACCAGGCCATGGCGCATACCGTGCAGAACGTGCGCAACAGCGTCGAGCAGGGTCTCGGTATGGAAGCGCCTCTGCGTGACGCCTCGGACGTTGTGCCGCCGCTCGTCACGGACATGTTGGTGACCGGCGAAGAGTCCGGCTCGCTCGACGACATCGCCGAGCAGTTGGCCGACACGCACGAAGAAGAAGTGAACATCGCCGTCGGCGCACTGGGCGAAGCCCTTCAGCCGTTGGTGACGATTATCATCGGCGTCGTGGTGATTATGCTTGCGTTGGCGCTCTTTGTGCCGATGGTGGACATGATCGCCAAGCTGAACGAAGCCGGCGTGAGCGGCGGCGAATAGGCGGCGCGATTAGCGGATTCCGATGGGACCGGTCTTGCGGCCGGTCCCATCGCGTTTCTCAGCACAAGGATATCGACATGGCGCACAAACTAGTGACCTTGATGTCGTTTAAGGACCCGACCGAGGCGCACTTCTATCGAGCCTTGCTCGAGTCTGAGGACATCCCCGTCTTCCTGCAGAACGAGTACTACACCTCCTCGCTGCCCATGGCGTCCCCCTTGGCCATTGAGCTTCAGGTGCCCGAGGACTGCGTCCACGACGCCCAGCAGATTATTGAACAGTCTTGGCACGAGATGACGGACGAGGAGCGGGCGGCCTTGGCGCAGGAATCGGACGAACACGCCGAAGATGAGGCCGATGGGGAAGAGGAAGACGACTACGCCGGATATACGCCGGGCCGAGGACTGATGAAGGGCCTCATTCTCGCCCTGGCCATCGCGGGGCTTGTGTTCTTTTTGTTGTACTCGAACGGATTGCTCAAGTAGTCAGAGTCAGTTCCCCACCAACTCCTGAAACGACGTATACTCTCGCGTTGACGCGTCTTGCGCGTCTTGACGGGCGTGGTCCAACTCCTCGAAGTGCTCCACCACGAGCGCGACATATTCTCGATCGACCTGGCCGGCCTTCGCCATGCGTTGCAGGGCGTTTACGGCTTCCTTTGCAGGCATTCCTTCCCGGTAGGGACGGTTTTCCGTCAGTGCGGTGAAAATATCCGCTACGGCTAGAAGGCGCGCCCCCGCAGGCAGTGAGTCCCCCTTGAGCCGGAAGGGATATCCCGAGCCATCGAGGCGTTCCTGGTGATAGCTACCCCAGCGCCGCACTTCTTCCAGTCCGGCAATGGGCTCAAGCACCCGAAACGTGTGGTAGACGTGCGATTGCATGATCTCGAATTCCTCCGGCGAGAGCCGACCGGGTTTCTCGATGATTTCGGTCGGCACGGCGAGTTTGCCCAGATCGTGCAGATAGGCGGCGGCCAGCATGAGCGCGCGGTCGCGCTCGGAAAACGCCGCATACCGCGCCAATACCCCCGCGCTCGCAGCCACACCGCTGCAGTGCGTGGCCGTGAACGGGCTCCGAAAATCGATGATGCGCCGGAAAAGATCGGCGAGCAGAAGCAATCCATCCATGCCAAGGTCCAGAGTCGGCAGATGCACACGCCGGCGCATGAGCCCCGGCAACCCGCTCGAGATCAGGTCAAACCAGAAAACTTCCGAGGCCGACGCGCGCAAGAACGCGTTGACCAGATCGGGCATGAACATCGTTCCCGACTGTTCGGAGATGCGCTCGCACACCATGGAAGCCTGGTGCAGGGCCGGGGTATGTGGACGCAACAGCACCGCCGCGCGATCGGCCAGGTGCAGGATGTGACTGTCGAGCGGCACCGAATCGCCTTCCCAGTAGACGCCCTCTCCCCCGGCCCACGGCACATGGTGGAAGCGAATGAGGCGCGCCGCGCGCTCAAACGGCGGGAATGTCGTCAGCAATTGGTAACCGACCCTCGCGTGGTGATGTGCGTCCGTGTCTTCAAAAGCCAGGAGACTCTGCCGGGTCTGAAGGGAAAATGCGCCGATATCGTGGAGATACGCCGCCATCACGAGCTGTTGCAGTTGGCTTTTTTCGAGCCCGACCTCCACTCCCACGCAATGGCTGATATAAGCGACCTGGACATGGTGATTCACGAGTTCCGGGCTCGCCATATCCAGCGTTTCGGAAAGACAGGCCATCAACTCATCCAGAGGGATACGGATCGTGTCGGGTGAATTGGACATGCGAGTTGGCTCCCCCTGATTCAGTCCCCTCGATTCGGCAAACACTCACGGGCCGTTACGCTTTCCCAGCATACGTCTTGACGGCGCTTTTCGTCAATGCCGCCCTGAAAATGGATGCGGGACGGGGACAAAAAAAAGCGCGCTGGAAGTTGACCCTTGCGCGAACCCCACGCTAATATGACTAGGCCACTTGGGAGGGGGCGTGTCCGGGCGTAGTGCGCAGGCGAATGGAAGAGGGGCGGGTGCGCAATGACCGATTTGTCGAAGCTAAAGAGTCTGGCCGATTGGCCAACGACGCGAGGCGAGATCGAGAAGGCCGTTCTCGGGGTCTTGGGTGCCTTGCCGCGCGAGCGTGTCGATATCCAGGTGAAGACGGCCGACGAGGTGCAGCGGCATGGGTATGTGCGCCGCCGCATCAATTACTTTGTCGACGAATGGGAACGAATCTCCGCGTGGGTGTTTGTTCCTGACGGCAAAGAAGAGTTGCCCGCCATTGTGTGCTGCCATCAGCGCGCGCCGTACGGCAAAGATGAGCCCGCCGGCCTGGATGGCGACGCAAAACTCGCGTTCGCGGCACGGTACGCCGAACTGGGCTACGTCACCATGGTGCCCGACTGCGTGTGCATGGGCGAGCGCGTCAGCCACGGAACAAAAGCCTGCAACGCAACCGCGTTTTACAAAGACAATCCCAAGGGCTCGCTGCTGGGCAAGATGCTGGCCGACCACATGTGCGCGGTGGATGTCCTGTGCGACATGCGCCGCGTTGATGCGGCCCGCATTGGCGTCATCGGCCACGGTCTGGGCGCCGTCAACGCGCTGTTGCTGGCTGCGTTCGACGAGCGCGTCACGACCTGCGTCGCGAGTTGCGGTTTTGCCCGCTTCGCCGACGACAAAGAACCGCAACGCTGGGCAACGGACGACGAGTTTCCGCTCATTCCCGCGCTTCGCAAGGCTATCAAAGAAGGCAAGTTCCCGTTCGATTGGGAGCACGTGCTTGCCTTGGCCGCCCCGAGCCCCACGCTGGTGCTGGCGGCTTCGAACGATCCCGAAGTGCCCAACGCCAAGAGCAGCGAGAAAGCGGTTAAGGCGGCGCGGCATGTCTACAAACTCCTTGGCGCTGAGGACGCGCTCCAATGCGCGATTCACGCGAACGGCCACGCCATGCCCGCGAGTGTCATGGAAAAGGCCGACGAGTGGCTTGAACGTTGGCTGTAGGCAAACAGCACGCACACGATTCGCGGCGGTGCACACGATGCCGGACATTGGGGTACTAGCTTTGCTAGCTCAACCTAAGTTGAAACCGCGCCGCTGCCCGTCTAGAATGCACGCCGCTCTTGGGGTTGGTCTACCAGCCCGGGATAGTGAATCCCCCGAGGGGGGACTGCGGGGATTACGAAGTCAATGACTCAATTTTCGGCGACATTGAGCGGCCCGGACGACGGCGGCAATGTCGAGTATGCATGGGAAGGGGCGTACCTTCAGGGGTACATCCTCTCCGATATCGGCAAAAAACGGACATACAATGAGGACCGTGCGGCTTTGTATGCGCCGGAAACGGCCGAGCAATCCCACGAATTCGGCTTCTTGTTTGCCGTGGCCGACGGTATGGGCGGCGTGAGCGGCGGGGGATTCGCCAGCAAACTCGCACTCGATGCCCTGTTCGCTCAGTATTACCAAGACAACGCCGCTGGCCCCGTTCGGCGTCTGCGCGCTGCGGTCGATATCGCCAACCGGCGCGTTTTCGACGAGGCGGAAAACCACCCCGAGTTCACCGGCATGGGAACGACCGTTTCCGCGGCGCTGATCCTGGGCGATCACGCCTACGTGGCGCAGGTGGGCGACAGCCGAGTCTATCTCTCCCGCAACGAGGGCCAGATCTGGCAGATCACCGACGACCACTCCCTAGTCGCCGAGCAGGTCCGCAACGGCTATCTATCCGAAGAGGAAGCCCGTACCCACTCGCTCAAAAATCTCATTACGCGCGCCGTCGGCACCAAGGGCTCGGTTCGACCCGATCTGTTCTCGGTAGCCATTCGACGTGGCGACACCTTGCTTATCTGCTCCGACGGCCTGTCAAACCAAGTCGATGACGTGCAAATTGCCGAGTGTCTCGCGCTGCCGAGTTTGCAGGGCGCCGCCCGCATGCTGGTGGGCAAAGCGCTGGATCACGGCGGTTCGGATAATATTACCGTGGTATTGGTGCGGGTGTCGGGCAACCCGCCGCACATTCCCCTGGACCCAGGGGCGGTGCGCGTAGCGTTGGCAAAGGGCAAACCGGGGTTTCTCGGTAAACTACGGCGGCTGATCCTTCCTGAAAAGGAATAGCGATGCGAAAGGCGGCGCGCTGGATAGTCTTGCTGCTCTGCGCCGGCGCGGTCTCCTGTACTCCAACCCAATCGAAATATCGTAACGACTCTAACCAAGGGAAAGCGTGCGTCATGAAAGAATATATCCCCAGCGAATCCAATCTCCGTGCCCGGCAGTGGTTTCAGGATGCCAAGTTCGGTCTATTCATCCATTGGGGCGTGTACTCGGTGATCGGCCGCGGCGAATGGGTCATGGAAGTTGAGAAGATTCCCGTCGCTGAATACGAGAAACTTCCCGCGCAGTTCAACCCCGTCAAGTACGATCCGGACGCGTGGGTGGCCTTGGCCAAACGCGCGGGGATGCGCTACATCACGATCACCAGCAAGCACCACGACGGGTTCGCGATGTGGGACTCGAAAGTAAGCGACTACAACATCGTGCGCAAGACGCCCTACGGCAAAGACGTGCTCAAGATGTTGACCGATGCCTGCAAACGCCAGGACATGCCGCTGTTCTTTTACCACAGCCACCTCGATTGGCATCACCCCGAGTACTACCCCTGGGGCGCCACGGGCCACCACACCGGCCGTGCGCCGCAAGGCGACTTCTCGAAGTATCTCGACTATATGGACGCGCAACTTGCCGAACTGCTCGGCGGGGATTACGGCCATATCGCGGGTATTTGGTTCGACGGCTGGTGGGACCAACAGTACAAGAACATGGGCCAAAAAAACGCCGACCCGCACAAAACGCAGAGTGATTGGCGCTTGGAGCAGACCTATTCTCTAATCCACCGCCTTCAGCCCCATGCGCTCATTGGCGACAACCACCACGTCGCGCCGTATCCCGGTGAAGACTTCCAGATGTTTGAGAAAGACTTGCCGGGTGGCAACACGACTGGATTCAGCGCGGACGCCGTCATCGGCGCGTTGCCGCTGGAAACCTGCGACACTATCGGCGTTTCGTGGGGCTACCACTCCGGAGAAACAGAGCCGAAGAGCGTCGAGACGCTGTTCGATGAACTCGTGCGCGCCGCGGGCCATAACGCGAATTTCCTGCTCAACATCGGTCCGCGCCCTGACGGCTCGATTCAGGAAGACTTCGTGGAGCGGCTCGAACAGATCGGCAAACTCATGGACGCGTACGGCGAAGCGATTTACGAGACCCGCGGCGGCCCCATGCCACCACAGCCGTGGGGCGTCATGACTTCGAAAGGGTCGCGCCATTACGTTCATCTGCTCAATGCGGAAGCCGGGCAGAAGCTGACCCTCCCCGAGACCCAAAAAGTGTGCCCAAAACGTTGCACTCTGCTGAACGGCGGCGACGCGGTATCCGTCGAGGCGGGTGCGGAAGGGTTGGTGCTTACCGTCCCCTCTCCCCTTCCCGACGCTATCGACACGGTCGTGGTGATCGAGACGGATTAACGTGTAGCGCGTCGTTTATTCGCCGAACGGCACAAGCGGCAGCGGGTGCAACTCGGGATGCGTGCGGTATACGGCCTGAACAGCTTCTGTCTGAACAGCGGGGTAGGTCAACTCCGCGAGGTGTTCGACCAATGCCTCCTGTTCAGGGGATAGCTCCGTGAGTGCGGTAAGCGGCGTGCCGTCCCACGGGAAGAGCTCAACCTTGTTCAGGCACAGCACGTCGCGCACGACGTTTGCGCGCACGTAGGACCAGCCCCAGACGTTCAGCAGGCCGCAGCGCTGGGGATCCAACGTGCCGCGGCGACAACGCTGCCACGCCGCTCCGGCGGGGATGAACTGCTCCGGCCCTAGGTCCACCGGGTCGAACGAAATGCGGAATGCCTCGCGATGCAGAGTGTCGAGTTCCGCGTCCACAAACCGCCACCGACCGAGCCCCGCATCGTACATCTCGCACACCCAATGATCCCCGTTGCGATTGCGGTGGATGTACGTCTCGAAACCGCAACGAATACGCGCGGGAATCCCTCGGCTGCGCAGCACCGACACGAGAAGCAGAGAGTAGTGGCGGCAACTCGCGATGAGTCGCCGTTCCGGCGGCCTCGGCGCGGTCAATGGCTGATCGTCATGACGCAGCAGAGTCTCGAGAATATGCTGTACGCCCAACAGCTGAATCTCCGGCACGCGCTCTTGCGGCACCTGAAACCCATATTTTGGCGCATGGAATACATGCACGAGCAGGCCATGAAGCGCCTCGCACAGCGGCCCGAGGGCATCAGGCAAATCCTCGAAATGCGCCGCGTAAGGCCCTGGATCGCTCAATTCGCTGTGCTGCGAGTAGAATTCGGCGGAAAATGGATCAACCACAGAATACCTCTCTCAACGTGTCCGGCATGCGGACACAGTATACGTCAACCCTGTAGGGATGCCGAGGCGCTTGCCGCAACCGACGGTTGCTGTGCCGCCAGACGACGGCCCCGCGCGATAAGCGCCAATTGCAGCAAGACCAACGCCACGCCCCACACGATGCTCGCCTGGAACGGCCACGAGGTACCTAGCGCCTGCGCGGCGATCCCGTAACCCAATGCCCACGTGAACCCGCCCAGGCCATTGGCCCCCTCGTGTACCGCCGCGCGCCGATGCTTCAGCGCCGGATCGGCTATGCTCCAGTGTTGGCTCACGATAAAGCAGAGCGCGCTGTTGACCCCAATCACCATCGCGCTCAACACCATCAGCGCGAGGCTGTGCGTGGTGCCCAGCACCCAGAGCGAGCCCGCCGTGGCGATTTGCGACAATACCACTGGCCAGAAGCGATTGCGCCAGAACCGGCGTAGACCAAACCAGGGCATCAAGACTGCCGACACCAGGCACAGGACAAACGGCATCACGGAGAAGACTGTGGCGGCCTGCCAGCCCGCCGGAACGGGCGCTGTGAACAGCGTCAAGCTGCCCGAAGCCACGACTTCATCAATGCGCTTGGGAAACACCGCGCGCACGACGTTGAGCGCGCCAAATGCCACAAAATTGGCCACCCATGCGGCATAGAGATAGGTCTGGATCGACTGGGCGCGTCCCCCCTCGGCTAGGCGCGATTCCTCGCTGGACTCTGCAGGCGCATGTTCGGCTTCGCGAGGCAGCGACAACAGAAGCCCTATTGCCGTCACGCCCATGAGGAAAAGTGCGGCAAAGGGCAAGAGATAGTGAAGGTCGTAGAGCGGCCCTCCCAGGAGCGCCCCCACGGCCAGCCCTGCGCTCCAACTGAAATTGTAGAGCGCCATCCGCCGATGACGAAGGCCCGACGCGGGCTCGCTTCCCACGTACGCCTGAAACGCCGGCCAGACCAGCGCCATGCCAACCATGGAGCCTATCGTCGTGGCCGCGGCGAACCACGTGGCGGGGAACAAGGGCGCGATGCTGTAACACAGTGTGAAAATCGTGCCGCCCGTAAGGGCCCAAGGCAGGAACCGCTTGGAACGGCGCAGTACCCCTGCGGACAGTAGACACGTCCCCGCATAGCACGCCGCCTGCAGGGCCCCGATGGTGCCGGAAGCCAGCGGTCCTTCGTTCAGGTGGTCGTACAAGTAGAAAGGCAGCGCCGTAGTGCCCGACACGACGGCGCAGTCCAACAAAAAGGCGGCGATACAGAGGCGAAGATGAGATGAGCGCATGGGGCGGGAGTCTACGCCTCCGCCCATAGCCAGTCAAGCGGATGACGGAAAACGATTTTGGGATTCGCCCAAGACTTACCCGCGCATATTAATGAACGCGGAGCCGTGCTGATTAAGGTGCGGCGCGGCGGGTTTCTGCTCCCGCGCGATGCGATCGAACAGTTCGGCCCAGGTATCGCGCAGATCCTTGAGATAGGCGACACATTCCTCGATGGGCTCGGCTTCTTTGCGCAAATTGCCCTTGATGAGCAGGTGTTGCAGATATTCGTATATCCGGTCCAGGTTCCGCGCGATGTCGCCCGCCTTCATATTGAGCGACGCGCGAAGTTCCGCGAGGATCTCTTGCGCACGCACCAGGTTGTTATGCACGCCTTCGAGATGTCCCTTCTCGAGTTGGTACATCCCTTCCTGCGCGCGCTGTATCGCGCCATCAAACAGCATAACGATCAATTTGCCTTGCGACGCCGTTTCGACATCGACTTGGCGATAGACCGAGCTATATTGTGCGGCGGACGGATATGTCATCGGCGCCTCCTTCTTTAGAATACACTACTTCCGCTACTGATGCGCGAAAGCGACGCGCTCTGCGATTGAAAGTTGGCCGACATGGTCTCAAGGCGCGTAAACTGCTGGCGTAACCGCGTCTCCTTCAATTCCAGCCGTCGCTCCATCTGTTCGATGCGATCGTTGTAGTCCTGCAACATCCGGTCATAGGTGCCGCCGGTCTTCACGCGCTCATTGAGCGGCCCCGAGGTCCCCGTCATCGTCTCGAGATACGTCTTGAGGACATCGCCCACGCCGGTGCCGCCCGAATTCGTGAACAGATTCGTCACGTTCCCGCGGTCTTTGGCCAAGGCTTCTTTGAACTTTGTTTCATCCAGCGAATACTGCGTCACGGCCTTGGAATCGAACGTCTCGCCCGTCGAGATGCCGATGTCGCCCAGCGTCGTGTAGCTTCCGCCGATTCCGGAAACCAGCCCCAGCACCGTCGTCTTGATCGTGGAGTCGATTTCACTCAGCAACGCATCGCCGGAGAAATCCCCGTCGTTCGAGGTCAGTTCCCGCAGTCGCGTCAACGTCGCGTTGACGCTGTCCAAGAACGCCTTGACCGAGTCAATCACACCCGAGTCGTCGGCCCCGACCGTCACCGTCGTCGTGCCCAAGCTCTTGAAATTCAGCGTAACGTCCGCGATCGCATCGGTGACTTCGTTCGAGTTACGGGTCTGCACATCGCCGCCGTTCACCGTAAACTGCGCGTCCTGCCCCACCACCTGCGTCGCGGTGTCGAGCTTCATGAGCGAGATGAAATTACTCGTTCCAGCGCTGAAATTCACTGTACGGCTGCCCAACGTCTTCGAGGCGATGCGCACGGTATCGGACGCGGAGTCATAGGTCGCGGTCACTTGGGCGTCCGAGGAATTGATCCGCCCGAGGACATCGGACAGCGAATCCGCCGCGGTATCCACCGTAAACGCCACGCCGTTGATCGAGAATGTCCCGCTCGTCATGGCGCCGCCTGAAAACGAAACCGTGTTCAGCGTCGCGCCGACGTTGGCTGCGCCCAGGTTCCGCGTCCCCACGACTTCCGTGGTCCCGCTGGTGTTGGTGGACTGCGTGGCGGTGCGAACGTTGATTGCTTCGAGGAAATTGCTGGTGTCCCCCGTCACGCCGAAATTGATGAAGTTCGTGCTGCCGGGGGTGGAGTTCGTAAACACCACGCGATCGCGCGCGGAATCGTATGTTGCGGTCACGCCTGCGGCGCTCGAATTAATCGCCGACAACACCTGGTTCAGGCTCTGCGTCGCGGGATCGACGGTGAACTGCACGCCGTTCACCGAGAACGTGCCCGCGCTCACCGTATTCACCATCCCCGTGGAGGCCAAGGTCGCGTCAGGATTAATCGGAGCACCGATGGCGCCGGCCCCGCGCACCACCGTCGCGCTCGCGAGACGGGTCACGTCAATCGTGTACGCGCCGGACACCGGACTGCCCAGTGAGGCGCTGGCGGTGGCGACGTCGGTGTCGCTGGAGGTGGCGGAAAACTTGGAGAAGGTGCTCTTCAGTTTGAAATCGTAGGCTACATTGCGGAGAGTCTGAAGTTGCGTGCGCAGTTCGTTCATCGTCGTGCGCTGCGTCGTCAGCGCCGAGACGCGCTGCTGCATCCGCGTCACGGGCTGCCGCTCAATCTGCATAAGCTGAGCGATGAGGGTATTCGAATCCAGCCCGCTAACGAGTCCGCCTACTGAAAAGCTTCCAGACATGGCCGCCGCCTCCAGCTCACAAACTATGCTTCCGCTCCAGACGGAAATCCGTTCTTTTTATCGGCCAATGAACGACGTAACTTTAACGTTCCCAATATTTTTGCAGCGCCAAGACCTGAATTTATTGTATCCTGGCTTCAACCCACTGTCAAACCGGGACTTATAATTTACGGTCTATTTTTTAAAAATATGCGATTAATGATATTTTCTGATCCAATCCGAGCGCATAGATCCGAAAATACCGCATGCGTGGTCCGTCGCCGGGAAAATTGGCGACGATGGAAGGCGACCCTCTATTCAGCAGGCTCCGCGTCGTTCTGGGGCGCTTCCTGCTCGGCAAGCTGGCTTTTCACCTTGGCCAGGCGGGCGTTGGTGTCGCGCAACCGCTGGCTGAGCGTACCCACGAGGTTGAGCAGAATCTGAATCGCGACGCGCTTGGTCATAAGTCGCTGGAAAAAGGTCTCGGTCATCATGAACAGCAGACAGTCTTCCGCGGCGGCCGCGCTGAGGCTGCGGGGCTCATTGCTGATGAGGGCCATCTCGCCGAAGGTGTCGCCCGGGCCGAGCGCCACGGCGACCTTGCGGCCGTCGTAGAGGTTAACCTTGCCGCCCAGAACAACGTACATGGTATTCCCGGTCGTGCCCTGGTAAAAGATCACCTGGCCTTTGGACATGTTCACGGTGCTGCCGTGCGCGAAGATCTTGGCGACGTCGTTGGGATCGAGTCCTTTGAAGAGCTGACAGTTGCGCACAAGCATCTGCTGTTGACTGCTCGACAACATAAGAGGACCCTCCTCCCCTTCGGCCGAGATGCGATCCCGGCGGTCCCATTACAAAACCGCCGCGCCGGGAGTTCCGGCGCGGACGACTCTGAAATCCACTATACCACGTAGATGTAGCGGCTGCAGTTCGAGCAGGTATGGATATGATCCGGGTCTTGACGCACTTCCTGGACAAATTTCGAGGGCAGCCGCATGAAACACCCTTGGCAGGTGTCGCCTTCGACCGAAACCAGCGCAGGCGGACGGCTCTTCATCAACCGGTCATAATGGGCCAAGATTTTCGGAGCGACCAACGAACGGATCGTATCGATGCGCTGTTTGATCTCTGATTTACCGGTCTTGGCCGATGTCAGCATTTCCTGGCAGAGTTGCAGCCGCGCCAACAAAATGAGGTCGGCGTGCGCGTCCATCACTTTGCCGAGGTCCGGATCGGCCTTGAGGGCTTCGCCCTTCTTCTCGGGTTTCTCGAGAAATTGCTGCGAGTCTGTCTCGAGAATGTCGAACATTTCGTCGGCCGTGCCCGCCTTGAGCATTTTCTGCAGACGCGCGGGATCGCTCAGGAGACGCGCCACCGTGGCCACGAAATTGAGATAGGTCGTCTGTTCCGTGGGGGGATAGCAGATCAGAAACACGAGATGGACCGGCTTGCGGTCCACCGCGAGGAAATCGAGCCCTTCCGGCGAACGGCCCACCGCGCAGGCCAGCGAACGCATGCCCGTCACGCGCGCATGGGGAACGGCGATGCCTCGGCCAATCCCCGTGCTCTCCGTAACCTCGCGCGCAATGATCTGGTCGAGCGCCGGCCCCACGCCCTTCATCTTTTTCTTGTCGAAGAGCAGGTGCGTCAACTCTTTTAAGGCGTCGGCCTTTGTGGTTGATTCGAGGGTCGGAACAATACAATTCTTGGGGATAAATTTGGTCAGTAACATCGTTCCCGCCGTCCTTTGGAAAACTCGCCCCCGCGGCAGTCCATCCCATCGGTGCCGCAAGGGCAAATACACTATCTGGGCGTCAGTGTAGCACCGCAGTGCCCCCTCCGCAATCTTTTGAAAAAACGCACCGCTCAACCAGCGCGAAGGCGCTCAAATTCAGCGGCGATCTCGTCCGCGCAGGCCTCGGGACTGCGCCCTTCGGTGGCCAGGGTGTAGTGCGCCGCGGCGGCGTAGAGGGGCTCGCGAACGGCCAACACTTCGGCCACTTCGTCGGTAAAACTCTTGGCGCCGGTCAGGGAAGGCCGGTTGTTGTCGGAGCCGATCCGCGATACGATTTCATCCACAGACGCCGTTAACCAGAACAATACCCCTGTAGAACGCAGCGCGGCGACGTTCGCGTCGCGCAGAATCGCCCCGCCGCCGGTGTCGAGCACCAGGCCATCCTGCGCCGCGGCATCGCGCACAACTTCCGATTCGAGATCGCGAAATTTGTCCCAACCGTGGGCCGCGACAAACGCCGGAATGCTACACCCCGCGCGGCGCACGATTTCGGCGTCGGTGCTGAGCGCGCGCAAGCCAAGGCGTTTTGCCAACAACGAAGCGAGATGCGACTTGCCGGTGCCGCGATAACCAATAAGCACGAGATTCACGGTTTAGTCCTCTCGCAGTCCCGCCATGGCCGCGTCGTGCATGGCCTGCATCGGCGCGGGCTGGCCGGTCCAGCGCTCAAACTGCAACACGGCCTGATTGATCAGCATGTGGATGCCAAACAGGATCGTGCAGCCGGCCTCTTCCGCCTCGCGCAGCAGACGAGTCTTCTGCGGACGGTAGACCATATCGAAGACGACCTGGCCGGGACGGAAAAACGCCTTGGGCACGCAGGTGCCGTCGACATGCGGGTGCATCCCCACGGGGGTGCCATGCAGAATGATGTCGTGCGTGGCCATCGCGGTTTCGAGATCGCTCTTTGCGTCGCCGCCGATGGCGGGTGCATGCGCCTTTTCTTGGAGATCTGTCACCAAACCGGCGACTTGGTCGGGAATCTCGCCCAGGATGGTGATCTGCGTGGCTTTGGTCATCTCTGCCACTGCGAATGACACCGCGCGCACCGCGCCGCCGCTGCCGATAAACAGTACTTTCTTGCCATCCATGGAAACGCCGGCATCGGAAAATGCGCGCAGCGCCCCGGGGCCGTCGGTGGTGGAGCCGATGAGTCGGCCGTTCTCGTGACTGACCGTGTTCACGGAGCCCACATGCAGGGCCATGGGATCGATCTCGTCGAGGTATTCCATCACCGCGATCTTGTGGGGCACGGTCACGCTCATGCCACGGAAATTTGGCAGCGCACGCATGCCCGCCATACACCCCTTGAGGTCTTCCACTTTGAACGCAAGGTAGACCCAGTTCAGGCCCAGCGCGGCGTACCCGGCGTTGTGCATGGCCGGGGACAGGGAATGCTCAATCGGGTTGCCGATAACGGCGCACAGTTGGGTGGCGGTGTTTGGGGTGGGCACGCGAAGGCTCCTTGTTCGTGAAGGAAGGTCAACCGGGAGGCCAGGCCATGGGGCGCCCGCCGAGGATGTGAAGGTGAAGGTGATACACGGTCTGGCCGCCCCATTCGCCGCAGTTGATGACGTAGCGGAACCCGTTCTCGGTTAGGCCTTCCTGCACGGCCACCTTGTTCGCGACGAGAATGAGCTTGCCCAGCATCAGGGCATCGTCATCGGTCGCATCAACCACGCGCGGAATCGGCTTGCGCGGCACGACGAGGACATGAGTGGGGGCGCCGGGGTTGATGTCGCGAAAGGCGTAGAAGTCGTCGTCGGAGTAGACCGGAACGGACGGGATTTCGCCCCGAACTATCTTGCCAAAAATGGTGTCTTCGCTCATCGCCCCCCCTTGAGCTTGGCCTAGCGCACCGCAATCGCCTTCGCGGGACGCGCCAACCTGGGCAAACGCGCCGCCTGCTGGCGCAGACGCCGTGAGAAAGCAACGTGCGAAGCGTGGCCGGTCTTGGCGGCGGTCACATGACCGCGCAGGGGACGCCCCAATAGATAGAGGTCGCCCATCAAGTCGAGAATCTTGTGACGCACAAACTCATCGGGGAAACGCAGGTCGTCATTTAGCACGCCTTCGTCGCCAATCACGACCGAGTTCTCGAGACTCACGCCCTGGATGATGCCCTGGCTCATGAGTGAGCGCATGTGGCACAGGAAACCGAACGTGCGCGCGGGGGCGATCTCGCGTTCAAATACTTCTGGAGTAATCGCGAATGAGGCAAGCTGAGTGCCAATCGCGGGATGATCGAAACTGATCGTCATGCTGATTCGGAATCCGTCGGAAGGCTCAATGGTCATAAGGGCGTCTTCGTGACGATGGCGCACCGGATCGAGAATCTCGTAGTAGCGCCGGGGACGGTCCTGCTCCGTAAGACCGGCCTTGCGCAAGGCCTTCACGAACGGCAACGCGCTGCCGTCGGCGCCGGGCGTCTCGGGAGCGTCAACCTCCACGAGGGCATTATCGATGCCCAACCCTACCAACGCGGCCAGGACATGCTCGACCGTGTTGACTTCCGCGGTTCCGACGCCAATCGCCGTGCGGAGCGACGTATTGAGCACGTGATCGAGGGTGGCCGGAATGATCGGCGCACCGGCCAAATCCACGCGCCGAAAAACAATCCCCGTGTCAGGTGGCGCGGGCTTAAACGTAAGTGTAGAAAGACAGCCCGTGTGGAGGCCTATCCCGGAGACGCTGGTTTCCGCAGCCACCGTCGTCTGCGATTCACGTGTACCTGTGTACATGGTCAATCTCCGCCGCACTTTCCCCCGCCGCCGCGCGGGAGGCAGCGCCTATTTCTTGGTCTTGTCCGCTAAACGTGGGTCGGTAAGGGGTTTGGATTCGCTCGGGGGCGGGGCGTCCATGATGCCAAACAGCATCTCCGCCTCCGCCGCGGGCGATCCGTCCACTTTCGCCACGGCGCGCACACGGCACGCATTCCGCCGCATGTGAATCATTTCCGCCTCGATCACCAATTGGTCGCCCGGGACCACCGTCCGCCGGAAACGCGCCTTCTCGATGCCAAGGAAAAAGGCCAACCGGCCGGGCTCGGCGCCTTCGCCGAACATCAGCACCGCGCTGACCTGGGCCATGCTCTCGACAATCAGCACCCCGGGCATCACCGGCATCTGTGGCCAGTGGCCCTGGAAAAACGGCTCGTTCACCGTTACGTTCTTGATGCCGACCACGCGCTCGTAAGGCACGAACGAGAGGATACGATCCACCAACAGAAACGGGAAACGGTGCGGCAACACCTTCATAATCGCGGTCGCTTCGAGCGCGGGCGATTGCCCCTTGGCGCGCGGACGCGAGGGCGGCGTTTCGGGGCGAGGGGTCGCCGCCGAACCGTTCATAACCGACTTCTTGATCTGGCGCGAGAAATTGACGTGCATGGCGTGTCCGGACTTGACGCCGATCACGTGACCGCGCACGGGACGGCCCAGCAGGTAGAGATCGCCGATCAGGTCAAGCACCTTGTGCCGCACGAACTCATCCGGGTAGCGGAGTTCATCGTTGAGAATGGCCTCGTCGCCGATCACCACGGCGTTCTCAAGACTCCCCCCCTTGATCAACCCCTGCTCCTGAAGCATCTTCACCTCACGCAGGAAACAGAACGTGCGCGCGGAGGCGATGTCTTTCTCGAACGTCTCAGGGGTAATCACAAACGACGCGTATTGAGTGCCGACGGCGAGATGATCGTATGAAATCGTCATCGTCACGCGCAGTTCGTCGGACGGCAAGACGCTCAAGGTCACATCGTCGTTGCGGTAGTAAACCGGCGTCTTGATCTGGATGTATTCACGTTCGGCGTCTTGCTCGACGATCCCCGCCCGCTTAAGGGTGGCCAGGAACGGCAGCGAACTGCCATCGCCCACGGGGATCTCGTTCGCATCGACGTCGATGTCGAGATTATCGATGCCCAATCCCGCGACCGCCGCCAAGACGTGCTCCACCGTGTGAACCTTGGCCTCGCCGATGCCAATCGTGGTGCCGCGAGAAACATCAACCACATGGTCGACATCGGCCTTGATCGCCGGACGGTCCGGGAGATCGATACGATAGAAGGTAATGCCCTGGTTTACCGGGGCGGGCCGAAAGGTCATCGTCGTCAGGTTTCCGGTGTGCAACCCGATCCCCGAGAACGAAACCTCTCTAGCGATGGTCCTTTGTAAGTCCATTCAGTTTTTGTTCCAATTCCTCAATACGGCGCTCGAGCGCGCGGATCGTTCGCAACGCCTCGGGTAGACGGCGTGTACTCGCAATCACCCGCTTGTCGCGTTCGTGGTCGTCCGCCGGAAAACCGGATACCACCCGGCCCGCCGGAATCGACTTGGTGACCCCACTCCGGGCCGCCACCGTCACATCGTCGCCAATCTCGATATGTCCTGTCACCCCGGCGCTCGCCGCCAGCGTCACCCGCTGGCCAAGGGTCGCACTCCCTGCCACCCCCACCATCCCACAGATGATGGCGTCCTCGCCGATTTGGACATTGTGGCCGATCTGGACCAGGTTGTCAATTTTCGTCCCGGAGCCGATAACGGTCTCGCCGAACCGGGCTCGGTCCACCGCCGAATTGGCCCCAATTTCAACCTCATCCCCAATAATCACCGTGCCCAGTTGCGGGATTTTCCGGATTCCGTCTTTCCCCCGGACAAAACCAAACCCCTCGCTGCCGATCACCGTGCCGCTGTGAATCACGCACCGCGCGCCAATCGTGACCTGCTCGCGAATCGTGGCGTTTGGATGCACCACCGTGTCCGGACCAATGACCACTTCCGCGCCGACAACGACGTTCGCGTGCAGCGCCACCCCATCGGCGAGTACGGTTTCATCGCCGACGAATACGTGCGGGCCGAGAAAGACTCCCGCGCCTACCTGTACATCGCGCCCAAGAATCGCCGAGGGGTGAATCCCCTCGCAACGTTGATCGCGCCGCGCCCGGTAGGTCTGAATGACCATGCCAAACGCTTCGGCAGGATCGGACACTACGATCTGAATCTTTCCCGGTGCGTCCACTTCCTCGCGAACGAGCAATACGGTAGCTTGGGTTCGGGCAAGGTCCTGGGCATAGCGGCCATCGGCATAAAAGGTCAAATCGCCCGGCAGGGCGTGCCGAATTCCCCGCGCCCCGGTAATTGGGGTGTGGGGGTCGCCTTTGACGCTCCCGCCGACCAGTGCGGCAATCTCCGATACAGTACTGCGCATCAGATATGGCCCGGCTCTTGAGGGTGCACGCTGTGTCCCTTAAAAACCGCTGCGCCCCCGGTGGCCCGGGGGCGCTCAGCGGGACTATTTACCCGAAGCGGCCGGAGGCGCCGATTTCTTCAGTGCTTCTTTGACCTTCTCGGTGATGTCGATCGGGACCGCGAAGTACACCACCGCCCCCGTCAATCCCTCGGGATTGGCGTCGAGAATCAGATGGTACCCCTCGTTAGCGCCGATCTGGCGAATCACGGTCAGAATCTGGCGCATCGTCGAGTCGCGCAGACGGTTGAACTTGGTGTTCAGATCGCTCTCCGCAGAGTCCATCTGACTCTTGAGGTCGTTCTGCTCACGGCGAAGCTCGTCTTCCTTGGCGCGACGACCGTTCTCGTCCATCGTCTCACGCGCCTTGCGGTAGTCTTCGATCTTCTTGTCGTAGGCCTCTTTGCGGGCCTTGAGCGCGGTCGCCTTCTCGTCGGCTTCCTTCTGCAGGGCGTCACGCTGGGTCTTCAGCGCCTCGTACGTGTCAACGACTTCCTGGAACTTGACGACACCAATCTTGTAACCGCCCGCGGCGGCCGGCGTGGCGGCGTTCTGTGCAAGAACCGGCGCGCCGGACGTCAAAGCCAACATCGCGATGGCCGCCACACCCAAACTCAGCGCTACGTAACGAAGTTTCACGTCGTGAATCCTTTCCTGCTGCCTCTGGCGGAATAGTCCTCCTCGTGCGCCGGGCCTACCCGGGCCGATGGCCAAACTATCCCCCTGCATTCTGCCCTCCGCAGGGCAAAATACCCCTGAGAGAGCGCTCAAAACATCGTGGAAGTATACAACCCCGGGACGGAGCGCCGCAAGCACGCCGTCCCGTTCGCCAACTAGAATTTCAAACCCGACGTCAAGTGCAAGCGCCCGGAGCCCTGCCAATCCTCCGGATTGAGCGGGAAACCGTAGTCGATGCGGATCGGACCCATCTTCGGAATATCCACGCCAACGCCAATGCCCGCGCTATACTTCATGTCGCCCAAGTCAAAGTCGTCGCCTTCGCTCCAAACGCCGCCCGCGTCCACGAACGTGTACAGGCGCAGCATCTTGTTCAGCTTATACTTGAGTTCGAGGTTCTCCAGCACGCGCACCTCGCCGCCCAAGGCCTGGCGATCGCCCCAGAAGACGAAGCGGCGCTCTTGCGGGCCGATGTCGCCGCTGTCATACCCGCGCACGGTGCTCGTGCCGCCCGCAAAGTAACGGAACGAAATCGGGATGAAGTCCGAACTGCCGTAGTTGTCCGAGTAGTCCTCGCGCGTGCGGAACGACAGCACCCACTTCTGATTCTTTTTGTCGAGCGCCCAGTACCAAGCGGAATCGTGCTCGACCTTATAGAAGTCGTAGTCGCCGCCGAGTCCCGCCAGCTCGATCTGGAAGTCATGCACGCTGCCCGTGCTCGGGTCGCGGCGTATGTCGGTCGTGTTGCGGTTAATGCCCCACGCGATGCTTGTGGTGCTGCCGTCCGTGCTTTCGCGGCGGATGCGCGGCCAGCTAAACGCGGGAATGTCGCTGATCTCGACATCGGAATAGCGCAGCGCCAGGCGCGTCATGACATACGGCGACAAGACTTTTCCGAAACGCAGTTGCCCACCACGCGTGTCTTCTTCGTAAGCGTCTTCGTCGTGGCTCTCGTCAAACAGGTCCACGCCAAAGCTAAGCGGATAGCCCAAGAACTCGGGATCGGTAAAGCTGATGCTGTACTGCGAGTTCACCTGCCCCAGCGAAATCTTCGCGCGGAACTGCTGGCCGCCGCCGTGGAAACTCGGCCAGTTGGAGATGTCGAAATTGCGGAGGTTCAACTCGACCGAGCCGCCGAACTTGTCTTCCGTGCTGTAGCCGACGCCAAAGTTGAACGAACCGGTCTTGCCTTCATCCACATCGAGCAGGAGATTCGAGAAGCGGTCGTCGCCCGGAACGTCCTCCATCGTCATGCGGATATCGTCGAAGTAATCCATGTTGTCCAGGCTGCGCTGACTCAACCGCAGCATGCTGCCGTCGAAGCGTTCGCCGGGATTGGCCAGCATCTCGCGGCGAATCACTTCATCGCGCGTGATGGAGTTGCCGGTGATCTTGATCTCTTTGATATAGCGCAGGTCGTTCTCGATCACGCGGTGAACGATGTGCGTGGTCTTGTTCTCGCGATCGAGCGTCACTTGCGGCGCGACCTGACTATTGATGTAGCCGCTGTCCTCGTAGCCCTTGTTGATCGTGTCGGCGTCTTCGGTCACCTGTCCTTTGTTGTGAACGTCGCCCGCCTTCACCTTCACCAGCCGCTCGACTTCATCGGTGTCGAACACCTGATTGCCCGCGACCTCAAGGCCTTCAACCTTGTATTCCGGGCCTTCGGCCAGGCGAATCACGATGTCCATGCCCTTGCCGCTGTCGCGGTAGGTCAGGTCGGTATTCGCGATCTGCGCCTCGAGCCGTCCGTAATTGCCGTATTCGTCAATAACCTTCTTCAGGTCGGCCTCGAACTGGGTCTCGTCGTACTTACCGCCCAGGAACCAGAACGCGCGGCGGGTCTTCATCATCTTGCGCAATTGCCGGTCGGTTAAGACGGTATTGCCTTCAAACGTGACCGACTTCACGCGGGCCTTGGCCCCTTCGTGAATACTATAGGTAAGACGCACCAGCCCCGGGCCGATGTTTTCGGCCACGATATCGACGCTGGCGTTGGGGAATCCTTTTTGGGCGCAGGCCTTGACGATGGCGTCGCGTTCCTCGGGATAGCCGCCCTCGACGAAGGAGTCGCCTTCTTTCCAAGAGATCGCGCCTTGAATGACGCGCGTGCGGACTTTCTTGTTGCCGATGATTTTGATCTCGCGGATCATGCGCTTTTCGACGACGGAATAGATCACCACCAGTCGGCTGGCTTCTTCGCTGGCTTGCGCATCGACCTTCTCGAAGTAGCCCAGGTCGTAGATGCGCCGGATGTCGCGCGCGATAGCGCCCGGACTGAGCGCCTGCGCCGGTTGAACTTCGAGTTTGGAGCGAACGAGTTGTTCGCTGATCCGCCCCAGCCCATTCAGACGGACTTCATCGACAGTCCGCCCAGCATAGTCCTGGGCCCAAGCGGTCAGGCTCAACATGGCCCCCACGAACGCTAGCGCTATTCCCCGCGTGATCACGTGGCTGCACCTTCCCCGACCGGCACGGCGGCTTCGAAGACCAGTTCATCTCCGTCCTGGGCCGGACGCACCTCAATGGTGGTTCCGGATGCAAAAGTCCCCCGGAGGAGGTGTTCGGAGAGGGGGTCTTCGATGTGCTGCTGCACGGTCCGTCTGAGGGGGCGCGCGCCGTATTGCTCGTCGCTCCCCTTCCGCACAATGAATTCCTTGGCTTCGTTCGTAATCGTCAGGGTCAACCCCTGCTCCCGGCAGCGTTCTATCACCTCCTGCACTTGAATGTCAACAATGCGGACCAGTTCCTCGTGTCCCAACCGGTGAAATACGAGAATTTCGTCGATCCGGTTCAAAAACTCGGGGTTGAAGACCTTCCGGGCCTCGTCGATCACCCGGTCGCGCATCTCGCGGTACTGGTCCTCGACGTTGTCGCGCTGGAACCCCACCGTCACGTTGCGGCCAATCCGGCGCGCCCCGGCGTTCGAGGTCATCACGATGACTGTGTTCCGAAAATCGACCTTGCGCCCCGTGCCGTCGGTCATGTGGCCGTCCTCGAGCACCTGGAGCAGGATGTTGAACACATCGGGATGGGCCTTCTCGATCTCGTCGAACAAGACCACGGAATACGGCCGGCGACGAACCTGCTCCGTCAACTGGCCGCCTTCGTTATACCCAACGTACCCCGGAGGCGCACCGCCCAGGCGAGAGACCGCGAATTTCTCCATGTATTCGGACATGTCGATCGAGACCAGCGCGTCCTCGCTGCCGAAGAGGAACTGGGCGAGGGTCTTGGCGAGCAGGGTCTTGCCAACGCCGGTCGGCCCCAGCAGCAGGAAGCTGCCCACGGGCCGACGCCGGTTGCGCAATCCCGCGCGGGACCGCTGGATCGCGCGGGTCACGGCGTCGATAGCCTCCTCCTGACCGACGATGGATTGGTGCAGTTCGTCGCGCATGCGCAGAAGCCGCTCGGACTCCTTCTCCTCGAGCTTGGTCAGCGGCACGCCGGTCCATTTCGACACGATGTACGCGATGTCGTCTTCGTTGACGACAGTTTCGGACGAATCGCGTTTCTTCTCCCACTCGCGCTTGCGTTCCTCAAGCTCGTTCGTGAGCGTTCGCTCGCGATCGCGAAAGCTCGCCGCCTTCTCGTACTCTTGCCGGCGAATGGCCGATTCTTTGTCCTTGGTAACGCGCTCGATCTCCTGCTCGATTTCCTTGAGCGCAGCGGGGCGCGTGGTAATCTGCAAGCGCGCGCGACTGCCCGCTTCGTCGATCACGTCCACCGCCTTGTCGGGCAGGTAACGATCGGTGATGTACTGGTTCGACAACTTCGCCGCGGCGACGATCGCCTCGTCGCTGAACTTTACGCGGTGGTGCGCTTCGTACTTATCGCGCAACCCCTGAATGATCTCAATGGTCTGCTCCACCGTCGGCGCATCCACGAGAATCGTCTGGAATCGCCGCGCCAGCGCCGCATCCTTTTCGATGTGCTTGCGGTATTCGTCCATCGTCGTCGCGCCGATGCACTGCAGTTCGCCGCGCGCCAACGCGGGCTTGAGCATATTCGCCGCATCGACCGCGCCCTCCGCCGCGCCCGCGCCGACGATGGTGTGCAACTCGTCAATAAACAGGATGATGTTGTCCGCGCGCCGGATCTCCTTCATCACCGACTTGAGGCGTTCCTCAAATTGACCGCGGTATTTCGTGCCCGCGACAACGCCTGCGAGGTCGAGCGTGAGCACGCGGCGGTTCAGCAGCAGGTCGGGCACGTCGCCGTTGACGATCGCCTGGGCCAGACCCTCGACGATGGCGGTCTTACCGACGCCCGCCTCGCCGATCAGCACGGGGTTGTTTTTCATCCGGCGGCTGAGCACCTGGATCACGCGCTCGATCTCCGCCTCGCGGCCGATCACCGGGTCAAGCTTGTCTTCCGCGGCGAGCGCCGTCAGATCGCGTCCGAACGTATCGAGCGCAGGCGTCTGCGATTTCTTCTGACTCGCGGCCGGGGCCGCGCCCGGCTTGCCTTGGTCGCCCAGCAGGCGAATCACCTCGGCCTGGACGCGGTCGAGATCGATTTTCATGTCCTGCAGCACCTTGGCCGCAATCCCCTCGCCCTCTTTGATAAGGCCGAGGAGAATGTGCTCCGTGCCGATGTAGCTGTGGTTGAACCGACGCGCCTCTTCGACCGCCAGCTCCAAAACCTTCTTCGCGCGCGGCGTAAACGTAATGTCGTCGCCCGACACCACCGCATTGCCGCGCTGGATCTGCTGCTCAATCTCGAGCGCCAGAGCATCGATGTCAATACCCAAGTTCTCAAGCGCGCGCGCCGCGATCCCGTCCGGCTCACGGCACAAGCCTAAAAGAATATGCTCGGTCCGCACGTACTCGCTGCCCAGCCGCGTCGCCTCTTCGCGCGCCGCGCTGACCACGTGCTTGGCCCGTTCCGTAAATCGTTCCCAGGTTGACATATTTTCGTCACCTTCTTAACAAGCTGCTGCTGCTACAGACGCCTGCCGATTCGATTTGTTCAACCGGCGGCATCACCGATGGGTATTATGGCAAATGAGCAGGGCAAATTGCCATAGAACCGGGAAAACGAATCGTTTTGGTAGAGGCCCCAAACACTCGCGTTTCAGACATATCCGAAGTCTTCTTCTTTTATTTCCCCGGCGTCCTGGATAAGATACCCCGTCGCTGGACCAAACATCGAAGGAGAGCGTATGACGACCAACTCGAGCAAAAAAGCGGCCCCCAAAGGGTGCTTGGGCAACCTACTCCTCTTGCTCGTAACCTCCGTGCTGATGCTTGCCGCAGGGGAATGGTACGTCCGTTACACCCTCTACCATACAAACGATGCGCAACTCTTTCTCCGGTACGCCTCCATTCACGACCTCTATGCGCGGCCTGAGTTCGCGGCGCGATACTTGCGGTTTGCGCCGCATCGCTACTTGGGGTACTTCCCAACACCGAATTTCGAACGAGATGATCTCACACACAATTCTTTGGGGTATAAAGATGACGAAATTGCCCTCCCCAAACCGCCTGATGAGTTCCGAGTCGTGTGCATGGGCGGTTCGACCACCTATACAGCAACCGTGGGAAACACCCAATTTTCCTACCCTAAACTCCTTGAGAAGGAGCTCCGACAACAAGGCTACTCGAATGTCCGGGTGATCAACGCTGGGTGCGACGGTTACACGAGTTATGAGTCACTCATCAACTATGCATTCCGCATCTCAGGTCTCGATCCCGATATGTTGATCGTCATGGATGGCCTCAACGACACCCTGGCGCGCATCGTCTGGCCGCATGAGGCGTACAAAGGCGACAACTCGGGGTTTCGCGTTCCGCTGCAAGACAATGTTGTGCTCATTCCGTGGTACGACCAGTCGGCTTTGGTCCGCGCCGTGCGTGTCCGGCTCGGCTTCGCGGAATCGCATTTCGCCCTCCGCACACTCTACGATCTGCAAAATGGGGCAAACTTCCTCGGGTTTGAGTGGGAGGAACAGCAGGCCAAGGGCACGTATCCTCAGGGTATACTTCGAGATATCTCGTTAGCACAAATGCTCGAGGCCAACACGGACGCCTATCTGCTACGCAACCTGAGCTACCTCATCGCGATGGCCCAAGCCGACGGAGTAAAGACGGTGGTCGTCTCGACGCCGCGTTCGCCGCAAGCAGTGCCGCGCGCCGGTACCCGCCCTATCGTCACGAGCCCCGACTTCCTCAGTGCGTGGTCTAAGTCCGATCAGGGTATGAAGGCCCTAGCGGAAAGAACCGGAGCCGCTTGGTACGACCTCGCCGCGGACTATCCCCAAAATGCTGACCTTTTTGATGACGGCATGCACACGTCTCTCGAGGGCACCCAGGAAACCGCGCGCATCATGTCCAAATGGCTGATGCGAAGCGGGCTACTGCCGCAGCCAAGCCAGGTTTCCTCGCCGGTCGCGTCTGCGGGAACAGCTTGACGCCCTCTATCCCTGCCGCCGAATCGGCAACCGGATCTCGAAACGGACGCCGCCTTCTTCGCGGTTGCGGTAGGAGATGCTGCCACCGTGGGCGCTGATGATGCGGTGGACGATCGATAGCCCGAGGCCGGTGCCGCCTTCTTTCTTCGTAAAAAACGGCGCAAACAGATCCTCGCCTTGCGCAAGTTGAACGCCGGGGCCATTGTCCGTCACTTCAAACAGGACGTACGCACGGTCCACGCAGGTTCGCACGTTCACTTCGCCGGTTTCGGCAGGTGCGGCGTCAATGGCATTGTTCAGAACGTTCACCAACGCCTGCGCCGTGCGGCTGACATCGGCCTGAATGCGCGGTAAGTCTTCCGCGACGGTGCTCATGAGCGTCACCTTCTTGTCCTGCGCCCTGCGGCGGCACAGACGCACCGCGCGCTCGATAATCTCTTCGGGATTGCACGGCGCGACCTGCACCTCGGAGAACGGACGCGCAAACCCCAGGAATAGGCTGATCGCGCGTTCGAGCCCGCCCGCCTCTTCGAAAATGGTCTCGGCGATTTCCCGCAACCCTTCGTCCGCGGAAAGTTTCCGAATCAGCAGTTCGGACATGCCGCTGATCACGCTGAGCGGGTTGCGCAGTTCGTGTACCACGCCGGCCGTCAGTTCGCCCAGCGACGCCAGTTGGCGGTTGATTTCCGCGGCGCGTTCAAGGGAACGACGGTCGGTCATGTCGGTGAAGAGCAGCACGACGCCGTTGAACGCCTCGGGCCCTTCAAGCAACGACGCGGACAGCCCGATCTCTTTCTGAATACCCGGACCGAGCGACAGCACCAGTTCGCGGCGCGTGACGGGAGCATGCGTGAGCGCAACTTCTCGCACAACATCCACCAAAGGCCCCACCAAGGCCAACTCCTCAAGCCGAAGGCCAGGTCGAATCGCCTCGGGCTCCACCCCAAGATGCGCGCAGGCCGCGCGATTCGCACAGACCACCACACCGTCGCGATCGAGAGCAATCACGCCGGAGCTCAACGCGTTAATGATCTGCGGGAACACCGTATCGAGTTGGGCGGGGACCGTCTTCTTGCTCTGTCGTTCACGCGTCATGCCGATGTCTCCTCCGCATGAGCCATCCCCGCACGTATCGCGAGCGCGAGTTGGGCAAACTCGTCAAGTGACAACGTCTGCGGACGGCGTTGGGGGTCGATCTCGCACGTCTCGAACGCTTTCAACACGAGTTCCTGGGGCACGCCAAACGCCCCGGACTTGGTTAACGAATTCCGCAGGGTCTTTCGACGCTGCGCAAACGCGGCGCGCACCAGGCTCATCAGAAACCGCGGTTCGAGCCCGGGGAAAAGCGGCGTGGCGCGGCGGCGCAGGCGAACGACGCAACTGTCCACCTGGGGCATAGGCCGAAAACAGTTCCGCGAGACCCAGTGCACGATATCGACTTCGCTGTACCATCGAGCCGCAATCGCCAACGCGCCGTATTCGCTCGAATCGACGCCCGCGCACATCCGGCGGCCGACTTCGTCTTGCACCATAGCCACCATGACCGAGGGAGAGGCCGCGGCCTCCCAGAAATGAAAAAGAATCGGTGTAGTAATGTAGTAGGGCACGTTCGAGACCATTTTGTAGTCGGTCCACCCCGGCAGGTACTCGTCGAGCAGTTTGCTCGGAACGTGGTTCAGGACATCCCCGCGGAAAAGCTTCAGATTCGCCTGGTCGCGGAATTGGTCTTCAAGGCAGGGCATGAAGGCCCGGTCGATCTCGATAGACAACACCCGCCCCGCGTGCTCGACTAAGTGCTTCGTGAGCGCCCCAAGTCCCGCCCCCACCTCAAGCACATCGTCCTGGGGCCCCAACTCGGCGGCGCTGACCATGATCCGATTGATATTGTCATCGAGCAGCAGATTCTGCCCCAAGGTCTTCTTGAAGTGAATGTTGTAGGTCCGACACATGTCCTGAAGCTTCATACAGGCCTTTCTTAGAGGAACCGCTCCCCGCGCCAAGGAGCACCGCCTCCTCGGCTCCAGCCTAGACACCCGCGCGCCCCAGGTCAAGCCAGGTGACGTTCCGCTGATCGAGCGGCCAATGCTCCGGAAAATCGCCCCTCCCCTATTGACACGCGGGGCGACATGTGCTATGCTTCCGTCGAAGTTGACAGGATTGTGGCTAGTACTGTCTCTATCTGCTGAATTTTGGAAGAAAACCTTAGAGCAGTCGGTACGTAACTCTCTGTCAACGCGCATGTTACCCTATTTGGCACCCCGGAACGGCGCGCTGCGGCACGTCCGGGCGGAAAGGACGTAACAGGTCCCTTGGCCAGGTACTCCCGAGAGATCGTCACGGAAGTGCTCGCTTCTAACGACATCGTGGACATTATCGGCGCCTATCTCGATCTCAAGCCTTCAGGGGCTGGTCGATATAAGGCGCTGTGTCCGTTTCATAGCGAGAAAACCCCCTCGTTCACCGTCAGCCAGGACCGGCAGATGTTTCATTGCTTCGGATGCGGCAGCGGCGGGGATGCGCTCGGTTTTCTGATGAAACACGAGAACCTGCCCTTCGGCGAGGCGCTCCGCCGCCTGGCCGACCGGGGCGGGGTGCGGTTGCCGGCCGCCACGGCGGCGGAGAATCGAGAGGAAGGCCAGCGCCAGCAACTGCTCGATCTGAACCGGTTCGCGGCGTCTTTTTTCCGCGAGCAACTCGAAGACGCGTTGCGAGGAGGTCCGGGACGGCGCTATTTGCACGGGCGCGCCCTCAGACCGGAGACGGAGCGCACGTTTGGAATTGGCTATGCCGGAGAGATGAGGACGGCTTTCCTGGACGCGGCCCGAAAAGCGGGGCACTCGCAGGAAATCACTGAGATCGCTGGATTTACGCGACGCGGAGACCGTGGAAGCAATTACGACTTTTTTCGGGACCGTCTGATGTTTCCTATACGGGACGTCGCGGGCAATGTGGTGGCCTTTGGCGGACGCGACCTGAGCGGCAAGAGTCCGGCCAAGTACATCAACACCCCCGAGAGCCCCATATATAAGAAAGGCCGCACGCTCTACGGTCTGTACCAGGCGCGCGACGCCATGCGCCAGAGCAAGCTGGCGATCCTGGTGGAAGGATATTTCGATCTGCTGCGTTGTGTCGATGCAGGAGTAACAAATGTGGTCGCCAGTTGCGGCACCGCGCTCACCAGCGAGCAGGCGGCGCTCATTCACCGCTACGTTCCCGAGGTCGTGGTGGTCTACGACGGCGACGCGGCGGGGATCCGCGCGGCGCTGCGGGGCGTGGGCGTACTCACGGCAGCGGGCTTGGTGGTGCGGGCGCTCACTCTGCCCGATGGTATGGACCCGGATGACTTCATCCTGGCCCAGGGCGGAGAAGCGTTCCGGGAGCGGGTCGCGGAGGCGTTCGATTTCGTGACGTTTTACGCGCGAGCCAACGAGACGCGCCTGACCAGCATCGAAGGGCGCACGGAAGTCGCCCGGGAACTGTTTGAGATTCTGCTCGGCGTCACCGATGAGCTTCGACGCGAGCAATATTTGAAGAGAATTGCCCGGGAACTTGGGCTGAGCGAATGGGCATTGCGCAGTGAATTTATGAAGCGGGTGCTTGACCGGGACCGCAGCGCCGCCGCAGGCGCAACGATGACAGAGAGAACCTCGGCTATCCGGTACAGCGCCGATGACGTCCAGTTCGCCGCGGCGCTGATGGCACACCCAGAGCTTCTGGAGCAAAGCCGTGAAACGTTGCGCGGCGTAGACTTGGAACCGGGGTCGTTGACCGAGGTATTGGGAGAACTATTCGGCGGCATCGGCCCGGACTCTGCCCAACACCTGGAATCCGAGGAGGCGCGGCAGTTGCTCAGTGCCGCCGCGGCAACGGCAGCGGATTTTACGCCCCAAACGGTACGACTGGTGGAAAAACGGCTCACGGCGCTGCGGAAGGAAGCCTTGCGCCGAGAAGCGTTGCGGATACAGGATGAAATGCGGGAGGCAGAACGCGCCCAGGACACGGCGCGGCGGAATGCGCTTCTGATGGAACAGATGCGCGTCCGCAGGGAAATGGAACGGGCCGGCGCGCAGTGACGCCGGACTGAAGACATTGACAGAGAGATGGAGTGACCTCGAATGGCCACAAGCACGAAAAAGCCCTCGAAGGCGACCGAAGCCCGGAAAAACAAGGCCCTGGAACTCGCCAAGGAGAAGGGCAAACTGACCTACGACGACCTGCTGGACCTGCTGCCGGAGGATGCCAGCTCGGAGGACATGGACGAGTTGATGGTCATGCTCAGCGGCATGGACATCGACATCGTCGATGATCTGCGGGTGGACGCCGAGACGCAAGAAGCCAACCAGCAGAAGGAAAAGCAGGCCAAGAAAACCGAAACGCGCCGCGATACCGTGCAGTCGCGCCTCGAACGCGCCGACGACCCGGTGCGCATGTACCTGCGCGAAATGGGCCGTGTGCCGCTGCTCACCAAAGATCAGGAAGTCGCGATCGCCAAGCGCATCGAGGCGGCCGAGTTTGAACTGACCGACGTCCTGCTTCACACCCCCTACACCTTCAAAGAGATTCAGATGCTCGCGGCGCGCATCATGGCCGGGCGGCTGAGTTTGGTGCAGGTATCGGACATCGAAGACCCAAAGGAGCAGGAGGCGTTCATCAAGCAACTGCCGACGCTGATGGGTCAGATGGGCGGGTGCGAGGCCCAGATCGAAGCGCAAGAGAAGCGCCGCCGCCGGAGCGCCTTGTCCGACAAGAGCCGCGTCAACATCGAATCGCGTATCGACGAACTGCGCGAGATGCAGGCAGCCATCGTCCGCATGTTCTTGCTCAAACCGAAAGAAATTCTCAAGATCGCGCGCAAGATCAAGAGCCTCAAACGCCGCATCGCCGCCGCACGCGACGAAATCGACCGCGTGGAACGCGAGATCGGATTCACCTCCGAAGAAGCGCGCGAGATGGCCGTGCAAATCCGTCGTAGCGCCGCCGCCGCGCAAAAATACGGCGTCGACCGCGACCTGCTCTTCGACGCGGAGCGCCGCCTGCTGCTGGCGCAGCGCAAAATCGACCAGATCGAAACCGACGCGCGACTCAACGGCGATCAGATCAACGAACTCATCGACACCATCCGCGCGAAAGAGGAAAAGATCTACCGCGCCAAGATGGAACTCGTCGAAGCCAACCTGCGCCTCGTGGTCAGCATCGGCAAAAAATACACCAACCGTGGCATGTCCTTCCTCGACCTCATCCAGGAAGGCAACATCGGTTTGATGAAGGCCGTGGACAAGTTCGAGTATCAGCGCGGCTACAAATTCAGCACGTACGCCACCTGGTGGATTCGACAGGCCATCACGCGGTCCATCGCCGACCAGGCGCGCACGATCCGCATCCCCGTGCACATGATCGAATCGATCAACAAACTCGTGCGCACCAGCCGCCGCCTCATCCAAGAGCTTGGCCGCGAACCCAGCGCCGAAGAAATCGCCGCCGAGATGCAGATGTCCGCCGACAAGGTCCGCGGCATCCTCAAGATCGCGCAGGAAGCCATCAGCCTCGAAACCCCCGTGGGCGACGACGGCGACAGCAATTTCGGCGACTTCATCGAGGACAAGAGCGCGGAATCTCCGGCAAACGCCACCGCGTTCAGCGTGTTCCAGGAACGCCTCGACGACGTGCTTGGTACGCTCACCGAACGCGAGGAAAAAGTACTGCGCCTGCGCTTCGGCCTGGGCGACGGCTACCCCCGCACCCTTGAAGAAGTCGGCAGCGTGTTCAACGTCACCCGCGAACGCGTCCGCCAGATCGAGGCCAAGGCCCTTCGCAAGATGCGCCATCCCACCCGCGCCCGCGAACTCAAGCCGTTCCTCGACTGGAACCTCGGGTAGGCGTATTGAGAAAGAGTGTAGCCACCTGGCGTTACGCATTTTCAAAAATGGCGAGTGTTTAGCCAAGAAGAAACGGCTACGCCATTTTTGAAATGCGTTAGCGTTTCCCGTATGTTGCGTCGGCGTACCGCGCGCCGACGCAACCGCACCCCGTGGGCCTGTAGCTCAGTGGTTAGAGCAGGTGACTCATAATCACTTGGTCGTAGGTTCGACCCCTACCAGGCCCACCATTGACTTCTGTTAAGGCTTCTGGAAATCTCGATGCCGTCTTCCTTTTCCCAAACAGACTCCCCGTGTTGCACTTAGTATGCGAATGTGGCCCTCCGGCGGGATGCATTCTTCCCCGCGCTTCGGCTATACTTGCGCCTTCTATTTCAAAGCAAGAAAGGCGCGGTATAGCGATGGTTCGCACACTGGTATTGGCGGGGTTTGGCATCAATTGCGACGCGGAAACCGCGGTGGCGTTCGAGCGGGCAGGGGCCGAGGCGGAACGCGTCCATCTCAACGATCTGATCGCCGAACCTACGCGGCTCGAGCGGTTCCATATTTTGGCGGTGCCGGGCGGATTTTCGTTTGGCGACGATGTGGCTTCGGGCAAGATTCTGGCGAACCGTCTGCGTTATACGCTGGGCGAGCCCCTACGGAATTTCTTGGCGGCCGGCAAACTGATGATCGGTATCTGCAACGGCTTCCAGGTTCTGGTCAAGATGGGCGCACTGCCGATGTGTGAGGGCGAATTTCGACAGGATGTAACGCTGACGCACAACGATTCGGGGCGATTCGAGGATCGTTGGGTGCGGCTTGCGGCGAACCCGGCGAGTCCGTGCGTGTGGACGCGCGGCATCGAGGCAATCGACCTGCCGGTGCGGCACGGCGAAGGAAAATTTATCCCCGCGGACGAAGCGACGCGGACTCGTGTGCATACGGGTAATCTGATCGCCTTTCGCTACATCACCCGCGACGGCGCTCCCGCCAATGGCGCGTACCCGGCAAATCCCAACGGTTCGGTGGATGACGTGGCGGGACTGTGCGATCCAACGGGACGCGTGTTTGGTCTGATGCCGCATCCGGAGGCGTTTCTGGACCGCACGAATCACCCGGAATGGACCCGCCGCGACGACCTGCCTGAGGAAGGCGCGGGACAGCGCATTTTCCGGAACGCGATTGAGTTCGTCGAAAAAGAACTGTAAGGAGTCCGTAACCTCCGACCACTGAATGAGGGGAGTGTCCATGCGATTGCTGAGCGTGCTTGCTGGAGTGTGTTTTGTGGTGTGTGGCGTAGCGACGGCGGAACCTCTCTCGCTGTACGTTTCAACAGCAGGCAACGACTCCTGGTCGGGGACGCTCGCGACGCCGAACGATGCACGCACGGATGGTCCCTTCGCGACCTTGGAGCGCGCCCGCGACGCCATCCGCGCGGCTCAAAAGGCAGGTACACTTCCGACCGAGGGCGCCACGGTCTTCCTTCGCGGCGGCGACTACTATCGGGATTCGTCATTCGCGTTGGAGGCCCAGGACAGCGCTCCGGACGGCGCGGCGATTCGTTACACGGCGTACTCCGGCGAACGCCCGCGCCTGCTCGGCGGCAAGGCCGTCGGGCCGTTCAGTCCCGTGACGGACACGGCGATCCTGCAACGCATTCAGACTGCGGCGCAACCGAACGTAGTCCGCGCCGACCTAAGCAACCTCGGTATCAACGACTACGGTGATCGCACCTACCACGGGCGTCCAACACCCAATCCCGGGCTGGAATTCTTCTACGGCGGCGCACGCATGACCCCGGCGCGTTGGCCGAACGAGGGATACGCCTTAATGGCGGCCGTGCCGGGCGGCGCATTCGGCACGCAGATCGTGATGGACCGCGATTTTCCGCGCGCGTGGGCGAATCCCTCCGAGGCGTATGTTTGGGGTTATCTTTCCGTTGAGTGGGCGGACTGCTGCGTTCGAATTGCGTCCATCGACCCCGCAAAGCGACTTATCGAGACCGCGACGCCCGAGACAAGCCGCGGGGTTGCGTCGGGCACCCGGTTTTACGTATGCAACGTCTTGGAGGAATTGGACCGGCCCGGCGAATACTTCATCGATCGCGCGGCACATACGCTGTACTTCTGGCCGCCGGCAAACTCAGCCTCTCAGGAGGCCTATCTGGGATTGACGAAGCAGCCGCTTATCGACATGAAGAATGTTAAGAACCTCGTCATTTCGGGACTGGCCTTCGCGTACACCCGCGACGGGGCGGTTGAAATGGAGGAAACCCCTGGCGACCAGATTCTCCTCACCAACCACGCTGGCGAGTTCACCGGCGGCGGAGCGGTGGCGATGACGGACTGCAGCGGCTGCTTACTGGAAGGCTGCGACCTTGTCGGCATCGATGGCGTGGGCGTGTTCATCGCGGGCGGCGAGAAGAACACCGTGCAGTCCTGCGACATGCACGATCTCGGTGCGGACGGAATCGTCGTGTGGGGCGGCGATCGGCAGACGCTGAAACCGTCCGGGCACCAGATCGTCAACAATCACATCTGGAACTTCGCCCAAGTGCGCACGACGTATACGCCGGGCATCAATGTGGGCGGGGTCGGGGTGCGCGTGGCGCATAACCTGCTTCACCACGCACCGCACTCGGCCATCCTCTTCCGCGGCAACGATCATGTGTTCGAGTTCAACGAGATCCACCACGTCGTGCTCGACACGCGCGACTGCGGCGCGATCTACTGCGGACGCGATTGGACGACGCGAGGAAACCGTATCGCAAACAACTTCGTGCATCACCTAGGCATCAATTGGGATCGCCACGGGGTGTATCTGGATGACATGTTCTCTTCGGCGGACGTCGTCGGGAATGTGTTTTGGAAGGCGTCCAACGCGGTGTTCATCGCGGGCGGGCGCGACAATTCGATGCTAAACAATGTCGTGGTGGACTGCGCGCCCGCGGTCTTGATGGACGCACGGTGCCGCACAAGCGATCACTGCTTCGACATAGTCAAGGCGCGATTGAAGGGCATTCCCTACAACAAACCGCCGTACAGCACGCGTTACCCTGCACTGGCGAGCGTGCTGAAGGACCACCCTAGGGAGCCGATGGGTAACCGTATCGAGCGGAACATCTGCATGGGCCCGGCCCCGTGGATCGATGCCCCGCCGTACTTGGTCACCGACGGCATCTTAACGCTGAAAGACAACTTCGCTGAGGGTGATCCGGGGTTTATGAATGCCGAAGGCGGCGATTTCCGGTTGCGGCCGGATGCGCCTGCGGCCGCGATTGGGTTCGAGCCGATTCCGTTTGAGCGCATCGGTTTGTACAAAGACGCCGCGCGGCAGACCTTGCCCGATCCCAAGGCATATGGCGCATATGAAGACGGCCCGATCGTGCCGCCCTGCCGCACGGACATCTCGGAGCCGCCGTATCCGTGCAGCAAAGCGCGCGGGCCGATTCGTGTGGACGGCAAACTGGACGATTGGGATGCGCTGCCGATCGAGTGCAAGAACCCGCAGCAAATCCGATGCAACCCGGATGCGTGGACAGGCCCCGAGGACTGCTGGTTCCAAATCGGCGCGCAGTACACGGACGAGTACGTCTACGTGGCGATACGAGTGTTCGACGATAAGGTGTTGACGAGTGCCAAGCTCGCGACATGGGAACAGGACGGCGTGGAGTTTCGCCTGGACGCGCGCCCGAAGGAGATTCGGGACACTATCGCGGGACTGTCGGAAAACAAGCAGAATATCCTGGTCATCCTAAGCCCGGAACAGACCTTGGCGACGATGGTCAGCCCCGATCCCGCGGAAGTCGTCGAGGGCGTGCAGTCGGCCTGCGCGTCGATGGAGGGGGGCTACGGGTTCGAAGTCGCGATTCCCGTCGCGTACATCGAAAAAATGCAGGGAGCGCCCTGGAGCGGTTTCCGGATGAACTTCAACATCGACGACACGGACAAGTCCAAGGATCGTGTCGCGCAGCTTTGTTGGAAACCGGATTGGCGCTTCAATCTGAATTTCAAGGGGTCGGGGGCCTTCGAACGGCGCGACTAAAAGAGACCGAGGCACACCGAGACCTTCCAAAGAAAACGCGCAGCCGAAAGACTTTCGGCTGCGCGCTGTGTTTTTCTAGGCCGTGCGACGCTACGCGCCGGAACCTGGTTTCGTGCGGGCCTCAGCGATCACGGCGTCGAGAATCTGATCCAACGAGGTCCGCGGCTCATATCCGATTGCTTCTTTGATCTTCTCGAGGCTTGGCTCACGGTGGCGCATATCTTCATAGCCGGGACCGTACGCCTGATCGTAGGGGATATAGTGAATTTCCGACGTACTTCCGGTCTGCTCGATGATTTTTCTCGCGAGCTGTTCGATAGTCACCCCGTTGGCGTTGCCGATATTGAACACCTCGCCCGCGATCTCGCGTTTGCCCATGAGCTTCATAAGCGCGGGCACGACATCGCCGACGTAGGTAAAGCAGCGCGTCTGTTGGCCGTCGCCGAAAACGGTTAGCGGCTCGTTGCTGAGCGCTTGGCGCACGAGGCGCGGAATGACCATGCCGTAGCGGCCGGTCTGGCGCGGGCCAACGGTGTTAAATAGGCGCACAATCACGACGGACAGGCGCTTTTCGCGCCAGAATCCCAGCGCGAGGAATTCGTCAATCGCCTTGGATGCCGCATAGCACCAGCGCGTGAGACTTGTCGGCCCCATGAGGCGGTCGTCGTCTTCCTGGAACACGCGCTTGGTGCCGCGTCCGTATACCTCGCTGGTCGAGGTGATCAACAGACGACGGCGGTAGCGCGAGGTTTCTTCGAGGACGGTTTCGGTGCCGCGAATGTTGTTGATGATCGTACGCGTGGGCTGCTCGACGACGAGTTGTACGCCGACGGTCGCCGCCAGGTGATAGACCTCGTCCACCTCGCGCACGAGATCGCGCACGATGTCCTGGTTTAGCGTCGAGTCGATGACGCAGGTCAGACCGGGGATATGTTCGATGTTTTCGAACCGGCCCGTGCTGAGATCGTCGAGCACAAAGACGTGATGCCCTTCTTTTGTCAACGCTTCGCACAGGTGCGATCCGATAAAGCCCGCGCCGCCCGTTACCAATACCTTCATCTGCGTCACCCCCTTGATCGCCGTTCGCTTTCCCTATGCGCGCGACGGCAACACTGCACCGTATTTGGTCAATTCGTTCTCAAACAGGGCCTTGTATTCACTATGCTCGGCGTCCGTCATCGCGCGCGGGCCTTTCCAGTACGGGTTGCTGGTCGTGGGTCGATTCACGACCGGCATACGATACCCCTTTTCATTGAGGTAGCGTTTGTAGAAATCCACCGCATGGACGCACTTCTGCACGAGCACGTTGGTGCTGCGCTGTGCATCCAACGCGCCGGCCAAGTCTCCTGCGTCAAAACGGCGGAAAACTTCCTGCAGGATTTTGGGCGACATGCACGCGCCCTGCCCGATCACCGCGCGGCTGCCCACGGCCAGACCGGCGAGAAGCGCGGTCTCCGCGCCATTAATAAAGCCGAAGTGCGTTCCGCGCGTCGCCCATATGATGTCCAAGATGTACGCCGCGTTGTCGGTCGAGATTTTGATGCCCTTGACGCGGGGAATCTCCATGAAACGCCGCACGGATTCCGGCGTCGCGCGGTACGCCTCATCGGTACCCGGCGGTTGGTACATGAAAATGGGGATCTTGACGGCGTCGCTGATGCGGGTCAGGTATTCGATCGTGATATCGACCGCGCTGCGGCCCGCGCTGGGTTTGATGGCTTCCGGCATCGTATGCACGACACCGGCCGCGCCGAGGTCCTCTGAAATCTTGCTCAGTTCAACCGCCTGCGTAATGAACGTTTCCGGGTCCGGGCGTACGTCCCAGTTGCGATCCCAGACACCCGCCGCGCCAACAAGCACTGCGCCTTTCCCGGCAAGGTGGTCACACGCGATTTTCGCAATCTGAACAACGTCGTCGAATTCGAATGTGTACATCTGCCCCATTCCCGAGCGCACAAAATAGGCGTCAACCTCGTGAGTGTCGACAAGGGCATCGAGGAAATTCCGTTGTCCAGCCTCGTCAATGGCGTAGCTTTCATCAAAAACGGTGAATGCATTGGCGATGACGCCTTCGCCCAGGGGTGCGGTCATGGGGAGTCTCCTTCTTCGCTCTGCAGCGAGTTACTGAGCCGGGCTATCCGGCGGCTCCGCCAACTCGGACAGCGCCGCCCGGACGGCCAGCACTTCGCGCAGCAGAGCATCTACTTCATCCAAAGGCAACATGTTGGGACCATCCGACTTCGCCCGCGCGGGGTCGGGGTGGGTCTCGCAAAACAGGCCGTCGATTCCATACGCCGCCGCAGCGCGGGCCAAAGGCCGCACAAATTCGCGGCGCCCCATCGAGCGACCGCCTTGCGACGGAATCTGCACAGAATGCGTCGCGTCGAAAATCACGGGGTATCCGAGCGCGCGCATCTGCCCGAGCGCGCGGAAATCGACGACGAGGTTGTTGTAGCCAAAACACGTGCCGCGTTCGGTAAGCGCAATCTGGCTATTGCCCACGGCGCGCGCCTTGTCGGCGACGTACTGCATGTCGTCGGGCGCCATAAACTGGGCCTTCTTGATGTTCAACGGCTTGAGGGTGCAGGCGGCCGCAACGATCAGGTCGGTCTGTCTGCACAGGTACGCGGGAATTTGGATCACGTCGACCACTTCCGCAACATCGGGTGCTTGATAGGGCTCGTGAATGTCGGTCGTGACCAAGACGCCGCACTCTTCTTTCACCTTCGCGAGAATCTCGAGGCCCTTATCGAGACCCGGCCCGCGATAGGCGCCGGAAGAAGTGCGGTTGGCCTTGTCGAAACTGGCTTTGAACACGAACGCGACGGGATAGCGCGCGGTAATGGTCTTGAGCCGCCGGGCGATTTCGAGCGTTTCTTCTTCGCTTTCGATAACGCACGGCCCCGCGATAAAACAGAAGTCGGCCATCATGCAGAAGTTCATGTATCGAGAGGCCTCCAGAGGACCAGGCCCGCTTTGACCAGATCGTGCATGTGCAACGCGCCGACGGGTCGCTCCTGTTCGTCGACGACGGGCAGGATCGTGATCGCGTGATTCTCCATCAGACGCAGCGCTTCCACGGCACGGACGCCGGGGGTAATGCGTTTGGGATTCCGGACCATCGCCTCATGCGCCTGCGCGCGCAGGGGCTCCTCGTGTTTGGAGAACAGCCGACGCAGGTCGCCGTCGGTCAGAATACCCTCGAGTCGTCCGTCCGCCCCGGTGAAAAAGACCGCGCCAAGGCGCTTCGAAGACATGATTAAGACCGCTTCGCGCACCGTGATGCTCGACGGCGCGACGGGCACGTGATCTTCCATAATCATCAGATCCTCGACCCGTGACAACAGACTCCTTCCAAGAGAGCCGCCGGGATGCGTGAGCGCGTAGTCATCACGCGTGAACCCGCGCATCGCCATCAGTGCGGCGGCAAGCGCGTCGCCCATGGCCAGCATGGCGGTCGTGCTCGCCGTCGGCACGATCCCTAGCGGGTCGGCTTCGCGGCCCACGCCAACATCAATCACAACGTCGCTGTGCCGCGCCAAACTCGAATCGGCGCTGCCGGTGAGCGCAATAATATGGACTCCCAGCGCCCGCAGGTATGGAAGAATGCCGAGCAATTCCTGGGTCTCGCCGCTGTTGGACAACGCGAGCACCACGTCGTGCGACGTCACCATGCCCAGGTCGCCGTGGACCGCTTCGGTGGGGTGCATGAAATGCGCGGGCGTCCCCGTGCTCGAAAATGTGGCGGCGATCTTACGTCCGACCAGGCCCGCCTTCCCCATCCCCGTCACGATCACGCGGCCGGTACAGGCGTTCAGCAGGCGCACAGCCTCCTCCGAACGCTCGCCTACCCGCGACCGGACCTGTTCGATCGCGTCGCGTTCGACCTCCAAGGCCGTCGAAATGGCCGCACGAATGTCCATCTATCTCCTATACATGAAAGGATACGAGCCCGAATTCGGCCCCCCTCAAAGACCCGTATTGTAGCGGCTGAGCCCGGGACGCGCAAACCCTCCTATTGAGAAGGCCGTCAGTGGATGCCGGAATCGAGTGGACACGGCGTCCGCTCCTGTTTTCCTTTTCCGCTACGCAAAAAGGTGGCGGCGCACCCAACCCACCATCTCATCGCGGATCAATCCCCCCTCGTGTCCACTGAATGCGAAGGGCACGATGCGCTTTTCCTGGGCGGGAATGCGGTTGAACGCGGCGTAGACGGTCGAGGGCGGGCATAGCTCGTCGATCAGCCCCGAGGAGATCAGCGTGGGGCACGTGATGCGATCGGCAAGATTGTTAATCTCGACGTAGCTCAGCGTGCGCATGCCTTGTTCGACGTCCTGCGGACGGCGCTGGAAATAGACCGTCAGATCGGTCCACGGCGGTACTCGGGTGAGCGTGAGCGTGCGCCGGAAATGACAGAATCCGGGGATATCCGCAACGCAAAGCACCGGTCTCCGGTCGAGCGCCGCCGCGGCGAGCGAAAGTCCGCCGCCCTGACTGCATCCCGTTACGCCAATACGCTCCGAATCCACATCGTCGCGGGTTCCAGCGTAATCGAGCGCGCGGGTGGTATCGATATACGCGCGCGTCAGGAAATAGCGCGCGGGATCGAGTAACCCCTGCGAAATCCAGCCGCCGGTGCGCCCACCGGGGTATTCCGCCGCGTCGCTGCTCTCGCCAAGTTGCCCGCGCACGTCAAAGCTCAACACGGTCAGCCCTTGGAGCGCCCAAGGAAGGTAATCGAAAACTTTACCGCGATCGCCGCCGTAACCGTGCCAGAAGATAAGCGTGGGCCGCCGCGCAACGGACTTCGGACTGAGCGCCCACCCCACAATGCGACCCCCGTCGTACGCCGCGAACGAGACCCGCTCGATGCGGAGGTCGGGGATGGGATATTCGAGTAACTCTGACTGTGGCGCGAGCGGCTGCTCCTCGCTACGCATCAACGCCGACTTCCAAAACGCGTCAAAATCGGGCGCTTTGTTCTGAGGCAGGGTAAGGGTTTGTAATTGGTCCAACGGCATGTCATACGCGAACATACTTCCTCCTTGCTCCACGAGCATCGCCCATTGTGGACAAGCGGACTCGGCGCGTCAAGCAGTCGCACCGCTAAACCAGTCCTGCGATCTGCAAAAAGTCTATTCCGTGCATCAGTAAGAAATTCCAAGTGCACAGACAGACATTACTCACCCAATTTGCAATCCTCCCCACAACCCCGTATAAGGCAGGGGGGGACTATGAAATAGGGCACAGAGGGGTTACCTATGCTGAGCCGCCTGCTCACTCGTAAGGAACAGTGGGTCCTCCTTGCGTTTGCCGGCGCAATCGTCCTCGGCAGTCTCGTGCTGTGGCTTCGCCCTTCCACGCCGCCCAGCGCCCCCACTCAAACCACTGCGCCAACGACAACCGCTGTTGTCTACGCGGCGCCGCCCCCCTCATCCATTCCCGCCGCACCCGCCGTTTCCATCGCTCCCGAGCCCTCCGCTAACCCAGAGGCCCCATCGATCGCCTCAATCCGCGTGGGAATCAAAGGCGCCATCGCCCACCCGGGTGTCTACACATTAGAAGGCGACGTCCGCGTCCAAGACCTTCTCGACGAGGCGGGCGGAACGCTCAATATGGCCGACCTCGAAAACATCAACCTCGCCGCGCCGCTGCTGGACGGAACCACCTTGGTCGTCCCGCGCCGCATGAGTGGTCCGCCTGACCCCGATGCGCCCTCGGGACTGGAGTTGAATCCGCCTCAATACCAACTGTCGGCTTGGGAGGCCAGCGCCACGGCGGAAACGAAAACCTCCCCTGCGCCCCTGTCCCCGAGTACCGGCCGCATCAACGTCAACACGGCATCCCGCGACGTCTTGGAGACTTTGCCCGGTATTGGACCGAAGCTGGCGGACGAAATCATTCGCACTCGTTCGGCCCAGCCTTTCCGTACGGTGGACGACCTAGATAACGTCCCAGGAATTGGTGCAAAGCGCCTGGAAACCCTCCGTCCGCTCGTTCAAGTGAATTAGTCAAGCTTTAAAAATGCTTTATTCAATTAAAACTACAGTTCCTTGCGGGCAATACTTGCATCACACCAAAAATATGCTATAATCCGCTTGGTTGAATCTGATAGACACAGGCGTTTAGGGCAAGCGGGAAAATAGGCCAGGGGGAATTCAAATGGGGATGCGCGTCGATAACACGAATCCAGCCATCGCCCTGCAGACGCAGGGGCAGACGGCTGTTTCTCGTGCCGCGCAATCCGCCCAGACCACTCGTCCGGAAACCACCGCGAATCCTCAAGCCACAACCGCCGCGAAACTGAGCGTTTCCGATCGGTTACAGGCACAAGTTCGTCAGTTCACGCACGAAGCGGGTATCTATCAGAAAGGAGTGACGGCCGCCCAAGTCGCCGCGGACGGCCTCAACAAGCAACAGAAGCAACTTGACGCGCTCCAGGAAATCGCGGGGAAGGCGGCAAACGCCGACCTTTCCCCCGACCAACGCGCAGAACTTGCGTCTCAGGCCAGGGATGCCCTGAGACAATTCGGGGCCACGGCGGACACCACGACGTTCAACGGAACAGCCGTACTGAGTGGCAGGCAAAAGTCCGTCGCCTTGGATGGGCTGAATGGGCCGCAACTGAATCTGCCGGACACCACGCCCAAAGCGCTCGGGCTCGAAGACATCGATCTTTCGACTGCGGAAAGCGCCGCGGCGGCATTGGACACGATTGAATCCGCACGGGGGCAGGTCGACCAGGCGAGAGCCGGGGTGCAAACTCAGGCGGGACGCTTCGCAAAGGCATTGGAGGAACGCATGGCCGCAAGCGAGGCCGCGCAGACCACCCAAGGCCAAATTCAGGATTTTGAAGTGGCCCGCCAGACGATCGACCAAACGAAAGCGCAACTGCGCCAGCAACTGAGTCCTTCTTCCCTCCTCCGGGCCAGTTCCTCGTCGCAGTTTGTCGCCGATCTGCTCGGCTCGTCGCGCTAGCGCGTTTTACGTTTTTGTGCCTACGGCCTCCGACATTAGAGCATTTTCACCACGCCGCTTTGGCGGGCGCGCCGTAGGCATTCTCGGTGAAAATGCTCTAGCGCGCGGCAACCCGCTCGGCCTGCCCGTTCTTCTCAGCCTCCGCCCGCACAACACTTGAACTCCCCGCGCCCAATAGTTTTCAGTCAAATTTCTTCACTGTACAATTACACTAACTTATGATATATATAATATCTTTATATGCACAGAGTATCCATGCCGGCGCCTCTCACTACGGCCCGGTTCAACGACACACAGTGGAATCACGAGGAACTTGCCGTCGAGCAGGGCGTTGATCTCACTGAATGGGATGCCTTTGTGCATGGGGCGCCATCGGGCACGTATTACCATTCAAGCGCCTGGCTTGAAGCGGTGGCGGCGGGCATGGGGCAAACGCTGCGCGCTCACGCAATTCGAGACGCCGAGGGACGCTTTGTGGCAGGCGCCGTCTTGCGCCGCGCCGCGCGCTGGGGGGTTGTGCGCGGGACGAAACCCTGGGCCACCGCGTACAACGGCCTGGTGTTGGCGCAGGGCGCGCCGCAAGAGGCGGCGAACGCGTTGGTTCGCGCCCTCTATCGCCGGTATCACGAAATTCGTCTGGTTTCCCGTGCGGACGACGAAGTGCTGGCTCTTCACACACACCGTGCCGCAACATGCACCCCCGTCGTACACCTGACGCCGTTCGAAACCTTCCACCATCGCATCGACCGCCATGCCCGCCAGCATCTCCGCGCCGCGCGCGACGCCGGCGTCGTCATCCAGGAAACCCAGGACGCACGCACGTTCTATCCGCTGTACCGTTCGAGCTACGCGCGCCAACGGCTCGATATGCCCCTGGACGAATTCCATGTGACCGCAACGCTCGAGACGGCCCGGCAATGTGGCCCCGTTCGCGTGTTCGTCGCCCTGTCAGCGCAAGGCGATCCGGCGGCGGCATTGGTTACCGCATCGGACTCCAAGCGCGTCTATTTCATGCTTGCCGGCGCGGAGGCGCGCCTGCGCAAACTGAATGCCATGTCGCTTCTATGGTGGCATGTGTTCGAACGGTACGCTGCAACACATGCCGAAGTGGACTTGGTGGGGTATGGCACCGCGGGAATCGCGCAGTTCAAGCGCACCTGGCGTCCGGTCGACGCGCCACTGTGCGATTACCTGGGGTATTCCTCTGGCTGGGCGCGTCAGGCGTTGGCCGTGGGCGTGCAGGTGAACCGCATACGCGGCGCGCTTTGCAAAGGACGCACATAATGCCGGCCGCGCCAAAACTTGCCGTGCGTCCCCTCGACACGACCGAATGGGCGACATGGAACGCGCTGGTCGCGGCAAGCCCCTTCGGCACGGTCTATCATGACACCCGCTGGCTCGCGGCGATCTGTCGCGCCGCACGAAGCGAGTGGTATGTCCTCGGGGCGTTCGCCGATAACGCATTGTGCGGCGGCTTACCCCTTGCCGTGCGCCGCTGCGGGCCGCTCAGCATCGCGCGCCGCGCCTACGCGACGCCGTACGCCGGGCCGCTGGAATCCCCACAGGCCGAGTCGTCTTGGGGCGTGACAACGGCACTGCTTGAGGCGGCGCGTCGACGACATTCCCGCGTGGAGATCGCGTTTACTCCCGAAGAGCGTCCGCCTATTTTGCCGGGGCGCTGGGGACGGCACACCAAGGGCACGTTCCTCCACGACATCTCGCCCGCGGAGCGGTTCTGGAGCGGGATGGCCTGCGAGGCGCGCAACATCATTCGCCGCGCGGAGCGAAACGGGGTGACAATCACCTCCTCCCCGGAGCCCTGCGCGTTCGACGAGGTGTACCGGGGCACGTTCGCGCGACAAGGACTCGACGTGCCCTTTGAACCGGCCGCCACCGCGAGGCTACTCGCCGAGGTGCAAACACAGGGAGTGGGCGTCGCGTATCTTGCCCTCACACGAGAGGGGCATCCGTGTGCGGCGGGGTTGGTGTTGTACGATGCTCGGACGGCGCATTATTCCTTAGCGGGGTCGGACGCCGAGGGGCGTAGGCTTGGCGCGCCGTCGCTGCTCGTCTGGGAGGCCATACAAAAAGCCGCGCAACATGCCCCTCGTTTCGATTTCGGGGGCGCAAACGTCCCCGCAATCACGCAGTTCAAGCGGCAGTTTCACGGCGTCTTTGCGGAATACGACCTTTGGATCGGGCATCGGTCGTCGTTGGAGCGCGGGCTGTTGTTCGCGCGCGAACGCTTCGCCTCTCCCTATGCCCTACGATAGATTCTCTTCCTTCTTACCCAAAAATCGCGTGAAAGTAATGTCTGTTGTCGATCAACGGCAACGCCGTGCGCACAAACTGGTCCAGCTCGGACGTGCTGATTCCGGCGGCGTCCACCGGCTCCTCTGGGGCCCGCTCCGCTACGGCAGACACTTCTTGTTCCGGCAGAGCGATCTGCGTCGCCTCGGCATCCTGCTCCATTTCCGCCAACACTTGGTCTATCCGCTCATCGAGAAACTCGAGCAAGGTCCCCATCAGATGATCGCGCTTGGCCGACAGGTTGTGGCTCTCCATGATCTCCTTGCGCAACGGCAGGGCCGTGCCACAGAAGACCAGCATCATCTCGGCGCAATGCGGACAGGGGCCAATCAACAGAGCGCCCTGCGGCGGAACCACCACTTGTCCTCGTGCGCCACAATGCGGACACATGACTTCGATGAGTGATAGCATAAGCTATCTCCTTACGTGAGGCGTCCGGGATTAACCCAGGTGGAGGAATCTCAATTCCACCCTCTTCTGCGTTCCGCAGCAGGCTCTCCCGAGCAACCTCTTCAACGGGCAACCGGAAGGATTATACCATCCGCCAATCAGTCTCGCAAGTATTCTGCTTTTTCGTAGCAAAAGCGGCGGGGTATACGGAAAATTTGCCATGAACACGCCGATCTGCTCGTGATAATCGCAACGCGTTACCCTGCTAGGCTTTGAGGCGGTCGGTGAGTCGCGTAAGGGCTGCCCCCAGGGCCTCTACGGCCGCATGGCGGGCCAAGTCTCGCATCTGCCCGTCGTCGGTGAACAGCTCATTCGCCTTCGGTATGGCAATCTGTTCTGGCATAACAAGCACGCCGATATTTCCGAGAATCGCCCGGAGATGGACGAGCCCTCGGAGCCCGCCCAACGCGCCAGGCGAAGCGCTGATGAGCGCGGCGGTCTTCCCCATGAAATACTTCAGGGTAGGCTCATCGGGAGTGGGCCGTGAAGCCCAATCGATAGTGTTCTTGAGCAGAGGGGTGATGGAACTGTTGTATTCCGGCGCGGCAATGAGCAGTCCGTCGTGCTGTCCGAGTAATGCACGGAACTCTTTCGCCCCCTCCGGCAGCCCCGTCTGGGCCTCGTCATCCTGGTTGAACAACGGCATGGGGTACTTGGCGAGGTCGGCTACGGTCACCTCCGCCCCTGCGGCACGGGCTCCCGCCACCGCCACTTCGAGAAGCATGCGGTTGAATGACCCTTTACGAGTACTGCCCGCAAACGCCAAAATCTTACTCATCGTCAAATTCTCTCTTTCTGGAACCGCTTGCCAGGCGATGTACCCACCATGGGAACGGCTCCGGTTCGACCGTTATTTCCCCTTTTCCGAGGAAGATCGTCCTCCGAGCGGACTCTCCCCGGGCTAACCTCTATGATACAGGCACGTTGCAAAGTTCTACCCTCTTAGTTACACTGCGTCAAGAATAAAAGGAGGCTTGCGTCCACGGGCCTTTCCGCTGGGGCAGGGAGTTCGTCAACCGAATCTCTTCTTGGAGCGTTTTGCGCATGGATGGGCTTGCGTGGAAACGCATAGCAGGGGGCGGACAAGACAGGTACTGAATGCTACGAGGACTCGTCATACGCCAACTTTTCGGCGTGCTGGATATCCTGCTCTTGGTGCTGGTGGCGGGAGCGGCTTACTTGTTTATTGAGCGGCTGCTCGCGAAGCCCGGTCCACCGCCGCTTGTCGCGCCGGTGTTTGAAACCGAGGCCGAGGGCGTCAAGACCGTGTCTTTGGCCTCCCGCGACGTTTACGACGCGATTATCAAGAGTGGCCTGTTTGGCGACGCGGGACGTCAGGGGGGCGCTTCTGAAAAGACGGAGCAGCCGGTCGAGATCGCGGCGGCCCCGGTAGTGCCCACTACGCTGCCGCTGAGATTGCTGGGCACGGCGGCAGCCCATCCGACGGATCCCTTGGGCACGGCGGTGATCGAGAATTCGTCGCCGTCCGTGCGCGGAGTCAAGACCTATTACCTCCACCAGCCGGTATTGGATCAGGTCGAGTTGGTGGAGATTCACTCGCGAAAAGTCATTTTGTTGAACAAAACCAACAACACCAAAGAAGAATTAAGCCTGGATGCGCCGGCCACCGGTATGGGCGGCCCGGCTGTGACGCCGGCTTCGATCGCGCCCACTCGTTCCGCCCCTGGCCAGGTAACGCTCAAGCGCCAGGAAGTGATGGATCAGCTCACGAAGGATTACGGCGATCTGATGTCGAAGCTGAATCCTCAACTGTATAAAGACGCAAGCGGCAAGGTGTCGGGCGTTACGGCGGCGAATTTGAGTACCATTCCGTTGGCCCAAAAAATCGGACTCAAGGACAATGACGTACTGCAAAGCGTGAACGGCGTCAAGATTGAGAATGAGCAGAGCCTGGCGGATATCGCCAAGCGCTTTTCAAATTCGAATTCGTTCTGGCTGAGCGTGTTGCGAGACGGCAAGCCACAGATGATTAACTTCAAATTGGAGTGAAGAAAACGAGATGGACGCTTACACCCGTTGGATCACCGCTCGCGGCCGACGCGCCGCAGGCCTCGCGTGCATCCTGAGTGCCGCCTTTGTGCTGGCGTGCTTGATCTCGGGAGGGGTCTTCGCACAGGACGAAGAGCCGGTCCAGGTCGAAGACGCGCCGCCTGCGCAATCGCCGCACGATCCTGGAATGGCGCCCGCCACAGGCGAGGTCCAAGCACAGGAACCGGGACAGGAGCCGGAGGTGGTTCAAGAACCGGCGCCCACGCCACCGCCGCCCATTCCGCAGCCGGGTTCCAACACGCGCGTCACGCCGCCAAACCCCGTGCGCCCGCCGTCGCCTCGCGCATTTCCGAGCCCCCCGCCAGCGCCTCCCGCAACTCCTGCGGCAAGCAATGGGGTCGAAACCACGAAGTTTCGGCCTTCGGAAGGCAAGTCGCAGAACCAAGATTTCGAAGTGAACTACGAAGACACCAGCCTGTTGGACATTATCAAGTCCATCGGCGCAATGACGGGCAAGAATTTCGACGTCGATCCGGGGCTGGCGCAACAAAAGGCGACCATCATCGCGCACGAGAAGATCCCGGCGGATATGGCGTATCAGGTGCTCGAGTCGATTCTCGCTTCGCGCGGATTCTCGATGACGCCGACGTTGGACGGCAATCTGGTGAAGGTCGTGCCGACCCAGGACAGCAGCGAGAAGATCCCGCTCGTGCTGGATGGCACGGCCTCGCTGCGGGAGTTTGACACGTTACGCACGCACATTGTGCCGGTGCAACATGCCGACGCCTCCGAGTTGTCCGACCTGCTCAAGTCCGTCGGCAGCAAGAACGCCAACTTGCGGGTCTACGCCAAGACCAACATGCTCATCATCACCGACAACGCGGACGGCATCCGGAACATGTTGCGTCTGCTCGAAGAAATCGACATTCCGGGGTTCGACACGAAGATGGAGATCTTCCGGCTCGAGTACACGCGCGCCGAGACCTTGGCGCAGCAGATTCTGGACGTACTTCAGGCCGACGGTTCGGCGCAACAACCCCGATCCTCGATCCCCGGCCAAACGGTTCGGCCGGTGACCTCGAATACCGCGCGTCCGCCGCGACCCGGCATGACTCAAGCGCAGTCCATCGTGGTTGGTAATCGGCAAGAGGTGCTGCGTATCGTGCCCGATGAGCGCATGAACGCGCTGATCGTCCAGGCCTCCGACGGCATGATGGAGCGTGTGCGCGAACTCATCGACATGCTGGACAAAGAGCTTCCATACGAAGCCAACAACATGAACATCATCGAACTGCAGAACGCCCCGGCGGAAAAGGTCGTCGAGGCGCTCAACGGCATCATCGGCACCGCGTCGCCGCGTAAGACCTCTTCCGGCGGCGGGAACGTGCCCGGCGGCTCGCAGGCGGGCAGCAACCAGCAACTGGATGAAGTGCAGCCGTTCGAAAAGAAGGTCGTGATCACTAAGTACGAGCAGACCAACGCCCTGATCGTGCTGGCGTCGCCGCAGGACTTCAAAGTGCTCAAGGATCTCATTTCGCGCCTTGATGTGCCGTCGCGGCAGGTCCACGTCGAAGCGATCATCATGGACGTCGTGTTAAGCGACAAGTTCTCGCTCGCCATTGAAACCACAGCGTTGACCGGCAACGATGGGTTTGCGCTGAATAACGTCGTGAACCTTGCCAACCTCCTCTCCAAGGGCGCGGTGGCCGGTGCGGCGGGCGCGGGGGCGACGATGGGCATTATCAAGGGTACGACCACGGTGAACATTCCGGGAGCGGACGGCACCGTGAGCGCGCAGACCATTCCCAATATCCCGCTGCTGCTCAAGTGCCTGGAGTCGATCACGTATCTCGATATTCTGTCTCGTCCCAGCCTGACCACTTTGGATAACGAAAAGGCCAACTTCGTTGTTGGCCAGGAAGTCCCGTTCATCACGGGTTCCTCGCGATCGCTCGATCAGACGACGGTCAATTCAAGCGTATTCAGCAGCGTGCAGCGCGAAGACGTGGGTATCAAGCTCGACGTTACGCCGCAGATCAGCGAAGGCGACAACGTGATGCTCGAGTTGTCGGTGGAAGTCTCCCAGACCGTCGCCAGCGACGTGGGCGCGGACGTCAACGTCGTCGGCCCCACGGTGTCGAAATCGGCGGTCAAAGACAAAGTCGTAATTCAAAACGGTTCGACGGGCGTCATCGCCGGTTTGGTGAGCGAAAATGTCGATCGTTCCACGAGTCACCCGCCGGTGCTGGGCGACATTCCCGTGGTGGGGTGGCTGCTCAAGACGAAATCGTCCAATCGCGGCAAGCGCAATCTCGCCGTGCTCGTGACGCCGAATATCGTGCGCGAGAACGTTGACCTTGAGCGCCTGACCGAGCATCGCCTGGAGGACTTCAACACGGCCGCCGCGGACATTTTGTTCGAGAAGGGATTCATCAAGCGGATCGGCAAGAAGGTCGACGCGTGGAAGAATTACCGGCCGAGTCCGGCCGCGAGCGAGGCCATGTTGGGCGCTCCGGCCACCGACGGCGCGCCGGCCCCGGCGTCTGACGCCCCGGCAGAGGGCAACGGCGGCCGCGTGAGTGGCGCAACGGGCTTCTCGCAAGGCAATATGGGACCTGCAGCGCAATGAGACAAAGGGAACGCCTGGGTGAGATCCTGGTCCGCCTGGGCTCGGCGCATCAGGAACAGGTCGACGAAGCGCTGGAGTTGCAGCGCCTGCGCCCCAAACGCATCGGCGAAGTGCTTATGGACATGGGCTACTGCGAGGAAGACCACATCCTCACCGCGCTTGCGGAGCAGTTTGGTCTGCCCTACGAGCGCGACCTGAAGAGCAAGATCGAGCCCGCCCTGACGGTGCGTCCGCCCATCAGTTTCATTCGCGAATACTACATGGCTCCCTACCAAGCCGAGAATGGAGTGTTTCGCGTCGCGGTGAACGACCCCGTGAACCTCTTGCCGCTCGACGACCTGCGCCTGCTGCTTGGAGGAGAGGTCACGCCGGTGTTGTGCCGCCGCGAAGAGATTCAGGCGATCATCGACGGCTACTTCGATCGGCAGGGCGAGAATGCCGCCGACATGATCGACAACATCGTACTGGCGGAAACCGAGGACGAAGAGGGTAATATCCAAACCCTCGATGCCTCCGACTCCAAGCGCGATCTTCTCGATCTGGCCAACGAAGCGCCCATCATCAAGTTGATCAACCTCTTGATTAGCGGCGCGGTCAAGGAACGCGCGTCGGATATCCACATCGAGCCGTTCGAGCGCGATGTTCGCGTGCGATACCGCATCGACGGCGTGCTGTATGAAAAATTCACGATGCCGAAGTCGCAGCAAGCGGCGGTGACCTCGCGCATCAAGATTATGGCGAACCTCAATATCGCCGAGCACCGCCTGCCCCAGGACGGCCGCATCAAAATCCGCCTGAGCGGCAAAGAAATCGACGTTCGCGTATCGGTCATTCCAATCGCCCACGGCGAGCGCGTGGTGATGCGTATTTTGGAGAAGGGCACGTTCCTGTTCGGCCTCGAAGAACTCGGCATGGACCGCCACGATTACACGATCGTGGACAAGCTCATCATGAGTTCGCACGGCATCATCCTCGTCACGGGGCCGACGGGCTCGGGCAAATCGACCACGCTCTACGCCGCGCTCCAGCGCGTAAATTCGCCCGACAAAAACATCATCACGGTCGAGGATCCCATCGAATACCAAATGCAGGGCATCGGCCAGATTCAGGTGCGCCCGAAAATCGGTCTGACGTTCGCCGCGGGCCTGCGCAGCATCTTGCGCCAGGACCCCGACGTCATTCTGGTGGGCGAAATTCGCGATCACGAGACCGCGGAAATGGCCGTGCAGGCCTCGCTGACCGGTCACTTGGTGTTCGCCACGCTGCACACGAACGATAGCGCGGGCGCCATCACGCGTCTGGTGAACATGGGTATCGAGCCGTTCTTGGTAAGTTCGTCGACCATTGCGATCATGGCCCAGCGTCTCGTGCGCGAGATCTGCCCGTACTGCAAGGAAGAGTACACGCCCGACCGCGAATCCTTCCTGGAGCTTGGCGTGCCGGCTTCCGAGGTGGACGGCCGCACCGCCTGGCGCGGCAAGGGCTGCGATCGGTGCCAGGGACGCGGGTACTATGGGCGCACGGGCATTTTCGAACTGCTCACGATGACCCCGCGCATTCAGGACCTCACGCTCAAGGGCGCGGACTCGAACATCATCAAGCGCGAAGCCAAGCGCGAGGGGATGCGCACGTTGCGAGAGGATGGGGCGTGCAAAGTCTTGCAGGGCGCGACCACGATTGAGGAAGTCATGCGCGTTACCCGCGACGAGGTGGTCGAAGACGCCGCCTCTTAGCGAACGCGTCATCCCCACCGATCCGGAAGTCCCGGAGGAAACGAGCCGAACATGAATGTTGCACGTTACCTGCGAAGAAACCCGCGTCATGCTGTCGCGGCGGCATCCCCCCCCCAGGGATAGGAAATCGGTATGGCTATTTTCGAATATCAAGCCATCGCGAAGACGACGGGCAAGACGGTTAAGGGCGTCATCGACGCCGACACCGCCGCCTCGGCGCGCCGCAAACTGCGCGAGCAGGGGTTGAGCCCCACGGAGGTCGCCGAGACCTTCGCGCGAACGGGCTCGAAGAATACCGACGACGAACCGTCGGCGCGCGGCCGGGTCAAGTTTCGCGAGATCGCGATGATGACCCGCCAACTCGCCGTATTGCTGCAAGCAGGCATGCCGGTAATCGAGGCCCTGGGCGCGATGCTCGATCAGACTTCGAACGGTCGCCTGCGCCGCACCATCTATGACGTGCGCGGCAAAGTCAACGAAGGCAGCACCTTGGCCGACGCGCTCAAGGCGCACCCTCGCATTTTTAGCGAACTCTACGTCAACATGGTGGGCGCGGGCGAAGCGAGCGGTTCGCTCGAAGCCGTGCTGTTCCGCCTAGCGGACATCCTCGAGCGCCAGGTCAAGCTGCGCGCCCGGCTGCTGTCGATGCTCATGTACCCCATCTTCATGGCCTTGGTGGGTCTCGGCATGGTGACGCTCATGATGACCATCGTCGTCCCCAAAATCGTCACCGTGTTCACCATGCAGGACATGAAGATTCCGATGATGACGCAAATTCTCATCAACGTCTCCGCATTCATCAAAGTGTATTGGTGGCTGCTCGCGATCATCGGCGTTGCGCTCTACGCCGCATGGTCGGCGTGGGTCGCGACGGCGAACGGCCGCCGCCGCTGGGACCGCTTCAAACTCTGGCTCCCGCTCATGGGGCCGCTGTACTCGAAGATGATCGCGGGCCGCTTCGCGCGCACGCTGGGCACCATGCTCGACAGCGGGCTCACCATGATGAACGCCCTCGACGTGGTTCGCTCGGTCCTTCAAAACCGCGTGGTCGAAGAGGCCCTCGACGAAGTGAAAAGCGGCGTGCGCCGGGGACGCGATCTCGCCGCACCACTCAAGGAATCGGGTGTGTTTCCGCCGATGCTGATTCATATGACGGAATTGGGCCAGCGCAGCGGACAGCTTGAGAACATGCTGCTCAAAGCCGCGGACAGCTACGACGACGATGTCGAAATGACCGTCGACGCCGTGGTCAGCCTTTTGGAGCCCGTGATGATCGTGGTCATGGGCGGTTTCGTGGGGTTCTTGGTGATGTCGATCTTGCTGCCCATCCTGAGTATGAGCAACCGGGTGTAGGCGGCGAAGCGCAATAAACAATGCCGGGATACCGGCCATAGGAGTGAAACGATGGACAAGACACAGAGACGCCGCTCGGGCCAAGCCGGGTTCACCCTGATCGAACTGATGGTCGTGATCGCGATCATCGGCATCTTGGCGGCGGTGGTCGTGCCCAAGCTCGTGGGAAATGTCGACGAGGCCAACGTGACGGCCGCCAAGGCGTCCATTCGCGGGCTCGAGAATGCATTGGTCGCGTACAAATTGAAGCTCAAGAACTTCCCGACGACCAACGACGGTTTGGAAGCGCTCATCAGCAACGGCAAGCAGAACTTTCTGAACACGGACAAAGTTCCCGTCGATCCGTGGGGAAATCCCTACATCTACACCTCGCCCGGCACGCACGGCAACGATTACGAGATCGTGTCCTACGGCCGCGACGGCCAGCCCGGCGGCGAGGGGTACGACGCGGACGTTGAGAGCTGGAACATCGGAAACGAGTGATGATCTCTCGCCGCACAGGATCCGCCGGATTCACGCTCATCGAACTGGCGATCGTCGTGCTGGTGATCGGCATTGCCATGAGCGTGGCCATTCCGCGCCTGTTGCCCGCGATTCTTTCAAGCGGCGTGGAAGGCGCGGCGCGGCACATCGGCTCTTTTGGGCGCAGCGCAACGGACTACGCCGCGCTGCGCCACGAGCGGATCATTATCAAGTTCGACCTCGATCAACAGACTTATTGGGCCGCACGCTGGAATCCAGAGGATACCGATCTGGACGGCGGGCACACCCCCACGCGCTTGTTTGAAGACGGCGGCGGCGAGGAAATCGACGTGAGAAACCTCACCGTGGCGCAAATGCTGCGCGACGGCGCGCTGAATCCCGAGGACCAGGTGCGCGAACTTCGCGCACGCGCGGAGTCCTTTATGCAGGCCTCGCTCGAGGCGCGCGCGAGCAACGTGAGCACGGAGTTCGAGGACAGCGACGGGTTCCTGGGCGATATCGGCCCAAAATTTGACGACTTTCGCTTGTCCATCGATGAGGAGGACGATGCGTCGGACGAGATCAAAGACGCACTACTCTCGCGCGTAATCATCCCGGAAGGCACACGGATTACGTCGATCTCGTTGGCGGGCGAGGAACACACCAGCGGGGTTGTCGAGATCGACGTGTGGCCGCAAGGGCTGCTCGGCGCGGTCTCGTTCATTGTCGAGGGCGAAGGCGATCAGTACGAGGTCAATTGGGATCCGGTGGCCGATCGGTTCGAGATCCGCGAGTACGCGGGAGACGCGCTATGAGCCGGACCGCTGTAGGTCAACCCGCGGAGACCGCGGGATTCACCCTCATCGAAATCATGATCGCGCTCGCGATTCTAGGCACGGCGCTGTTCGTGCTCCTGCAAGCGCAGGGCGGGGCGTTGCGCCTGCAACTCTTGGCCGACGATCAGCTCACCGAAACCTACCTTTCGTTGCGGGCAATCAATCAAGCGGAGATCGAAGCGCTGGCGGGCAACGTCAGCGGCTCGGGCGATTTTGGCGCGCGGTTCGAAGGGTATTCCTATACCTTCAGCGCCACCGCATCCAATGCGGACCAACCGAAGTTTTATACCCTCGAAGTTTCGGTGACCACGCCGTACGACACGCGCGTAACCCAAACGTTGCTCTACGATCCGAGGCGATAGCGATGAAACGCGCACGTGGATTCACACTCATCGAAGTCGTCATCGCGCTGACCATCCTCGCGGTGATCGCCACCATCGTGTACGAATCGTTCTCCGCCGCGGCGAGGGGCATCGAGGCCGCGCGCACCAGCTCCAAGGAGCTGAGGCTGCGCAAGTTCCTGCTCCAAAGCCTTCACGACAATTTCACCTGCGCGTATGCGGGAGCGGATTTCACAAATGCGCTTTATGCCTTCCGCGGCGTCAATGGCGGCAGCGGCGACTCCGCCATGGACACCGTCGAGTTCTGCTCGAGCGCCCCGTTGGCGGGCGGTCAGGGATTGCCCGGCGACTATAAGCGCGTGACCATCGAGATCTTGGACTCTTCCGAGGAAAGCGAGGATTCAACGGGAATCGACGCGCAAGTCGCTACGCCGAACGATGCCGAGTATTCGATCCTGAATTTCTCGGAGACCCCTCTCCTAGCCGGTGGACTTCAAGCAAGCGCCTCGGAAGGCACCGTCTCCGCTACCGGAGGAAACGAAGCCAGTCTCTTCGGCTGGCATGCAAAGGTCCGTTCTTTCGATATTACCTATTTCGACGGCACGCAGTGGGTCGATGACTGGGATTCGCAGACCCAGCGGGCGCTGCCTTGGTGCGTTCAGATCAGCATCAACTTCGCGAAATCCGACGCGGAACTCGAGAAGGAAAAGGAGGACGGCATCGATCCGGAAAAAGATCCGGACATGGTTATGGTGATTGCGATTCCCGCGGGCGAAGGGCGCTTTTCCACGGGAACTCCCGCAGACACCGCCGGAGGCAACAACTGATGCGCGCGCACCGGCACATAGGCCGCTCGTCGCGTCGAAACGACGAGGGCGTGGCACTGCTGCTCGCGCTTCTGTTCATTGTCTTGTTGTCGGTCATGGTCACCGAGTTCAGTTATGAGGCCCGCGTGGAGGCTTCCTCCATAGCAGGAACCGCCTCCGCGCTCGACGCGTACGTTGTGGCGCGCAGCGCCGTCGCGATGGGCATGTCGCTCCTGGCCACGGACCTCGAGGAGGCTTCGCAGACCCCGCCCACTGGCCACGCGGCCGAATCGGGATCGTATGACAGCCTGCTCGACGTGTGGGCGGCGCAGGATGAGCTACAGAACCCCTCGTTTCAGGTCTTCGACGACGATACGGTCATGATGTGGACTGTGACGGACGAGTACGGAAAGATAAACCTGAACGCACTGTTCCAACAAAACGACGAAGGCGCTCGCGTCGAAAATCCGGCCCTGGTCGAAACGCTGCGCAAGTTTTTCCAAGCGCGCAATGTCGAGGAAGATCCCACCGACGCGATCCTGGATTGGCTCGACGGCCCCGACACCAACGACACCACCGACGAGACGCGCGCAACCGGCGCGGAATCGGACTACTACCAGGCGCTGAAGACCCCGTACGTGGCCAGGAATGGTCCGATGGTGTCCATCGAAGAACTACTGCTCATCAAAGGAATCACGCCCGCGGTCTACTTCGGAGATCCGACGCAGATCGATCCTCAAACCGGCGAGCGCCTGCAACCGCCCCTGTACGAATGCCTGACGGTGCATGGCCACTCCAAGGGAGCGGTCAACGCCAACACGGTGCCCCGTGAAGTCTTGGTCGCGATGGAGGAGGCCTGTGGCGGCGGCACGGCGAAGACCGATGCGATCATCACCCAGCGCCTGACCCAGCCGTTCACCAAGGAGGCGTTGGGCTCGAACATGATTTCGTGGCAGGCTCAAGCCGACAAGGGAGGTCAACCAAAAGGAACCGATCTGCTGGTCGTTTCGAGTAAAATGTTCCGCGTCTGGGGGGATGGGTTCGTCGGCCACACCCAAGTTCGCATCGAAGCGATGGTGTGGCGTGCGGCCCAGCGTGATACCGACAAAACGAAAGAGACAGACACCGGCGATGCCTTTCGCATCGTAGACTGGAGAATCATCCGATGAGACTCTCGGCCAAGATTGCCGCTATCGAGTTCGCAGGCGACGAGGTCCGCCTCGCGCTGGTGCGCACCGGAGGCTCGCGCCCCACCGTGCTGGCGCTGCACCGGCAGCGCGCGGTCTATGCGCAACCCGAAGAACGTCACGCGGCGATGGTCGAGGCCGTCCGCGCGCTCAGCACGCACGTGCGCAAGGCCTCAAGCTGCGTTCTGTGCACGGACAGTCGCCACGCCGTGGCGCGCGTGCTGCGGTTGTCGTTTCGCGGCGCACGGCGCGTGGCCGCGGCGGTGCCGTTTGAACTCGAGCCGTATCTCGCCGTACCGCTCGAAGATCTCGTGGTCGATTTCACGACGATCCGCGAGATCGATGGCGAGACCGAGGTGCTCGCGGTGGGCATCCCGCGCGAGACCCTCAAGGTGCAACTAAACATCCTGCGCGAGGCGGGCCTGGACCCCGAAGGGATTGGCCTTGACGCGGCGGGCCTGACGGCGGCATGGCTGGCGCTGCAAAAACGCGCAACCGGCTTGCGCGCCGTGTTGCACGTGCGCCCCGAGACCGCCATCCTCGCCGTGCTGTACGGCCGTTCGCTGGCCTACCTGCGCACGTTGCCTTTTGGCGCCGCACGATTCGCCGCCAATATTCCGGACACCGCACGGCAGGTGGAAAATTGCTTGCGTGCGTTTTCCGCCAGTTGGAAGGGCGATGAAACCATCGGTGAACTCGCGGTGACCGGCATGACCGACCACGCGGAAGCCCAGTTCCCCTTCGAGGAAGCGCTATCGATTCCAGTGTCTTTTGAAGACGTGCTCAGCCAGTTTCGCGGCGCCGGGCCCGCGCTTGCCGCACTCGCGGCCGAGCAAGCCGCCAGCACGCCGCTGTCCACGGAAGAGGCCGAAGACGTTCCGTCCACACGCATTCCCGATGGCGAGGGAGCGATTTGGGAAGCGGCGATCGGCGTCGCGTTCGGAAACGCGGGCGGTCCCTGCGTTTTTGAGTTCATGGACAAAGAGTTCGCCACCGCCACTGCGGGAAAAGGCCTTGCACGACGCATTCTGTTCTCCAGCGCGTTGGCGGTCTTTGTGCTGCTGCTGGGAGGCGCTTACCTTTTTGAGGATCACGCCAAGAAACAGCAGGAACTTGAAGGAATCGGCCAGCAGATTTGGCAAATCTACTCGGAAACCATTCCCGAGAAGGAAGGCGTGCGCTCGTTGAAGGACCGTCCTCGCCCGGATATCGGGGGCGCGCGCACGGCCGAGGCATTCAAGAACGATCTCCTAAAACTGCCCGTAGGGCAGGGGCTATCCGACCCTGAGCTTTTTGAAAAGGCGTCCCTATTGGAGGTCCTGGCCGAGCTAGGCCAGGTCATGCCCGAAGGCAAGATTTCGTTGACGGAGCTGCGGCTGACCGCGGGCCGCGACAAGCGCATCGTCATTACCGGAGAGATTCAGGATCCTGCCGCCTTTGAGGAAATGATGAAGAAACTGGGCGAGTCCAAGATACTGCACATCGACGCCGAGCCCACCAAGAGCATGCAGGAAGGTCGGCAGACTTTTACCTTGAACGCCAAGCGCTAGAGGTTTTGATTTTGAATACAGATGGACTTTGTGCGAGTGCATTTCCGCTGGGCTCTTTTGACGCATAGGACGTGTGTATTCATCGCGAAGATGCACTACGCATAGGAGGATAGATTCGTGGCCAAGACATCCGCGCGTCCGCAATCGCGCCTGCTCATCATCGCTGCCGTCGGCGCAGCGCTTCTCGTCGTGGGGATCGTAGGCCCCGACATGTGGCGCAAATACGCAAACACCGGGAAGGCCCTCCGGGACGCCCGCGCGAATCTAAGCGCCGTGATCAAAGCCCGCGACGCCTATCTCGCGGAGAAAAACGCGGAGGAAACGGTGCTGAAGCAGGCGCGCGCCGCCGCCTCGACGGGCGACCTGTGGGTTACCGTGAACCGCGCGATTGAGGAAGTGAATTTGCGTGAGCGCGCCAAGCTCAACACCGTCGCCGAGCGCGGCTCGACAACTTCCGCACGCGTCCAGCTCGATCTAACCGGAGTGAGCCTGCAAGAGCTGGTGGATCTGCTCTACAAAATCTACAAGGGCAATAGTATGGCCGTGGTTGAGCAGCTCACGACGCTTGCCGCGTCGAAAGACGGCAAAGGGCTTGACTGCCGCATGGTGTTGCTCGCGCCCAAAGTATAGGGCATCTATCTGATTCGCAGCGGCCGACCCGCTGCGGCGTCGCGATAGCCCTGCGCAAAGCTGCGCCTCAAGCATTTTGTGGTCAGAAGGTGATGAAGCGGCGTCCCCGGCGCAAGCGCACGACAGATCCGTCGCCGAAATGGCCCACACACGGCGTCGACCCACGCGCGCAACGGATCCAGCAACGGCGCATAGCGCAGTCGCAACAGTTCTCCGCCCGGCTGCGCCGCCGCGCGCGACAAGCCATAGCCTTCCGCATAGTAGCGCGCCGCTTCGGCCTCCCACGCCGCGCCGCGCCACGTAAACGCCACCGACGACGCGGCATGAACGCCGATCAGCCCCTTCGCCGACAAACGACACGCCAACGCGAGATCTTCCAAGCCCGCTTCGCCGAATCCTTCATCAAACCCGCCCGCTTCACGAAGCGCCGCCACGGGCAGACTCAAATTGAACGCGCGCCACTCCACCCATGGAACGCTTCCCGACGCGGCAGGCACCCACGCCGGATTCCAAAAATAGCGCTTTGCGTCAATCGCAACGGCTTGCGGATGTGAACGAATCGCGCCCACGGCCGCGCACATTCCGCCGTGCTCTTCTTGCACACGCACATGCTCGGCGACAAGCTCCGGCGCGGCCAGCACCTCTTCGTCCAGGAACAACACCCACCGCCCTCTGGCGGCCGCCAGCGCCTGGTTCCGCGCGGATGCAGCGCCTGAGGACGTGACTTTCAGTAATCGAATCGGGATGGGAGCGCCCGCGGCGTACCGTTCAAATTCAGCGGCTTCGTCTCCTTCCACCCCACGGGAAACCAGCAGCGTTTCGAACCGCCCCGACGGATAGGTCTGCACCTCGAGATGCGACAACGCCATGCGCACCCCGGGCGCGAATCCTCGTGCAAGCAGCACCACCGACAGGTCCACAACGTCCATCGGCTCCAAGCCTCCCCGTATGCACCCATTACACCACGCGGCGCGCCCCCGCGCAAATCGGAACTGGATGAACTCATCGCATTTGAGGTAGTCTCTTCCGAGGAGGAAGCGAGGAACCTATGAGCGAGGGAATGATCCTACTTCGACGCGAGTTGGCGAAGCTCGCGGGAGACGCCGCCGAATACACCATGGCCGACGCCGATCTCGTGTTACCGCCTCTGCGTTCCCTGCTTACGGACTTGTACACCGGCCTGCATCTGGAGACTCCGCTCGACTTGAGCGGCTTGCGTGGCGCGGGGATAAGCGACGATCAAATAGTCCGGCTGCTTCGCGCCGCCGAGGCGTTGTCGATGGACGTGCTCTGGGGCAATGGGCAGCAGACGCCGCATCGCGAATGCATCGCCGCCCTGCGCCAACGTATTCGCCTCACGCTCGGCGCACCGCGCCCCAATCCTAAGACCCTCGAGAACTTCCGCATCCTCCTCGATGAAGGCGGCCGACACGCCGCCGAGCGCGACCCTTACCACGCGCTGTTCGAAGGGGTGATGGAGACGCTGCGGGACATGGTCTACATCCACGACCCGCGCGGAAGTATGCTGTACCTGAATCGCCGGGCTTTGGCGGTCACCCGCTACGCGCCGGAAGACTTGGCGGAAGGACTGAACATCTACGATTTCGTGCCGCCGCAGTATTGGGACGTCATCGAGGATCGCCTCGAAGCCACGGGGCAGGTGCCGCGCGCGCCATTCACCATCGAAGTGTTTGCGCGCGACGGGGAGCGCATCCCGGTCGAGATTCTGACGCGCGCGATCTCGGTGGCAGGACAGCCCGCGGCGGTCGTGGGCATCGCCCGCGATCTACGGCTCGAGCGCCGTTTGCAGGACCAGATTGAGCAATCCAACACCTCGCTCCAAGACATCGTGGCGAATGCGCCGTTGGGGATTCTGGTGGTCGACGAGAAGGGCGTGATTCAGGAAGCGAATCCCGCCGCCGTCAGCCTAAGCGCCGCACCGTCGGCCCATGCGTTGTTCGGCACGCCGCTGCATGATCTCGCCGACGCGACACCGTCGGTTCTTCAGGCGCTGCTTCGTTTGGTGGCGCGCCGCGGCAAAACGATACATACGCGTCGCGCCATTCGAACGCGCTACGGCGCCGATGTACATTGCGAACTTAGTTTTGCCCCCTTGCGCAGCGGTGCGCGCAAAGTGCGCGGCGTTCTGGTGCTGTGTCAGGACGTCACCGAGCAAGTCATGCTCCAGCAAACGCTCGTGCAGAGCGAGAAACTTTCGGCGATCGGCGAACTCGTCGAGGGGGTCGCACACGAACTCAATAACCCACTCACGGGCATCCTAGGCTTTACTCAGTTACTGCTTTCCGCCGCCACGGACCCGTCGCTGCGCGCACGCCTGGACGCCATCGAACAAGAAGCGCAACGTTGCCGACGCATCGTACAGAATCTCCTCACGTTCGCGCAGCGTCAGGAGGGAATCAAGACATCGAACGACATCAACCAGATTGTTCAAAGCGCGTGCGATTTCATCGAATACCAGATGCGGGTTGATGGCATCGCCCTCAACGTCGATCTGGCCCCCAATCTGCCTCCTCTCACCATCGAGCCGTACGCGCTACAGCGCGCGTTTCTCAATATTCTCAGCAACGCGCACACCGCCCTGCTGAGCGTGCAAGACCGGACGCGCCGCATTCGCGTTCAAACAAGCGCCACGCCCACGGCGATTCAAATCGTGTTTCACGATAACGGCCCCGGGATTCCTGAAGCGGTGCGCTCCCGCGTATTCGACCCGTTCTTCACGACGAAACCGCGCAACGAGAGGCTCGGCCTCGGACTCAGCGTCTGTTTTGGGATTGTGAAGGACCACGGCGGCGATATTCTCGTGGATTCCGTTGAAGGCGAAGGCGCCACGTTCACGGTGCTTCTGCCGCTCCACCCCGTGCGTCCGCGGCGGCGGTGACTTGCCTACGTGCGATCGAGAAACGCGCGTACCCGGCATCCCTGACACGAAGGATTCGTTTCGCACCAATCCTGATAGATCTGGATCAGCCCCTGTTGGTCGCGAAAAGACAGGCGCTTTGGCGCGGCCTCCCCAAACATGCGCGGCATCATGTCTTTAGTCACGCGATTCTCCGACTCGCCCGGCATCAGGGCATAGAACTCGAACACGCGCTCCTCGAGCGCGCGGTCCTTTCGCTGCCGCGCCAGCGCCAGCGCCACCGGCACGAACACGTTGCCCACGATGGAGCGAATGCGCGCCTCGCCCAACATCGCCAAGGGTCGCGCGAGTTTCTTGCCCGCCCAAGTGCAATGCGTGGACCAAAACCCGAGCGAGGCCGGAAACAACGCGGAAAACGCCTCGCGGCGCGCCTTGGGCGACATGTCCATTCGCCATAGTTCCTCAAAAGCGACATCCACCCCCTGCGCCGCCGTACGCGAAAGGAAGAACGCCGCGCCCGCCAAGCGCCGCTCGGGATAGTTCGTCGGCCGCACGCCCGAACGGTTCCAACTCAGCGGCAACGAGCGAAGTCCCGCAAGGTGATCGCGCTGCAATGCCCGCAACCGCGCAAAATGCGGAACCGCCGTCGTTCCCTCGGGCAACGTGTCCGGAAGCAATCCGCACAGCCGCAGGAACGCGGTTTCCACCAATAGCGTATCCTGCCGCGCAAGCTGCCGGACGCGATCGTAGGGCAACTGCTGTGCGAGCAAACGAAAGTGATGTTTGTATCGGCTGAATCCGCATGCCGCCAAGAAGTTCTCATACAACACCTGCGCCAACCCCACCCGTTCCAGCCGCGCGCGAATCGAGCGTGCCTTCGCGAGCATGCGCCAGTCGCCCGCAAATTCGAGGAGCGCGGTCACCGGCGTCACCCCTCGCGTCCGAACCACCTCCGCGCATTGGCCCGGCGCGGCGGCTATCGCGACGTCAAACTCTTCCGACGGCATGGACTCGGCCATCTCAAAAAGCGCGTGGTCGATGTGCGGACGCAGAAGCAGGATCGGGATACGCCTACCTGTCGAGGTTCGCGGCGGAATCGCGGGCGCCTTGTCCGCCAACACGACAAGCAGCATGACGTGGTCGTAGCGATGGTCGAGATAATGCCCGTGCTGTTCCCACGCGGAATGCGTCAGATGCACTTCCACGTCGCCCGTCTTCAAGGTATCGCCAAAAACGATCTGCGCATCGCGGAAATCCGGCCCCGCGCCGTGATTCCACCATCCCGGCGACCGCACGGTGAGCGGACAGCCTTCGTCGGTGGCGAGGCCTTCGCTGGCGAACAGTTGGTCGTACCAAACGCACTGGAGGAAATGCTCAGGCACCCCTTCCGCCGGCGCCTGTTCGCGGGCGGCCGGCGTCAGCCAGAGGCCGTAGTGTTCGAGAAATATTCGCGGCATCGGTTGATTACTCAATGGGGCCGCGCGCCCACGTCATGGCGTCGTTTGAGCAGGCGAAGACTTGCCCGCCAACGCGTCGGCCAGTTCCTGCCCGGAGGGAGCATGACCTTCCCACCCCGTCACTTCTTTTCCGTCGCGCACCAGAATATACCGGGGCGGTTCGCGTGTGATCAGGGCGAAAAAGGTTTCCACCTCTATCGGGAACAACGGGAATTCCGTCGCGGTTACCGCCCTGAACTGCGCGATTTCGTCCTCTTTTCCCATGATTAGCCCAACGACCTGCACGCCGGTTTGAGCATGCGCCCCCGCCAGCGTATTCGCGTCGGGGATCGATCCCATGCAATGCTCACACGTGGCGCTTAACACCGCCACCACGTAATTCCCCTTGCCAAGGTCCACACGGCCGGTATCGGCGTCGAAGACAAACCGTGCGAAGGGCCGATCGGGATCGGCGTGCACCGGCTCGGCTGGGGACGCGGGGGAGCCTTGCATCGCGCCGAACCCTAGTCCGGCGGCCACGACAAGTGCGGACAACGCCAGCGCCGCTACGCGCATGCCCCCGACTCCCGGACGCGCCGCAACATCGAGGCGTCCCCGTGCCCACCACAAGCCGCTTGCGACTGCCAACATCGCGATGTTCTTCGCGATCGAAGCCAGCGGCGACATGGGCACGTACTTTCCAAAGCAACCGCAGTCCGTTAGCCCGCGATAGGCCGCCGCATAGGCGATGAGCGCCGTGAAGCCGAGCAACATGAGGTTCGTCGTCGCATAGGTCCAACCGCGCAACCGCCAACCCGCGATCAGCAGCGCCCCAAGCAGGGTTTCGACGGCAAGGCTGATGTACGCCGCGCTGTGGACCAGCACAGGATCTTTGAGCACGCCGTAGTAGGTGATCTGGACGGCAAACGCGCGCATGTCCAGCGCCTTCAGCACGGCCGCAGCCACAAATGTCACGCCGAGGATGATTTCCAGGGCTCGCCACACCTTGACCACGTTCCGTTCTCCTCTGCTACTCGGTCTTCTCAGTTGCGCGATCCAACACTTCGCCCACGAGATACACCGGGCGGCCACGAACCTCGCCCATGATCCGGCCAATGTACTCGCCCAAAATACCGATGCTCCAGAGTTGGATGGACGCCACGAACAACAGCACCGCCGCCAGGGCGGAACTCCAGGCCGGGATTTCCGCGCCGCGCGCGAAAAAACTCACCGACGCCACGCCTATGCCCAACGCAAGCGCCATGATGACGGTCCCCGCCAACGTCGCGAAATGAAGCGGCCTCGTGGAGAACACCGTGATGAAGTTCAGCACGATCCGCACGAGAGACAGAAAGCCGTACTTCGATTCGCCTGCGACGCGGGGGCGGCGCGACACGGTGATCACCGCGTAACGTCCGTACGACAACCATGCGAATAGGCCGCTCAGGTAGCGCGTCCGCTCGTTGTAATGATTGACCCGGCGCACCAGTGCGGCGTCCAGCGCCAAATACCCGCTCACGCTGTCAGGAATATTAAAACCCGTGAGGCGGCGCACCAGTTTGTCCGCGAAAACCGACCCTATTCGACGGTACAAGGGCGCATAGTTCTTGTCGCGCGACCCGTACACGATGTCGTAGCCTTCGCGCAATTTCGCCAGGAACTCAGGAATATGCTTCGCCGGGGTCTGCAAATCCGCGTCCATCAAAATCACCGCACGCCCGCGCGCCTCACGCATGGCGGCCGTGTAGGCCGCCTGCTGGCCGAAGTTGCGTACAAACCGGAGCACACGGGTCTCGGGGCGTTCTCGGTAGATGCGTTGCAGGATCTCAAAAGACCGGTCACGGCTGCCGTCGTCGACGAAAATCACCTCGAACGTCTCGCCCAGCGAATCCAGCACACCGAATAGCTCCGTCTCCAGGGCATCGAGGTTGTCCTCCTCGTTGTACACCGGGATCAGAATACTGACCTCGACAGGGAAGGTCTCCATGCCATTTCCGCGATTCAGTTCCACTGGTACCTCTTTTCCCCCGGAACGGCATCCATTTCCCTCCCGTTCCATATGATTCATAGTCGCATTGTAGCCAAGTGCGAAGAGCCGCGCAATCCAGACCGGCCCAGGTCAAATCTCGATAACACCTTGTCAGGATTAGGCATCCGTCGTTTTTCGCTGTTTGACCCCCCGGGCAACCCGTGGTACACTCGCATTAGAGGACTTGAGTCGGGTCAACGGGGAGAGGTGGAATGAGCACCCAACGCAGTCGCGGATTCACGCTTATTGAACTCCTGACGGTCATTGCGATCATCAGTATTCTGTTCGGGATGGTCGCCGTCGGGCTGGGCCGCGCACGGGAACGAGCCAACATCGCCGATGTTGAAAGCGACTTCAAAGCTCTGCAAACGGCGCTGGCCACGTATTACGCGACTCGCGGCTCCTATCCAGCGGCCTATGGCTATCTGATACAAAAACTCCCCGCCGGCACCAGCAGAAATGCAGTATTGGATGAGAAACTGTTCATGCTCACGCCGTACCTCAGTATTTTGGGCGAGTACGGCAACGACGGTATCTACGACCGATTTTCGGACGGCTACGACACAGACGGCGATAGCGCGCTCCGGAGCGACGTGCTGGGAAGAATGGAGTTTCTGCCTATCCTCAAGAAGGACGAGACAGGCGCGTTTATCGTCCCCAAGGAACTGTACAATCCCGCCACCTCCACCCCAGGCGCGCCGGGAGACCTCATCACGGGGGAGCACTCCCAAGTGGAGCGTCCGTACGTCTATATTCCGGTAAACCTAGATCAGTTCCGCGCGGCTAAGCGCTACTTCGATGACGTGGACGCGATGGCGAGCACGTGGCGGCCGAACGTGGACCCGGATCCCGGTGCGAAGTTACAAGGCCACAAAGACGCCTATGACCTGACGTTCCCGCCGCCGCGCTACGACGCGTATGTGTTGATCTCGGTCGGACCGCGCGAGGATGCCGGCGGCGTGGCCTCGCCGGGATATGTGGTCACCTCCAGCGGAGACGTGATCGACGTCGAGGCGCGCATTTTGGCGGATCTTCGGACTCGTTACGCCGGTTCGGAGTACGCTCACATTAACAACGGCGATGACTACATCTATCACATTCTCGGACTGCGCGCCTTCTACTTAGCCACGCGCGATCTCAATGAGAATAAGCAGCCCGACTATGATTTCCGCGCGCGCACCCGGGGCGGCGGAGAGGATGCAGACCCCGCGACCTATCATCCCGCGCGTACCCCCAAGAATCCGCCGCTGCTGGGTTCTTTGTCGCGACTGCCCAACGAATATGAAGCCGACCGCGACGAAGATCGTCCGAAGGACGCGGGCGGCAACGCCGTGATCGGATCGAAGGGGCCGGGTCCGCTCCTGTTCAGCGAAGGCTATTCGCAGTAGGAACGGTCAGCCCTCAAGGAGGGTGTCCAGATGAACAGCCGGAAGTTCCGCGTTTGCCTATGGTCGGGCGGACGCGTGGCGATGACCTGGATCACCAACAAGATGCCTACCCCTGCCGAAGGCGGCGGAGGCTACCGGTTCCACGCGGAAGACAGCGGCCTGCTGGTCGAGGTCGTGGGCACGGTATCCATCGAAGAAGGCGACTGGGAGTACGAGAAACTGCCGCCTCGCCTCTAGGTGCGACTACAAAGCCCACGCGCTCCGGAAACGTTCCTCCAGCCACGTGAGATAGTGCCGCGCTTCCGGCGTGTCTTCCGGCGGCGCCCACGGGGCGAAGTCTTTATCGGAGGTCGCCGCGTAGGGCCCCGGCTTCACTTCGAACATTACAGAATCCGGCGCGAGCGCGATAAACGTATGCCATAGCCCCGCGCGGTAGTCCACGCCAAAGGTATCCCCGCGCGGATCCATCAGCGCCCAATTCGCCTCATCGGGTTCGCCCGCCTCGGTAAACGGCACAAAGGCGACCCGGCCTTGCAGCACCACCACGGCCTCCGCCTTTGGCGGCGTGGCGTGGCGGTGCGGACGAATGTACGTGCCCGGCTGCAACGCGTTCAGCATGCGTTGCAGCGTATCTTCGTCGCCGGTATGCAGCACATGTATCTCGCGCAGGCGCGGATTCGCCTTGGCCTGAGCGGCCTTGGCATGCAGCAGTTCCCAGCGCAGCGGTTCGACACGCGCATGCGTGGACTGCGTCGCGGCGGCCGAGATACGGCGTACTTCGCTAGAAGGTTCGGTCTTCTTGTGCATAAATATCGAGGTTTCGCATATCCGCGTTAGCGCATCGCGCGCATGCTGCTAATGGGGCGTTCCTCAAAACTGCCTTGCTCCACCGAGATATTGCCCATCAACCGCACAATGTTGCCGTCGTCGGTTTGAAACGAGCAACATACCCCTCCAAACTCCGGCGGACGCGTGACGTAATGGACCATCGCGGGCTTTCCGCCCGACCAAAGCGTAATACGGTAGGTGGTTTTCGGCATGACCCAGATCCTTTCCTGATTCGGCGCGCCAACGCGCCATACCATCCGCCTGTAGCCTACCCCGCCCGCCGCGCGGTATCAAGAATTTGCACAGACCACAGAGGCTCATGGGGCGTGTGCAAAACGGAATCCCAATGTCCCCTGCTTTGCTGTATGATAGTCACAAGGACAAGTCTACTTCTCTTCTCAAGTGGCCGAGCCGTTACGCGCATTGTATCTCGGCCGAAAATGACGACGGAGAGACGAGATCATGAGGCACGCATCTAGGAAATTCTTAGTCGCGGTCGGGTTTTCTCTATTTTTTCTTTTTGAAAAGCTCGTACTGGTGCGCTTAAGGCAAGACACCGCGCTGACACTTGAGGAGATTGAGAGTGCCGTGATTGACTGTATCCCGTGGTTTCTCATGTCAGTCTTTCTCGCCGTTCGCATCATGCCCAGGAAAGATCTGTCATCCTGATATCAGCAGGACATCCCCCAAGAAATGGGGTATCGGGATCGCAAGTAATTGGCCTGATATTGGTTAGGGATCGGCACAAGTGTCCGGGGTGATTTTTGGGGGATCTTTGGTCGGGTTGCAGTGGCCTCCTTGGAGCGTCAGAATCTTGGTGCAAACTGTCGCAACTCCAACACCCCAAGGAGGCTCACCCATGAATCCTACCAGAGTCGCCCGCAACGTGCGAACGCGTATTGCCCGTTTTTCGGGGGATCTCTCGAAAGGTCTTTGTGTCGCGGCGCAACGCTTCGTGTCTCAGATGGTCTATGGCATTCAAGCATCGGAGTCGGTATTGCTCACGGAGATCGGCCGAACGCTGGAGGAAGCTATCCCGCTGCGTAAAACGGAGTATCGGTTGTCGCGCAATCTGCAACGTCCGGAGTTGGAGGATACGGTCCAGACCAACCTATTGCGGATGGGCGCGAGCCGGGTGGGACAAGACACATTGCTCATTCTTGACCCGAGCGACTTGTCGAAAAAGTACGCGAAAAAGATGGAGTATCTGGCGACGGTGCGCGACGGGAGCGCGCACGATTTGGCCCAAGGCTATTGGACGCTTCACATCATTGGGTGTGAGGTCGACGCGGACGGCATGGTTCCTTTGTATCAACGCCTATGGTCGGCGGATGCGCCGGATTTCACCAGCGAAAACGACGAGATTTTGCGAGGCATCGACGCGGTGGCCGCGCAGGTGGGCCGTCGCGGCCTGTGGGTCATGGACCGCGGCGGAGACCGCATCAACTTGTTCGACGCCCTGTTGGACCGAAAGCTTCGTTTCCTGTTCCGTTTGGTGGGCAATCGCAACGTCGTGGCGAAAGGAAAAATAATGCTGGCCGAGCAAGCGGCCCGGGCCTGTCCCATCCTGCACGCCAAGCCGCTCGTGCGCATCGAGGACGGGCAAGAAAAGACCTGCGTCATGCGTTTTGGGTTTTGCCATATCCGCTTGCCCGAACGCCCCGAGCCCCTGTGTTTACTGGTGATTCATGGGCTTGGCGCTCAGCCGCTGCTGCTGTTGACCAACGAGACGTTGACCACAAGTTTCAAATGTCTGTGGCGCATGGTCCGCGCGTATCTCAAGCGATGGAGCATCGAAGAGACCATTCGTTACGCCAAGACCTGCTATGACCTTGAGAATGTGCGCGTGCTCAACTACCAAGGGCTGCAAAACCTCATGCCGTTGGTGTTGGCGGCGATGTTTTTTGCCGCCTGCGTGCTCGATCACGACGCACGACTGCGCGTGATGGCCAGCTTTGTGGAGAAGGCGGCCAAACGGCTCTTCGGCATTGCCGACTTCAAGTACTACGCCTTGGCCGACGGCCTGCACGCCCTTTTAACGCGCCACCCAGGGCCGCCAATACCCCAACGCCCCTGCCCAACCTCGCCCCAGATGAACCTTTTCGCCTGCGACTCCTCATAAACTACGCGAACCGCAAAAATCTTGGGGGATGTCCTG
>JBHELB010000070.1:0-3094 GCA_041859045.1 Candidatus Hydrogenedentales bacterium | reverse complement strand
CGGTCATGGTCGGCTGCTCATCGGCACGTATCCAGCCGCCGGCACGCAGGTAGGCCAACAAAGCCTCTGGCTGCTCAATGTCGAAGGTCATGGCGCGGCTCCCAGCCTGGGTGGTCGGTAGGCCCATTCTGGCAAATCCCTGCCGCATCTGCAACTAAAGGCGTTATAATGTGATCGTTCACAATCCGGGTGAAAGAGACGAGACTATGCCTTATGCGATTGGGGTCGATTTTGGGACTGAATCCGGCCGCGCGCTGCTGGTGGACGTGGCGACCGGCGCAGAGATCGCTGCCGCCGTCCACCCCTATGCCAACGGTGTGATCGACGAGCAGCTGCCCGCATCAGGCGTGCGCCTGCCGCCGGACTGGGCGCTGCAAGACCCCAATGATTATCTGGAGGTCTTCAAGCGCGCCGTGCCCGCCGTCCTTCAGCAAAGCGGCGTCGATCCGCTTGCCGTGATCGGCGTCGGCATCGACTTCACCGCCTGCACGGTGCTGCCCGTCACGGCGGACGGCACGCCGCTTTGCTTCCTGCCCGCCTGGCGCAACCGGCCCCACGCCTGGGTCAAGCTGTGGAAACACCACGCCGCGCAGCCCGAAGCGGACAAGATCAACGAGGTCGCGCGTCAGCGCGGCGAGGACTGGCTGCCGCGGTACGGCGGGAAGATCTCGAGCGAGTGGTTTTTCCCGAAGGCCCTGCAAATTCTCGACGAGGCCCCCGAAGTGTACGCCGCGGCGGACCGCCTGATCGAAGCGGGCGACTGGATCGTCCTGCAATTGTGCGGCGAGGAAAAGCGCAACGCCTGCGCGGCAGGCTACAAGGCCATCTGGGACGAAGGCTATCCCTCCAAGGAGTTCTTCAAAGCCCTCGACCCGCGCTTCGAGAACGTCGTCGATGAAAAAATGCGCCGTGACATCTACCCGAACGGCGTGCGCGCGGGCGGTTTGAAGCCCGAGATCGCCGCGAAGGTCGGTCTCAAGCCCGGCACGGCGGTTGCCACCGGCGCAGTCGACGCCCACGTCGCGGTCCCGGCCTGCACGGTCACGGACGAGGGCAAGCTGGTCATGATCATGGGCACGAGCCTGTGCCACATGGTCTGCGGCACGAAAAAGACTAGCATCGACGGCCTGTGCGGCGTCGTGAAGGACGGCATCCTGCCCGGTTACTACGGCTACGAAGCGGGGCAGTCGGCGGTCGGCGATATCTTCGCGTGGTTCATCGAGAACTGCGTGCCCGCCGCCGCGTATGACGCCGCCGCGAAAGAAGGCCTCGACATCCACGGCTACCTCGCCAAACACGCCGCGCAACTCAAGGTCGGCGAATCGGGCCTGCTCTGCCTGGATTGGTGGAACGGCAACCGGTCGATCCTCGTTGACGCGGACCTCAGCGGCCTCATGGTCGGCATGAACCTCAATACGACGCCGGCGGAAATGTACCGCGCCGTGCTGGAATGCACCGCGTTCGGCACGAACAAAATCATCAAGCAGATGGAGCAGGGCGGTTGCCCGATCACCGAGCTGTACGCCTGCGGCGGCCTGCCCGGCAAGAACCCGCTGCTCATGCAAATCTACGCGGACGTCACCGGGCGTGAGATCAAGATCAGCGCCAGTGACCAGACCGTCGCACTCGGCGGCGCGATGTGGGGCGCGGTGGCCGCGGGCGCGGCCAGCGGTGGCTACGACACCATCACCGACGCCGCGAAGAAGATGGCCCGTCTGCGTGACACCGTCTACCGCCCGAACGCGGAAAACCACAAGGCGTACCAGGCGCTCTTCGCCGAATACGAACGCCTGCACGACCTGTTCGGGCGCGGCGGCGACAACGTCATGAAAACCCTCAAGGCCATGCGCCGCGCCGCCCACGGGGAGTAAGAGAGACAGAATAACCGGGGAGACCTTTTTGTGAACAAAAAGGTCTCCCCGGACCCCTTCCAAAAAAACTTTAGGCACGACGCACGAAATGCGTGCGTAGAATGGGAGCCGCGAATCGTCATGGTGTCCCAGCCGGATACGGCCGAGCGTTTTTCCCCGGCACGATGGAAATCCATCGCACTATTGGCGCTCGGAGGGGCGTGGTTAGCGGTCGTTGCTTGGGTATTTATCAAGCTGCCGCCGAATGCATACGAGGCCGCTGCTGCCCTGCTGTTCGGTATTGCCGCACTGTATGCCGGTTGGATTGCGCTCTTCTATGGACTCACTGGACTTTACTCGATAAAGATTTCCGGTGATCTGATCGAGGTGCGCCGTCTATTCCGCCGCGCGCTGGTCAACTTGGCGGACGTCACAAACGCGAAGCTATCGAAATATGCGCTCAGGTTGTCGACACGAGAAGAAACAGTGACTCTTCCCCTCATTCTCCTTAACCATGCTCAGATACTGAGGCTTTTTCGCCACCTGCGTAGCGCTGGTCACGCCCCCATTCTCGCTTGCGCACCGCTGGGCCCACCGTGGGACCTTGCGGCGAAACCTCAGCGAAATGGCGTGCTGTCGTTATTAATCGTCGGAACGGTCTTGGCGGCGTTCATACTGGCGGCGCTTGGCCTTGCATCAGACGGCTACTCCCCAGGACTCATTGGATTTATCCTTTTCATGTCTATGCTCGCTATATTCGACGCATTACTACAGATTGGTCCCGCTATTCTTGTCTGCCTTGGTTTCGGCTCGTGCCGATTTCGAAAAGACACCATACATCTTCGCGGCGTGGTTGGGGAGAAAAACCTGGCCAATCACTTCGCGTTCCGGCTACAAAAACGCGGCTCTCTGGCTCTGCTGTTTCCCTATGCCTCCTACCTGGACTGTCCGAAGGCGTTGCTCTCCGATTTCGTGCGACGAAACTACCCCTCCCGCCTATCGAGCGAGTAGGGGATTCCGCGAAGAGCGCGGCGCATGGCTCCCCTTTTCGATGAGTTTCGCCCCTAAGCGTTTCTAGGCCGTTGCGCTGCTCTTTTCGTCGTCCAGGACATCCCCCAAGAAATGGGGTATCGGGATCGCAAGTAATTGGCCTGATATTGGTTAGGGATCGGCACAAGTGTCCGGGGTGATTTTTGGGGGATCTTTGGTCGGGTTGCAGTGGCCTCCTTGGAGCGTCAGAATCT
>JBHELB010000075.1:0-57713 GCA_041859045.1 Candidatus Hydrogenedentales bacterium | reverse complement strand
TAGGCCATCACCTTCGCGCGGCCCTGCTCCGCCAACACCTTCGTGATCGCGCTCGTCAGCGTCGTCTTGCCGTGATCCACGTGACCGATCGTGCCGATGTTCACGTGCGGCTTGGTCCGCTCAAACTTCTCCTTGGCCATGGTCGTCAAACCTCCTTCAGAGCAGTTCTTCCGCGCCGGTTCGGCGCAATTTCCTTGCCCCTAGGTCGGCGACAACCGCCGCCCGGCAAGGATTCTCCACCACCATTTGGACACGCCCACGAATTGGGCATGTCAGTCTCTCACACACAGAGTTCACCACCCAGAATCAAACAACTTGTTATGCGATTCTGAGATGTATCGACCCGGGAACGTCTTACCACAGAAAAACGTCCGGTCGATTTCGCGAATTATGCCCATCGAGGATCATGAAAGTCAAGTTCCCGATGATCTCAGCAGTTGTCTCGCTCGGCAGGGCTTTACTGTGTGCATCTGGCGACAAACCGGTAAAAATCAGGAGGGTTCAGAAATCGACGGTTCTGACCCCTCTGTCTCGGCAGTTTTCTTCTTTCGCGTCCCCGGCGCCCGGCGGGTGGTCGGTTTTTTCTTTGCAAGCGGACGCGAGGCGGTTGAGGGACGGTGGGTTGGGGGCTTGCGACGTGCGCTGGATTTCCCTGGCTCGTCTTGGGCGGGCAGATCGTCGGTGGCTGCCGCCGCCGCCGCGTCATATTCGTAGCGATCAATGGGGTGCGCCGTCAGCCACTCGACTATCGGCAGAAATACCTCCCGTTCAGAGTTGCGCCCAAACACTACATCAATATGGTTGTAGTCGGCCGAATGTCCGAACCGCTTTCCCAGCGTCAGCATTCGCTTGTCTGGATTTTGAAGCGTCTCGAAAAAGGTCTCGGCACGCTGACTGGGCACGAGCGGATCGCCCGCACAATAAATCGCGAGAAGCGGCGTTTCTATCGCATCGAGTTGGGCGTCTATGTCCAGTTCCCCGCGGTCCATGACCCAGCGGCGACTCGTGGCGTACCGCGCCAAGTCGCGCAGCACTCCTACGGACGACAAACTGAGCAGGTTGAAATACTCAGCGCTGCCCATTTTGGGGTGCATGTTGGCCCAGTTGATGGGGAGCATGTAGTGGCGCAATTTGATGCGCGCCGCCAGTGGCGTCGCCGCGCGCCCTATGACCTCGCAGAGATTCCCCGGCAATGCGGCCAAGGCCAGCAGCGCCCTGGGAACGCGCAGGTGCGTTCCTTGAAACCCCGGCGGTGAACAGATCGTCGTGGCGCTGCGCAGCGCTTCGCCGCCATAGGTCAGGTCGAACGCGTAAAAGAGCATGCCGCCCATGGAATGCCCGATCCAATGGATGCGGTCGTAGTCCACGTGATTGCGGATGTAATCGACCACCGCAGGAAGATCGATCAGGAGGTAGTCGTCCATCGTCGGATCGTTACGGGAGCGCCCAAAGGGAGGCTCGGAACTACGCTGTCCTCGCAACTCCACCATCCAGCAGTCGTACCCGGCTTCGACCAAGGTATCCACAAGGGAAGCGCCTCGCGGAAACTGGAAGTCGAATCGGTTTGCGCCTGCGCCATGCACCAGGAGCACCGGCTCTCCTTCCCCGCCTGCCGGTTGGCGACGATATACGCGGATTTTCCAGAGATCGGGGAGACCAATGACGTGTACTTCGTCCTCGGCAATAGGCTCAGGATAAATCGTCAGCAGAAACACCCAGTAGGCGTAGGCGGCGATTGCTAGAAGCAGAAGGACGATTGCCAAGGTTATCATCAAGAAGGATTCCCTTTCATTTGCCTGCGGCCAGCGCGTCAAGATGATCCTGGATCGCCTGCGCGAGCGTCAAGTTGAATCCCGCAACCTCGGCGATGCGCGCCGGCCCCGCCTTGCGAACGCCCTCTATGGAACCAAATGCCTTGAGCAGCGCGCGTGCCCGCGTCGGCCCAACGCCGGGAACGTCGAGCAGGTCCGTACGTAGTGTGCTCTTCGCGCGTTTCTGGCGGTGGTATGTAATCGCGAAGCGGTGTGCTTCGTCGCGTATGCGCGCGAGAAGATGAACGATCGGGCTGTTTTGTGGAGGCACGATCGGGTTTGCGCGGCCGGGGATAAAGAAACGCTCGGGGGAATGTCCGCCGCCTTCCTCCGTGCGTGATTTGGCAATGCTCGCCAGCGGCAAATCATCGAGTCCGAGATCGCCGAGCGCGGCCGCCACAACCCCAAGTTGCCCTTTGCCGCCGTCCACTAGAACCAGATCAGGCAGGTCGTCTTCCTCTATCGCCCGGCGATAGCGCCGCAGGACCACTTCTCGCAGCATGGCAAAATCGTCTTGCCCCTCGACATGGCGAATGGAGAAGCGGCGGTAGCGGTTTTTCGCGGGTTGACCGCCCTCGAACACGCTCATTGAGCCCACGGCTCGGCTGCCCTGGATTGTCGATATATCGAAGCACTCGATGCGTTGCGGGAGCCGCGCCAGGCAAAGCGTCTTCGCCACTTGATCGAGCAGATCGTTGTTGGCTTGCTCCGCCAGCCGCTGTTCCTCAAAACGGCTACGCGCATTCCGTGCTGCAAGTTCAAGCAGCGTCTTCTTCTCGCCTCGTTGGGGGTGCAAAACTTGCACTCTTGCGCCGCGCTGGTCGCCCAGGAGATCGGCTAGAGCGTCGGCGTCGTCAATGGGCGCAGGCAACAGCACTTCGCGAGGAATATCGGGGGCGGAAGAGTAGTACTGGACAAGGAACGAACTCAGAAACTCTTCGACTGGCTGTTCCATGCGCGAAAACGAAAATCCGCGGCCGCCCATCATACGGCCGCCGCGATAGAACAGCACCTGCACCTGACAATAACGGCCGTGCACATACAGACCAAAGACATCGCGGTCGCCGGCGTCTTCGGCGAGCACCGCGCGCTGGGCTTCAAGCGTCTGGCGCAAGGCCAAAAGCCGGTCGCGTAACTCTGCGGCCTTCTCGAACTCCAAAGACTGCGCGAATTCGCCGATTCGCTCCAGCAGCAGCTTCTCTACCTCCCCACTCTTACCCTCCAACACCAAGATCACCTGCTGCACGAGTTCGCGATAGTTTTGCTCGCTAATCAACCCCACGCACGGCGCCGCGCACTGTTTCATTTGATAATACAGACACGGACGCGCGCGATTTGCCATGACGCTATCCGAACACGTTCGCAACGGGAACAGCTTCTGAATCATCTTCAACGTGTCGCGCACGGCGCTCGCGCTGGAGTATGGCCCGAAATATCGCGAGCCGTCCTTGCGCATCTTACGCGTGACCGTCAGGCGCGGAAACGAGGAGCGCACGTTGAGGCACAAGCTGACATAGGTCTTGTCGTCCTTCAACTGGACATTGTAGCGCGGCTTGAATTGCTTGATCAGGCTGTTCTCGAGGAGAAGCGCCTCCTTCTCCGTCATTGTCACGACAAACTCGATATCCGCCACGCGCCGCATCAGAAAACGCACGGTCTGTCGGGTGTCGCTTTCGTTCAGGTACGACCGAATTCGCGCGCGCAGGTTAATCGCCTTGCCCACGTAAATCACCGTCCCCTGGCTGTCCTTCATCAGGTAGCATCCCGGCTGAGAGGGTGCCCGCGCCAGGTCAAACTGAACAGGAAACTCATCTTCTGTCGTCATGAATTCACCTTACCACACTCCATCTCGCGCGCACCTCCCAAAGACACGCAGACACCGTCGCAGACATTCCAGAGTTTCACGCAGATTGCTTGACATAACCGAGAGGCGTTTGGTATAAAGTTTCCCGAGCCGCCCACTGGGCGGCGCTTGATTTATGCGAAAGTCTCGCTGGCGTAGCTCAGCTGGTAGAGCAGCTGATTTGTAATCAGCAGGTCGGGGGTTCGAATCCCTTCGCCAGCTCCATGCTGACCTGGAAGCGCCAGGGGCAAGAACGATGTTCTTTATGGTGGGATGTCCGAGTGGCTAAAGGAGACGGGCTGTAAACCCGTTGGCTAGCGCCTACGTAGGTTCGAATCCTACTCCCACCATTTTTTGAAATTCTGCGGGAATAGCTCAGTTGGCTAGAGCGTCAGCCTTCCAAGCTGAGGGTCGCGGGTTCGAATCCCGTTTCCCGCTCCATGTGCTTTTCGGGGCCCGCGTAGCTCAGTCGGTAGAGCACCACCATGGTAAGGTGGGGGTCATCAGTTCGATTCTGATCGTGGGCTCCATACTTCAAGCTTTCGTTTCTGCTTTGCTGGGACTCCCCCCAATGCCTAACCCCATAGACGCAATCATAGTGATTGATCTTTGCTGATCTAGGCATTATCCTGTCCTAGCGTCGCGGCGGCTGGGGCGGCGCGGGGGGCTGGGAAAACCGGCCATTGGGTGACGTCATATGCGTGCTTTTCGCGTCGCGGGGGTTCTCTGTCTGTTTCTGGCCGCATTTCCCGCCCACGCTTTGGTGGCAGGCGATGTAGATGGCGACGGCAAGGTCAACGTCCAGGACGTGCAGTCCATCATTAACGCCATCCTCGGCCTTGGCCCTGTAGACGGGACCGATATCGACCACTCCGGCAACACCAACGTCCAAGACGTACAGCTCGCTATCAACTCCATCCTCGGTTTCACCATCGACTCCGACGGCGACGGCCTTTGCGATTGGGCGGAGAACAATCTCGGGACAAATCCCGGCTTGGCCGACTCTGACGGCGATGGCTATTTGGATGGCGAGGAAATCAGGAACGGAACCGATCCATTGGACAACCCTCAGGCGCACCCCCCGTTAGTAACGTCGTTTACTATAAATAACTTTGCCGCGACTACTTCCTCTTGCTCGGTTGCCTTGAACAATGCTTGCGTAGGAAACCCCACCCATTTCATGGCCTCGGAATCAGCAGAGTTCGCCGGGGCTTCTTGGCAAACCTATTCGGCATCGCCCGAGTTTACGCTTTCTTCCGACATCGGCCTAAAGACAGTGTACTTTAAGGTACGCAACGCCGCTGGCGAATCGTCCGCAATTGTCGGCTCGATCGAGCTTATCGATAAGAAATTGCCAGTCGTTACCGCTTTCTTCATCAACTTCGGCGCGGCGTCAACAACCAACGGCACAGTCACGTTAGACAACGGTTGCGCAAACTCGCCGACCGAGTTCATGGCAAGCGAATCGCCTAGCTTTGCGGATGCCTCGTGGCAAACGTACAGTGCCTCCCCAAAATTCATCCTTTCCGACGGCGACAGCATCAAGACGATCTATTTCAAAGTCCGTAACGCCGACGGCGAGTCCGTCGTCGTTAGCGATTCCATCATCTTCGGTACGCCGGAAACGCCGGTATTGTCTTCCTTCGCCATCAATAACGGCGCCGAAATCGCCGCCTCTCGAACCGTTACGCTAAACAATGCCTGCTCAGGAATTCCATCATTGTACATGGCGAGTGAATCGCCCAGCTTCGCCGGGGCCGTCTGGTTGAATTACAATGTCGCGCCCAGCTTCACTCTCTCCGCAGGCAACGGGCTAAAGACCATCTACTTCAAGACCGGTAACGCTTATGGCGAATCCAACGTCATGAGCGACACGATAACGCTGAGCGCGCCCCCGGAAGTCATCTCATTCTCTATCAATAATGGCGCAACATCGACTTCCATACAGACCGTTTCGCTAAACAGCGTTTGCGTCAATTCGCCTACCGAGTACATTGCAAGCGAGTCTTCCAACTTCGCAGGAGCCTCTTGGTCCGCATACTCCGACGTCCCAAGCTTCACGCTTTCCAGCGGAATCGGTGTCAAGAAAGTCTATTTCAAGACCCGTAGCGCTTATGGCGAGTCAAGCGTCGCTTCCGACACGATACTCTTGAACGCTTCTCCATATATCACCGCTTTTTCGATCAGCAACGGATCGGCGTCAACGCCCAGTCAGGCAGTCACGCTCAACAATACATGCGTCAATGACCCGACTGAGTACATCGCCAGTGAATCTTCCAGTTTCATCGGCGCGTCATGGGGCGCGTATAGCACAGCCCCATCATTTACTCTTTCCGCGGGAGCCGGCGTGAAGACGGTCTATTTCAAGACGCGTAACGCCTATGCCGAATCGAACTTGATTAGAGACGAAATAACGCTGGAGCCGATCGTTCACAGGGTAAACGCGGCCAATGTCTCCGGGGCTATCGATGGACTCCACTGGGCAACGGCATTTACCACTATTCAAGAAGCGATCGATGCCGTTGCGTCTGCAGGCGGGGGCGAAGTCTGGGTGTCCAAGGGAACATATACTTCAACGGCAAGCAATGTGGTTTCGATGAAGCCTGGCGTTCGCATATACGGCGGTTTCGCGGGAACGGAAAACTCTCGCGGCGAACGCGATTGGGCCGCAAACGCTACCGTCATCGACGGTGAAAAAGAGCGCCGCTGCATTATCGGCGGCAATAATGCCACCATCGACGGATTTATAATCCGAAACGGATTTACATCTTCCGCTGGCGCAGGGATGTACAACAACTCTTCATCGCCTGCGATTTCCAACTGCGTCTTCGATCAGAACATAAGCGCAGTAGGCGGCGGCATTTATAATGTTGAATCCTCCCCGACGATTTCTAGTTGCGTCTTCACCCGGAATACCGGCGGCGAGGGCGGAGGGATATGTAACGAATTCCGCTCATCGCCCACTATAAGCAACTGCACGTTTGCTCAGAACGCGGCCGACTGGTCCAATGGAGGAGGGATAGACAACGTCTACGATTCATCTCCCACCCTGCGCGACTGCACGTTTACCCAGAATAGCGCCGTACTCGACGGAGGAGGAATGGCCAACCTCGCGGGCTGCTCACCTACTCTGATCAATTGCGTCTTCACACTGAACACCACTGGAGCTGACGGCGGTGGGATGCACAACTACTCCGCCTCCCCTTCATTGACTAACTGCACTTTCACCCAAAATAGCGCGAGTTACGGAGGCGGAATGCATGTCTCGTACGCCTCAGCGCCGCAAATAACCAACTGCATATTTTGGGCCAATTCATCCGACTATGGCGATAGCGAGATTAGCGACCTACTGCCTGGGGAGCCATTTCCGATTCCACCCCCATCCATTCCAGTCGTCACATACTCGTGCGTGCAAGGAGGCTATACCGGTGAAGGCAACATCTCTAATGACCCACTGCTTATAGGAACACGGGGCGCGAACGGACGCATTCGCCCCACATCGCCATGCATTGACGCCGGAACCGTCTCCGGCGCGCCCGCGACTGATATCCGAGGCATAGCCCGTCCACACGGCGCGGGCGTCGACATGGGCGCGTACGAGCTGGATGATTCGGACGACGACGGCATAAGCGATTCCTGGGAGCGTGCTAACTTCAACAAACTCACTAGCGCATCCGATGAGTCTGACTACGAAGGCGACGGCCTTACTGACCTGACGGAAAGCCTTTATGGCGCCGACCCCAAGAAAGCCGATTCCGACAGCGATGGTTTGTCTGACGCAGATGAATTGACACAAGGCTGGAATCCAGGGATTCCGACGGCGGTGCGCCGCGTAAACGCCGCCAACTCTTCCGAAATAGCCGATGGCCTCTCGTGGGCAACCGCATTCACTGCGATTCAGGACGCCGTAGACGAGGTCAATATGGCAGGGGAAGGCGAAGTTTGGGTGGCCGCGGGTACGTACGTATCGACGGAGTCCGACATCGTCAGAATGAAACCGAACGCCAATATATACGGCGGTTTCGCGGGAACAGAAGCCGACCGTGAAAGCCGCGACTGGGCAGTAAACAAGACAATAGTCGATGGCGGCGGCGTTCGGCGTTGCTTTATTGGGGCAAACGAAGCCACGCTCGACGGGTTTACGATTCAAAATGGGTCGGCGGGAGATGGCGGCGGTATGTACAACTACGCATCATCGCCGACGGTTCGCAACTGCCAATTTATAAACAATGGCGCTAACAACGGCGGGGGGATACGCAGCTATTTTTCTCGAACCACAGTGATTAATTGCATTTTTGCCAAGAACGTGGCCGTTATGTTTGGCGCCGGGATTAGCAGCCTGGGGTCGTCCACCGTGATCGACTGCACATTCACCCAAAATACCGCTGCGCATAGTGGCGGCGGGATTTCCAACACCGGCGCAACCACGCTAACCAACTGCACCTTCCGTCAAAACTACGCATCGAAAGGCGGCAGCGGGGCCTCCAACAGCGGCTCGGCCAAGTTGACCAACTGTGCATTCCTGCAAAATAGCGGGGGAAGCCCAATGGACAACGACTCCTGCTCTCCGGTGTTGACGAATTGCACCTTTGCCGGAAACAGCGGCAGTGCGTATGGCGGCAGCATGTACAATTTTGATTCCTCGCCAGTGATCACCAACTGCATTTTCTGGAGCGATTCCACAGACCCCGACGATGTCGAAATATACTGCAACAATCCCTCATCTCCTCCGCCGGTAATAACCTACTCCTGCGTGCAGGGCGGCTACGCCGGTACCGGTAACATCGCCTCCGATCCCCTGTTCATGAACGCGGCGGGCGGCGATTTCGGTTTGCAGGCGCTCTCCCCATGCATCGATACAGGGACTTCCACCGGCGCGCCCGCCGCGGACATCCTCGGCGTCACGCGCCCACAGGGCGCAAGCGTCGACATTGGCGCGTACGAATACGCTGGAAAATAGCGAGACGACTAATAGACAAACGGTCTCATGCGCGCCCAAACGCGAGCATGAGACCGATCTGCATAAGCGTAACATTTGAAAACGCCAGCGCTGCACGCTAATCTTCCCCCGCGCCGCAACGGCTGGGGCGGCGCGGGGGGCTGGGAAAACCGGCCATTGGGGTGACGTCATATGCGTGCTTTTCGCGTCGCAGGGGTTCTCTGTCTGTTTCTGGCCGCATTTCCCGCCCACGCTTTGGTGGCGGGCGATGTAGACGGCGACAACAGGGTTAACGTTCAGGACGTGCAGTCCATCATTAACGCCATCCTCGGCCTTGGCCCTGTAGACGGGACCGATATCGATTACTCCGGCAACACCAACGTCCAAGACGTACAGCTCGCTATCAACTCCATCCTCGGTTTCACCATCGACTCCGACGGCGACGGCCTTTGCGATTGGGCGGAAGACGCGCTTGAAACCGATCCCAACAATTCAGACACGGACGGCGACGACATTCCCGACGGAGATGAGATAGTAAATGGGACAAACCCGCTGGACAGCGCCGACCCTCCGCAGATTTCGTTCATTACCTCATTTGCAGTCGCGGGCGGCGCAGAGACTGCGACATCGCGCGAAGTGACGCTGAACAATACTTGTACCGGAGCCCCAACGCATTTCATAGCTACCGAATCGCCAAACTTTTTTGCAGCTTCGTGGGTTCCATATTCCACCGCGCCCACATTTGCGTTGTCTTCGGGCAACGGGCCCAAGACGGTATACTTCAAAGTACTGGTTGACGGTCGAGAATCGGCTGTCGTCAGCGACGCAATTATACTGGAAGAACACATCGCGCCTAACCTGAGGACGTTCGTCGTCAAGAACGGAGAGACCAGAACCATGACACGAACGGCTCCCATTTATAGTGTCTGCGATGGCGAACCTGTGGACTATATGGTCAGCGAGTCGGACGATTTTGCCGGGGCGTCATGGAACCCATACGTTTCCACGTCGTCATTCACTCTTTCCGAGGGAGACGGACTAAAGACTGTTTACTTCAAGACGCGGAATATCTATGGCGAGTCCAACGTAAAGACATACTCGATTTCCCTGGTTCAGCAATCCGCTGAATACGTTTTCGATCGCATGTGGCCAGAATCGCCAACCCTCAACTATTTTGCCTCGCCATCCGGAATTGCCGTGACTTCATCGGGGAACATTCTTGTTGTGGACTCTGGAAACGCCATGATTAAGACGCTTTCGCCGGAAGGAATATTGTTGGAAAAATGGGGTAGCTTCGGAAACGCCCCTGGCCAATTTCACGCTCCGTACGACCTGGACATAGACGCGCACGGCAATGTATATGTCGCAGACAAGGGCAACGGCCGTATTCAGAAATTCACGGCAAACGGCGCTTGCATCACCGCCTGGAGTTCACAAACCTGGTCAACAGGCGGAGAGTTTCGTTCGCCGAGCGGAATTGCGGTTGATGCGGCGGGCAACGTTTACGTGGTCGACTCGGAGAGAGACACCCTCCAGAAGTTTTCGGCGGATGGCGTCTTTCTGACCAGTTGGGGAACTTCGGGAGGCGGGGCTGGCGAATTCCGGCAGCCGCTTGGCGTTGCAGTTGATGCAGTCGGCAGTGTTTACGTCGCGGACACCAACAATAATCGCGTGCAAAAGTTCACCTCAGAGGGCGTTTTCATCATGAAATGGGGCGCAGCAGGTTCGGACAATGGCCTGTTTGTCGAGCCCACGGATGTTACGGTAGACCCATTCGGATATGTTTATGTAGTCGACGACGGAGACCTGAGCGTTCCAGACGACAGTGCCATACAGAAATTCTCTGCAGACGGCGTTTTTATATCCAAATGGGCGCCGCGCGGCTATGGGAGCGCACAACTATTCAATCCGCGTGGAGTTGTTGCCGACCCATCGGGAAATGTGTATGTCACAGACCACTTCAATTCCTATGTAAGAAAATTCACTCCAGACGGCGAGTTCATAACCATATGGGGCGCTTCCGGATTGGAGGCTGGGCGACTTAGGATCCCTGGCGGCTTAGCAGTGGATGCGTCGAACAATATTTATGTGGCGGATACCTGGAACGAACGTATTCAAAAATTCTCAGAGGATGGGACCTTCTTGACCAAGTGGGGCGTTCGGGGAAAGGGCGATGGGCAGTTCACGGGACCTTTTGGAATAGATGTCGACTCTTCAGGGAACGTATACGTCACGGATTACACATACCGTCTGCAAAAATTCACGTCGAACGGCGCATTTGTCACCAAGTGGGGCGGCGAGGGAACAGCGGATAATCAGTTCAGCGGAGCCTTTCCCTTAACGGTGGACGCTCTCGAAAATGTCTATGCCGCTGCTCCCGGAAGTCTCAAGAAGTTTTCCTCAAGCGGCGTCTTCCTTTCCAAATGGGGCGTCTACGGTTCGGAAGAGGGGCAGTTCCGAAGCGTCGCTGGGATCGCTCTCGACACCTCGGCAAACGTATATTTGGCGGATGGCTCTGGAGGCTTGAACCGCGTGCAGAAGTTTTCCCGAGAAGGAGTCTTTCTGACAAAATTGGGCGGCTCCGGGTCAGGTCCGGGAAAGTTCAATGTCCCAATAGATGTAGCAACCGATTCTTTCGACAATGTTTTCGTCTGCGATTACAATAATAACCGCATCCAGAAGTTCTCCTCTGACGGCGCATTTCTTACTCAATGGGGTTTCGAGGGGAACGAGGAAGGCGAGTTTGATGGCCCCATCCAAGTGACAGTAGATGCGGCTGGCAGAGTGTACGTTCTGGAACGGTGGAATGCCCGCGTCCAAAGATTTGTACCGCGTTAGTCCGCGATGAGAAGCAAGTTCCTTCTAACTGCGCTTCGCCTTTGGCTTCTCTCACTATTCCGCTGCCTAGCCCCCAACATCTCCGATTTGCGGCGGGGGGGACGGGCGGATTATTCTGTGGGGGTGATTGGGTGGGAACTTAGGAAATACTGATGGCTGATGACGAGAAGAATGTGGTGGCCGATGGGGACTTGGCGTCCGCGTTGATCGTGGACGATGTCACGGATGAGGTCCTGCGGCTGCATCTGGATAAGTTCGAGGGACCGTTCGAGGTGCTGCTGTACCTGATCAAGGTCCAGGAAATCGATATTTTTGACATTCCCATCGTCAAGATTACCGAGCAATATCTCCGTTTTCTCGACATGTTGCGCGAGGAAAGCCTGGAAGTGACAGGCGATTTCTTGGTCATGGCGGCCACGTTGATCCATATCAAGTCGAAGATGCTCTTGCCTGCCGAACTGGATTCGGAGGAGGAGGAAATCGACGAGGAAGATCCGCGCATCGAACTCGTCGAGAAACTCATTGAGTACCGCAAGTACAAGGATATTGCCCAGCGTCTTCAGTTTCTCGAGGAAGAACGCGACCGTTGCTTCGCGCGGCGCGCGAAACCGGAAATCATTCCCGACGAGCAGGAAGACGATACGATTGAGGTGAGTCTCTACGATCTCATCACGGCGTTTCGCTCGTATCTGCGATTTTTCACCGACGACCTTTTCCACAACGTGCAGAGCGAGGGGGCAAGCGTCGACGAGAAGATCGAGCGCATCGAGACCGCGCTATCGTTGTCCGGCAGTATGGCCTGGGCCGAGTTGCTCGAGGAATGCCGCAGCAAGGTCGAATTGGTGTGTTGTTTCCTGGCTATTCTCGAACTATGCCGAATGGGCCGCTTGCGCGCCCAGCAGCACGGGCCTTTTGGCGAGATTCGCCTTTTCTCGGCCACGCGCGACGCAGAACCCGTTGAGGCCGCAGCGGAGTGATCCGTTGGCCGTTCCGCTGGCCCTGGGGACGGAAGGCTCCGCTCCCCCTGAGCCGGGCGGGCGAAGAAATGGCGGCGGACTGGCTGCGTAAGCGGGGGATGAGTATTCTGGCCAATAACCTTCGCCTGGGGCGGTATGAGCTGGATATTGTCGCGCGCGACGGCGACACGGTGGTGTTCGTTGAGGTAAAAACACGTCGCGACGCCTCCGTGATTGCCCCAGAGCTGAACGTAAACTACCGCAAGCGCACCCATATTCGCAGGGCCGCCCAAGTGTATATCCAGCAGCATGGCCAGCCCGATGATTATTATCGTTTTGACGTCATCAGCGTGGTCATACCGGAGAACGGCGGGGCTCGCGTGGAACACATTCCCGACGCCTTCGGCGCACGCGAGGGTTTAGGAAATTCGAGGAGGTAATATGGCGCCCAGAATCATCGCCCATCGGGGGGCCAGTGCAGAGGCTCCAGAAAACACGATGCCCGCGTTTGAGCGGGCGTTGTTGCAGCGGGCGGACGCGATTGAGCTTGACTGCCGCCTGAGTGCGGATGGCGTTGTCATGGTCATTCATGACAAAGACCTTGATCGCACCACCTCAGGAACGGGACCGATTTACGCGCAAACGGCGCAGGAATTGGACAAATTAGACGCAGGCGCTTGGAAAGGGGAAGAATTTAAGGGAACCCCTCTCCCCCGCTTCGATGACGTGCTGGATTTTGCTCAGGGGCGCATCCCTTTGCTGGTCGAACTGAAACCTTTCCTCAACGACCGAAAACTCCTAACCGACCTTGCTGCTCGAGGTCGGATGCTGGATCTCTCGGACCTTGCGGCGGTGCAGAAATTCATGGCCGATCTCATGGGGGCCGCCCCGGAGGATCTCGCCTTGTTGCGCGGCGTGGTGAGCCTGGTTCGTGCGCGCAACATGCAGTCAGTTGTAACGTTGCAGTCCTTCTCCCCCATTGTCTGCGCGATGGCGATGCTCGAAGCCCCCGAATTTCGCCGGGAACTCCTCCTCGACCCCGGCCCGAACGGCGAGTTTCCCTGGGAAGAGACGTTGCACGGCGCGCAGCTACTGGGACTGGGCGGGGTCAATCTTCGGCGCGACATCGCCACCCGCGAGCGGATTGAAGCGTTGCACAAGCAAGGCTGCACGATCTCCGTCTGGACGGTTGACGAAGACGAAGAGATTCGCAGCTTTGCAGCGTTGGGGGTGGATGCGCTCATTACGAACCGTCCCGGCGCTGCGCGGAAGATCCTTGAGACGCTTAACATAGATGAGGTTTGCCGCATTTTCTGATCGTTTCGTAGATGGCGTGTCATACTATGAAGGTTAACGCGCCACAGGGGATTTCTTCCATTGGCTAGACAGAACTTCTCGGGAAACGACCGCCGCAGGGAATGGTCCACGCCTCAGTTGCTCGCCATTGCCTGGATCGTCATCGCGGCGCTTATCCTGGTGGTATTCTATCTGCGCCCTGAACGTGAAGCCCTGCCGCCTCCCTCAAAAGTCGATTACACCGCAGCGCGACCTGAAAGCAGCGATGTCCATAGCGGTGGCGTCATTTTTGGGCCGTCACAACGAAAGAAGACCAGAGCCAAGGAAACGACCGCCGAAGAGGGAATCCTGAGTTCGGTGATTGAGGCTGGCGGCCGCTGCCTCATTACAGGAAAGATAACCGCCGCCAAGACAGGCCTGCCGGTCGAGCACGCACGGGTTGCCGCCACGACTCGAAGAGTCCACGGCGCGGCGACTGCGGAGGGGAGTTCCGGGACCGAGGAAACAACTCTCGACCCAACCGAAACTCTTCCGTCGTCCTTTGAGTACAACACCGCGATCATCCGCATGCATGGTTCCCCCACTGTCCAGACCGACAAGAACGGCGAATTCCGTATCTACGTGCCGCAAAACGAAAACGGCTACGTCGTCTTGGCCGTGGCGAAAGGATACCTATCCGAGCAGGAGGATGTTCAGTTCACGTCGGAGACAGAGGAAAAACGTGTCTCCATCTCGCTCAAGACCGGCGCCGCCTTGTCTGGAAAGGTGAAAGAAGCAGGTACGGGCATGCCGGTGGCGGAAATGACGCTTCACTGCGGCAGGGAATCCCAAACCGCCGTCGACACCAAGGAAGACGGCACATACCGATTCGATGGACTCATGCCGGGGAAGTATGAGGTCACGCTGGACCTTGAGGGGATGCCCTATCGCCCCGGGAAAGACGGTCTGACGAGGAGCGTGGAGATTTCCGCGCTGGAAACGGAACTCACCAATATCGATTTTACCGTGGAACCGGCGGGAACCGTATGGGGATACGTCTACGGGACCGACCGCAAGCCGGAAGCGCGCATCCCCGTGATGTTGTGCACCTCAGACAGTCTGGTGAATCAGCTCGTGAGTAACCTGACCAGGCAACAGACCCCGCTGAACGCTATAACCGGCACTGATGGTTACTACGAGATCGTGGGAGTCCCGCTCAATACTGAACACCGCATCCAGACCTTCCCGACACCCAAGACAACTCCGCAACTGAGCGATCCGTTCATGATGTCACCGTCCACCCGTTCCGTGCGCGTGGATGTCTATCTTCCGCGCGGCTGCAACATTGAGGGAATCGTCGTAACACCCGACGGAGTGCCGGTAAGCGGCGCTGAGTTATTCTGTGCGCCGGCCCTGTCGCGGCTGGTGTCTCCATTAACATCGACCCTTGGATTTTCAGGAGGAAAATCGGAAAAGGACGGACGCTTTCAGATCCCGTCCTTGCCAGAGGGCGACTATCAGATATATGCAATGGCAAAGGGTTACAAACACAGCCTGCGAGGCGTACCGGTCTACGTGCGCGGACAAGATGTTGGCGGAGTTCGGGTGGAAGTGACGCCCATCGGCATAGGTCAGCACCAGGTATACGGCACGGTAACCGACACAAGCGGATCTCCACTCCCGGGAATTCGTCTGGAGCTTATCTCCTTCTCGCTGGATTCTCTCGACAATGAGCCGCGCAGTACAACCACCGATCCGAATGGAGCCTACAGCTTTTCCGGGGTGGATGAGGGACAGCTGCTGTTACAGGTTGGGGGTGGAGCGTATGGCAGCAAGATCGTCGACAATGTAAACCTCGATGCGTCGACCGATATACAGTTGGAGGCAGCCGGACGTATTGCTGGGCGGGTGTTGCTGCGTGAGACAGGTGAACCCGTCGCAAATGCGCATGTGGAAATTATGCCCGATTTCTCCGCAGGCAACGACTTTTCAGGAGAGAACTTCGGCGGTTTCGATAATTCCACCACCAACGAGAATGGAGGTTTCTCCGCCGCTGTTCCTGCAGGCCGCTACACCCTCCGGGCGACGGCGGACGATCTCGTGCCGGGCACCGCCACCACGCAAGTGACCACCGGCGCAACCACGAGCGGCGTCGTGATCATGGTTAGCCGTGAAGGTGGGACCATTGAGGGGCGCGTGGTAACGACTACCGGTGCACCCGTTGCGGATGCAGCCGTCACTTTTCTGTCCTCTTCCACGTCGTATGGCGGATTACTCCCGGCGATCGCGGAACAAGCGCAGGGGAGAAGGTCTATTACGACGGATAGTGACGGAGCATTCCGGATAGAGAAGCTTCCGGCGGGCGCCTATCAACTCTACGCTCAAAAGGAAGGCTATGCGCAAGGTCAAGCGGGCCCGGTGGTCCTCCAGGCCGGACAAACGGCTTCCAATGTACGTCTTGTGCTCGGCAACGGCGGCTCACTGCGCGGCTACGTCAGCATCGACGGCGCACTCAAGCCCGGCATTGTCGTAACGCTCATCGGTAATGGCCTGAGCAAGATGGGAACGACGGATCAGAACGGGCAGTACGTGATCGAGAATATCCCGGCAGGCACATACCTGGCTTCGGCGGCGGACGTCGGGGCGTTGATGTCGGGAAGTTTTGCGCCTGCCCATGCTCGCGTCGAAATCTACGACGGACAGGTAACGACTCACAACTTCGGTGAGGAGCAAGGCGTCACCCTGACCGGCCAGGTCACCCCGCCGCCAACCAACGGGCGCATCGGTTTTGTCATTGTGCGCGTGCCAACGCCGGAGGGCATTGAGAGTCTGAACCTAAGCAATCCGGCGTCGTGGTTCAGAGGCGATTCGACCACTGGAAACTATATTCTCGGTATGGGGCAATTGGACAAGGAAGGAAATTTCCGCATAGCGAATCTTCCACAGGGCCAGTATCTTCTCGAGGTGTACCATGTTGGACTTACGAGTATCCTTGCGCAAGGCGGACGCCCGGTGTACAGTCAGATGTTCGATATTGGCGACACGACACAAGTCAATGTTTCCATTCGCATAGGCGAAGCCGCACCGTCCTCTTCAAGTAATTCCGGGAATGAATAAGGAGGAGTCAGGTCTTGATTCGTTTAGACGACGTGCACGTCAACTATAAGTACGTCAAAGCCCTTCAAGGCGTTTCGTGCGAAATCCAGAGCGGCGCGGTAGGCCTGTTGGGCCCAAACGGCGCGGGAAAAAGCACGCTCATCAAGACCCTGTTAGGATTCAATCGCGCAAGCGCGGGGTCCGTCTCTGTCTTTGGATACGACATGCCCGAAAATCGACTCGAAGTTCGAGCACAGCTCGGCTATATGCCCGAAAACGAAGTGGTCAGTCCGAAGGTGAGCGCGGTATCATTCCTGACCTATGCCGGGTGCCTCTGCGGAATGCGGCGTACCGACGCGATGGAGCGGGCGCACGAGGTCTTGAACTATGTTGGCATGGGCGATAATCGCTACCGCAAGATGGAGACCTATTCGACGGGCATGCTCCAGCGCGTGAAGTTCGGCCAAGCTCTTATCCACGATCCCAAACTGCTGCTGCTGGACGAGCCGACGAATGGATTGGATCCGCAGGGGCGTCTTGAGATGCTCGAGTTGATCAAAGAGCTTTCTCAAAAGCGCGGCGTCACGGTTCTCCTCTCCTCGCACTTGCTTCCCGATGTCGCCCACGTCTGCGATCGCGTGGTCATCATCAACAAAGGAAAGATCACCCGCGATGGGCTGATCTCCGAACTGACCACGCTGCGCGAAGGACAATACGAAATTCGCGTGCGCGATGCGAAGGAACAGTATCTGGCACGGCTTACCGAATTGGGCTTTGCATGCATCGAGCAGCAGAACGGCAACATACTGGTGACGAAGCCTGAGGAAGTGGAGGAGCGCGTTCTATTCGAAGCGGCGCGCGACTGCGGCACGCAAGTGCGCCATTTCGAACCGCTGCGGCATAGTCTCGAGGAAATCTTTATGCAGGCCATTCGAGGAGCAGAACATGCCCATTTTTGATCACACCTTCCGTCCGTATGAAGGCGCTGCGCGCCGCCACTTTCGCTGGTGGATCATTGCGGCCCAAGAGTTTCGCGTACTCTTCGCCCAGCGGGGCTTTGTCGCGCTGGTGTTGCTGGCAACGCTGCCGATCCTACTTCGGATGTTGATGATCGTCGCGTACGACATGGCGAAGTACATGAGCAAAGACATCGCCATGGTCGTCGCGCAGGCCAATTTCCTCACCGTAAATGAGCGCACCTTTTTCGACTTCCTTCGCATTCAAAGTCCGTTTGTTTTCCTGATCACCGTTATGGCGGGTTCCGGGCTCATCTGCAGCGACTTTCGGAACAACCTGACTTTGGTCTATTACGCAAAGCCCTTGACGTGGAAAGACTACGCTTTTGGAAAAATCGGCGCCCTTTTCATCCTGGGGATGAGTTTAACGGCGGTTCCCGGCTTGCTTCTCCTCCTTCTCCACAACCTATTGGTGCCTAGCGTAGCGACATTCACCAATTCCGTCTGGATGATTGCACCCATCATTGAATTCTCCGCGGTAGTGACACTCGCATGTTCTCTCGGGGTGCTGGCGCTGAGTGCGCTCTTTCTGAGTCAACGCTTTGTCGGCGTGGCAGCCTTCATGATCCTGCTCGCGAACGTGGCGTTTGGCGAGTCGCTCTCTCAAGCGCTCGCGATCCCGAACTGCCGCATTATCGTGATTCCGCTCGCCATCAATCGGGTGGGCGAGGCCTTATTCAAGCAGACTCAGTTGGTTTTTCCCGCAAGTGCATTCTATGCATTCCTCGTTCCTCTCGTGATAATGGTGGTCGGCTTTTGGATTGTTTGCAGCAAAGCCAGGCGCGCGGAGTTCGCACGATGAGTACCCCCTCAGTCCTCGAGGCCAAGACGCTGTCCAAGTGGTTTGGCGAAGTGGTCGCGGTGAATAACCTCACGCTCTCCGTCGCCGCCGGCGTCACGGGGCTTCTCGGCGCGAACGGCGCAGGGAAGAGCACGTTTATCAAGCTGGCCCTGGGATTGTACGCCCCGAGCCGCGGCGAGATCCGTTTGTTTGGGGAGCACCCGCGCAATAACCTGCGGGTCCTCTCCCGCATAGGGTATTGTCCTGAGAGCGACAAGTTTTTTGAGGGAATGACCGGCTACGAACTCGTCTACTGGTCAAATCGCTTCTCGGGAAATCCTCATGCAGAAGCTCGGAAGCGCGCGCTCGATGCCCTCGAGACCATGCGCATGACGGCTCGCATGAACGACCCGATCACCGAATACAGCCGCGGCATGCGGCAGCGCGTCAAGATCGCTCAGAGCATCGCCCAAGAGGCCGACCTTCTCTTTCTCGACGAACCCATGGCCGGTCTCGATCCTTCCGGCCGCGAAGAGGTCTTCGCGTTGATTCGTTCCTATGCCGAAACGGGACGGACCGTAGTATTCTCCAGTCATATCCTCTACGAGATCGAGCGTGTGACCAATAACGTGGTGTTGCTGCATCATGGGTGCGTGTTGGCCCGTGGACAAGTGCGCCAGATCCGCGAGCTTATCGATGAACACCCCCACGCTGTCACGGTCAGTTGCGATCGACCGCGCGTGTTGGCTGAGGTGTTTGTGAAGGATGAGGGCACGCTGAACATCGAATTCGTTGACGGGGGCGTGACGGTTCGGACGCGGACCCCCAATCTCTTCTATCAGAAACTGAACGATCTGGCCCTTGACCGAAGCATCGCCATCAACCGCATCCACTGTCCAGACGATAACCTTCAGTCTGTGTTCAGCTATCTCATGGAGTGAACCAATGACGAGCATCAGTCCGACTCACGATCTGAGCGCGCCCCCTATTTACCGCCCGGCATATGTACGGTTCGCGGCCGCTTCCTTTGGACGCGCGTTGATTATGTTGATTCGCCGCCGCCGCGCGATCTTGGCCGTGTGCTTTACCTTGTTCCCGGTGATCATTCCCCTTGCCACGTCTTTGTTCTATCCCGATCCCACCGCCGTCCAACCAGGACACGGCATCTTCGTCATGCTCATGAAAAACGTCTATCTTGATGCACTTGCTCCGCTGCTCGCGCTGTTTTTCGCCACCATGCTCGTCGGCGAGGAAGTCGAAACGAACTCCATGCCCTATCTTCTCACGCGCCCCATCCCGCGTACGGCGCTCATTGTTGGAAAGTTTGTCGCATATGTCATCGCCGTAAGCGCCCTCGTGATCCCGGGTATGTTTCTGAGCATGGTCGCCTGCACGACCTTGGCCGAGTTTAGCCTAACCGGAGGCGTATTGACGCTTTTTGCCCACTATGTCGCGCTTATGGTTCTTTCCTTGGCCAGTTACGGCGCGGTGTGCATGTGCTTCGGCGCTTTGCTGCGCTATCCCATCATCATCGGGGCCGGGTATATCTTCGGTTGGCAACGTCTAATGGCCGCTCTCCCCGGTCTGCTCGATTTCAGCACAATTGAGAAGTACATCCGCGCACTGCTGCCTGCGCTCGCCACGGAGCGCGCCAAACCCACCGCGACCCTTCCCATCGGGCAGTTTGTGAAGAGCGAGCTTGCCGTTCGCCCAGTGGTCGCCCTCACGGTCCTCTTTTCACTTATCGTCCTATTCATCGTTCTTTCCGCACTGACTCTCCGCTGGCGAGAGTACACAAACGCTCGAGCCGTGGACGGCAGCTAAATCTCCCTTCCGTCCGGCGTGCGTTCCTGCACCGGTTTGCGCTACACTCTTTGCCGTGTGAACCGGATTTTTCCCCAGGAGCCAACGCTTTCATGTCTTCCGATACCCCACGCCCTGTTATTCTCAGCGTCCTCGACGTCTCCAAGCGCTTCGGCGCGCAGGAAGTCCTGTCCAATGTCTCCTTGACCCTCCATGAGGGGGATCGAATCGGCCTCATTGGCAGCAACGGTTCGGGCAAGTCGACGCTGCTCAAGCTCATGGCCGGACGCGATCTTCCGGAAGAGGGCCAGGTGGTGCTTTCTCAAGGGATTCGTACGGCGATGCTGAATCAGGAATGCGCGCTCGACCGCACAATGACCGTGGGCGACGTGTTGGAGCGCGCCTCTCAGGATATCCGAGCGCTTCTTGCCGAGCATGCGCACCTTATGACGGAGATCCCGTCTTTGCCTGAAGACTCTCCCGCGCGGCGTCGCGCCGAGGATCGGCTTCATATTCTCGATCATGAACTGGAAATCACGGGCGCGTGGGAGTCTGACCAGGACCTGCGCCGCGTGACCGTGGCACTTGATCTCCCGGACCCCAGCCGCGTATTGGGCACGCTCTCCGGCGGTGAATTGCGGCGTGTCGATCTTGCCTCAGTGGTTCTTCAGCGCCCGGATTTGCTTCTGCTTGATGAGCCCACCAATCACATCGATGTCCGTAGTGCGAATTGGATTGAGTCGTTTCTGTCTGGATACGCCGGAAGTTGTGTGTTGGTTACACACGACCGCTATTTTCTGGATCGTGTCGTGAACCGCATTGTGGAGATTGAATTCGCCCGCTTGCTGAGCTACCCCGGGAACTATGAGCAGTTTCTCGAACACAAGAGCCTGCGGCAGTCCATCGAGGCGCGCACCGATGCGAATCGTCGTTCTGTGCTACGCCGCGAGCTCGAGTGGCTTCGCCGCGGTCCCAAGGCGCGCGCCACAAAGCAGAAGGCGCGTATTGATCGCTATTATGCCCTGGAGGAACAGGGAGGCGCGCCTGAAGCGCGCGCGTTCTGTTTTGAAATTCCTGTGCCCAAGCGATTGGGTAAACAGATCCTCGAAGTCGAAAAAATCGCGAAAACGATCGGCGACGTTCCGCTATTCCGTGACTTTTCCTTCATCTTTCAGCAGAACATGCGGATTGGCGTCATTGGGCCCAACGGATGCGGCAAAACGACGTTGCTGAAGGTCCTTATGGGACTCGATCCACAGGATTCAGGCTCGCTGACGACGGGCGAAAACACCGAGTTCTTGTACGTGGATCAAGGGCACGAAAGCATCGATCCCGACAAATCCGTGCTCCAGCACTTCTCGAGAGGTTGCACGGAGATGGACGTGCGCGGCCGCAGGATCTTTATCCCCGGTTATCTCGAGCGGTTTCTCTTTGATCGCCAATCCCTGCAAACGCCCATGCGCAATCTCTCCGGCGGTGAGCGTAACCGGCTAGACCTCGCCAAGAAACTCCTACGAGGCGGCAATTTCTTGGTGTTGGATGAACCCACGAACGATCTCGACTTGACGACATTGCGTTTGCTTGAAGAAACCATCATCAACTTCGAAGGATGCGTCTTGTTGGTTAGTCATGATCGGTATTTTCTTAACCGGGTATGCACGCATCTGTTTGTGTTTGAGGGTGAAGGCCGTGTCGTCGTCGTCACGGGAGACTATGACGACTACCTCCTCTACAAGGAGAATCGCGAAGCCGAGTTGAAGGCCGCCGATCGCGCCCAGCGCGCCGCCAACACTAAGCGTTCGGACAAAGCTGCCGCCCCCGCGCGCTTGACTTACCAACAGAAAAAAGAGTTGGAGGCGATGGAGTCCACTATTCACGCGGCAGAGGCCGAAGTGGCGCGCATCGAGGCCGTGGTCTCCGCACCCGGCTTTTACACCCAGCCGCACGAAAGCACGCGCCAGACACTGGAACAACTAGACCAAGCTCGAAAGCATGTCGAGGCGCTCTATGAACGCTGGGCCGTTCTGGAAGATATCCTGAGCGGATCGGCGTCCTGAGGTCTATTTCCTCCGGCTCGTCACTTTCGTCCTTTTCGGCGCTCCCAACATCCCCTTTAGGTGCTGTCCCGTATAGGAGTCGTGCTGCGCCGCCACGTCTTCCGGCGTACCCACCGCGACAATCTGCCCGCCCCTATCCCCTCCCTCAGGACCAAGGTCGATGATCCAGTCCGCTGTCCGAATCACGTCAAGATTGTGCTCAATGACCAATACCGTGTTGCCCGAATCGACCAAACGGTGCAGCATGCGAAGCAGTTTGTCGATGTCCACCGCATGCAGTCCCGTCGTTGGTTCATCGAGAATATACAGTGTACGGCCCGTCTGACGCTTGGAGAGCTCTGTGGCGAGCTTCACACGTTGTGCCTCGCCGCCCGACAACGTCGTCGCGGCTTGACCCAAGCGAATATAGCCAAGACCCACATCATTCAAGGTCTCGAGCTTGCCCGACACCATCGGAATGTTTCGCAAGAAGCCGCACGCCTCTTCGACCGTCATTCCCAATACTTCCGCAATATTCTTTCCTTTGAAACGAATCTCGAGGGTGTCGCGGTTGTAGCGATCGCCTTTGCAGTCCTGACACGGCACATATACATCGGGCAGGAAGTGCATCTCGATCTTGATGACCCCGTCCCCCTCGCAAGTCTCGCACCGCCCGCCCTTCACATTGAAGCTGAAGCGGCCGGGCCTATATCCCCGCGCGCGGGCTTCGGGGGTACGACTGAACAGTTCGCGAATTGGCGTAAAGAGCCCCGTGTACGTCGCGGGATTCGAGCGGGGCGTGCGGCCAATGGGCGATTGATCGATATCGATCACCTTATCCACAAGCCCGAGCCCTTCGATCTCACGGTGCTTGCCGGGGCGCAATTGCGTACTGCCGTAAATCGCCCGCATCGCGGCAGGGTAAAGCGTTTCGTTGATAAGGCTCGACTTTCCCGAGCCAGATACGCCGGTTACGCACACGAACTGCCCCAGCGGTATTTCAATATCCAGATTCTTGAGATTGTTGTGTTCCGCGCCGCGAATCACAACGGCGCGTCCATCCCGCGGACGCCGTTTTTCGGGCGTGAACACGCGAAAGGCGCCTTTGAGATACTGCCCGGTCTGCGATTTCGGGTTTGCGATGATTTCCGCTGGCGTTCCGGAAGCCACGATGTGCCCCCCGTGAACTCCCGCGCCAGGACCGAGATCAAGCACATAGTCCGCCGCGCGTATCGTCTCTTCGTCGTGCTCAACCACGATCACCGTATTTCCAATGTTGCGCAGACGTTCGAGCGTGGCGATAAGCTTCTGATTGTCGCGCTGATGCAGGCCAATACTCGGTTCATCAAGGACATACAGTACGCCCGTCAGTCCCGCACCGATCTGCGTTGCCAGGCGAATACGCTGCGATTCGCCGCCCGACAAGGTTCCCGCCGCGCGGTCCATCGAGAGATACTCAAGGCCTACGTTGACGAGAAAACCAAGACGTTCGCCGATTTCCTTGAGTACCCGCTCAGCGATCTTTCGTTGCGTCGGGTTGAGGCTGAGCCCTCGGAAAAACGCGAGCGCTTCGGCAATCGACATGCCCGTGATATCCATGAGCGTGCGTCCGCCGACCAATACGGCGCGTGATTCCGGCCTAAGACGCGCGCCTTTACAGCTTGGACACGGCTTGACCGCAAAGAACTCCTGAAATGTCTCGCGGATGTAACTCGACTCGGTCTCCTTGAAGCGGCGCTCAATGTTTGGGATGACGCCCTCGAAAGGACGTGTGTCCTCGCCCCCGGGGCCAAATCGGGAGAGCAGCATGCCTTCGTCTCCGGAGCCGAACAAAATCACTTCGCGCACGCGCTCGGGCAGCGCACGCCATTCCGTGTGTTCGCTCACGTGAAAATGCTCGCACACCTGCCGCAACGCCCTTCGATAGGGCCCGTCGAGCACGCGATGCATATTCCATGGGCGCACCACACCGTCCGCAATCGAAAGACTCGGATTGGGTACGACGAGATCTGGGTCAACCTCCATTGTGGTGCCAAGACCGGTGCATTCGGGGCAAGCGCCATGCGGGTTATTGAACGAGAACATGCGCGGCGACAATTCTTCGAAACTGATGCCGCAATCGACACAGGCAAAGTGCTCGCTTTGCAACGTCTCCTGCGGAGCCGCTCCCGGCGTTTCGTGGTAGATGCGGATTATGCCGTCCGCGAGTTTGAGGCAAGTCTCAACGGAATCCGTCACGCGAGTCTGAATTCCGGACTTGACCACAATCCGGTCCACAATAACATCGATGTCGTGTTTCACGTAGCGTTCGAGGTCGATGGTCTCGTCAACCCCATACACCTTCCCATCCACTCGCACGCGCACGAAGCCGCGTCGTTTGACGTCCTCAAACACCTTCTGATACGTGCCCTTGCGTTGGCGCACGATAGGCGCCAACAACTGCACTTTGGTCCCTTCAGGCAGGGCAAGCACAAAATCGACGATGGCCTGCGGCGTCTGCGACTGAATCTCGCGCCCACACTGCGGACAATGCGGCGTGCCGACGCGCGCATAGAGCAGCCGCAGGTAGTCGTAGACTTCGGTAACCGTTCCCACGGTGGAGCGCGGGTTGCGATGCGTCGTCTTCTGCTCGATCGAGATCGCGGGGCTCAAGCCCTCGATCAAGTCCACGTCCGGCTTCTCCATTAACTCGAGAAACTGACGGGCATAGGCGGAAAGGCTTTCGACGTAGCGCCGCTGTCCTTCCGCGTAGATCGTGTCGAAGGCCAAGCTCGACTTGCCGGATCCGCTCAGTCCCGTGATCACGATCAAGCGATTACGCGGCAAGGTCAAATTGAGATTTTTGAGATTATGCTCCCGCGCGCCTTTAATGACGATCGCGTCGAGAGCCGTCGGTTTGCGGGTGGCCATACAGTCGTTCCGCGCGGGCGCGCGCCTCGTAGGTTAAGTCTCGTTCCAGCGCCAGACGTAGCGCGTCGAGGAGCGTAGCACGCTCGCCCAAACCCACGCAAGGTGCCAGCGAAGGGAAGTTTCGCTAGCTAGTTTGCGGAGAGTTTGCGGCCACCTAGCTCAATAAGCGCCTCTATCATTCCTTGGAATCGAGTTCGAAGCTCGTCATTCGAGAGCCAAGAAGGCTCGGGAAGGGGTGTCGCCGCCGCCGTTTTCTTCCCGTTCGTTGGCACAGGGGGCGCAGCTTCCACAATCGGCTCAGTAAGGGACGTCGCAACGGGAACAGGCGCGGCAGCCGGTTGCGCCAATGCGTCGAGCGCGGCCATCTTGGCTTCGTTAATACTTTCCAGCGCCCCCTTCGGACCTCTCACACACCCTGCGGCATACACGCCCTGCCGCGTTGTGGCCGTTCCTGCGCCTTTCACGTAACCATCCAGGGCCGATTCGATACCCAGGGCATGGCACAGGACGGAGAGGCTTTCTGGCGGACGCGCAAGCGGCACGAGGACCACGAGGTCAAACAACTCCGTCTCGGATTGCCTAGTGCCGTGAGGCGTGTAATGCACGGAGAGTCCTGGGGGAAGATCGTTATCGATCGACTCTACGACACCGTGGAGTAGACGCTGGGCGGGCGGATTGAAGGGATTCCAAAAGCCCCGGCTATCGTGTTCGGCAGGCGCGGGCACAGAACACAGAAAGGCGATCTCCTCTATGCCCTGCTCACTGAGGCGTGCGGCTTGCGTACCTGCGAATGCCCATGAGAACGGAGAATCGTCCTGAAGCACAAAGAGCACGCTCGACGGCGTTTCTCCGTTGGAGGCGTTCTCAACATAGCCGCCCGTCGGGCCATCCGGCCGCAACAAGGCTTCCAGTTCGCTCGCGGTAAGCACATCCGGAATTTCGCGGGTATCCGCATCTCCCAACCACTCCTGGGGGCGCAGTTCGAATCCAGCGCAGACAACCACCGCCTGCACCTCGCGCGTGAGCGTCGTTTCAAGCGGAACGTCAAAGCGGATCGCCGAATCCTCGCAGACATCCTGACAACGGCCGCACGGCAAGTAATTCGGGGGATTGTTCAGGCAGGTGTCGATATCTATGGCGAAATTCCGCGGCCAAGCGTCCCGATACGGTGTGAAAATCGCCTTGCGAAAGGTCATATTCGCCTGGAATTCGTTGGGCGTCACTTGGGGACAGACTTGTCGGCATTTGCCGCAGTGCGTGCAGGCGTCCGTCACGAAACGGGCACGGCGGCGGATCTTCGCGGTGAACTCGCCCGCGGCTCCATCGAGTTGAACAAGCTCAGAAGAAGTCAGTACCTCGATATTTCCCCGCTGTTCGAGATCGCTCAGCGCAAAGGAGGAAGCAGTGTTCAGACGTTGCAGCGGCGAGGGATCTTGGCCCAAACGGCCCGCCATCTGCCCGCCGAGCACGATCGACTTCTCAACAAGCACCGCCCGCTTACCCGCTTCGGCCACGGTCAGCGCCGCCTGAAGCCCCGCCAAACCGCCTCCTACAACCAGCACCGTGTCACTCATGGCATGCCTTCCCATTAACCGCCCGCTCATAGCCGGCCGCAAACGCGTTCAGATTCATATCCAGCGCCTTGGCGGGCACCGAACTGCGAATGGCCTGCTCCAAGGACTCTCGCCCGACAATGCCGGTCTTTCCGACCATATAGCCAAGCATGACGACGTTGGTGACGATGCGGTTGAAAAAGTTCGTCGCGATGCGCGTCGCGGGTATCCGCAAACATCCCGTGTCGTTTTCATTGAGTTGAACAAGATCCTGCTCCACGATGAGCACCCCGTTCTCCTTTAGTTGCGGGCGGAATCGGACATACGCTTCTTGAAACAGGGCCACAAGAATATCGGGGTTCGTGACTAAGGGATAGTCCACCGGACTTTTCGAAATGATCACGTCGGCCGATGACGCCCCGCCGCGCGCCTCAGGACCGTGCGACTGCGTGAAGACCGCTTCTTTTCCATCGTAGAGACTAGCGGCTTTGCCGAGCAAGATGCCCGCGAGTACCACCCCTTGCCCACCAAATCCGCTGATGCGGATCTGAGTGGCTCCCGAGTTTGCGTCACTTGGTGCCATTGCCGTCGTGCTCCTTCGGTTTGGTTGATCCGCCCGGTCCCGCGGGCGCCACCGGCGCGAACGCCGGTGTGTCAATGTCCACAAAATCGCCGATGATCAATGGACTTTCCTCGTCGGTCATATCGATCCCCACGTCTGCAAGATTCGCATCGTGGTCGATACGGCAACGTTTGCGATACATTTCCATCTCCGTTAATCCGTCCGGAATCGCGTTCGGACGACCAAACCCGGTTGGACACGGCGAAAGCACTTCGATAAAAGTGAATCCCTTCTTCCGCATCGCGCGATCCATTGCCTGCATCAGTTGCCGTACGTGCAGCACCGTCCACCGTGCGACATAGCTGGCCCCCACCGCCGCCATCAGGTGCGGCAGGTTAAATGAACGCTCCCCACATCCAAACGGCGTCGTGCTCGTGCGGGCGTACGTGGGTGTAGTCGGCCCGGCCTGTCCTCCGGTCATCCCATAGTTGAAATTGTTGATGCAGATGACATTCAGATCGACGTTGCGGCGCGCGGCGTGGATCAGGTGATTGCCCCCGATTGCCGTTAGGTCCCCATCGCCGCTGATGACCGTGACCTCAAGTTCGGGTTTATGCACCACTATCCCCACCGCAAACGGAATCGCCCGGCCGTGGGTCGTATGGTAGGTATCGATGTTGATGTAGCCGGAGGTGCGTCCGCTACAGCCAATGCCCGAAACGCATACATGGTTATTCGGCTCGATGCCCGACTTTTGAATCGCCGCGGCGTAGCAGTGAATGACCGTTCCCACACCACAGCCCGCGCACAGAATATGCGGAAGACGCTCCGCGCGCAGGATGGAGTCAATCGGATGGGAATGAACAATCTTCTCCGCGTGATGGACGTTTGTGTCGGTCATGAAACGATGGCCTCCAGAATGGTCTGCGGCATGATCATCGCGCCGCCCGGATGGTTGACGCCCTGCACAGGAAGCCCTGAAATGCGCTCGACCTCCCGTCGCACTTGACCGAGGTTGATTTCAGGCGCCACAAAACGGCGGACTTTGCCCGCCCCCACAAGTCTACGGATACGATCGGACGGAAATGGCCATAGAGTGATGAGGCGCAGCAATCCCGCTTTGATTCCCTGAGCGCGCGCCATCACCACCGCGCGATAGGCGGACCGCGCAGTGCACCCAAACGCCACCACGACAGTCTCCGCGTCGTCGAGATTCCATTCGTCGTACATGACAATATCCGTCGCGTGGAGACGGACTTTGTCCACAAGACGCCGCACCAATTTGTCGTGAGTCTCGGCGGTCAACGAAGGATAGCCGCGCTCGTCGTGCGTCAAGCCGGTGAAATGTACCCGGTAGCCCTCTCCCGCGTGCGGCATCGGCGGAACCAAATCACTATCCGGCCTGAAGGCAGGAAAGATTTCTTCGGTCGGAGGCGTCGACGGCCGTTTGCGCGCAATGTGCGGAATCTCGTCGCCTGCGGGGATCATCACGCGCTCCGTCATATGGCCAATAATCTCGTCCATCAGCACAAACACTGGCACGCGGTATTTGTCGGCCATATTCACGGCGCGAACCGTCAAGTTGAAGCACTCCTGGGGAGAATTGGGGCTGTACGCGATAACGCCAATCTCGCCGTGAGATCCCCAGCGTGCCTGCAGAATGTCGGCCTGCCCCACCGCTGTGGGCAGTCCCGTCGAAGGCGATGCGCGCATGACATTCACGACGACACACGGAACTTCCATCATCGCCGCAAGCCCAATGTTCTCCATCATCAAACTGAACCCCGGACCGGAGGTCGCCGTAAGGCTGCGGGCGCCAGCAACGGACGCGCCGATAATGGCCGCCATACTGGCGATTTCGTCTTCCATCTGAACGAACTTGCCCCCCACCTGCGGTAAACGATGCGCGAGCCGTTCGCACACCTCGGTCGAGGGCGTGATCGGATACCCCGCGAAAAAGTCCACGCCCGCCGCTAAAGCGCCCTCTGCGCAGGCGTGGTCCCCGAGCATGAAATGGACGCCCGTCAATACGCGCGGGGCGAGGGGCGCTTCCGACTTCTTCTCAACCGTCGGCGATTCCGTGGGGTGATTCATAGTGGTTGCTCTGCTGGTTCAGGATAGGAGATTTCAGAAACAGCGTACGGCGCGGAGTACGCGCCGTGAGGAAAAAGAACTATCGAAGTTCGATGTCTCGCGGGGACAGAGGCAGGGAACCCCGCGGAATTTATTGCGCGCACTGTTTTGCCATGGCCGCAGACGACCACGCTCATGTACGCATCTCCCTCTGTCGCCAAGACCGCGCGCAACAAGGGCCGACGTCTACGCGACGGCACTTGCGGGCTGCTCAGCAACATCCCGGGCAAAAATGGCCATCTCAGGACACACCAAGTTGCAGAAGCCGCAGTTGACGCATTTCTCAGCTCGATCCTCAGGGACGATGGGATAGCGGTACCCCTTGGCGTTGGTCTCTTCCGATTCACTCAACACCTTTTCGGGGCAAAATTCGATGCAGTAACCGCAGCCCTTGCACCGCTCCGGAATCACATACACTTCTCCGTGCGGAACGCGCGCTTCGCCCAGGTCCAAAGGGCGTCGAACATGCGCCACTTTCATCTCGCTCGCCACATCCACTGACGCCATGCTGATGCTTGCCACGTATCCTCTCCCTTTTGGGCCTCCCGCCCTTGCCACAGCCGCTCTCGGTTTTGCTAATTCAGACAAACATCGGATCTCGAATCAAGATATAAACCTCTCAATCCTCATCAAGAATAGTATGCATCCCTCCGGGCTGTTTTGTCAAGATGTATGACCAATTTAGTAAGAATTCGATTTTTGGACCACTGCGCCTGTCTTTCCTGCAAAGAAATCAATTATTTGTCTTTTTCATCGATTATAGCTGAAACTTTTCCCAGCAGATTTCGCCTAGACAGCGAAGAGATTTCTATTGAATCGGGGCGTACCGGGACGAGAAAGAGAGAGGATCCTCCCCTCATTTTGGAGTCGGAACTTAACTCCAACTCTAAATGGTGCCTGATCTTGTAAGGTTTGTCCACGAACCGGCAATTGTCAAAGGGGCTTGCGGTACTGGATAATGAAGGTAGCGGATGGAGCCGCAAGAGGTAGTTGCTATGGGGACTCTCGCCTCGACCTATACCAAGTGGATCCTGGATCTCGTCACGTCGGTCTCGAAAGCCGACATTCGCGTCCACAACGCGCATGTCTTGCAGAACGACATGGCGATCATCTTTGTCGTCAATCACTTCACGCGCATGGAGACGCTTCTCCTCCCCTACATGCTCTACCGCCATACGCGGAAACTTGTCTACTCCCTCGCGGCGGCAAAATTGTTCCAGGGACGCGTCGGCGATTTCTTGCGCGCTACGGGAACGATCTCCACCCAAGACCCGGACCGGGATGAGGTCATCATCCGCAACTTATTGACCTGCGAGCATCCCTGGATCTTTTTCCCAGAGGGACAGATGATCAAGGACAAGAAGGTCGTGGACGAATCGGGCACGTTCCGGGTCTATAACGCCGGACGACGACGCCCTCCTCATCGGGGTGCGGCCTTGCTGGCACTACACGCCGAGTTTGTGCGCTATAAGTTGAGGTGCATTCAGGAAGGCCCATCAACAGAGAACCGCGACTTGGCTAAGGCGCGCTTCGGAGTCGCCAGTCTCGAACCCTTACTCAAATACCGCACCGTAATCATTCCGGTAAACGTGACGTATTACCCCATCCGCGCACGCGACAACCTCTTTCTTCGAATTGCCCAGGCCTGGAAAGGGCCGCTGAGTCCGCGCACACTGGAGGAACTGAGTCTGGAGGGCACGATTCTCTCCAGCGACACCGATATCGACATCACCCTGGGCGAACCCATAGATGTGCGGGCTTACCTCGAGAGTCCGGAGAATGCGGCGTTGCTTAGCTGTGGTATAAACGACGCACGGGCGCTCAGCGCCGTTCCCAAAGCGATTCTGAATGAAGCGGCCAGCCGTCTGATGGTCCGGTACATGTCCGACATCTACCGCATGACGACTATTAATTCCGATCACATCATGGCCACTCTCGTTCGATACCAAGGGGCGGCTTCATTGGACGAACGTTCCTATCGCGAGAAGGCGTACCTCTGCGTCAAGCACCTCCGCGATCTTGGCATGCATCGGATGCACGGTCTACTCACCAAACAGTACATAGAATTTGCCTCCGATGAGCCAAGTCCGCGGCTCCATGATTTCCTGAGCCTGTGTGTAGCAGAGGGGCTTTTGAAACGACGTGCCGGCAAGTACCGAAAGCTTTCACCCGGACAGGGCGATCGGGCAGATTTCGATACCGTTCGACAGCATGCCGCGGCACTGGTCATCGCAAACGAGACCGAGCCGCTGAATCTTCTTACAGACGTCGTCAAGAAAGTCGCGGCAATGCCCGCGAAGCAGATTAAGGAGGAAGTGCGCGGGGCGTTTCTTCTGGAAGAGGCGCGTCTCTACGAGCAAGCGCGTGAAATCTACGCGCGTCACTCCGGTCTCAAACCCGCGGAGCTAGGGCGTCCCTTCTTGCTCACGCCGCCAAAATTCAGAACTGGCATTGTTCTGGTGCATGGATACCTTTCCTGCCCTCGCGAGGTTCACGCGATGGCCGAGTATTTCTCAGGACGGGGATATGCAGTGTATGCGGTGCGTCTGCGCGGACATGGCACCGTGCCCGAAGATTTGGCGCAGACCACGTGGCAGGACTGGTACGAGTCCGTCAATCGCGGTTACGCAGTGCTTCGCACACTGACGGATCGGATCGTTATGGGCGGTTTCTCGACCGGTGGGGTCTTGGCGCTGTTGGCGGCGGCGCACAAAACGCCTCATGTCCGGGCCGTGTTCGCCGTAAATGCCCCGCTGGCGCTGCAACGGCTCAGCGCTCGATTTGCACCGCCGCTCGCAAGCATGAATTCACTGCTCAAACGCATTAAGGCGATGGATGGCCGCTGGGACTTTGTCGATCACTTCCCCGAGGCGCGCGATACAAACTACACGCGTAATCCTGTCTCGGGCGTGCGCGAACTCGCGCGGCTAATGACGATTGCGGAGAATTCGCTTCCTGCAATCAAGTGTCCTGCCTATATCCTTCAAGGTTCCCGCGATCCCATCGTGAATCCATCGAGCGGCGCGCAACTCTTCGAGCGTATCGGCACGCCCAACAAAGAACTCACCGTCATCGAACGAGATCGCCACGGCATCATTAACGGCCCTGGAAGTCGCGATGTGTTCGAGCACATCCATCGTTTTCTCCAGTGGGCCGAAGAACACCTCTACCGGCCGCCGTCTCCCTCCTCGATTCCGCCCGAAGTCACGGCGAGGGGAATCTGATACGTTATCGGCCCGTCAGAATATCGTTCACGATCAAACCTGCCGCCGTGAGCCCGATGATGCCGGGAACGTAAGAGATGCTGCCTTGCGCGCGACGCTTCATCGCTTTGCTTCCGTCCGCGGCGACGGGCGCTTCCACACTGCGATTCAAATACTCTTGAGAATAAACGCAGCGAACTCCGTGCTCAATGCCGCGCGTACGGAGCTCTTTCCGCACAATGCGCGCAAGGGCGCAGTGCGCGGTATCGCGTATGTCCGCAACAAGAATTCCTGAGGGGTTAAGACGGCTCGCCGCGCCCATGCACGACACAAACGACGCCCCGCGTGCGTGGAGCGTGGCGAGCAGCGCGATCTTCGAGGCTACCGTATCAATCGCATCAATCACACAGTCAAATTCCGGCGGGATAAGCGCAGAAACGTTCTCCGGCGTAATCGTCTCGCGTAGCGCGATGATTTCCGCCGACGGATTAATGTCGTGAAAGCGTTCAGCGGCCACCTCCACCTTCGGACGTCCCAGCGTGCTCTCCATCGCGATAAGTTGACGGTTAAGATTAGATATCTCGACGCTGTCGCAGTCGATGAGAAGAACCCTGCCCACGCCCGCGCGGACGATTGCCTCCGCAGCGTAGGAACCCACACCGCCCAAGCCCGCTATCGCCACCGATGCGCCGCGCAGATGCGCAATCCCTTCTTCGCCCACAAGTATCTCGGTCCGTGAAAAACGCATGTCGCCCTCTTTATTTAGCCTTTCAGGCCCGTCAGGGTGATTCCCTGGATAAATGTTTTCTGCGTTAGAAAGAACAGGATAACGATCGGAAGAGTAATGACGGTACTCATCGCCATGAGCGGTCCCCACGCGCTCTCATGCTGGCTTTGGAACTGTTGCAGCGCAATCGCAAGCGTATATTGCCGGTCGTCCTGCAAATAGATGAGCGGATGCAGAAAGTCGCCCCATTCAAACAAGAAGGTAAACAGCGCCGTCGTGGCCAGTGCGGGCTTGGTCAGTGGGAGAATCACTCGCAGAAAAATGCCCAACTCCGTGCAGCCGTCGATGCGCGCCGCGGCGCTGAGATCCTGTGGAATGCCCATAAAGAACTGACGGAGAAGGAAAATGTAGAACGGCACCCCGAAGAAAGCGGGAATGATGAGGGGTTTGAAGCTCCCTACCCATCCGAACTCACGGTATACCGCAAACAGCGGGATTAAAGTGACTTGGTAAGGCAACATCATTGTCGCCAATACCGCGAAAAACACCGCGTTGCGACCTCGCCACGGAATACGGGCAAAGCTGTACGCCACCAGGGAAGAGGACGCGACCGTACCTATCACCACCGCTACGCACACGAAGAGCGTGTTGCGTAGCGCATTCCAAAAATCAACGGTGCGGAAGGCCTGCGCATAGTTCTGCCAATGCGGCCCGAAGCGTTGCAGGACTTCGTAGTCCTCTGTCCACGCGCGGACTTCTTTTCCACCCACTAACAACACGCTCATCTCATCGCGCGCCGTCGAGAGTTCAGTCCCCCTTCGTCCATCGAAGAGGATCTCGCGATGTCCCTCCGCATTCACGCGATCGGTCTGTGGCAACCACTCCAGCCCGTGCGCCGAATACGCGCCTCTGATCGAAGTGAGGTGGAAATCATCCAGAGGAACGGAGCGGCAAACAAAAGGGATAAAACAACAAGCACGACGTGCGCGCCCCAACGCACGCGCCGTTTCCGGAATCGTGCAGGGTACACACGCCGTGCCGTTGCATTCATCGCCGTTCCCTATGCGGAACGACCGTGTTCGAGTGCGGCAGACCTCGCCTAGAGGCCGAAGCCCTTGCTCGGCTTCGCGTTCGTCACGCGGAAGACCGCGGAAACACTGCGCGACTCGCCCGGGGCCAGCGGCGCACTCGACATGATCAGTTCCAAGTTCCCGTGCATCGCATCGGGGTTAGTGGAGTAGAAGTATTGCACCGCCTCCAACTCTTTGGGATCGAAGGTAGCCACGACCGCCAGCGACTTCTTCGGCATGCGCAGAGCAATATCACCAAACCCTGGGTCCAGCCGAGCGCCAAAGGCCGGCGCCTGCGCGCCGGGAGCCGAATTCAACCGCTCCCATTGTCCGCTTTTCTTCGCCCACACCTCAGGCGTCTGCGGTGTTTGAAGGAAGAACTCCGGGTGCACCTTCACGCTCGGAGCTACGGCTTCCGTTCCGGTATTGCGCACACTGAGTGTTAGCTGAACACCCTGTCCGTCGGGAGTGAATTCGATACGGCGCTCGGTCACCAACCCCTCGTTCTCAACGGAACGAACTCGTGCTTCGGATCCCGCTTGGACTGTCTTGTAGGTCCACTGCTCCATGTTCCCACGCATCAGGACCGCGCTTGGGCTCTGCTCGACGAGGTCATACTTCAGTGCCACGGCTTTTTCCGGAAGGCCCGGCGTGTTCGTCCAGTCCTGCCACGAGCCGCCGCCTCTTCCGTAGGTCTCGTAACCACGCAGCAGTTCCACGCCAAACTTCTTGTCCGTCCAGCGCAGTATCGCACCGCCCGCTGCGGGCACGGTCCAGAGCACGTAACGCTCATTCTCCAGGACGACGACGGGCGACTTGTCCAGTCCCTGACGAGGATTGTCTCCCAATCGTGCCTTCAGGCCTTTCATGTAACTGTCATGAAACGGCGGCATAGGCGGAACTTTCAACGCCTTCGTCTCCTCGATGAACTCCTCAAGGGTAGGCGCGGGGGGATAGGCAAGAGACATGGAATCGCGATCTACCGTGAGTTCCGGCGGACAGGCCAATGCAGCAAAACGAATGGCCAGTCTCTCAAGTCGCACGCGCGCACGAATCTCGTCCGTCTTTGCTGCGGCGAGCGCCTGCTCGAACAACGCATTGCCTTGTTCCACGAACTCGGGCGTGAGCCATACCGCGTTATCAAAACACGTCATCGGCTTTCCGCTCGCCTTCAGCGTTTGCGTCATCAAATCGATGTACTTCCGGATATACGGCGCGGACTCGCGGTAGTAGAGTTCAAGAAACTCGTTCATATCCGCTTCTAGGTCACGATCCGGGTTCCACATCACCCGGTGCACGAGATACGCGCGCAGGAAGCTAAACTCCGAGCCATACGTTTCCGCGCCCTGCTCGAACAAACCGCGCACCTTGTGGTTCGCGAAAAACTGTGCGTTTGGCTGGAGCACATGAAAATTCGGATGCGGTGTCTGGTAATACGCGTAATTCGGCGTATAGTCCCAGATATGCAAGCGCTTCGCCACTTTCGACCACTTACGGATGTCATCGGCGAAGGAAACATTCAGTTCGGCCTTCGGATCGTCGAGCGGCCGTCCAAAATCGCACTCTATGCTGCACAGTTTGATGATCACGTTGTCGCGCGGCTTGAGGAACTTGGGAGGCTTGCGTGTATACCAGTAGGCCAGGGTTTCAATGGTGTACCCCGGATGCTCCTGGGCCATTCGGTCCGCGATCCGATTGATCAGTGTCAGCACGGGACCCATCGGCGTGCCTTCGCGATCGTCGATCGCGCGACACTCATCGCATTCGCAATTGCTCACCCAGTCCATCTGCGAAAGATGCACCGTCCTTCTCTCCGGATGGAGTCGGATTTGCTCATCAAAATACGTATACGCGACTTCCGCCACTTCCGGATTACTGCAACAGAGTTGAGCGCGTTGCGACGCCTGTTCGGACGTGAGTTCCGGCGAGGACCAGTCAAACCCGAGCGGGGCTGTGCGCTTGCCGTTGAGCAGCGCGTAGTACTCTGGGTGCTCTCTAAAATACTTCTCGGGCGGAAACACCGCATAGAATGTATGGCAGGAAAATCCCGGACCGGGATAGACATGGTGCGCCCGGCGGTACTCCGCGAGTTCCGGCCCTGGAAGCCCGGCCGAGGTCAGATAGGTTGTATCGCGATATTCGAAGACGGGCGCAAACTGATAGCGAATCTGTGGCAAGCGTTCCGGCGCTCCAGGAATGTACGTTGCCCCTGGCGCGAGCCAACGCACCCCCATATACCGGTCGAAGAACTCATAGACGGCGTTCATCGTGCTACGTGGCGTGAAGCCCGTGATTAACAGCGCAGGCGAACCATCGCACTGGCCACTGACGATCGCCACCCCCTCTTCGCCCAACGCGGGGAGATCAATCTCTTTCACGAGTTCGAACGGAGCGCACTCCCAAAAGATATACACGTTCAGTGCGCCCGCATTGGGACGATATCCGCGCGTTGCTTTGTGCCCCGTCGATTTTTCCCAGTACTCAGCGAAAACTTGGGAAATTTCCTTTAGTTCTTCGCCCGATACATCGGCCGTGACGACCTGTACCTTTGCATATTGCGCCTTCTCGATCCACGCCTTTTCCTGTGCTCCAGCCCAAAACGTTCCCCCCAGAACGCTCAATACAACTCCCGCAACCCACCACGTTTTCATCTTGCTTCCCCTGTATCCCGTTGCCCAGAAAAAACTATTGCACGCGCCGCATGAATTCACGTGCATATTCCGCAATTCCTTCGGCCTGCGCAGGTTGAATCGGCGCGATCTCAATTTCAAACTCCGATTTCATGGCCTCCAGCGAATTCCCCTGCGCAAGCATCCACCCAAGCAGCGCCGCCCCCATCGAAGTTCCTTCCCGAAGATTGGTTAGCGCGACGCGGCAGTCAGGACAAAGGGCCGCCAGAAGGCTGCAATACTGTACATTCCTTGAAAAGCCGCCTTCAATAAACACATCCGTGCCTGGCCCCTTGCCTACGTTGCGCAAGAGTTCGGCCGTTTGCAGCGCCAGACTGAGGTTCAGGGCCGCTACATACTCCGGCCCGCTCGAGGACATGGGTTTCCCGCCCTGCGCTCGCAAGTCCACGAGATCAAAGCGCTGCGCACCACACTCAACCCTTGCGCGTGTCCCTGGAAACGCGCTCGCTTCTGGCAAAACCCCAGGAAACACAAAAAGCGCGCGCTTGCGAATCACCTCCGCGAGCGATGCATCATCCCCACGATCCGGGCACTCCGTCAGCCCCATGTAGGCCTCATATTCCATACCCGCCGGAAAAATGCAGGTCTTCACGGGGCGATTAAAGGCATCCAAGTTGAAAAAAACCTTGTGTCGCAGTTCCTCATCGGTCAACAGCGCATTGGGAGCGGTGCTCATCAGCACGCACCATGTTCCCGTCGAGTTCAACACAAAATGCGAATGCCCTTGCGCTAGGTAGGGCAGGAAATTCGCGTTGGAGTCGTGGATGCCCATCGTGACCTGGCACGACTCCGGCAATCCGCAGGCTGCGCGAATCTCCGGCTTCACGGCCCCGAGTCTGTCCCACGGCGCGGAAAGCTTCGATGGAAACATGGAGTCCACCCCAAGGCCTCTCGCCACAGTGCTCCAATCATTCTCCTGCAGGTTCCAAAGGTAACTATGGTTGCCGAGATACGTGGGCTCTAGCCCCAGCGCCCCCGTGAGCAAGTAGCCAAGATACTGGGGATAGAAAAGCACATGCTTCGCCCGCTTCCAGGCCTCCGGCTTGCGCGTTTTGAGGTAATAAAGCGCCTTGGCCAAGTTCACAAACCCCAAGTCCGGTGTACCCGTGGGACGATGGAGTTCTTCCGGCGAGCCAAATTCCGAGTGAAATGCTTCCTGCACCTCTGCGCCTTTGGCACTCGTGTAGGAAATGACAGGATGAACCAAATCGCCTTGCGCGTCCAACACCGCGCAGGTCGCCCCGTGCGTCGTGATGCTGATCGCCTCAACAGCGTAATCCGCGGAGAAACTCTTGAGCACCCCTTCGAACCACTCAATGAGTTCCAGCGGACGTTCCGCTTCAAGCCCCTCGTAGTCCACCGTCTCCAGAGTCGTCCGCTCAGTCGCCACGACTTCAAATGCGCGCGAGTAGAGACTAACCTTCTTGTTCGTCTTTCCTACGTCCAGGACCGCGATCACGGAAGTCTTCATTACTCTAGAATCCCTTTCTTCAAACCCCTTCACTGTCGGCAGGGAGTATAGGGTTCCCGCCCATTTGTCGCAAGAATCGAAGAAAGGTCTCCTATTTCGCCAAAGTCTCCACCTCTTCCTTGGAAAGCGCCCGGCCGTAGAACGCGAAATCGTCCATGCCGCCAACATAGCGATCGGCATGTGACGGGGCAGCGGGATTGCTGCTCAAGCCTATCGCGTTGCTCTCGCTCTCGATGATCTCCGGAACGGCCACTGTTCCTCTGGGTTTTCCATTCAGGTACAGGGTGAGTGTCTTACCCCCTTTTACCACCGCAAGGTGTACCCATGTTCCCTTTTCAACGGGCACGGCGGGTATTTTGTAGGTAGCCTTACTCGTCTCGATCAAGGCGACGATTTCGTTTTGGCGAGTGATCACAATACGCAACGGATCGTCTTTGTCCGCGCACCACGCCGAGAACAGCCATAAATCGCCACCACCACGCGGACCTTCCTTTGCGGGGTTGATCCAGGCGGTAAAGGTGTAGTCCTTTTCGGGAAACGCCGAGATGCGGTAACGCATCGTCGCCAAACTCCAATACCACCAAAACTCCACGGCTTTGTTTGGCGCGCCGAAGCGGTCAGCGACGCTGCGAATGGAACCGCCTTCCTTTGGCGCAAGTCCCGCCGTGGGTAACCCGCAGCCATCCAACGCCGATGCGACCAATGGCCCGTCGGCCTTTGGGGCGACATACATCGAGAGCGGCGCTTTTCCTTGCTCGATGGTGAATGTCCAAGGACCTTCTTCATCCGTCGCGGTTCCCGCCGCGTTTACAGAACGAACGTTCCAGTAGTATCGCCCCTCGGGAAGCAGACTATCCGAAACGAGATAGAACGCGCTGGTGAGGTTTTCTTGATGCAACACAACGTCCCTTAGCTCCGGGTCCTTCGCCACGGTCAACTCGTAGGTCCACCCCTTGGCCGGCCCAAAATACGCCCATTCGAACGCGATCGGCCCGGAACCGCCCTCCGCCCCGTTGGACGGTGCCTCAAGGGTCACCTTAGGCGGCATCGCGTTCACTGTGGGCAACCACGACGCATACTCCGTTCCATGCGCGCCGACACTCGCGAAATCGGTCAAGACAATCTCCGCCCCGCTAGTCGTCTTGGTTTTCCACAAACCCATCGGCGCGAGCACGCCCTTCTCCTCTACCGGGAGCAATTCCGCCCTGAATGCGGAAGCATCAAGAGGGGCAAGATCAGGCAGTTCGGTTGCATTGTTGTAGGTATCGTATGCAAGCAGCAGCGGTCCGGCGTAGAACACGGAACGTCCCGTCCGGATGCCTGCGCCTGTCCAGGAACGCGGTGACATATCAAAGGCCAATTCCACGCAGTCGCCCTTTTTCCAGGCGCGAGTCACCGTGAGATACGTTCCGGGCGCGACCTTCTCCGGCCAGTCCTTGCCGTTGATCCTTACCGCTGTCGTCGTCGACCACGCGGGGATTCGCAGGCGCAGCGTGAACGTTTCCTTTTTCTTCGGCGCGACATGAAGCTTCACGACACCTTCTACCGGGTACCGCGTCTCCTGCGTGATCGTCAATGGATTTCCGTTCGATCGCGTAAACGTGACCGTACCAGGGCCGTAGTAGTTGACAACCACGCCCGGCATCTCCCCAGGCTCTTCCATTACCGCCCAGGAACGCAGTAGGCCGTACTGACGCGGACCGTTCACGGAGCAGCAGTTCAACTCCGGCGCACTCGGACGGTACTGGAAATTGATCTGGTGATACGACGGAGCCCTCACGCCGTTCAGGGGGGTGTCGTAGGTGCACCAATTCCCCGAGGGGTGCTGCGAACCGAGCGCCTGATTCCACGTCGTCAGTTCAAGCTCGTCGGCCGCCAATGGACTCCCCGTGAGCTCTAGTACGTCCAGCGTCAGCGCAGTCCAGCCCACGCTGCAACACGTTTCCAATTGTCCCCCCGCATACACGGAGCCCGCCGCCCGCTCGAAGGTCGAGAACGCCCCCGAGGGATGGCGATCATAACGTCGAATGCTGTCCCATGCCGTCAGGACCGCCTTCTTGTAGCGTTCCTCTCCAGTCACGCGGTACATCTCCGCAAGTCCCTGTACAATGTGTAGACTCTCCCAGCGCGAGCCCTGCCCGTTGAGCAGATGAAACGGAACGCCCGCTTCGCCTTGGCGCAGCCAGTCGCCCACCGTAGTCATGTCTTCTTCGATCACTCGAACCAACTCGAGATAACGCGGATTTCCCGTGCGCCGGTAGAGATTCGCGAGCACATGCATCACGGCGAGATTGTTGGTTTCCGGAGCGCCTGCTTGCACCGGACGACGTTCCGTGCCCACATAGATTGTGCACATCAGGTCTGCGGCGCGCAGCACGCAATTCATCGCCCGTTCATCCCCCGTGCGGTCGTACCACATCAAGAGACCGAGCATGCAGTGGTAGTGTCCCCACAAGTCCCAGTGCGAGAGCAGGCGTTCTTTCTTCGTAAACGGCCCCAGGTAACCATCCTCCGCCTGCGATGCGATCAGCTTATTCACAAATTCCCGTACGGCAGGTTCCAGACGAGGGTCGTTCGTCATATCCAGTGCCTGCACCGCGGAAATGAGATACTTTCCCGCAAACTCCCCCGCCCACGGCACCACCTGCGGATACGGCAACTGCCGATCGCGTCGGTGAAACATATCGATCACGCCGGGATTCGCGTCGGGCATCCGCAGCAGCCAGTGCTCGATATTTGCATCGACACGCTTCCCCATCGTTTCTTCAAATTGCAGATGCACAGACTTGAGCGGGATCATTTTCTCCTCTCCCTTAGCGGGGCGCGGTTCCGCCGCATAGCCTCCCTGACACGCCATCAACAGCGCCAAGAACAATCCATTCCAGTACCCGAGTCGCATGTGGCGGTCCCTCCATGTCTTTTGCCTGCTCTATACCAGGCAAGACTAAATCCTTATATCGTGACTTCGGCGCCACGTTGCTCGATTCGAATCTCGAAGAATAGGGCAACGCCCGCCATCGCTGGAATAGACAAGAGTGCCAACGGCATCGCGCACCAGAAAAGCAAAATCAGTAGGTAACCAACGTAAAATTGGAGAAAGATCAGAGTAAGTATCAGTAGTGCGCCGATACTTAGCGGAATACGCCCTCTCCCGCTTCCCCAGAGATTGTTCGCGACAAAGAGAGCGAAAGCCAATGGAAAAACCTCAAAAAGAAACAACATAAACGCGAACCCCTCTCCGTACTTCGCGTCAATGAACATCGCGCCTCCGCAGACCGCCACGACCGCCAAAATGAACCGAGAAGAACGACCTAGGGGAAACATCCGAGACAAAACACGTTTCACTCGGTTCGACTGCGAAGTCCGACTCGTGTCTGTCGTTCGTCCGGAACCAAGGAGCGTCTGGAGTAAAATCATCCCCAGAAACAAGGCCGAGATATAAAGAAAAAGCCCCGACGTAAACCGCTCGGAGTCGTTCTCCTCCATATCATACGGCACAAGCGAATACACTTTGCCGATGAGAGCAGGCCAGTAAAGCGGAAGAACGACCGCCGCCGCCCCAACGCTATACCCCATGACTGACAAAAAGTGTCGCTTCTCCATTGGTTTCCCCTATGCGCCATTGTACAGAATTCAATCCCAATACCGCACTTCCCCCAGCGGGGTTTGACTCGACAATCGCCTATTGACTACAGTTGAGTCACTTCGGAGTATTGCCGAGCGCGATATGTTGCTCGCGGGATTGCCCAAACGCAATACTTGGTTTGGCGTCATCTTTCCAGGTTGGTTTGCCCATCAGGGTGCAGAAACAGCTTTTCTTAGGGATAGGAGTGGAGTCCTGTAATGCCAGACAGCGTATCTAGCCTCTCCAGTCGCCATCCCCGTACCTACACGCACGACTTTCGAGTGGCGTTGATATCTATGTTCTCTCTCGAAAATCTGGGCACAAACGCCATTTTCACCTTTGCTAGGGAGTGCGGACACGATGTAGATCTTGTGTATTTCAAGGAGCACACTCTCAACCACTTTGATCTTCCAACCCCACACGAGACCGATCTTCTTATTAACCTGCTGCGCGAGAAAAAGACACAGTTGGTAGGCATATCTGTTCGTTCGCCCTATCTTCGACATGCGGGCGAGCTAACACGCAATCTCAAAGCAGCGCTCAATATTCCTGTGGTTTGGGGGGGACAGCGGCTACGGTAACCCCGGAGGCCTGTCTTCGGCAAGGCGCAGACTATGCCATTGCGGGTGAGGGAGAAGAGGCCTTTGTTGAGCTGATCAATACACTTGCCAACGGAAGTGACCCCTCTGGTATGGCAAACCTCTGGCATCAGAGCCCATCAGGACCTAAGGGAAATCGTTGTCGCCCACTCATCGCTGATCTTGATAGTCTCCCTATTCCAGATCTGGAAGATGCAGGCAAATTTGTCATTAGGAGGGGAAAGCTCACTGAAGGTGAGCCGATGAGGGAGTTCACCCGCTATGAGACCATTACATCGAGGGGGTGTCCCTACAAATGCGCTTTCTGCACGAATTCGTTTCTTCACAAACTCTATTCTGAGGACGCCTCTCCTTTTGTGCGCCAGCGCAGTGTCGCCCACGTGATCCGCGAGCTAGAGTATGTCAAGCGACGTCTCCCGAAGATGTCGGCCATCTTTTTCGCCGATGAAGTTTTTGCCGAACGTTTGGAATGGTTACGTGAGTTTGTAGAGCCGTACCGCACTCGCATTGCTGTGCCGTTCGAATGCGCTACAGACCCGCGTGTTGTATCTGAAGAGCAGTTGTCCCTCATGAAAAAGGCCGGCGTTGCGGAGGTCAATATCGGAATTCAGGCAGGAACGGAACGTGTTCGTCACGATCTGTTTCAGCGATTCAGTAGCGATGCACAGATCGCCACCGCTGCGCGATTAATCAATGAACAAGGGATTCTGGCGCGCTATGACATCATAACGGATAACCCTTTTGAAACAGAGGAAGATAAGAAGGCGGCGCTAGAACTCCTTCTACGCCTGCCCCATCCGTGGGTTCTGAATCTATATCACTTGCACTACTTCCCGAATACCGTTCTCACGCGAATGGCCTTAGAGAAAGGGATTGTAACGGAATCCGCCGTATCAGGCGAAAACGACGAGTGCCTGCGGCAGTTTACGGTGTCTTTTGATTTCCCGCGTGCCAAGGCAGATCAGACCTGGGCCGCGCTGTACATGATGACCTCAAAAGCCTTTGTCCCTCGATCTCTGCTGCGATGGATTGCTGGGCGCAAATGTTTTTTTAGGCATCCGCTTCCTGTCATGGTCTTAGCGAGAACTACTAGTCTGACGCGTCTCATGATTGACGGGATGCATATGCTATTTACCGGACGTATAGACCTGAAATTTGTCATTCGATACTTGCGGAGCATCCGCTACGTCAACCGTTAGCGGCGCACTCTACCTCACAAAGATGGATCTACGCCCAGTGCCGTAACTGCCATGCGGCGGCAACCCTAAGATCCTTGTCTTCCCGGCAAACTCCAGACATTCTTTCCAACGCTCCACGGCGGCCTTGATGTCCCCTGTCGCTAACAGAAGCAGCCCAAGAACAAAGAGAACGCGCCCACGCCGAATCCCGTCACATTCAGCCGTTCGGCGTTCCAACGCTGCGATGATTTCTGAAGAATAACTGAGACCAGGGACAAAATCTGCCACTCGATAGAGATTGTCGACGTGCGGCGCAACCGAACATGCGACAGCAAGCGCCTCTGCCACACGCTCGGCATGGAACTGTTCTTTCCCTCGCCCGTACGCCATCGCGAACAGTACCAGACAGATAGATTCCGGTTTCCTGGATGAGAGGAAGAACCGCTCAAATTTGTCTGGATCAACTCGCCATCTAGTCCGAATTCGAAAACATTTGGCTCGAAAGAGGAAAACAAACGGTCGAAACAGTTCGGACAGGCCAGACATCAACCGTCTCCAGGCTTCGGCGCGAGGGATGCCCTTCGGGGAAGGGCTGGAACGCTCCACACCGCTCCATGCAGCTCGAAAGGTATAGACGGGGTATCTTCGTGGAAGTGGCCCGGGGATCGGACGTGAGAACGCTTCTTTCATCTCCAACGTCGCTGCGGAAGCCAATTCTCGATTCTCGCCTGCAACCTCGACACACTCTTCCCAGCACCCGATTGCTTCGCCGCGCTCTCCTGCCCGAAAAAGAAGAAGCCCCAGTACAAACAACACACGCGCCCGCCGTTCGCCCTCGTAACGATTCAGACGTCGCTTAATGGCTGGAATCGTTTCCGGAATTCCGCGCATATCTTCGATTAGTGCGGCAAATTTCCGGAGCCGCGCCACTTTGGTTATGACCGAGCACTCGAGGGCAAGGATTTCCTCTGGCCAGCAGAGAACAGATGAATTTCGTGCTCCAACAGAGGTAATTGCAAAGATCTGGTACTGAAATAGTGTGGTTTCCTTTGTGGAGCATAGAAACGTTTCTATTTTGTCTAAATCATTTCTGCCTCCCGTGCGAAATGCCAAGACGAGCGACCGGAAGAAAAACGACCAGCCTCCGATGGCCTCCCAGGAATCATCTATCGCTTCGCGTAGAGTCCGCTTGAAAAGCATCGCTACCCTTTACATGCTCTTTTCAACACACTCCGGCTCCTGCCAGTTTCCTATCGGGGCGTCCTGTTCCTGCAATGGCCTGGGAAGTCCAGATTTGTTTTCCTGCGCGCCCAATCTTTCCCCTGCCCGCGGGAGTATGATACACTTGCGCAAACGCCAACGGTAGAGCCGCGTCCGGCTTTTCCCCGGCGCATGAGGAGCACGAGCATGACGAAGATCACCGGGCAGTGCATCCGCAAGCCGCTGGCGGCGGAAATGACGGAGGTGAAGAATCTTATCGACAACGCCTCGTCCACTGGGGCGTTACTCCCGCGTTCGTTGCCGGAATTGTGGGAGCACATGCGTGATTTTTTCATCTATCGCGATGAAGACGGCGTGGGCGGTTGTTGCGCGTTGCATATTGACGCGGCGGACCTGGGCGAAATTCGTTCGCTGGTGCTGCGCGAGGATTTGCGCGGTCAGGGAATTGGCCAGAAACTCCTCGAAGCGTGTATCGACGAAGCGCGCGCCCTGGGCATTAGCCGGGTCTATGCGCTGACGCGTATCCCAGACTTTTTCTATCGCTTCGGATTTGGCCGCATTGATATGCATGAACTGCCGCACAAGGTCTTCAAAGACTGCGTGCGGTGTCACTTGTTCCCAGATTGCGACGAGGTGGCGCTGATCCATGATCTGTCGCCTGTGAACGCAGAAAAGGAGTAAGACCTTGCCGATGGGAAAAGCAACCCTGGGCTTTCTGGGGTACGGAAACATGGGGCAGGCGATTGCGGGCGGTCTTGTCGAAACCCGCACGCTGCGGCCGAGCGCGGTGATGGTGTACGACGCAGACCCGGACAAGCGCGCCGTGGCGGATGCCCTGGGCGTTGGTTGGGCGGACTCTGCGCAGGCGTTGGCCGCCGCCAGCGACATCCTGCTTGTTGCCGTCAAGCCTCAGCAGATGAACGAAGCGCTCGAAGCGATCAAGTCATCCCTACGGCCCGATGTGCTCATCGTTTCGATTGCGGCGGGCATCTCAATCGCGTACATCCAGGCGCGTCTTAGCGCATCGGTGCGGGTGGCCCGCGTCATGCCCAATACTCCGGCAATGGTGCGTGCGGGGGCGGCGGGCTTTGCCCTAAGCCCCAACTGTGAAGACAACGATGCAACGACCGTCCGCGTGCTCTTTGAGGCCGTCGGCAAAGCAGAGCGCGTCTCGGAAGACCTGATTGACGCCGTGACCGGGCTCAGCGGGAGCGGTCCGGCGTATTTCTTCTACGTAGTCGAGTGCTTGGTCGAGGCCGCCGTCAAACACGGCCTCTCGGCGGATCAAGCGACTCGCCTTGCCGCGCAGACCTTGCTCGGCGCGGGCCGTTTGCTCACTGAAAGCGGCGAGACCGCCGCCAGTCTCCGCCAGAAAGTGACCTCAAAAGGCGGCACCACCGAGGCGGCGTTGCGAACGTTCGCCGAGCGCGGTCTGGGCGAAGCCCTTGCGGCGGGCCTCGATGCGGCGGTACACCGTGCACAGGAACTCGGACAGTAGAGCGAGGCAAAGGCGTTCGAAATGACCATTGAGCCAATTGAAGAACCGAAAAAGCCCGAAGCGTTTAGCCCAGAGGAAATCTACGGGCGGCAGTTCGGGAAGTCCCTCGTCGGCGGCTATCGTATCGCCGAAGTAGACGACTATCTGGACCAACTTGTGCTTGTGTTCAAGGGGTTGAACGCCGAGATCGAGCGTCTGAACGGCGAGGTAGGCGACTTGCGCGCCCGGCTTGAGGAAAGCCGGACAACGGAGGAATCCCTGCGCAACGCGTTGTCTTCCTCTCAGCGTCTGGCGGACGAAGTGATCGAAAATGCCCGGCGCGAGGCGGACTTGATCGTGCGCGAAGCGGAACTCCAGCGCGCGCGCGCCGTACAGGAAGCCTCCCAGCTTCCCGCGAAAGTCTCGTTGGAGGTCCAAGCGCTTGAGCGTCAGCGCGATCGACTGCGCGGCGACCTTGCCGCGGTCATCGAGACCCATCGCCGCCTGCTCGACATGGCCTACCCTGAAATGCTCAACCGTATCCCGGTGACCTTCTTCGACGTCGGCCCGGCGGAGCCCTCTCTCGTGGATGGTCCTCTCAACGAGGAAACTCCGGTGCCCGAAGAAGGTATTAACCACCTTGATGCATCGGATGCGCCCATCGAGGCCTCGGGCATCGAAGACGACCCGACCATTCCCCGCATGTGGGGAGACGAAGGAGATCCCCGGTAATGTTGTTCGCAGTCATGGCGTTTCTGGTTTCCGCGCAGAACGTCACGCCCCTCGATACTTTCCTGTCCGAACTGAAAGCGCAGCGCGCCGAAGTCCGGGCATTCTCCGCGCGTTTCACCCAAGAGACCGAATCGCAGGGTCTTTCCGTGAAAGCCCAAGGAAAAGTCCTCTACCTCGCGCCACGTCGTTTGCTCATTCAGTATGACTCACAGAAAGTGAGCTACCTCATCGACGCGAACAGGGTTTATGAGTACGACGGACGCATGGAACAAGTGCAGAGCTATGCCATCGACGCCGATCCCGATCTCGAGGCGTTGTGCGCGGGATTTGAATCCGACCCCGCCCGCCTGACCAAAGCGTTCAAGGTCGCCCTCGCGGGAACGGAGAAGAATCGCGCCCTCGAATTGCGGCCAAAAGATGGTAATTCCGATAGCCTTTTCGAAAAGATCGAGGTCAGTTTCTCGGAATCCAAGCGTCTTCCCTCCCAGATTCGTGTGGAACTTGGAGAGGTAGACGGCACCACAACCCTAACCCTGAGCGGATATGAGGTCAACGCGGGTGTAGGCGACAAAGACGTCAGCCTCCTCCTGCCTGAGGGCACCACGATCGTGCAAGACGGCAAGGCAATCGGTACCGCAGGCAAAGGTGGACGTCGGATACCGGAAATCGTTGAGCCCGGCCCCCCTATAGATGAGTTGCCTGTGCTTCCTGAGACGGAACTTGCCCCGCCTGTCGGAAGCGCGAAGTGAAGCGTCTTGTCTTAGCCTCCGGGTCGCCGCGCCGGAAAGCCCTGCTTTCGGCATTGGGCCTCCACTTTGACGTGCTCGTCAGCGGTGCCGAAGAACACTTCAACGGCACGCCCGGCGAAATGGTGATCTCAAACGCGCGCGCAAAACGGGACGACGTGGCGGCCCGTCTCGATCGGCCCGCCGTGGTCATCGCCGCAGATACCCTCGTGTTTGTGGATGAGCACGTTCTGGGAAAACCGGCCGACCTTGACGAGGCCCGCGCGATGATCCGCCGTTTGGCGGGCCGAAGCCACGAAGTGCGCACCGGGCTTGCGGTTATCGACACCGAGACCGGACTCGCCGCCGAAGGCGAGGAAGTGACCGCCGTCACCTTCCGCCCCCTCAGCGACGACGAAATCACAGCCTTCGTCGAGGCCGTCCGCCCTACCGACCGCGCCGGCGCATATACCGTCGACGGCCCAGGCAGCCTGCTTGTTGCCGCCTACACCGGCTGCTTCTATAACGTTCTCGGTCTCCCCATCATCCGCCTCGACCTTCTCCTCCGCCCCCTCGGCCTCTCCCTCTTCCACCTCATGAACGCGGAGCGAGCGCTGTTTTTATAAACTCCCTGCTGAATTCGCAGTCGTAGGCGCGCCAAAGGAGCACGTTGCCGGGATCGCGCATGACATCCATCGAAGCGGTAGGCCGGTACGCGGTGATGGCAAACCCGCCGCCGGCTTCTCGTGGTATGCGCGTATAGTGAACAGGTCCCCCTTCTCTCCGCCAGGTTGGCACGGCATCCAGGTAGTCGGGCACGAGTTCATGGATGCTGCCGGGGTATGCGCCATGTTCACGCCAGTACCGCGTTATGGCCACTGCCGCCCGAATCACAGCCTCCCGGCACTGCACACGGGGAACCGTTGTGCGTTCTTGGTGCTCCAGCCCGCCGAGAAAGTCTCTTTTCCGCGCAATCGCCCCCTGCATTTCCGGGACCAGCGCATCGTAAGGGTTGAGCGTCATCCCCTCGACTTCCGCGCTCGAAGAGAGCCCGGCCTTAACGTAGTATTCTGTTTTGCGCATCAACTCCTGCGTCCGACTCACCCACGACCTGTCTTTTTTACTCCAGGGGTCCTCGGCGCGCAGGTCAGCAAGAGTCGACCCAAACTCGGCAAGTTTGGAGCGAAATGCGGCGAAATCCCCAGGATTGCTCCCAAGCGCCGCATTCAGCTCAGCCCGGATCTTGTCGTGCGAGATTAGGGGGCCTGTTACAATCCCCATCTTTATTCCATCTGCGAGCCTAGCATCCACAATCTTCTGTGCGAGTTCCTCGACCGAAGAGTTCAGATCGCTGCGCAGCATTTCGACAGGGTCCTGTTCGGGCAGAATCGCCAACAGGGAACTCAATTTCGCTTCGTCGATCGGATGCCGCGCAACGAGCAGACGCAGACTCTCCGAAAATGGATCCCGCTGGTCACAGGTCAGCGCTTCAATGGACTCCAGCGCGAGAAGGGCCTCGGTCCAGTTGCCGGTTTCTATCCGAAGATGGACCCAACACTTGGCCAACGCCCAGAGCCGCCACGGTTGTCCTCCGCACCCTCGAGGCGTTTCTCCCGTCTTCCGCTGCCGCGCCCCCTCCATACGCGCGGCCTCCATTAGGGCGCTCAGCTCGGGCTCGACCGCGTCGACCTCTGCTCTTACGGTTCGGTAGAACACACCGGAATCGGCTTCAATTTGTCTCAAGAACTCCAGAAAGTCGGGAGAAAGCCCTGAAGACGCCCGGTAGCTGTTCAGTAGGTTCTCCGCCGCGCGTTCAGGCAATACCGAGTAGCGTGCACACGCGGAAGTCGCGGGATCACGGCCGCCGTCGGGCTCGCGCAGCACTAGGGTTAAGCGACTCAGGGCAAGCGACAGTTCCTCAGGAATCGCATCTTCTGAGGGAGAGAAATTGTTGAGGGAAGGAGGTGGCGGGGAATTCGTCTCGGGGACGAGCGGGAGTGAATCCGCCACAGGGATAGAGGGGGCCTGCGTGAGCGCTTCCTGCTCGGCACGAATCTGCGTGCTGCGCCGTATGGAGAGAAAGGTTAGCCCTCCGAGAATCAGCAACAGCACGGCGAAAGTGACAACTATGGTGCGTGTCCTGGCAACCCCTGCGGACTCGTAAATCATCACATCATATCCTGCATTCCAGATCCGTCCTTACCAAAGAATCTCTATCTTTGCGGCAGAGTCCGCTCCTATATGTTTCAACACCATCCCATCGATCACAGAATCGTGCCGCCACCCCGCTCTTGTGTTTCTAAGTGTTTCATTACTCGGGGCGGCATCCCCGCAACCTCGCACTTCCCTCGGAGAGATTATCGGAGCAATGAGGGTGAAAGAGGTCGCTTCCGGCTTTTCTTCCAGGGTTAGCGTTAGGCGCTTCGTAGCCTCGTCATACGCGGCTTCTTTGATCTGGACACTGGAATTGATATAGAGCGGCTGCCCACCAGGACCGCTGATACGGGCAAAGCTGCCTCCCATATCTTTTCCGCGCAAGCCGGCGTAGTGCTCGAACACTCCGGAAACGAGCGCCGAAGGCGCAGAATCGGCCTCGTGTCTAGCCTTGCTGTCCAGAATCAGCGTGTAGGACAGGCGAATATGCTCCGCGCGCTTCAACTCGAAGGGGTTTTCTGCTTCGAGCGGGGGCGTTCGCCGGTACGCATTTCCAGGGGCCAACAGGCTCATCGTCAGGCATTGGGCCTCTTTGGACGGAGCGGTGAAATACGCAGCGGGGTGCTGCAAGTCCCTTGTCCAGAACTGCTCCAACTCCCAGACCATCCCCATGAGGGAATTTTTACCTTGAACGGCCATCAGCGAAATGGCGCTCAAGGGCTCAGGCTCAACATACAGCGGCGAGGCTGTGTCCAGCACTGAAAACGGCGCTTCGTCTCCCAAGAGCAGACCCGTTTCAGGGGCTAGCGCAAAATTCTTGCCACCCCCGTAGGCCCGGTCTCCCGCCAAGAGTCGCGGTCCTTCAAACGCCCGGATAAGGGTAGGTTTAGACGCCCCTAGGCTCGAACTCACCAGGAAACGGGCAGGGTTTTGGGTTGTGCTGAGGGTAACGCGCACGGGCCAGCGACGGCCGTTCACAGCGGTGGCTTCGCCTTGTAGGGCGACCGATGGCCCGATGGCCTCGAACCCGGAAAAACGGACGCGCAACGGAACTCTGGAGGGCTCCGGAATTTCCCCTGCCAGCACCACCCGAGCCAGTGGGTATATGCTCCCAGCCCGCTCCCATGTTTCTCCGTTCCACACCTCGGCTATTCCGTACGCATCGGAGAGGGGGGACTCCTTCGGAGAAGCGTCGCTGACGATCCACAATCTGGCCCACGGCGTCGCCAACAGCGCCCGTGTGCGCCCCAGAAGAAGGGTCGCCATCGGGCCGTCTGGACGCTCTGCAGGCAACTCGGGCTCGGCAGGGAAAATCGACGTTTTGAAGGAAGCGGTAAGTATCGGTTCCTTGGTAACATCCGGCGAGCGGACCTCTGCTTTCCAGGTGACTTCCCCTGGAGCGGCGGGAGGCGAAATGCCCTTCCACTGCAAAGTGACCTCTTCCCCCGGCGCCAGCGCTGGCAACACCTTGTCTTCGGGAGAAGCGACACCCGGCGCTGGCGGCGGGTCCTGCGTCAGCACCACCCGATCGCCGCCGAGATATCTTCCGTATCCATCGTTTCGCAGCGTGACGGATAGTCTGTAGGGAGATCCTTGAGTGATGAGTGGCGAACTCGGCTCGAACATGCGCAGGGTAAGGCGATGAGCAAAGCGCCCGGCGAACACCCGGCGCAGTTGGACAACGTTTTCAGGGGAACCGATCCCCCAGTCACTGGGCTGATCAAAATACGAGACGAGCAGCCGGGGCACGCCTGGCTCGACGCGCACGGTTTCCCTGCTATCCCCCACCCCACCCTCGGCGTCAGCGGGAATCTCCGTCGTAAGCTCCGTAATAGCGACTGCGGGCGTGTCAGGAATCGCGTGGCCAATGTATAGCGACTCTTGTCCGATTGTTATAAGTTGCGGCCAGCCAAACACAGCCCAGTCATAGCGGGCGTCTCCATCGATCGCGTTCGTGGCGAACGCAATATCCACGCGCTGACCAGCCCAGCGCGAGAGATCCACCGCGCGCGGGCGCCATACGCTTTGCGCAAGGTCCTCGCTGAAGACAACCTCTTGTCCCACATAGATCAAGAAACGGACGCCATTGGGGGACGGAGTGGTATTTTCCCAGGGGATTCCGTCGCGTAGTCCGATGCGAAACAGGAGGAACGGCGCGATCTTCGCGTTCGCAGCCGGAACCGCAACCCCGCGAAAGGTTAGTGTGGCATCGGTGGAACCTTCAGAAGGTTGGAGAGAAAAACCGGGCAGTCGGACTCCCCCGCAGGTCTCTCTCGCGCTTGCTTCGGTCTGAGCGATATTTGACCGCGCGGCTTGTGCAAAGTCTCTGCAAAAGTCCTTCTGAACCTGTACTGGAGTCAGCGTAGCCGGATCTCCGGCGAAGGGCTGAACGTCCACTAACACCGATAGCGCGGAACAGAACACGGCAAGACATGCGGTCGAAAGCATGACTCCCCTTCCCTGCGGCGCTGTAAATCAGTCGCCGACTACTTCTTTTTAGACTTGCCTGCCTTTGCGTTGGATTTGCGGGGCTTTGCGGCGGGTTTAGGCGCGCTTCCGCCCCAGTGATCCCCCAAACACGTGCCGACGGCGCGCGCAGCCTCAATAAGTGGATGGCTCGGGGGAACCACGCGGCGCTTGGCCACCACTTCTTTCAGCGGGACCGGCACATAATCATCGCCGCGTTTGGCCACCATGACGCCATACTGGCCATCAAGCACGCAACGAGCCGCTAAAGCGCCGAATTCCGAGCAAAGGATACGGTCCGCAGGAGTCGGAATACCGCCCCGCTGGAGATAGCCCAACGAGGTGATTCGGGTCTCGAGTCCAGTGGCGTTCTCCAGATGCTCAGCCAGAATCGCGCTGACCGGCTTCTTGCCCTTCCCGTTCTTTTTATCCCCGTTCTTCTTCACGTCTTTTCCGGGCTTCGCCTCCGTCTGCGGCACGGCACCCTCCGCCACGGCGACAATGCTGAACATCTTGCCCTGACGCATGCGGTCGAGCAGGGACTCGGCGACGACGTCCATCGAATACGGGATCTCCGGAATGAGAATGACGTCTGCGCCGCTGGCCACGCCCGCGCCCAGCGCCAACCAGCCTGCGTTGTGCCCCATAATGTCCACCAGCATCACGCGGTGGTGACTCGACGCCGTCGTGTGCAAGCGATCGATAGCCTCGGCGGCAATCGTCATGCCTGTATCGTATCCGAAGCAGACATCGGTCCCCCAGACGTCGTTGTCGATGGTCTTGGGGACCGTAACGACACTGAGACCGCCGACCGTGGCGAGATGATGCGCGCCTTTCTGTGTACCGCCGCCGCCTAGGCAGACCAGACAATCGAGATTGAGCCTGCGGTAAGTTTCCACCGCCGCGCCGGTCATGTCGCGCACGCCACCGCCCGGAGCGGGCATCTTGTTCGGTTTATTGCGACTGGTCTTGAGGATGGTGCCGCCTTCGGTGAGGAGGCCCGCCGTGTCGCTATACGTTAACTTTCGAAAACGATTTTCGACAAGTCCGGTGAAGCCTTCCAGAAAACCGAACACTTCGACGTTCTCAGCCGACACCCCGCGCACGACCGCCCGGATAACGGCGTTCAACCCCGGACAATCCCCGCCGGAGGTCAAAATGCCAATTGTTCGGACCTGCGACTTCTTGCTGTTCCCCATGCCCCCACCCTCCTATCTGTTTCATCACGCGCGCACTCTAACTGGGAAAGAGGCGTTCGTCAACCGGAAAATGAAGGCTCCACAACCGCTTTCGGAGGTTCGTGCCATTCACTCTACCGTGACGCTCTTGGCAAGGTTCCGGGGCTGATCGACGTCACAGCCGCGCTTGACGGCAACGTAGTAAGCGAAAAGTTGCAGCGGCAGCGCCACGACGAGGGGACTGAAGGGTTCGTAGCACTCGGGAACGTACACGACGTCATCGCAATGTTCTTTGATGCGTTCATCGCCTTGAGTCGCAATGGCCAACACGGTGCCTTGCCGCGCGCGGATTTCCTGAATGTTCGACACGAGCTTGTCGTAGGTCTCGCCGCGTGTCGCGATGGCGATCACGGGGTGCTCACTGGTAACCAGTGCGATGGGACCGTGCTTCATTTCGCCCGCAGCGTAGCCCTCGGCGTGGATGTAGCTAATTTCCTTTAGCTTGAGTGCGCCCTCGAAGGCACTTGGATAGTTATAGCCGCGTCCGAGAAAGAACATGCTTCGCGCATTCCAGTAACGCTCGTCTTCAGAACAGCGTCTTAATGCGTCCTGATGTTCGAGGCACCAGCGAATCTTTCCGGGAATCCCGCGTAGATGCGCGATCATCTCTCGCGCCTGATCGGGACTAAGCGTGCCGCGTATGCGACCCAGCCAGATGGTGAGCAAAGCAAACGCCGCAATCTGCGCGGTATATGCCTTCGTTGAAGCGACGCCGATTTCCGGCCCCGCATGGGTATAGACCACGCCATCGGACTCGCGCGCGATGCTCGAGCCGACGACGTTCACGATCGAAACGACCTTCGCCCCGCGTTTCTTGGCGATACGGATCGCTTCTAGGGTGTCGGCAGTCTCGCCCGATTGTGTCACGGGAATCACAATGCTGTTTGGGAGCACCAGCGGGTCGCGATAGCGGTACTCGGAGGAAATATCCACCTCAACCGGTACTCGCGCAAAGCGCTCGATCAGACGTTTTCCGATGAGGCCTGCGTGCCACGCAGTTCCGCACGCGACAATGGTAATCCGCTCGCACGCCCGCACCTCGTCCTCGCTCAGTCCCATTTCCTCGAAATTGACGTGGTCCGCACCGTTCGATACGCGTCCACGCAACGCCTGCAACAACGCCGAAGGCTGCTGATGGATCTCCTTCAGCATGAAATGGGCAAAGCCTTCTTTCTCCGCAGCGGCCGCGTCCCAATCAACGGTCTTGATCTCTGCGGCGCAAGGATGCCCCGCGAGATCGGTAATCTCAAAGCCCTCGCGGCGGATCGTGCAGATATGGCCGTCCTCCAGATAAACGACGCGGCGTGTGTATTTCATGATCGCGGGCGCATCAGAGGCGATGAAAGCCTCGCCGTCGCCCAAGCCCAAAATCAGCGGGCTTCCGCAGCGGGCCGCGACAAGCACATCGGGGTTGTCCTTGCAGATCACGCCGATCGCATAGGCGCCTTCAACATCCTGCAACGCGCGTCGCACCGCACCGGTCAGATCGCCCGCGTAGTATTTGCGAACAAGATGCGCCAACGTCTCGGTATCGGTCTGACTGCGGAAAACAACGCCTTCGGCGGTCAATTGTTCGCGCAGGCGTTGATAGTTTTCGATGATGCCGTTGTGCACCACCGCGATTTCGCCCGGTCCATCCAGATGCGGGTGCGCGTTGACCTCGTTCGGAACGCCGTGCGTAGCCCAGCGTGTGTGGCCAATACCCAACACGCCAGACAACGGATGCGTCTCAAGCCGAGAGGCTAGTCCTCGGAGTTTGCCCGGAATCTTCTCGCACTGCAACGCGCCCTGTGCATACACCGCGATGCCTGCGGAGTCATATCCGCGGTACTCGAGCCGACGCAGCCCCTCCAGAATCACCGGAACGGCGTCTTGCTCGCCGATATAACCCACAATTCCGCACATAGCCTAGTTCCTAGAGCGCTTCTAGTTCGAACTGGATTCGCAGTCCGCCGAGTTTCGCGCGTTGTCCATGCGTTTCTTGAATACGAGCACGACCGCGTACAACGCGGCCAGAAGCAGCACCGCTGCAACAAACCAATGGAGGTTCGCCTTGACCGCGTGGATCATACCCTCGGGGGAATCCATCAACTCTGGATGACTCCCGATAATAGCGCTGCCAAACCACGAGAGCACTGTGCACCACAACGCCGATCCAATAATAGTCGCCGCGCTAAAGGACCACACTGGCATATGCAAGATACCGGCGGGAATTGAGATGAGATGACGTATCACGGGAAGCAGGCGCGCAAAGAAAATGCCGCCTGTACCGTATGTGCGTACCCAGACCTCCGCTAGACGGACCTTCTCGGGCGGCATGAGCACGTAACGCCCGTAGCGTCGAAGCAATGGCGCTCCCACCCATTGGGCAACGTAGTAGCTGATGATCGAGCCCAGGTAACTTCCCACCGTGCCTGCAAGCACAACGCCCCAGAACGACATCTTTCCCTGCGCGGCCCAGAACGCCGCGGGAGGCATCACCACTTCTGAAGGGACGGGAAAAATCGAGCTTTCCATTGCCATCAACACGACGACGCCGAGGTAGCCCCACTCTTTCACTAAATCGAACCAAAGCACGATGAGTTGATGCACTGCGTCCTCCGCTAGAGTTCAAGCGCCGCCGACGTCAGACGGTCGAGCGCCCCGTGGTTGGTCACGTCGCGCTGCAACGGCGTCACGCTGACTTTATCTTGCTCAATTGCCTCAAAGTCCGTTCCCGGCTCGGGAACGTGGCTCGGCTCTGCACCACCAATCCAATAGTAATCACCCCCGCGTGGATCCACACGATGAATGATCTCATCCTGATAGTGCCGCCGCCCCATGCGCGTCACGGCGATTCCCTTCAATGCATCATACGGCATATCGGGGACATTCACATTCAACATGCAATCCGAGGGAAGACCATGGCGCAATACGTACGCGGCAACGCGCGACGCAACCTTGGCCGCAGTCTCAAAATGCTCGGGTTGATACGAGACATCCGACACCGCCACCGCGAGCACGCCTTGGAGCATGCCTTCATAGGCGCCCGCGACCGTTCCCGAGTATGTCACGTCGTCTCCAAGATTCGCCCCGGGATTGATGCCTGAAACCACAAGATCGGGACGACGCGGCAGCAAGTCTTTCACCGCCAACATCACGCAATCCGTGGGGGTACCATCCACCATGAACCAGCGTTCGCGGTAGCGAGTCACCCGCAGCGGACGATGAAGCGAGACCCCATGGCCAACGGCGCTTTGCTGACGATCGGGGGCATATACCCAGACTTCACCAAGTGCATCCAAAGCCGTCGCCAAAAGCGCGATTCCCGGCGCCTGAATGCCATCATCGTTGGTCACCAAAATAAGGGGAGTCGTCATAACTTCTGACCGCAACCTATGGTTGTTTTCTGGGAAGGCTCATGGAACTGCAAGGTATCATGGCGGATTGAATCCATTCAAATTCCCGAATCGCGCCGTTTAAAATCTTACCGGGGGAGAAGTTGTCGCGCCATTTGCGATCTTACCGGGGGAGGGCCGCAACATGGCAGGAGAACGCGCCTTGGCAAGTCTAGCGAGTTACCGCAAACGCTACCGGCAAGCGGAC
>JBHELB010000044.1:0-53790 GCA_041859045.1 Candidatus Hydrogenedentales bacterium | reverse complement strand
GTCCGCTTGCCGGTAGCGTTTGCGGTAACTCGCTAGACTTGCCAAGGCGCGTTCTCCTGCCATGTTGCGGCCCTCCCCCGGTAAGATCGCAAATGGCGCGACAACTTCTCCCCCGGTAAGATTTTAAACGGCGCGATTCGACGATTTGATCGCGGAAGCGTGAGCGGGTATCGTCGTTCGTCCGGTGCGGGATGCACGGCGAGACGCGGTCTCTTGGCGCGTAACGTCCGAAGTTGAGTCTTCCATGCAGACAGGGGCGCGTTCGCTGATGGAAAAATGGATTCGAAGCGAGATTCTCTTCAAAGGCCGCATTCTATCCCTGCGCGTGGGAGAGGCCCAACTCGAGGACGGTACACTGGCCACGCGCGAGGTGGTTGAGCATGGGGGAGGCGTCGGCGTCGTGCCGCTGCACGACGGAAAAGTCATTTTTGTAAAACAATTCCGCATTGCCCTGGGGCGGAGCATTCTTGAAGTCCCCGCCGGACGTCTCGAGCCGAACGAGACGCCCGAGCACCGTGCTCACTGCGAACTTGAGGAGGAGATCGGATATCGCGCTGGCCGCATGGTCGCCGCGGGAAGCTATCACTGTTCTCCGGGCTTCACGAACGAGATCGACCACCTCTTTCTTGCTTTTGATCTAACGAAGACGGCGCAGAAATTGGAGTTCGATGAGCGCATCGAAATTGTCGAGATCCCTCTGGAGGAAGTAAGACGCATGCTGTCTGCGCATGCTTTCGACAACGTAGTGACGGCCATCGGCGTGCATGAGCTGTTTCGCTATCTTGAGAGCCACGGAGACCAGACGTGACGGCGGTCGAACAGCTTCAAGATCGGCTCTCCTCCGAGTTCGCTCGACTTTTCCCCGAGGCCGTTGCGCCGTGCGTGGTGCGCGCACCGGGGCGCGTAAACCTCATTGGAGAACACCTCGACTATAACGGTCTGCCTGTACTACCGATGACGATCGACCGGTCGATCCATGTGGCGTTTGCGCCGCGCAGGGACGCTGAGATCCGCCTGAGCAGTCTGGATGGCCGCTATTCCGACGTCGAATTCACAAATGGAAAGAAGATACCGCCCTCTCAATCGGGCGCATGGGAAAACTACGTCAAGGCGGCGGTGGTTGGACTCAACGCCCACTTTGCGCCGCCTCGACATGTCGGAATGGATCTACTCGTCACGGGAGATATTCCTTCCGCGGCGGGATTGAGTTCATCGTCTGCGCTGGTGGTGGCGGCGGCTCTCGCGTATATGCAAGCGCTTGAGCAAAAGTGGACCAAAACCTTTGGGCGCTGTGAGTTGGCCGCGCTGCTGGCGGAGGCCGAACACTACACGGGCACGCGCGGCGGCGGTATGGACCAAGCGGTGATCTTGATGGGGGGACCGGGCGCGGCCTGTCGAATCGATTTCGCGCCGCTTCGCGCGGAATGCTATCCGTTGCCGGACGATTTCGTGTTTGTGTTGTGCAACAGCCTTGTTAGAGCGGAGAAAAGCGGAAACGCGCTGCAGCGCTATAACGCAGGCCCCGCCCAATGTCGTCTCATTCGCGCATTGGCGGAACAACATCTGCGCGAAGAAATAGACCCCGATTTTGAACTCGGCTCGCTCGGAGAACTCTGGTATGGCCCCCTGTGTCTGACCAGCGCGGAAGTGAACGAGCTTTTCGCCTCATGTTTCCCGAACCCGCGCACAACCCTCGCCGAAGCGGCGCGACGTCTGAGGTTGCCGGAAAAGCGCGTACGCGAGGATATCTTGTGTGGGCTTGAGGAGCCTTCCGGGGGATACCCGCTCCAGGCGCGCGCGCGGCACGTGCTGACGGAGTTTGGACGTGTCGAGGCCGCGCGCGATGCCCTTCTCGCCGACGATGCGGAGGCGTTTGGCGAGTTAATGAACGCGTCGCATCGAAGCTGCGCCGAGGATTACGCCGTAAGCTGCCCGGAGTTGGATACCTTGGTCGAAGCCGCGCGGGCTTCAGGCGCTATTGGTGCGCGTCTCACGGGCGCGGGTTTTGGTGGTTGCACGGTGAATTTGGTGCATATGGACGACGTGGAGCAGTTTAGTCAACGCATCGCGTCGCGTTACTACGCGCCGGATGGCCCGCCCCCTCACGCCATCGTGCCCGTCGTCGCCGCGGAACCGGCGGGATAGACCGCTCACGCCCTCTCGTACAGCGCATCCAACTCGCCGCTATCCAAGCCCGACTCCCTACAACACACTGTCGAAACGGCATCAAACATAGCCTGAAGCGTCTGCGAGTTCTCTGTGGAGAAGAATTCAGCCGCCGCAGCCCGGAATGTACCGAGTAGTTCGGCTAATTCCGCGTCGAAGAGATCTTGACCGGCCGTGTAATTCCGCGCAACGCGCAAATCATTCCACGCGCCCAGAATCGTTTGCTGGCGCTTGAGGAGTGCAAGAAACGGGGCCAGCGCGTCGGAATAGAGCGGCGCGTAGAGTTCGGCCGCGTACCGAAGTTTCTTGAAGCATACGCGCAGGCGATGCAGTACTTCTTCCCCCGGGAACGTAAGCCACAAGCGGTAGACCTGGGCGGACGCCGTGTATTGCCGATGAAGGCGCTGAGCCGCCCGCCGCAAGTAGCAGCGCCGAGTGGGGGCAATGTCCTCGAAACACGCCGCCAACGCGTGTTCGAGCTCGTGCCCCAACGCGACGCCAATCGCCCGATCCACTTCCGGGTTTTCCTTTGCGCGAAGTGCGCGCAGGCCGCGCAACGTGGCGTTCAATGCCGGTCGCCGCGCCGCATCCAGCTTACGTCGCCGTTTCGCAAGCAGGTCTATCGTTACATCCAACTCGCGCGCCTTCCCAAGCGCGCGCGTAATCTCGCGGGCCAGTTCAATCACCGCATCGGCGGAATCCGTGTAGGCCCTATGCTCGCGCAACGCGGCGCGTAACCTGCGCGAGGCAACGCGCAAGTCGTGAATGGCCTCCATGTCGTGCGAATGCGCCTCTTCCGCACGCTTGCGCAACGTCTGCGCCCGACGCGACAACAGCCTCAGCGAAGCCTCGCAGGCCAACGCGCATTGCTTAGCCATGTTGGCGCACCCGGGTAGAGATGAAGCCAACCCGTCCCATGCGCACGCCCATGTGCGCGGCGATGACTTCGCACTTCGCGCGGAGGATCAGGTAGACATCGCCTGGGTAGATGTCCAGGGTCTCGTAATTGCCTTGTCCTTTGCCGAGAAGAATATCCGCGCGCGCCATGCGCTCTGTCATTTCCGGCGGCAGCAGTGCCAGCGGCGCACCGATGAAAGCGCCGCCGTTCTCCACGATGGGACACAAGTCGGACAGCCCCACTTCGTCCGCATCCTCGCGCAAAGCGTCATTCAGGATAGGCGCACTCTTAACCACCGCCGTGACGGTCGTATACTTGAGCAGTTCCTCGATGAGCAGTTTGTCAAAGACAATCTCTCCCGCGTTATCGAGAAAAAAGAGCAGGTCGTGGCAATGGGACAACGCCTCAAGAAATGCGGGGGAATGATCCACAGCGAAACGCTCGTGCAATACCTGCTCCACCGCGCCGCGCACGTCAATGTGCTGTTCGTGCAGTATTCCAAGGTCTATCACGTTGCCCGCCGCAGACAAGTGAAATGCCGTGAGGAGGCGATCCTCGCTGGCGTCGAGCAATGCGCGAAGCTCGGGCTCCAGAGCCAGGGCGAGGGCATTTTGCTCGCGCTTCTGGCGGTAGAACGGATCCGGGTTCCCCGAATGCCGAGCGGTCGCCTCGTAGCACAGCATCGACAACACCGCGGGCGACTCCGCGAGGTCCATATCCGGAATACGCGAGAGCACCTCATTCATGATACGACGTTGCACAGCCTCGTCTTGCGTCGCAGCGCGAGCTGCTCGCAACGCCTGATCGGCAAAACACTTCAAACAATCCAATGTAGCGCGCACGAAAAGTCCTTTCACTCTTCTATATGTCAGATCGTCCAGTCGGCGGTGTTGATGAGGCTTTGGTAAAGCTCTTCGTACTGAGTAACAATAGGTTCGCGCGCGAAAAGCCGCAGAGCGCGTTCGCGCCCGTGACGGGCCAGCTCCCGCGAGAGGTCGGGCACGGTCAGAATCGCGATCGCGTACTGCGCCATTGCCTCGATGTCGCCCACCTCGCATAGATATCCCGTAACGCCATGCTCAACGACCTCGCACACGCCGCCGCTGGCCGTAGCGATCACCGGAACCCCCGCGACCATTGCTTCAAGAGGTACAAGCCCGAAGCTTTCGTGCTCGCTGGGCTGAAAGATGAGGTCCGAAAGCGGCAGGATGCTTTCAACGCTTTGAAAGTTGCCCAGGAAACGGACGCGATCTGAAATTCCGAGTTGCCGCGCGACTCCCACGGCCATCGTGCGCTCGGGACCGTCGCCCACCATGATTAGGCGCGCAGGAACGCGATCCGCTATTCGCTTGAACACGCGCACCACATCCGTCACTCGCTTCACAGGCCGGAAGTTCGAGATGTGCATAACGATCTTCTCGTCGGGCTCGGCGAGCATTTTGCGGTCGAGCCGCTCAACGCCGAATCGTTCCTCGTTAAAGAAGTTGTAAATGGTATGGATGGGTTTGTCGAGCGCGAATTCGCGATGCGTCTCTTCCGCGAGCCAATTCGAGACCGCGGTGACCGCATCGCTGCTTTGCATCGCGTAGCGTGTCACCCGTGTGAACGAGGGATCCACGCCCACAAGAGTAATGTCTGTTCCGTGAAGCGTGGTCACCACCTTAAAACGCCTGGAAGGAGGGAGCATATCGCGCGCCTGAAGTACGCAGGCGGCGAAAGGGATTGCGTAGTGCGCATGCCAGAGTTGGATGTCCTGTTCGTCGGTGACATCGGCGATCTTCGTAGCGAGCGCGAGGGTGTGGGGGGGATGGCGAAACTGTGGATAGGCCGTGAGATCAACGGTGTGGCACGTGATGCGCTCGTGGAAACAGCGCGTGCGAAACAGCGGCTCGTAGCTGACAAAGTGCACAAAGTGACCACGCTCAGCCATCGCAAGACCAAGTTCAGTGGCTAAAATGCCACTTCCGCCAGCCGTAGGAAGACAAGTAACGCCAATTCGCATGGGCTACTCCAAACCGGGCGGAAGGTCCAGCCCGAGGGGTTGCGGTCCGTAGAGGGCCTCGCCATAAGCAACGTTAATGCGCGATCCCCAGTACGCGGCACGCGTACGAATGCTGTCCCAAAACGCCTCGCTGGAGATATACGTCTGCGGCCCGGGATAGGTTGGATTAAAAAACTGCGACGCGTGCGCCCGCAGCGCTTCGAGTTTCGCTTCAAAGTGTTCCGAAATATCCACCACAAGGGGCGGCATCGCGGATTCCAGGTAGGGATGAAATGAATAGACTGTCCGGGCGCGATGCGGTTCGCCAGATACGTCGAGCCGCGCCAGGCCTGCCATAAAGTTCGCGTCGCGTACCAGAAAGTGCGCCGCCTCGTGGTCGGGATGACGGTCGTCTCGCATCGGGAAGAAAAGTGTCCGCGGCCGCAAGCGACGTAGAATAGGCGCGATCACTCGCTGCTGCTCCGCCGTGTTGGCCAGTCCAGCATCAGGCAGTTCCGCGCAAACGCGCAGGACGGCGCCCAAGCGTTTGGCCGCTTCCTCACCTTCCGCCTGCCGTTCCTCCACGGTACCGCGCGTCCCCATCTCCCCACGGGTGAGGTCGAGAATACCCACGCGCATACCGCGTGCCGCGAGCTTGTGCAACAGTCCCCCGATGCCGATCTCGACATCGTCGGGATGGGCTCCGACTGCCAGTAGATCGACTGTCACAATTCCACCTCGTTCAGTTCAAACGACGCAATGTCCAGGGCGTCCACAATGCGCGGCACAAGTCCCCAGCCGTACTGAAACAAAAACGAGAACACAGAATATACCCGCTCCTGGGGTTTGCGGAGGGGTGCAAAGACGTTGCCCAACCGCGACACCCGTGCGCGCGCAGTATCGAGGCGCGCGGCATCGGCCCGCAGCAGGCCCCGCTCGAGGCGCTCTAGCTGAGTCAAAACGCCGCCCTCAAACGTCTCAGCAAGTCCGGCCGCCGGGCCGCCTTGGAACGCCACACGCGCGGCAAGCTCACGCGCAGCCGTCTCTACTCGACGCTGAGCGTCCGCTATATCCGCCATGCTCTCACTCGCGGTGTTGCGTAAGGCAAGCTCGAGCAGCGCGTCACTGGGAAGGGTCAAATCCGCATACGACAGACCACTCTCCCGCAGAAGCTTCCGCCACTTTGGGGTGGTGAGCACCGCGCGCGCGCACGGCAGGAGGGGAGGCATGGAAAGCTGAAACGCTTCAAAAACGCCTCGCAACTGCGCCCAGTATGCGATTTCCCCGGGGCCGCCGATGTAAGCGGCAACGGGAAATAGGTGTTGCTGCAGGATAGGCCTCAAGGCAACGTTGGGACTAAAACGGCCCGGCTCGGCCTCGAGCAATGCCAGAAGCTCGGACTCGGTCCAACTCTTCCCGTGTCCCGGCGCGTGAAAACGGCCATCTTCGTATAGGACCCGCGCGCGACGGCCGTCCAGCTCAAGAAAAAAAGCGCATTCCCGGCCTCCACGCTGAATGGACGGTGTATAGCCGAGCTGACTCAGTGCGGTTCCCGTGGCCATAAGGCGTTCCGTTGTCACGAGTGGCGCTTGGATCGCTCTGGCGATGATGGGAACCGACGCATTGCGGGCGCGGGGTTCGCTCGGATCAAAAAAAGCGAGTTCGCTCGACTCGAAAAGTTTGGCCAAAATGCGCGCCGACCATTCCGAGAAATGCGCCGATGCATCGAGAGACTCATGGAGGAATGCGGCGACTTCCGCGCGAAATTCCGACCCGCGCGCCGAGCCTGCCGCAAGATCGATCAGATCATGCAACGAGGCTTCAAGAGGTACATGATACATGGGACGCTCACGCACGTCCGCGCTGGGACGATAAGCGAGTTCAAGCGGTTCGTCGCGTTGAGTAAGCAGATGGACTTGGCTGAGTTCATGGAAATCGTGATCGTCTCCCGCGACCCAAAACACGGGAACACACGCCACGCCGTGCCGTTCACGCAATAGACGTGCAAGGCGAACCGCCGTTGCCGCCTTGTAGACAGTGAACAGAGGCCCGGCCAGAAGACAAGGCTGATGCCCGGTAAGTACGGCGGCTTCGATGCCGGCAACCTTTGTTGAAACGCCGATTCGCGCACTAAACTCACGAACCGATTCGGCTACCCCAGGAGCCCAGGGACGCGCGGGAGGGCATTCGAATGCCGCCTGCGGCGACGCACCGTAGAAGGCCGCCAATTCCGATCGACCGCTCAAATAATCGGCCCCAAGCTCGCTCATACCGCCGCCTTTCGTCCGATCACAACCATGCGCGTTGACTCCGAGGAAAAAGGTTTCCCATCAAGTTCCCCGAAAACCTTTTCCACCACGAGGCCCGCCCGGTAGAGAAGATCGCGGATCTCGTCTTCAGTGTAGAGACGCACGGACTCCTCGAAATGGTACACGGGCGCGCCCTCGCGATACACGCACGCCCCTTTGTGCACTCGCCGCGCTTCGTCGATCCAACGCCGTTCGTGGATCTCAAATCCCTGCGCGGTACGCACATTACGCCGCAAAAGATTTCGCTCGACACGTAGCGCATTCATGTGATCAATCAGGAAACGTCCACCAGGCTTTAATGCACGGGCGATGCCGCGCGCCGTGGCCAAATTTTCTTCTTCTTGCTCAAAATAGCCGAAACTTGTGAAAAAATTCGTGACGACATCAAACACATTTTCAAACGGTATCGCGCGCATATCGCCTCGCACGAAACGTTCGCCAGGGAGCAGCATTCGCGCCATTGCTAACAAGTCGGGGGAGTAGTCTAGTCCCACCGCCAAACCGACGAGCGGCGCGAGGTGTTTCAGATGGCGGCCGCCGCCGCAACACAGATCGAGCAATGTATCCTGGGGCGAGAGATTGAGCGCAGCCGCGGCGAACTTTGCCTCTGGCCCGGCGCGCTCAACCGTGCGATGCGCGTAGAGGATGGGATACAACGCCCCGAAGGCGTCCTTAAACCATACTCGAGGCTTCGTCACGGCTTGAGCCTTGCGGTTGGGAGGCCACCTCGTGCAGGTAGAGAAAATTTGTGCGCCCCCCCACGGCGAGGGGCATTCCCGCCACCACGAGCACTGCATCGCCCGGCGCGGCCAGTCCTAGGGGTATCAGCACGTCGTCCACCACAGAGGGCAGGCGCGCCGGGTCGTTCAACTCAACCGTGCGCGCCGCCTCGACTCCCCAGTAGAGCGCGCAACGACGCTGGGTAGACTCGCTAAGCGTAAGCGCGGTGATCGGCGCGGTGGGCCGGAAGCGTGCGACGGTACGGGCACTGTGGCCGGTTTGCGTGAACACAACGATGCGCCGAAGGGGGAGCGTATCGGCCAGACGCTGTACGGCGGAACCAATCGCGTGGCAGCCGGTCCAGACATGACTCGCGTTATCGATGTGCGCTCGGCAGCGGGCAGCCTTTTCGGCAAGGACCGCGTCCGTACGCTCGGCGATGGACGCCATCGTCTCGACCGCGAGCACGGGAAAAGCGCCATTGGCCGTTTCCCCTGAGAGCATGACCGCATCTGTGCCATCGTGAATTGCGTTCGCGATATCGGCGGCCTCGGCACGCGTGGGGCGCGCATTCGTCATCATCGACTCAAGCATCTGCGTGGCCGTGATCACAGGAACGCCACGCGCATTGCAGCGGCGAATAATGTCCTTCTGCATCTGCGGCACTTCCTCCAGCGGAAGCTCCACGCCAAGATCGCCCCGGGCCACCATCACGCCGTCGGCCAAGGCAATGATCTCATCCAACGAATCGAGCGCCTCGGGGCGTTCGATCTTCGCGACCAGCGGCACGTGTCGCCCTTCCTCGCACATGACGTCCCGCGCGCGCGACAAGTCTTCGGGACGCCGCACAAACGACAGCGCCACATAGTCCACGCCGAGGCGCAATCCAAAACGCAAGTCCTCGATATCTTTGTCCGTAAGTGCTGGCGCGCTAACCGCGACACCGGGAAGATTGATACCTTTGTGCGGCCCGAGAGGTCCGCCATGGCTGACGCGGCAGTGGACATCGGGCCCGTCGACACGCTCGACGCGCAATTCTAGGGTGCCATCCGCGAGCAAAATACGATCACCCGCGCGAACGTCTTGCGACAGGGCCTTGTAACACGTCGAGACCTCGCGCGCATTGCCCGGAACATCTCGCGCGGTGATACAAAACGCCGCACCGTCCTCAAGGACCTCTCTTCCCGAGGCCAGCGCACCGGTGCGAATCTTCGGTCCCTGAAGGTCCATCAAAATCGCGAGCGGCATTCCGGCTTCTTTCGCCGTTTCACGCAGCAGCCGATAGACTGCTTCATGAGAAGCGTGATCGCCGTGTGAAAAATTCAGGCGCGCGGCGTCCATCCCGGCCTCCAGCATACGCCGGATGGTGTCGGCATCGTTCGAGCGAGGGCCGATGGTGCAGAGAATCTTGGTGCGACGCATATCGGCGCGAACTCCTAGGCTGAAACTCCACGTAAAAAGGGGACCGGGGCGCCCCATCGAGACGCCCCGGCGTGTAGACAGATTTACGGCTTGAAGGCCTCGTAGATCGCGCGTACGGTCTTCTCGAGGTCCTGCTCCTCAACGCCCACGATGATGTTATTCTCCGAAGACCCCTGATCGATAACGCGCAGATTCACCTTGGCGTCCGCCAGTGCATTGCACAAACGCGCGGCCACACCGATGTGTCCGGCCATGCCCTGGCCTACGGTAGCGATAATCGCCAGCCCCGGCGCCAGGGCGATGCGATCCGGGTCACAGGCCTTCTCGATGCCTTTGATAACCGCCTGGCCATGGTTCGCAAGCTCTTCGTCTTTAACGATGAGCGATATCGTGTCGATGCCCGTGGGCATGTGCTCGAAGCTGACGCCGTGTTCCTCGAGAACCGAGAGCACCCGGCGGCCAAATCCGCGCTCCTTGTTCATCAACGCCTTTTCGATGTTGATCATCGTAAAGCCTTTGCGGCCCGCAATCCCCACGACCGGGTGCGTGGCGGCGCGCTCGGGAACGATCAACGTGCCCTTATCCTCGGGCCGGTGCGTGTTGCGGATGTTGATGGGAATCCCCGGCTCGCGCACGGGAAAGATCGCCTCATCGTGCAGTACGCTCGCGCCCATGTACGACAACTCGCGAAGCTCGCGATACGTGATCTCGTCAATATGCGCCGCATTCGGCACTACACGCGGATCGGCCATCATAAACCCAGAGACGTCCGTCCAGTTTTCGTAAAGCACCGACTTCGACGCGCGCGCCACGATCGCGCCGGTCACGTCGCTGCCACCGCGCGAGAAAGTCTTCACGCGGCCATCGGGCATCGAACCGTAGAAACCGGGAATGACATAGAGACCGGGGCCGGTGAGTTTCGCCCCGAGCAAATCGTAGCTGACCGGGTCGAGATTGCCTTCGTCGTCAAACTTTACGTAGAGCGCCGGATCGATAAACGTTGCATCCAAGAACGCGGAAAGCAGCAGGCCACTGAGATACTCGCCGCGTGAGGCCATATAGTCGGCCTCGCTGTGCTGAAGGCCTTCCTTTTCGATGTGGGCGATGTGCGTGGCGACATCGAATTCGATCCCCAACTCCTTGGCAATGTCGCGAAATCGCTGTTTGATCAGTTCGCGAGGCTGCGCGGGATCGAGGCCTTCCTTGTTCAGGTTGTGCCAGGCGTAGAGCAGGTCGGTAATCTTTTTGTCATCCGGCGTCCGTTTCCCAGGGGCGGAGGGCACTACAAAACGCCGTTCGGGATTCGCGCGAACAATCGAAGCGACTTGCCGGAAACAGTCCGCGTTCGCCAACGAGGTTCCACCGAATTTACAGGTAATTCCACTCATTTCGTCACTCTCCTCTACACATTCACCGGATTATTCCGGAAGCCAGTTTCTCACCAACCGCATGATGTCGTTGTAGGTAACAAAGAGTATCAAGGATACAATCAAGACAAGTCCCACCTGTTGGACGCGCTCCTGTATGCGTAGGCTCACAGGCCGCCGCGAAACCTTCTCAATCAACAGAAACACAAGCTGTCCGCCGTCAAGCACGGGCAGCGGCAGCAGATTGAAGACACAGAGATTGATGCTGATGAACGCGGTAATCTCCAACAGCCACGAATACCCCAGGCGCGCCGCCTGAGTCGTAATCTGATAAATCAGCACCGGCCCGCCAAGGTCCTTGGGACTGAGATGTCCGCCGATTAGACGACTAAGGGTCCGAACGGTGGCATCCAGCGCGCCGTACCCGCGTCGAAACGCCTCGGGAACGACCTCTGCCGCCGGCACGCGGTGAAAGACCATTTTTTCGCCCCATTCAACTCCGATGGCGCTCGCCGAAGCAATGGGAATCGTTGCCGCAAACGTACTCTCTTTCCGAACAAGTCCAAACAGGAGTTTGGGACGAAGCACTTCGAGTTGGACCGTTCCGCCGGGGTGGTCGCGCTCAAACTGCTGAAGCAAGGCAGGGGTGGCGGGTTCTCCATTCACTTTCTTGATAATGTCTTTGGACTTCAGGGGACAATCCGCATTCGCCTGCTTTCGATCCACAAACGCAACACGAAGCGGCGCGCCAGAATTTTTGGCGACCTCGTCCTCTAAATACGGCGAGAAGTGAATCCCCTTGATTCGCCCCACGGTCTTGGGAACAAGGGAAATTGTTACTCTCTCTCCGCCTCGCAGAACGGTCAGGTTAAGCGGGCGTCCATCTGTGGCGGTTTCGATAAAGCGGCTAAACGTTTCGGAGTCGATAGGCCGTCCGTCCAGCGCTTCGATGATATCGTCCTTGAGCAGACCACTGGTCTCGGCCGGAAGACCGGGCTGAACGCGACTCACGAGGGCCGTGTTGAACGGCGCAACGCCAAACCGAGGGCGTTTTTCCGGGTCATCGGGAAGCACCTTCGGTTCGGCAGGGGAAAGATAACGCGCGACGGCTCCGTCCGGAGTCGTGCGCTCTATCACCACATTAAGCGTCTTCCCGCCGCCCAGAATCGCGTTCATGGCAACATCCGAGATGTTGGTCACGCGGTAGTCGTCTATCGAAACGATCCGGTCGCCCGTCTGCCATCCCGTGGCATCAGGCGAAGCCGACGTATCGGGAAGCACACCGGGCTGCTTGAAAAGATAGAGCGGGGCTGTTGCGGCGGAACCGTCCGGCTCGATATAGCCAATGCGGTTGTCTACCTTCGTCTCCGCCACATACTCGCCGAGCGCCGCCACCACGCCGTAGAGAATGACCCCCAACACGAGGTTCATCAGTGGTCCGGCAGCGATGATGATCGTGCGCTGCCAAACGGGCCTATTGTTGTACCAACGCGACGGGGATACGTGGCCATATTCCTGCTGGCGCTGTTCATCAGAAAGCGGCGAGTCTTCCTGCCCGGCCATCTTGACGTAACCGCCTATGGGAAGCGCCCCAATGCAGTAGTCTGTCTCCCCCCAGCGGATGCCCCAAATCCGAGGCGGCATGCCTAGACTGAAACGGTCGCAATACACCCCGCAGCTCTTGGCCGCCAGGAAATGGCCCAGCTCATGCACGAAGATGAGCAGTCCCAGAACGACCAGGAAAATCAGGACATCAAACAAAACCATGTATCATCCTTCCTTGGCTGCGCCTAATGCACAGCCGCTATCAGCGTCTCTGCTTGGCGGCGCGCCTGAGCGTCCGCCTCGATGACCGAGTCGAGCGTCACGTCCTGCGTCGAAGCGCAGGCTGCCAGAGTATCATGGACAACGCTCGCAATATCCAAGAATCCTATCCTGTGTTGGCAGAAGGCCGCAACCGCCGCCTCATTCGCCGCATTGAGGATGGATGGCGCGGTGCCGCCGGCGCGCGCGGCATCAAACGCGTACTGAAGACAGGGAAACTCCGTAAAGTCGGGGGCCGCGAAGGTCAACTCGCGCATACGGGTGAGATCGAGCCGCCCCATCGGGGTTTCATACCGCTCCGGCCAGGTCAGCGCGAACAAAATGGGGAACTTCATATCGGTCAGCCCCAAATGGGCCAAGATACTGCCGTCGGTGAATTCGACCATGCTGTGGACGATGCTCTGCGGATGGATGATGACCTGCACCTTCTCCAGCGGCACATCAAACAGCCACATCGCCTCGATCACCTCGAGTCCTTTGTTCATCAACGTCGCGGAGTCCACGCTTATCTTCACGCCCATGTCCCAGCGCGGATGCTTCGCGGCTTCTTCGGGCGTCACGTCGGCAAGAGACGCGCGCGGACGCCCATAGAAGGGCCCGCCCGAAGCAGTCAGGTGAATACGATGCACGTCCTCCTTCTTGTGACCATGAAGACACTGAAAAATCGCGTTATGCTCGCTGTCCACGGGGGTAACGGCAACGCCGCGCCGGTGCGCCGCGCCCATGATCAGCGGTCCGGCCATCACCAAAGGCTCTTTATTCGCCAACGCGATGCGGTTTCCGGCGTCGATCGCCGCCAGCACGGGCCGCAACCCCGCAGCGCCCACCACCGCACACAACACGACGTCGACCGGTTCCTGGGCCAGTGCTTCGAGCCCTGACAAGCCTTCCATGACATCGATGCCAAGCCCTCGGCTGGCCAGTGCACGGGCGGCTTCGGGTTGCGCTACAGCTACATGTTTCGGAGAAAATTCACGGATCTGCTCGGAAAGCAGGTCCACGTTGGCATGCGTGGCAAGCCCAACGACCTCAAAACGATCGCGGTAACGCCGAATGACTTCCATCGCGCTACGACCAATTGAACCGGTCGATCCGAGCACGGTGACGCGTATAGGCACGAAACTTCAACTCCTGATGGTCATGGTCTTCGCCAAGGCGCGCTACAAATAATCTTGCGCGATCCGTTTATTCATCGTCGCCGTTTCGGCTGCGATAGCGCTCTCCCAGCATTCGCAGGGTTTCGACAGAGGTGCTCGCGGAGAGCACGCGGCGGGCGAAACGGCGCGCCAACGACAAGCGAGCGCCGGCGATCTGTGCGCGAACGACGGGGATCGATACCGAGGACATACTGAGCGAATCCACGCCCAACCCCACCAGCAGTTCCGTGAAAATGGGATCGCCCGCCATTTCGCCGCAAAGCGCGCAAGGAATCCCCGCCGCCTTGGCGGCCTTGACGGTCTGCGCGATCATCCGCAAGATCGCCGGATGAGCGGGCTCGTACATGTGGGCGATTTTCTCGTTGCCGCGATCCACCGCGAGCGAATACTGAATCAGATCATTGGTGCCCAAACTAAAAAAATCGCATTCGCGGGCCAATAGATCGGCCACCGCGACGGCCGACGGCACCTCGATCATCGAGCCCACTTTGACCTTCTTGTCGAATGAAACCCCACGCCGTTCGAGCTCGGCGCAGACATCGCGAAAAACCTCTTTGACTTGGCGCAGCTCGCCGACGCCGCTGATAAGCGGAAACATGATCTGAATGTTTCCGTGGACGCTGGCGCGGAGCATGGCGCGCAACTGAGCCTTGAAAATGTCGGGCCTCTCAAGGCAGAAGCGAATGGCGCGCCAGCCGAGTTGCGGATTGAGTTCCGGCACTCCGCGCAAGTGGGAAACGAGTTTGTCCCCGCCGACGTCCAACGTACGCAGGGTCACAGGATGCGGCTTCATCGCCTCGGCGACTTCGCTGTAGGCCTGAAACTGCTCTTCCTCACTGGGCAAGGTGTTGCGATTGAGGTAAAGGTATTCCGTGCGATACAGGCCAACGCCCTGGGCCTTGGCTTTCAGGCTGTGGGATATCTCGACTGGCAGCTCGATGTTGACACGTGTCGGGACCTGGTGACCGTCCAAGGTCACGCTCATCCGCGTTTCGTCCATGGCGAGCAGGGCCTTGCGCCGTGCGTCGAGGGCGCGTTTCTCGCGCTTGTATTTCGTTAATGTGGCCTCTTCGGGGCGAATGACAACCATTCCGTGCGAACCGTCAATAATGATCGTGTCGCCTGACAATACATGGGAACCCACGTAGCGCAGGCCGACCACGGCGGGAATCTCAAAGGCGCGAGCGAGAATCGCGGTATGGGACGTCGGCCCACTCACGTCAGTCGCGATGCCCAATGCGTTCTCCAAATCGATCTTGGCGGTATCGGAAGGGGAGAGGTCATGCGCGACGATAATACTCGGACGCTCAAGCCGCTCGAGAGTGGCCAACTCAGCGTTGAGCAGCTTGCCCAAAATTCGCTGGCCAACGTCGACCAAGTCCTGCGCACGCTCGCGAAAACGCGGATCGTCCATGGACTGAATCAGGGCGGTATAGCGCCCCACCATGTCATCGAGCAAAAATTCCGCATTCAAACGCTCAGACTCGAGGCGCGTGTCAATCTCATCATGAAGGGTCACGTCCTCAAGCATGAGAATCTGGGCACTGAAGATGTTGGCGTGATGCGCCCCGAGTTCCTTCGCGGTGCGGTCTTGAAGACGTTTGAGTTCCTTCCGCGCGGCGCGGACGGCCTTCTCGAAGCGCGCCTTTTCCGCGGCGGGGTCTTCAATGGTGTACTTCGGGATATCGAGAGTCTGGACGCCGAAGGTCAGCGCCGGACCAATCGCGATCCCGGGGGATACGCCAATACCTCGAAGGACGATTTCCACTAGGACTCCCCAAAGCCCGATTCGACCAACGTGCGCACAGCGGTCATGGCCTCCTGTGCGTCTGGTCCGTTGCAGAGCACGGTCATGCGGCTGCCCTGGGCAGCCGCGAGGGTCAGTAACCCCATGATACTCTTGGCGTTTACCCGGTGACCATTGATTTGTACGTATACGTCGCTCTTGAACTTCAGTACGGTCTGCACCAACGACGCGGCAGGCCGCGCGTGCAGGCCCAGGGGGTTGACAATCACCACTTCTTCGACTAACTCGCCCATGCTCTCTCCGTCTCTTGAGGCTGTTTGTTGTATTACTCGGTCACCCGTGCCGTGGCCGTAATTGAGAATTCCGCCGTTTGCCCCGGCTCCAAGGCGATCACCCACGTCGGAATCACGACGCTTCCCTGATAGATTCGCTCCTGCCCGCCCTCGGACTGGCTCACAGTCTCAATGGCGAAGCGGAATACATCCGCGGCCTGAGCAAAACGCAACGCAAACTCGAGCTTCAGCCAATCGTCACGTAACGCGATATGCGTCAATTGGTTATCACGTCCACGCTCACCCAGTTTGGCGTAGTTCATGTCGCGGTTCTCAGAGCAGTAGTACTTGTCGAACGCATTTCCGCTCAGCAAATTGACCGCAAACTCCACGCCGAACCGTGCCCGGAGCGCAGCAGCGCCACTATTGGCGATAGTATAGCGGATTTGCACGTCGGTTTCACCCGGCGCAAAGCACAACTCTTTTGTTAGCGCCAACGTCGTATCGCCAGTGCGCGCCTGGCTGCGGAGTGTGACGCTCCGACTGGCAGTCTCCGCCGAACAGGCGCCTGTCGCGAAATCGCCGAGTTCCTCGGCCTTGGCCGTCCAGAGGGCGTCCACGTCAACGTCTTCGGCGTAGAAGTGGTCACGCAGACTGGTGCGGCGATAGGGATCGTAGACCAGGTAATTCTCGAGATTGGCCTCTTTCGCCCGAACCAATTCGTGGATGCTGTGCTCGCCCTCGCCGATCTCGCCCACCATCACCTGTCCAGTACGTAAGGCGTCGTGGTAGACCTCGTCGCGGCGGGTTAATGTGTTCCCAAAGTTGTAGGCCTTGTCCTTCAGCGACCACTCAAAGACCGTACCGCCATCTTCCGGGGCCAGTCCCAGGGTAAGATGGGTGTTTTCGACCACGATCTCGTCCTTGCCGTCGCCATCGAAATCGGTCGCTTCGATATTCAGCCAACGCGCATTCTTGTGCTCGATCTGATCCATCGCCCGCTCGGCCTCAAGAAGTCGTTCATAAATCGCCGTTCGTAGGTGGTTTAAGTAGAGGCCGCCGAAGACCCCATGCCAATAGGCGCAGTTGCACTGTCCCTGATGCAGCAGGCGCTCGACTTCCTCCAGTCGCGGATCCTTTTTCTTGCGCAACCGTTCGAGTTTGGCGCTGATCCGCAGCATTTTCTTCTGCATCGAGTTCGACTCGGGGTATTTCGTCAGGAAATTCCGCCAAAATCCGCCGCGAATAAACAGCCGATCTTCCTTGGCGCGCTCAGGGTCGTCTTTGAGGCGGTCAAGAACGCGCGCCATGGTCCGTTGGGTAGGCACGGGCTGGGCCCATTCCATCATTTCGTGGTATGACGCGCAGGTAATATAGGTCCGGCCTTGCGGCGGCACCTGCGCCATGTAGTCGGAATAGGTCGTCGAGACAATCCAGTCCCGGTTGTCTGTCAACGCCTGGAAAAACTCGCGCAACCAGCCTTTTTCGTACACGCTACGGTAAGTTTCCGGCCAAATGCCGAATTTCTCGCTGTCGTCGTGTAACACCGCGCACCGCATACCATCTTCCGTAGCGTGTTCACGGAGAAAGTCTATTGTCTCAAAGACTTGGTGGAATGGGACGAGGTAGCGCAAACGCTCGAGAATGGGAAAGACCTTGACGGTCTCGCCTTCGTCCTCGGTCACGTAGTAGCCAAAGAGTTCGTCGGGCCGTAGGCCGGAACAGAGGAAATGACTGTCGTCCAGCGCGGTATACTCGATCCCTGCGCGGCGCAACGTACGCGGCATGTGGGGTTCCCATACGCGCTCGGTCAACCACATTCCCTTCGGGCGCGCGCCGAAGTGCTTTTCGCAGAAAAGGTTCATACGCTCGATCTGGGTCAGCGCATCGCGCTCGGGAATCGCGCACAGCAACGGTTCGTAGTAGCCCCCCCCCATGATCTCGATGCGCCCGGCCTGCGCCAAATCGCGTAGACGGCCGAGAAACGCGGGCTGATTCTCGAGAAACCAGTCGAATAGGGGGCCGGTGTAGTGCAACGTGAAGCGGACGGCCGGATACTCCTCGAGCACGTCAACAAACGGCCGATAGGCTTGGTCATAGGCCATTTGGAACACATGGGGGAAGTTTCCGACGGGTTGGTGACCGTGACAGCCCAGGATTAGGTTAATTTTTTTGCCCTGCATGTTAGCTCCCCGGGGGTCAACCCCCGTGTTGCGGGCGCGAGGCCCGGTCAGAACGATTCCTCGCCAACAGGACGCGAGGCATCGCGATGGCGCACGCGCACGTTGTATTTCAGGTCGCGAAGAAAGACGGTGATGGCCAGCGCCACCGCCACGGAACGGTGTCGCCCGCCGGTGCATCCGATGGCTACGGTCAGATAGGACTTGGGTTCCGCCGCGTACTGAGGCATGAGGAACTTAAGAAGTCCCTGGAGACGATCCAGGAATTCGCGTGCGGTGGCGTTATCGAGCACAAAGTCGCGCACGGCGGGCTCGGCGCCGGTCCACGAACGCAGTTCGGGGTCATAGTGCGGGTTGGGGAGGAAACGCACATCGAACACGAGGTCCGCCTCCGCCGGGACGCCGTACTTAAAACCAAAGGACATGACGGTCACGATGAGTTCGCGTGATTGGTTTCCGCCTAGAAAGACGCCCGCGATGCGTTCGCGCAGTTCGGCCACGGACATCGCGCTCGTATCGAGCACCAGGCTGGCCCGCGCGCGAATGGGATCGAGCAACTGGCGCTCGCGGCGAATACCTTCTTCCACGCTTGAGGCCGGGGCGCTGGGGTGACGGCGCCGGGTCTCGCTGTAGCGGTGAACGAGGGCCTCATCGGAGGCATCCAGAAAGAGAGTATCGGGCCGTAGCCCCATTTCTGTGATTTCGTCAAGATAGGCGGGCAACAGGCGCAACTCATCGCCCGAACGGGCGTCCACACAGACGGCGATCCTCCGGTGCGGCCGGTCTGGAGCCGCCACGAGCGCCGCGAAGGTCTTGATGAGTGTCGCGGGCAGATTGTCGACGCAAAAATACCCGAGGTCGTCGAGAAAACGCAGCGCCACGGTTTTTCCCGCGCCGGAGAGGCCGGTCACCACCACGAAACGCGGGGACTCAGGCATCGGTACGGCTCATGAGCGTCATCAGGCGCTGGTTTAGTTGCTGGGCAGGGTGGACGCCGAGTTCCTTGAGACGATGGTTGAGCGCGGCGACTTCGATGATGATCGCGATGTTGCGGCCGGGACGGACGGGAATGCACAGATAAGGGATTTTGACGTCCAGCAGGGCAACGAATTCGTCGGCCAGACCGGTGCGATCATACTGGGCCTCCGAGCGCCACTCCTCGAGTTCGACCACGAGGCCGATGCGCTTGGAGTTGCGTACTCGGCCCACGCCGTAGACGCTCTTGATGTCAATGATACCGATACCGCGGATTTCCATGTGGTGCTCGACGATGGGCGAGGTCTCGGCATAGATGAGATCCTCGCGGCGGCGCTTGAGCGCAACCACGTCATCCGCCACGAGCCGGTGGCCGCGTTCGACCAATTCGAGCGCCGTCTCCGATTTACCGATGCCCGGCGCGCCCACAATCAGACAGCCCACGCCGTAGCAGTCGACGGTCGTTCCATGAACGATGGTCTCGGGCGAAAACTCGTCCGCAAGGAACAGAATGATGCGGCTAATGACCTCATCCGTCGAGTATTTTGACTGCAACACCGGAATACCGCGCCGGTTGCACATGTCGAGGAAGAGTTTGCGCGGCGACAAGTTTCGGGACAACACAAACGCGGGGATATCGAACTGGAACATATACTCGAGACGGCGTTGCAGCGCCGAAGGAGCGAGTTGTTCCATGTAGTGAACCTCGGTGTTACCGAGGATCTGCACGCGGTCGTTGGCGAAGTAATCGAGATAGCCGCTCAAGGCAAGACCAGGGCGGTTGATATCGGAAATAAACACGGGGCGACCGATGCCCTGAAACCCGCCAATCACTTCGAGTTGCAGATCATCGGCCATCTGGTCGAGCAGGCGCGCGACGGCAATACTACTCTTCCGATTAACAGGCAGATTTCGCGTATCCATGGCCTTCTCCGGGCGCGTCCCTTAGGGTGCGCTCCCACACGGATCCCCATGTGAACAAGAAGGTTATACCTTGAACCGTTCCCGCCACTCAACTGCGCGTTGGGGGCTCTACCGCCAAAAGACGCCGGTAGTCCCTCCGGCAATGAGGGTGGAGACATTTGCGAGAATACGTGGCATAGCAAGCCCCGATGGAGAGGCCAGATAGCACGGTTCCCAAATTGGGTTGAACTTGGCCTTGTAGCGGCGAACTCCCTGAAAATTGTAGAAGTGTTCGGCGTGTTCGAAGATGAAAGCCCCCATTCGACTCCAGAGCGGCGCCAGGGAACGGCGTTCGAACCCCGCCAGCGGGGCCATACCAAGATTGAACCAACGATATCCCGAGTCTTTTGCTAGAAGGATCAAGTGGAGAAACAGGAAATCCATCACACCCTTCGGAGCGTTACCGCTGTAGCGCATTAAGTCAATCGACATTTCCTCACGTTCAGCGCCCGCCCACAGAGTAGCAAACGCGAGAATCTCAGAACCATGTCGTACTACGGCATGTGGAAAGTGTCGAAGGTACTCCTCGTCGAAACGCCCCAGTGAAAAACGTTTCTCGCGTGTGTTCTTCGCCGCCAACCATTCATCAGAAATCCTCCGTAATTGGGGCAAAACTGAAGGAACGGCCTCAGTCGGCACGATCTCGAATTCATTTCCTTCTCCCTCAAGCCTCCGCAGGATATGCCGTTCCTCTTTGAAGCGAGATCCTTCGAGACTGAAGTCCGGGAGAAAGACTCTCCCCTCTTCGCCCAACTTCAGCAGACTAAGCCCTTGATCGAGGTAACAAGGAAGCATGTCTGAACGAACCTGGTAGAAAACAGGCCACCCCCCTTGAGCATGGCAGAACTCTCTAAATTGCCAGATGAGTTCCTCTTGCTCCTGACGACTCCCGACCGGGTCTCCCATCGAAACGAAACTCCGTCCCTCGACAGCGTACATGACAAAGGCCTGGCGTGAGGCGCTCATTAGGATATTCTTGTCTTTGAGTAGAGCCAGATGGGCACTGGTGCGCGGTGAGCGCGCGACTATCTCCTCTACGACTGACCAATCCGTCTCATCTATGCGCGCAATGAGATATGGAACGGGCGCGAACAAAGCGGAAAGACTGGTGGCCAGAAGTACAGCGACTACTCCCACAAATGCCCTCACGAAGTGAGGCGCTTCTCCCCGCGTTACAAATTGCCATACCGTTTCGCTGGCGTAGGCGTGGTGCGTGTGGCAGAAGAGTCCTAGCCAAGCGAACCCCAGAATAACGATCCCCAGGGCAGTCAACCACCCCAGGCTCGTTCGCGGAGCGAGAAGAGAGGCGCGGCGCGTAAAAAAAGGACGACTCGGCAAAAGAACCGCGATCATGACAAAGAGCACCGCTGCCTCTTCATAGTCTAACCCTTTCATGAGGGAGAATAAGGCGCCTCCGACGAGCAGCCCCGTCGTGATCCAGTAGGCAAGCAGAACGCGCCGTTGGAGCGCTCTCGCAAGAAGTATGAGCAGAATGCCCATGACACTTGCCATGAAGTGTGAGAACGCTATCAACGGAAGCGGGAGGATCACGCGTAGAATCTGTACACGGTCGGGCAGTGAGGGGGTCGCGCCAGAGAAGAGTAGGATCGCACCACACAGCAGCGCCAGGAGGGCAAGAAAGGTAGGAACAACCGGCGACAGCCACCGTGTATAGAAACGTGCGGCAACATCTACGAATTCGCGACGACCTGCGAATTCGTAGGCAGCAAGCGAGAGGGCCGCCACGCCCAACGGCAAGAGATAGTAGACCAAGCGAAACATGAGCAGCGCGGCCAGCAAGTCCTCGGACGGGTAGTACGGCCCAAGGAGCAGCAATATGGACGCCTCAAATACACCAAGTCCTCCGGGAACATGACTGATCAGTCCCATCAACACTGATGCGATGAATACGCTGACAAACGCGAAGAAGGTCAGTCCAGCGGCTTCCGGAAGCAGCGTATAGAGCACTCCCGCACTCAACGACAGATCCAAACAGGAGAACAGGATCTGCCAAAATCCCAGATGGACGGAAGGAAGCGCGAGATCCCATGCGCGTATCCGCAGTGGACCTGAACGCGTCGAGAGCAACACGAGATAGGCTACAGGCAGAAGGGCCAATAGCGCGCCAAGTGACTGAATCCCAAGCGTACTCAGTGGAACTAATCGACTCAGAACCCCAGGCTCGAGCAATAGAGCAATCCCCGCGACAGAGGCAAATCCCAGCCATCCTGTGATCGTGCAAAACGCCACGAGGCGAGCGATCTCGAAGGAATCCAGTCCCCACGCGGAATAGAGACGGTAGCGAATCGAGCCCCCACTCACTACAGAGTAGCCAAAGCTATTGCTGAATGAATAGCCGACAAATGAGGCAAACACTGTGCGGAAATAGGATAGAGGTTTCTTGAGGTACAGGAAACCGAGAACGTCCACCTGCGACAGCACTGTGTAACTGAGCAGGGTCAGGCCAATGGCGGCAATGGTATGGGAGAGAGGAATCGCCTGAAATGCTGTTCGGATATCGCGAAAATGCACTTCGCGGAGCAGAGAGTGCAGTAGCATCAAGGCTAGGACGAACAGGCCCAGCCCTCCAAGGGGTGCATATCGCTTGATGTACCTCATGCCGACTGTATTTTACAGCGAAAGAGTGTCAAGATTGCACTTGTGGCCAATGGGTTCTCAAGGATCCCCAGTTTTGAGATAGGTGCATGAATAAAGGCCGTACAGGGTTTGAATCCTCTAAAATGGTCTCAAGTTGGATACAGGAGTTTCATTTGGAGGACAAGACCATGTACGACCCGGACAAGATTGTGACGTGGCTGGCAGAGAATTTCCACTCCATGCGCGCTTCGAGACGCAAGACATTGGCCGCGCTGGTGGGAGGCGCGATGAAGATGCAGGGCACAGGCGTGCTCGCCTTGGGGCGCGCGATGGAAGGCGATGCCTTCGCAAAACACCGTATTAAACGAGTTGATCGTTTCCTGGGCAACGAGCGACTGGAAATGACGGCCGTTTTCCAAGGGCTATTTGATGCGCTATGCGGGTTGGATAGGCGCCCCGTCATATTGGTCGATTGGACCGATCGCCACGAGTACGAGCAACTGGTCTTTGCGTTGTCCAAGAACGGCCGGGCGCTCCCCCTCTTGTGGGTTACGGTAAAAAAGACCGAGTTCGAGGCCGGAACCAACGGGCTCAAGATAGCGGCCGAGACCCATGCCCTGCAGACGCTCAAGGACATCTGCCCTGCTCGCGTCACGCCTGTCATCATCGCCGACCGGGGATTTGGAAACGCCCGATGGTTGAGCCAGGTCCAAAAGTGGGGATGGCTCTTTGTGCAGCGATTGGCCAAGAATCATCGGGTCGAAACCAGCGAGTTCATCGGCGTGCTGAGCGAACTGGGGATACGCCGCGGCTGGCGACCGCGTGACTGGGGATGGGGCACCCTTGGGGAAAAGGAAACGGGCTGGATGCGCTTGGTAACCGTTTACGACCGCGAGGCCAAGGGGCCGTGGTATCTCGTTACAAACATTAAGGATACAAAACCCGAAGACATCGTGAAACTCTATGCAAAACGGATGTGGATCGAGGCCATGTTCCGCGATCTGAAGAGCCGGAAATTGGGACTGGGCATCGACGAAGTAAAGCTGTCCGATGCCCAAAGGACCACCCGCCATTTCCTCGTCGTGGCAGTCGCCTACGTGCTTCTTTGCGCAATCGGAGCCGTTGCCGAGATCAAGAAAATCGCCCGGACGCTAAAGGCCAACACCGTCAAACGCCGCACCCTGATGCTGGCATCCATCGGAAACAACCTCTTCTGGTGCATCGCAAGAATGAAGATAGCAACCGCCGTAAGAGAACTCGTTAGGCTTCCCACTTAGCCAAAACTGGGGATACTTGAGCAATGGGTTTGTTCGGCGAGGAGGCAAGACAATGCGATTAGTCGACGCACATTGCCATCTCGAGAGCGAGGAGTTTCACGGGCAGTTGGATGTGCTCCTCGATCAGGCGCGTCGTGCGGGGGTCGTGGCGTGGCTCACTGCGGCGATCCGGCCTGAGGAGTGGCCCACTTCCCTGGCGCTCGCGCAGCAATACGCCGGGGTGGCGTGCGCGCTGGGCATTCACCCCTGGTATGTGCAAGACGGCGATCTTGAACGCCTTGCTACCCTTCCGGAGTCCTGTGGAAATATCGCCAAAGCCATCGGCGAGATCGGGCTGGACTCAAAAATCGCCAAGCCGTCGATGGACCAGCAGCTTCCCGTTTTTGAGCGGCAACTCCAGATCGCGAAGGACCTGAATCTGCCGGTAGTCATGCACTGCCGGGGGGCTTTTGGCGAAATGCTCCAGGTGCTGAAACGCGTCGGCCTTCCCAGAGCAGGCGGCACGATTCATTCCTTTGGGGGAAGCGTCGAGTTGGCCGAAGCATTCATGGCGCACGGGCTGTCGTTTTCACTCGGCGGTACGCTCACCTATCGAAACAGCCGGAAGAAAAAGGAAGTGCTCCGCCGTATCTACCCCGCTCACTTCCTGCTGGAAACCGATGCGCCGGATATCCCGCCGGTCGAAGTACAAGAACGCCCGAATGTCCCCGCAAATATCATGTATAACCTGCGGGCGGCAGCGGAAACGTTGGGGATCTCCGAGGAAGAAGTCGCGCGGCAGACCACGGAAAACGCCGTTCGGGTGTTCAATCTGGCCGTGTAACGTAGCCTAGACGGCCGCCTGTTCCGCCGCGATTCGTTGCGCCTTGATCTTCATCAGCCGGCTGGTGTTCGAGCGTTCCATTTCATCAAGTTTGTTCTTGATGTACTTGATCGTCTCGGCCATGCGGGGGATGAACGTGTGCTCGAGCGCATTCACGCGGCGCCGGGTCTTCTCGATCTCCAAACTGAGACGGCGCACCGTCTCCTCAAGTTCGGCCATCTCGAGCAGGCGCGGCAGGAAAGCCTTTAGGCGCTGAATCGCCTGGTCCAACTCGGGGGAGGTCTGCACCATCGAGTAACCGCCCGCGGACGCGCCAAACTCGACTTCGAGCTGGGGGATCGCAACACTCATGATGCGACGGGCCTTGCGGGACAATGAGATTTCCTGGCGCGTGTTGTCGAGGGCGTTTTCCGTAATTGCCCGGGAGGACGTGATTTCCGCCACGACGAACTGCTTAAGAACATAGGGGAGTTCGGCGTCCACCGCCAAGCGTGCGTGCTTGTACGCCTTCGCCAGGGCCATAAACTCCTTCATCAAACCATCGAGCTTGTCCTTGAGGAGCTTGTGCCCGCGCTGCGCCACCCGCAGACGCTTGGTCAAGCGCAGCAATTCCATTCGAGTCGGATTCACGGCCAATCGCATTGTCACTGTCCTCTTGCGTGAAAGTTCCGCACAATTATCGGGAAGAGGGGAAGGGATTTCAAACTGCGGGTGAAGGTTGACATGATCGGCGGCATTTCATAGGATCAACGCCCTGGATTTCGGGCTGTCCAACCAAGAAAAGGACTCGGCAGTGACGCAGTGTAGTAATCGAAGTCTATTGAGCGGGAACGAAGCAATCGCGCAGGCCGCGCTCGACGCGGGCATTGCGCTAGGAACAGGGTACCCGGGCACGCCGTCCACGGAGATTTTGGAGAATTTCTCCGCGCTGGGCGGGCGCGCGCAGTGGGCCCCAAACGAGAAAGTGGCGCTTGAAGTTGGCATTGGCGCGGCGTTTGGCGGCGCGCGCGTCCTCGTGACGATGAAGCACGTCGGCGTGAACGTAGCCGCGGATCCGCTGTTCACCGCCGCGTACACGGGGGTCTCCGGGGCGCTGGTTCTCGTGGCGGCCGATGACCCAGGCATGCACTCCAGCCAAAACGAACAGGACAGCCGGCGCTTCGCGGTGGCGGCGGGCATTCCCATGCTGGAACCGGCCGATTCGCAGGAAGCCTACGACTTTATGCGAGCGGCGATCGAGATCTCCGAGCGTTGGGGCACCGTCGTGATGCTGCGCACGACGACCCGTGTGAGCCATTCGAAGTCAATCGTGGCGGTCCGCGGCCCGGGCGAAGCGCCGCGCCCGCCGCATTTCGAGCGCGACATCAAGGCGCGAGTAATGATCCCCGGCTATGCGCGCATTGCACACCGCAAGCTGCGCGAACGGCTGGCTGAGATGGCGGCGTGGAATGAGACGAGCGCGCTCAACCGCGTGGAACAAGGCAGCGGTGAACTAGGCATCATCACGTCGAGCATCTCCTACGTTCACGCCCGCGAAGCGGCCCCGAATGCCTCGTTCCTCAAACTGGGGATGACGCATCCCTTACCCATGAACATCATCCGCGAATTCGCGCAGTCGGTTAAGCGCTGCGTCGTTATTGAGGAGGGCGACCCCTATCTGGCGGACGCCCTGCGCGCGGAAGGACTGCCCGTCGAATCGAAGCAAGAGATGTACCGCTTCGGCGAACTCAACGTCGAGCGCGTGCGGCGTATCCTCGCGGGCGATGTTTCGCCCGAAGCGAAGGCTGTTCCGGGCAAACCGCCGGAGTTGTGCATGGGCTGCCCGCATCGAGTGGTGTTTACGACGCTGCATCGTCTGGGCTGTATCGTCTCGGGCGATATCGGCTGCTACACCTTGGGAGTGCTACCGCCGTTCGAGGCGATCGACTCGTGCGTCTGCATGGGCGCGAGCATTGGCGTCGGTCTGGGTCTGCGCCACGTTCTTCCGGACGAGGAAGCGCGGCGCGTGGTGAGCGTCATCGGCGACAGCACGTTCATGCACAGCGGCGTGCCCGGCCTTATCGAGATGGTCTACAACCCGCCGAAGACGGGCCACTTGGTGCTCATCGTCGACAACGGCACGACGGCAATGACGGGGCTTCAGGAACACCCGGGTACCGGACGCAAACTCGACAGTTCGCCGGCAAACCAGGTGGATTACGAGGCGTTGGCCCGGTCGCTTGGAATTCAGAATGTCCACGTCATGGACCCGACCGAGCGGCCGTCCAAATTTGAAAAACTGATCCGCACGAGTCTTGAGAGTAATGAATTGACGCTTGTCATCGCCCGCCGGCCCTGCCTGCTTTCTCAGCGCAAGCGTGACAAAGAAGAAAAGGCGCAGGCCGCTTCGTGCGAAATGGGGAACACCGAATGAGCAGTACCATTGTGAATATTGTTGTCGCCGGTCTGGGCGGTCAAGGCGTCGTGAAAGCGTCGGATATTCTCTCCGACGCCGCGTTTCGCGCGGGACATGACGTCAAGAAGAGTGAAATCCACGGCATGAGCCAGCGCGGCGGCAGCGTGAGCAGCGACGTGCGCTATGGCGCAAAAGTGGAGAGCCCGATGGTACCTGCGGGCGAGGCCGATTTTCTCGTCGTTGTTGATGAGACTCAGATCGAGCCGAATCGTCATATGCTGCGTCCGAATGGACTTTTGATCACGCCGAAAACCTTGGGGGTGCTAGGTGAAAATGGCAACGGCGGACCGTTGCCGAAGAGCTTGAATGTCATGCTCCTTGGCGCGCTGAGTGCACACCTTGAACTGTCCGAAGACTGTTGGACAGAAGCGATTCGCGCAAACCTTCCTAAGGCGACGCACGAGGAGAATGTGGCTGCATTTCTGGAAATGCGTCGGACAGAAAAGAAGGGCTAGGGAAGGGGGCCGCGCATCGGCCCAATCGGAGAGGGGGAAACGACGATGCTCGACCACTGGAATGACCGAGGCGGAAAGTTTCACCCGGCGAGCGCGCCGGATTTTCTTTCGCTTCCGCAGTTGCGCGAACTCCAACTGACGCGCCTTCGGGCAACCGTCAACCGCGCGTATGAACGTGTTGGCTTCTATGAAGAACGCTTCCGTGGGAAGGGCGTGACGCCAACAGACATTCAGTCGCTCGAAGATATTCGCCACTTGCCCTTCACCGTAAAGACCGACCTGCGCGACACGTATCCCTTTGGTTTGTTTGCGAGTCCCATGAGCGAGATCGTGCGGGTGCATGCGTCAAGCGGCACAACCGGCAAGCCGATCGTGGTCGCGTATACCGAGGAAGACGTCGAGGTCTGGGCGACCGCGATGGTGCGCACCTTTGCGGCCTGCGGTCTCCATCGCGGCGACATCATTCAAAACGCCTATGGCTACGGACTGTTCACGGGCGGTCTGGGCGCGCATTACGGCGCGGAGGCGCTCGGCGCAACGGTGATTCCCATTTCGGGTGGCAACACCGATCGGCAAATCATGGTCATGAAGGACTTTGGGGTAACGGCAATCTGCTGCACGCCGAGCTATTTCCTGCATATCATCGAACGCGCGGGGGAAATGGGCATTGAAATGCACACGCTTCCGCTCAAAGTCGGCGTGTTCGGGGCGGAACCGTGGACCGAAGCCATGCGCGCGCGGATCGAGGCGGATAGCGGCATCAAGGCCTACGATATCTACGGACTTTCCGAGATCGTGGGGCCGGGTGTCGGCATTGAGTGCCACGAGCAATGCGGCCTGCACATTTTCGAAGACTATTTCTACCCGGAAATTATCGATCCCGTCACCGAGCAACCCGTACCTGATGGACAAGAAGGCGAATTGGTCTTGACCACATTGGCCAAGAAGGCCATGCCGATGATCCGCTATCGCACGCGCGACATCACGTGCATCATGAGCGAGCCGTGTGCGTGTGGCCGCACCATCCGGCGCATTCGCCGCATCAGCCGCCGCAGCGACGATATGTTCATTATCCGCGGCATCAATATCTTCCCGTCGCAGGTCGAAACGGCCTTGCTCACCGTCGAGGGAACGCTGCCGCATTACCAGATTATCCTGACGCGCCGGGGCGGGCTCGATGAGATGGAGGTCTGCGTTGAAGTGACGGCCGATGTATTCTCGGACACCGTGGGTCCGCTCGAAGGCCTGCAACAGCGCCTTGGCGACGCTCTGGAACACGTATTGGGGATCCGCGTGGCGGTGCGCTTGGTCGAGCCACACACGATTCAACGCAGCGAGGGCAAGGCCAAGCGAGTGCTCGATCAAAGGAACATGTAAGCGGCCGCGAACGGCGTTCCGGCACCTGCCGGACCTAGGAGGGAGTAGGCCATGAAATTGACACAACTATCACTCTTTCTCGAGAACAAACCGGCGCATCTCAAAGTGCCCTGCCAAATCTTGGCCAAGGCCGGCGTAAACATCATGACGCTGTCCCTGGCAGACACGCAGCAGTTTGGCATCCTGCGGCTTATCGTGCGCGACGTGGAAAAAGCCAAAAAGGTGCTCGAGGATGCGGGATGCGTGGTGAAGTGCACTGAAGTGGTCGCGGTCGAGGTTGAGGACCGCCCCGGTGGCTTGGCCGATCTACTCGAGATCATCGACCGCGCCGGACTGAACATCGAATACATGTATGCATTTACCTTTGGCAAAAACGACCGTGCGGTGATGGTATTCCGGTTCGAAAATCCGGACACGGCCATTTCCGCGCTTCAGGCGCAAGGGGTAAACGTGGTGGGTAGTGTTGAGTTGTACGAGCGAGGCGCGCAGTAAACTGCGCCCTATGGCCGGGCAGGCCGGGAAAGGCGTCTCTTCCCCATGAACGCGGCACCATTTGAGAACCGTATCTTTGATCGCGCGGAAACCATGCCGCGTGCCGAGCTTGAGTCGTTGCAGATAGCGCGTCTTAGAGAGAGTGTAGCGCGCGCGAGCACTGTGCCGTTTTACCGTGATGCCTTCGCCCGCGACGGTATCACGCCGGATTCTATTAAGACGCTTGACGACCTACGCCGTCTTCCGCTCACCACCAAGGCGGATCTCCGCGATCATTATCCACTCGGGTTCATGGCGGTTCCGCGCGAACAGATCGCGCGTATTCACGGTTCCTCGGGTACAACGGGCAAACCGACGTTTGTGCCCTACACCGCCAACGACCTCAAGACATGGGCGGACCTTTGCGCGCGCTTTCTGGTCGCGGGCGGCCTACGCCCGGAACACCTAGTCCAGATTGCGTTCGGCTACGGCCTGTTTACCGGCGGGTTCGGCCTGCACTACGGTGTCGAGCGCGTCGGCGCGGCGGTCGTTCCGGCGGCCTCCGGAAATACCCCGCGCCAGATCATGCTCATGCAAGATCTGGGCACACAGGTACTGGTCTGCACGCCAAGCTACGCGCTGAACATCGGCGAAGTCGCACGTGAAGAAGGCATAGACCCCGCTTCTTTGCCGCTCGAGTATGCCCATTTTGGGGGCGAGCCCTGGACCGAAGACATGCGCGCTCAGATTGAGGACGAACTCAAGATCTACGCCTTCAATAACTACGGCCTGAGCGAAGTCATCGGGCCGGGCGTCAGTGGCGAGTGCAAATATCGCGCGGGCATGCACATTCAGGAAGACCACTTCATCGTGGAGTGTGTGAATCCGGAGACACTGGAACCCGTCGCTCCGTATGAATATGGCGAACTCGTGTTCACGGCGTTGACGAAAGAGGCGATGCCGATCATTCGCTACCGGACGCGCGACATCGCCGCGCTCGATCCGTGTGTGTGCGATTGCGGCCGCACGACGGTCCGCATGAGCCGCGTCATGGGGCGCACGGACGACATGCTTATCATTCGCGGCGCGAACGTCTTTCCCTCGCAGATCGAGGAGGCGCTATTGCGCGTTGAAGGGACCGCTCCGCACTATCTTATCGAGGTGAGCCGTCCCGGTGCGCTCGACGAAGTCACGGTGAAAGTTGAAGTGCGCCCGGAAAACTTCTCAGACCGCATGAGCGAAATGCACGCATTGCGCGACCGGATCGACCGCGAGATTCAGTCGGTGGCGGGGATACGCGTCAACGTCGAGTTGGCGGCACCGCAGACGCTGGAACGCTTTGTCGGCAAGGCCAAGCGCGTCATCGACACGCGGAACCTGACCAACTGAGGCATGCGCGCTATTGCGCGGCGCGTAGCGCGTGCTGGGTCACCTCTTCGAGCGTGTCGTAGACGGCTTCCGGTTGCAGCGCTTCAAGCGCCTCACGCGTAGCGTATCCCGTCGTGACGCACACGCAGCGCACATCCGCGGCCTGCGCTGCGAGCACGTCGAAGTGCGTGTCGCCCACGAACAGCAATTCGCTTGTGTCCACGCCGAGTAGCTCCGCCGATTTCAGCACCGCGTCGGGGTGAGGCTTCTGCCGCGCTACCTCCAAGGGGCCAATGCGTACCTCAAACGCGTCCAACACGCCCAAGTGCTCAAGAATGAGTTCTGCATAACTGAGCATTTTCGACGTGGCCAACCCGACCGCCAAGCCCGCCGCGCGTAGTCTTGCCAGGGATTCTGTTGCGCCGGGGAGCAGAAATGTCTTCTCGCAGCAGACGCCGATGTAGTAGGCGCGGTATATCGCCGCGGCCGCGTCTGCATCCTCGATTCCGAACAGGCGAAACTGATCCTCCAGTGTGTGCCCGATGGAGTCCACCACGGCCTGCTGCGGCGGACGCTGCACCTGGAGGGTGTCGAAGGTATGAAAGAAAGACTCGACGATGGCCTCGGTAGAGTCGATCAAGGTGCCGTCCAAATCAAACGACACGGCGCGGATGGGGGAGAGGCTACCGGATGCGGACATGACGCCCCTCAACCTGCAAACGGCCCTCCGCTATCAACTGAATCGCCTCCGGATACAACTCGCGCTCGCGCGCCTGCACACGGTCGGCCAACGTATCCGGAGTGTCGTTATCGAGCACCGGCACCGCCGCCTGCAGAATAATCGGCCCGTGGTCATACTCGTTGTCGACAAAATGCACCGTGACGCCGGAAACCTTGCAGCCGTAGGCCAACACGGCTTCATGCACGTGATGCCCGTACATTCCCTTGCCGCAAAAAGCAGGGATTAGACCGGGGTGGACATTCACCACGCGATGGGTGAAGTCGCCCGGGATCTCGAGCAGGCTCATGAACCCGGCAAGTACGACGAGGTCCACAGAGTGCGAACGTACTTCCTTCCAAATCGCCGCACTGAACACGGAGGTCGACGGAAAGTCCTTGCGGGCGACGGTAATCGCGGGAACTTTGCGTTGACGCGCGCGTTCGAGGCCGTAAACGCCGGGGCGCGAGGCAATCACACATTCAATGCGCGCGTCGAGTGCGCCCTCTTGGATGCGATCAAAGAGGTTCTCGAGCGTGGTGCCGTTGCCCGACAACAAGACCGCGAGCTTGAGCATACGAACCTCCTTCAGATGGTCTAGAGCGTCCAAGTGCCCGTGTACACTTCCGTCGCGGGGCCTTCTTGGTACACACAGCCATCGTCGGCCCACTCGATCGCCAGTGCGCCGTAGACAAGATGAACGTTTACCCGCTTATCCACACGCCCCGTAATCATGCTGGCGAGCGCAGAGCCGCAAGAGCCGCTGCCGCTGGCCATTGTAATGCCACTACCGCGCTCCCAGATCCGCATGACGATATTCGCGCGATCAAGAACCGACACGAACTCGACGTTGGTGCGTTTCGGAAACGCCGGGTGATGTTCAACCTTGGGTCCAACCTCCGCAAGCGGAACCTTGGTCGCATCATCGACAAAAAACACCGCGTGTGGATTGCCCACATTCACGCACGTAACGTGCATCGTTTGTCCATCCACCTCGATGGGCTCATCGCGCACCTCGCCCGGCGCGCCACGCATAGGAATATCGGCGCGTTCGAAGCGCGGCCGCCCCATATTCGAGCGCACCGACTGCACTTTTCCGTCGCTCACCTTCAGTTGAACGCGATTCGGCCCGGCAAGCGTATCGATCGTGAATTCCGTCTCGCGCGTCATGCCGCGCTCGTATACGTACTTCGCAAACGCGCGAATCCCGTTGCCACAAGTCTCTGCTTCGCTGCCGTCGGCGTTAAAAATGCGCATTTTGAACAGGCCCGAGTCGCCCGGCAACACCAAGATGATGCCGTCGGCGCCCGCGCCGAGGTGACGATGACTCATGACGCGCGAGAGCGCGGGGGGATCCGCAATCGGAGACTTCGCGGCGTCGATGTAAAGATAATCGTTTCCGAGACCGTGTAATTTGGTGAATTCAATCTGCATCGAGCTAGTTCCTATCTTCGCTTGGAGAAGGCAATCGCACCGTCAATGAGCAGCGTCAACAGCGTTGGAAAAGCAATCCCCACCGCTGCGGCGGCTTGGGGAAAGAGCGACGTTTCCGTCATACCCGGTAACGTATTGACCTCGATCCAAACGGGACCATCCGAGGTAAGGATCATATCACTGCGGCTCAGGCCGCGGCAACCGATCAGTTCATGCGCCTGCAAAGCAATCGCCTGTGCACGCGCGGCAATCTCGTTCGGAACGGGCGCAGGCGTAATTTCCTCACTGCCGCCGACCTCATACTTCGCGCGATAGTCAAAAAAAGACCCGACGATAGGACGAATTTCCGTAGGCGGTAACGGCGTTGCGCGCATATGTGGATCGCAATCCAGCACACCACACGTCAACTCGCGCCCTACGAGAAATTCCTCAATCATCACCATGTCGCCATAGACCAGAACATCGAGCATGGCCGCTTCGAAGTCACTCTCGGCCTGGGGAATCGCCATACCGATGCTGGAACCTTGGCAAGGATTCTTGATCACGCAAGGAAACCCGAGTTCTCGCGCGACGCGCTCTCGAATCGACTTCGAGGCGGAATCCCAATCGCTGCGGGTGAAGACAAGTTGCTTGGCAACAGGAATTCCGCTCTGCGCGACGACTGCCTTTGCGCGCACTTTGTCGAAGGCCAACGCGCTGGCCAAACAACCAGAGCCCGTGTAGGGAATGCCGCAGAAGTCGAGGAGGCCTTGAATGCGGCCGTCTTCGCCGTACTGACCATGCAACGCGAGGAATAGACAGTCGACTCCCTTCGCACGCAGCAGCGCAAGCGCCTCGAGCGCGTCGATCCCGCGCTCACCAGGCAGACTCCACAGCCCCTCGCGCGAGATGGTCACGGTAGTAACCTTGAACCGCTCCCGATCGAGACTCCCCGCGATCATGGCGCCGGTCTTCAAGGAGACCTCGTGCTCGGTACTTGCGCCGCCCATCAACAGCGCGACATGCATCGTTCCCAATTTACCTATGACTCCTTTCGGCGCAGTTTCAGTGTCCGAATTTCGTACGGCCGAATGCGCAGCTTGACGTCATCGCCGTCATGGGCCGCAGGAACGTCTTCACGCTCCAGAAGATTGCATTCTGAAACCTCGCTCAACCGATCCAATCCTATGCGTACGTCCGCTTCGCCGCCGTGGCGTTCAACGACGCGAACGACAATATCATCTGAATCCTCTGCCTTCTTGACGGCTTCGAGCGTGACGCCCTCGCCCTCAATCCGCAGGAACGAATGAACTGGCGGCAGTGCGCCCGCATGGCTCTCCGCAAACGACACATCCACGGGGTCGTTGAGATCGAGCGCCTCCCGCATCGTCTGTGCCTCGCGCCAGGTCTTGCCGTGGGGCAGCAGGGAGTAGGTGAACCAATGCTCGCCCTGATCCGCGACGGGATCCGGGTACGTTGAGCCCTTGAGCAACGTTAAGGCCATCATCTGTCCCCAGGCTTCATGACCGTACTTGCAGTCATTCAGCAAACTCAGACCGTGGTCGCCCTGGGAGAGGTCCATCCACAGATGCGCAGGCACTTCGAAACGCGCCTCCTCATAGGAGTTGTTGCGTGTCGTGGCGCGCTCGATATTCGCGAACGCGATGTCATAGGTCGCGTGACGCGAGAGCAGCGTGGTGTTGAATTCCGCCTTAAGCAATTTGTGTTGCTCGTGCCAGTCAATATACGTCTCGAAATCGACCCGTCTCGATCCGGCGGCGAGCACGATGCGTTGCACAATTTTCGAGGACTGAAATTCGCGCGTCACTTCGATGGCCGAACGTACTGGCCCTTCTTCAAGAACGCGCGTCGTGGCCGCCCCCATGTCGTAGGAACGGCTGCGGAACGTCGAAACGATATCCCAGGCCTCGTGCCGACCGGGCTCGTCCTCATAGAGACGAAAGACATTGCCGCGACGCTCATGATCAATGCATTCGCGCTGTGTTGTCTTGTCAAAAAGCGAAATAATCTCCCCTGCGGCATTCAAACGCAGACGGATGAACTCATTTTCAAGCGATGTCGGCGAGACCGCAACATTCGACGCGGTCGATTTCCCTTTTCCGGGGATCCCGCGAAACACCTTGTAACCGACCGGCGGAAGACCCTTGACGCGAAGGGCGACCAGAGGCTGGCCGGATTCGAAATGGACGATGGATTGGTGGGGAATTTCGACGCCGTCGGCGTCCGTAAAGTGGACATCCGAACCGTTTGCCGCGAGACAGACCATGGCGTCGCGCTCGAAAGGCTGCGCATTGAACACCAGGAGCGCCGCACCTTCGCCGCGAGTGTCGATGCGATCCGCGATCTCCTCAAGCGCCGCGCCCACAATGTCTTCACCCGCGCGCAGCGGCTGTTCATATGACTCGATCAAATCCTCATGCACCACTGTGACATGCGAGCCCGGAAGCGAATCGTGAAACTGATTCAAGAGAATGGTCTTCCATCCTTCTTCCAGCGCCTGCGAAGGATAAGGCAGGTTTGAAAAACAGGAGTAGAGTTCCGCTTTCCGATAGAGAAACTCGCAATAGCGATTGAGCTTTTTGAAGATCGCCTTTGTGGTGTAGGTGCCCCGATGCTCTTCCAGATACAGCTCGTCGTTCACCACCGAGATATCGTCGCCGGCCGCAAGCGCTTTCTGGCGCATGCTCTCGAGCGCATCTTCGTTCGAGGAAACACGCGTCGGCACCATGCCGGGAAAGCGCTTGTAGCGCTTGATGGATTCAAGCATCTCAATGTCCGGACCGCCGCCGCCATCGCCCCAGCCGAAGTTGTACAAGCTCTCGCCGACGGTCTGTTTGGCGGCATTTCGGTTCCAGTGCTCGGTCATGTGATCGGGCTCCATCGTGCCGATGAATCCCGAAGGCGGCACCGTCGCAAAGACGCGCGAGCCGTCCGGCCCCTGCCACCAAAAGACGTTGTGCTTCCACTTGTTTGTGTCGTTCCACAGAATCATCTTGTGGGTAACGAAATACCGCAGTCCAGCCCGCACCAATATCTGCGGCATCGACCACGTGTTTCCGAACACATCCGGAATCCACGCCGTCCGCGGGGTGACGCCGAACTCACGCTCCATAAAACGGACACCATGCAGCAACTGCCGCACAAAGGACTCGCCGGAGATGAGGTTTGCATCCGGCTCGACGTAGAACGCCCCGATCGCTTCCCAGCGTCCTTCCTTGATCCGCTGCTGCACCTGCTCGAAAATTTTCGGATAGTGACGTTTCATCTCCTCGTACATCAACGGCTGACTCTGCGAGAAGACAAAGTCGGGGAACTGCTCAATCAAGCGAAGTTGCGTCGCGTGCGTGCGGCCGATCTTACGAATGAACTCCGCGTGCGTCCACATAAAGCAGACATCGAGATGCGAGTTGCCATTGAGGTGCATAAGGCCCGTCTTTTGGAACAACTCCGACTCGTAGAGTCCGCGCCGCACGACCGCGCCCGCCTTGCGTGCATTCGCGCGAATGGTCTCCGGGTCACGCTCGAAATGGTCGATAGACGCCACCGCCTCGGCCAACACGCCCTGCACAAAATTCCGCGCGGGCGCTTCGATCTCCTCCGTCAGCATCACTTTCAGCGCGCACTGGAGGTCCCAATAGATATCGCTCATCTCTTGATCGAACACGGCGAAGTGGGAGCACTCGAAGTTCTTCACTTCCGTCTCGCCCGCGTGCCAAAAAATGTATGACTCACACTCGAGGTCGTACGTTTCCGCACCGGTCGCGCAGTCCGTCAGCGGCACGGTGTTCCGGAAGGGGTCGAGTCCGTGGTACGGCGCGCCGTTCACGCTCAGCAAGCCGTCGCCGCTGAAGTAAACTTGCAGAACAACCTTCTTGCCCTTGTACCGCGCGGGCATCGTGGCCTTCGTCCGGAAAAACGCGCTGATGTCCGGTCCGCCCCAGGTCTCGCCGACGCGGATGGGACGCCACGCCTCGTCGATGAACCGGCGCTCACGCTTGCGCGTGTAGCGGAACTGGCGGAACTCCCAACCGTCCACCGGTTCTTGATCGACGTAAATCCACGGTTTCAGCGATTTTACCTTGGCCTCGATCGCTTCCTCCGGGGTAATGATTTGGCGTTTTTTGTCTTTGACGATATTGCGCCAGCGACCGAGAATTTCATCCATTCCAGACGGAGTTTGTGCCATGACAACGTGAATCCCTGCAGTTGGGCCCAAAGGGCAAAATTCCGATTTTTAGAAACAGCGCCAAACCCGACAAGTGTATGCGAACGGTAGGGCATTTTCCAGCGTTCAATTGTGCTCGTGATTGCAGGCAGAGAGGGAACGGGAGGGTGTTATTGACTAGGCGCTGGATAGTGTTACAATATAACAACAACGGTGCTACGAAGAGGAGTGGGCGATATGCAGAAAAAGCTGATTCGGCACGGCAATAGCATGGCCTTGCTGATCGAAAAGCCGATTCTCGAACTGTTGGGCGCGGATGCCGATACGACTTTCGATATCATGACGGACGGCCAAGCGTTGGTATTGACGCCACTGCACACTAAGAAACGCCGCGAGGCCTTTCGCTCAGCGCTCGAGCGAGGCAACAGAAAATACGCCGACGGTCTGAAAAGACTGGCGGAGTAGTCATGCGCGTCGAGTTTCTTTCGCTCGTCGAGACACTGGAGATCCATCAAGATCAGATTGCGCGCTATGGTGGAGAACCCGGCACGCGAGACCTCAATCTCCTTCGTTCTGCATTGGGAATGCCGTCAGCAACCTTCGACGGCGAATTTCTTCACGTCGACGTTTTCGAAATGGCCGCGGCCTACCTTTTTCATCTCGTGCAGAATCATCCGTTTGTTGATGGAAACAAACGAACAGGGGCGATGGCCGCGTACGTATTCCTCGCGTTGAATGGCTATGAACTGGATGTCCATTCGGATACGCTGGTAGAGTTTGTGACGGCCTTGGCGAGCGGAAAGAAAACCAAGTCCGACGCGGCGCACTTCCTGCGCGTACACACACGCGTTTCCGAAACCTAAGGGCGTGTTAAGTAACTACCCCGCCAAGCGCGCCGCCAAGCGGATAGCCTCCACCAGGCTCGCCTCCCGGGCGATGCCCTGTCCGGCGATGTCATAGGCGGTCCCATGATCCACCGATGTGCGTACAATGGGTATCCCCAGGGTCACATTCACGCCTTCGTCCATTGCCACGAGCTTTAGCGCGATGTGCCCCTGGTCGTGATACATCGCAACCACCAAATCGAATTCCCCTTCCCACATCCGCCGGAACACGGTGTCCGGGGGATAGGGTCCAGAACAATCGATCCCCTCGCTCGCACAGCGCTCAACGACGGGGGAAATAATCGTTGCCTCTTCTTTGCCCAAGATACCGGCTTCACCCGCGTGCGGGTTGAGCCCGGCCACCGCGATACGCCGACGCGGAAGCTCCAAACGCGAAAGCGCCTGATGCGCGACGCGGATCGAACGTTCCACGCGCTCCTGCGTCACCATCGCAATCGCTTCAGACAGCGGACAGTGCGCGGAGACATGGACGATCCGCATGCGGTCGCTGAAAAGGCACATTCGATAGTCAGGACTACCGGTCATCTCCGCAATCGCGTCGGTATGGCCGAGGAATTTGTATCCTGCGAGGTGAATGCCTTCCTTGTTGATCGGACACGTGACAATCGCGTCCAGACGGCCCTCTTGCGCAAGGTGCACCGCGTGAATCAGCCATTCCATCGCGCAGCGCCCGGCCACTGCAGAGAGCGTCCCAGGAATCGGCAGAGGGGCCCTCTGGCCTGCGTCAATGACGCCCACTGCGATCGTGCTATTGGGTCCTTCTTCCGGGCCATCGATTTCGACCGGGGTCGGCGCGGATTCCACCCAACGGCGAGCGTCTTCGAGCACAGAGGCCGAACCTATCACGACAGGACGACACAGCGACCACAACGACGCGCGCGTCAGCGCCTTCGCCAAAATCTCGGGGCCGACGCCGTTCACGTCGCCCATCGTAATGCCAATCACCGGTTTGCGCTCCACGGGGAATCCTTCCTTTATCCGTCTGAACCATCGGAGAACTTTTCGAATCATAACGAAAATCTAACCGAATTCTCACGGCCCTCTAACGCAACCCCGCTACCCTTGCGCTGAACCGCGGGAACGCCCCCTCGCAGTGGGAAGAAGGTGGGCGATGGGAGAAACAGGCCACATGGCACAGAGAGTGAGGCAGAGGATGGGAAAGACAGCATGGAAACGAGGACTCCTGGCGCTGATGCTGAGTTGCGCGGGACTTTGGTCCGTCTGCGTACAGGCCGAGGAAGGCGCGACGCAGAGCGAAGGCGGCTCCGTGGAAGTTGAGCGATTGCGAAAAATCATCCTGGAAGAGCAGCAAGTCATCGCGGACTGCATGAAGCGTATCGATAAACTCGAAGCCGCTAAGACCACGAATGAGAAAAATGGCCTGTCCAACATCAAGATCTCTGGCGATTTCCGCTACCGCTATGAGTACATCGACCAAGATCAGAAAACCCTATACGTAAGCGGCAACAATCCGCTCAAGCCCTTCCGCGAAATCAACAACCGCGATCGCCACCGGATTCGCCTGCGTGTCGGGACGGAATGGATGCCGACTCCCGACTGGACGGTGGGAATGCAACTGGCCACGACCATGGGCGGCGATCCGATATCCACCAATCAGACGCTTACAGGCGGATTTTCGAAGAAGGATCTCTGGATCGACAAAGCCTATTTCGACTACCACCCTGCCCAGGTATCGGGCCTGAAAGTAGTGGGAGGAAAGATGGACAATCCGTTCACCTCGCCCTCGAAGACGGAGTTGATCTGGGACGGCGATCTGACGCCGGAAGGACTGATGGTGCGCTATTCGACGAACCCAAATCCGAAGGAAATCAAACCCTGGGAGGTCTATGGAACCGTCGGTTGGTTCCAGCTCGAAGAGCGTTCCTTTGACATCGACAGCGATCTCCTCGGACTTCAGATCGGCGGACGTTACAACTTCGACGAGGAGGGACTCTGGAACCTCAAGGGCTCAGTCGCCTACTACGACTTCAACAACGTCGAGAACTATCCGTTCCTCTTCGATGCCACGGACAACTTCGGCAATTCGCTGGGCTTGGCGGTCTTGGGCGGACAGGGGCTTTACGCCGAGGACTATAACCTCGTCAACGGCTATGCGGAGTTTGAGTTTCCAATTGGCCGCTTTCCGGCCACCGTGTTCGGCGATGTTGTTGTCAACACTGCGGCAAATGACGACTACTTCACCCGTGGCGACGAAAACTTGGGGTGGATGGTCGGCATGACGCTGGGCAAGTGTGCCGTGCCAGGGTCGTTCGCTCTTCGCTACAACTACCGCGATGTCGAACGCGACGCGATCGTGGGCGCATTCGCCGACTCCGACTTTGGCGGCGGCGGCACCGACGCCCGCGGACACGAGATTGGCGTGGAGTACCAACTTTTCAAAAACGTGAAAGCGGAGTTGAGCTACTTCATGAACACGCTGAACGGCAGTAACTACATCCGGCTGCTGCCCACCTGGGGCCGCCGAGAAAATATCCCCGGCGATTACCGCAGGCTGCAACTCGATCTTAACGTGAAGTTCTAGGTCTCATGCCGGAGGATGTTACTCCGGCTCACGATAGAAGCAGGAACAAAGGAGAAAACGTCATGAAGATGAAGCACCTCTCGAATCTGTCGAAACCCCAGGATGCGCCGGCCGCCGCACTGTCGATCATCGAACTCGACGGCCTGGCCCAGATGATCAGCCGCCTGCTGGCCACGCTGACTTCCGGCGTCGCGTTCTGGAACCTGATCGCATTGCCCCCGAACGAGGTCAACAACGATCACAAAGGCATCTAGCCCATGCAATACACGGCGGAAGAGCTTCACCCGAACCTGAACTTCCTGGAGCGCCCCTCATTCAGCGAGGAAACAGCCCAAGAGGAGCATAACTGGATGTGTGGAGTTCTCCGCCGTCCCTGTGCAAACGGGAAACTCGCTGGAGGTGGATGTGACGGCGCTGCATGCGCCCGGCACGGCGGCCCATGCAGCATGGGCGAGCAAATGATGTGCTTGATGACCTGAGACGACCCCGTAGTTGAGTTCGGTTTTGAAGCGCACAACCAACGGCGCACGACGCGCCATAGGGGAGTGAGACCTATGAAATACATGATGAACAGCCCCAGATTCCTGGGAGGACTGCTTGCCGTAGCATGGACATTCCTGTCCTGCGTGACGGTGAACGCCGCGGAGAAAAGTGGCGCTTCGGTCTCAGTGAAGGGTTCTGACACGATGGTGAATCTCGCGGCGGCGTGGGCAGAGGCTTATATGACCGCGAACCCCGGCGCACGCGTCGCGGTCACTGGCGGCGGCTCCGGTGTGGGGATTGCCGGTTTGCTCAACGGCACCACCGACATCGCCACTTCTTCGCGTTCGATTAAGAAAGAGGAGAAGGCCCAAGCGAAACAGAGCGGACTCAATGTGAAAGAAATCGCCGTCGCGCGCGATGGTATCGCGCTCGTTGTAAACCCTGCAAACCCCGTGAATGAACTCACGCATGATCAACTCAAGCAGATCTACACCGGCGCCATCTCGAACTGGAAAGAATTGGGCGGACCAGACCAGAAACTTGTTGTCCTCTCACGGGAAAGTAGCTCAGGCACCTATCAGTTCTTCCAGGAGCACATCCTTCAGAACGAGGACTATGCCGCAAGCGTCATGATGATGCCGGCCACCTCTGCTATCATCGAGGCCGTGGCCTCGGACAAGTGGGACATCGGGTATGTTGGCCTCGGCTACGCGGTGAAAGCCAAGGACCGCGTGAAGCTGATCAAGATCAAGGCGAATGGAACCGCACCGGCCGTCGAGCCGAGCGACGAAAGCGTCCGCTCCGGCGCGTACACCATCGCCCGTCCTCTGTTCATGTACATGAACGATAGGCCCGGTACGGAGCAGCAGAAATTCGTCAACTTCTGCCTCAGCGACGACGGGCAGAAGATCGTTCCCAGTCAGGGGTACGTTGCACTGAAGTGAAGTTCCAGCCCCCTACGCCGAGAGTGGCGGAGCATGCTCTCCCGCATCTCCGCCACTCGTTTTTTCATTTTGAGGTGCCATTTCCCGTGAAGTTGAGGAGAAAAATCTTAGCCCCTCGGAATACTTGACAATGTCGATTAGGTTACTGTATATAACAAGCCAAGAATTGGAGCGGCTCAAGACCCTACCGGGCAGGAACCGCAGTAACCGATGAAGGAGTAAGGCCATGCGTGTATTCGACGACAACAGTCAGAGCATCGGAAACACCCCGCTGGTAAAGCTGGATCGCTTGGGCAAGGGCCTGAAAGCGACGGTACTGGCCAAAATTGAAGGGCGCAACCCGGCCTACTCCGTCAAATGCCGCATTGGCGCCGCAATGATCTGGGACGCGGAGCAACGGGGCATTCTCAAGCGCGGTGGAACGATCATCGAGCCGACTTCAGGCAACACCGGCATCGCGTTGGCGTTTGTTTCGGCGGCGCGCGGCTACAAACTCATCCTCACCATGCCGGAGACGATGAGCATCGAACGCCGACAGGTGTTGCAGGCGCTCGGGGCGGAGTTAGTGCTCACGCCTGGGCCGCAGGGCATGCCTGGCGCAATTCGCGAGGCCGAGCGGATTGCCTCGGAAAACCCCGAGTATTTCATCCCTCACCAGTTCAAGAATCCGGCAAATCCGGAAATCCATTTCAAGACCACCGGGCCGGAAATCTGGAACGATACCGATGGCGCGATCGATGTCCTCGTCGCGGGCGTGGGCACGGGCGGGACCATCACGGGCGTGAGCCGGTACATCAAGCAGGAAAAAGGCAAGGCCATCGAGAGCGTGGCCGTCGAGCCCAGCGCGTCACCGGTGCTTTCCGGCGGCCAGCCCGGACCACACAAGATCCAAGGCATAGGCGCGGGCTTCAAGCCGGATGTGCTCGACCTGAGTCTCGTCGACAAGATCGAACAGGTGTCGAACGAGGAGGCCTTTGAAGTCGCGCGGCGTCTGACGAAAGAAGAGGGCATCCTGAGCGGAATCAGTTGCGGCGCGGCGGCGGCGGTGGCACTGCGTTTGGCTGCGCGCGACGAGTACGCGGGCAAGACGATCGTAGTCGTGCTTCCGGATTCGGGCGAGCGCTATCTCTCGACGCCGTTATTCCAGGCGGACTAAGAGCGAGCGCAAGTTTAGACCCAGAAACGCAAGGGGAGCATTGTCTCTCCAGGAGAGAATAATCGATGCACTTCAAGACACTCTCGATCCACGCAGGCCAAGGTCCCGACCCCGCGTTTGGCGCGGTGATGACGCCGATTTACCAGACCTCGACCTTTGCCTTCCGCGGCGTGAACGAGCCCGGGCCGTTTGACTACTCGCGCAGTGGCAACCCCACGCGCAAAGCGCTCGAAAACTGTATTGCGGCGCTCGAGGGTGGCAGTCATGGGTTCGCTTTCGCCACCGGAATGGCCGCCGAAGCCACGCTGTTGGCCCTGTTCGTACCGGGCGACCACATCATCGTGCACGATGACCTCTACGGCGGCACCTACCGCCTGCTCATGAGCGTGGTGGCCACGAAGGGCGTCGAGATCGAGTTCGTCAATCTGCGCGATATCCCCGCGCTCGACAAGGCGATCCGCAAGGAAACCCGGGCGATTTGGATCGAGACTCCCACCAACCCGCTGATGAACCTCATCGATCTTGCCGAAGTGGCCCGCGTCGCCAAGAAAGCGGGCGTGTGGACGGTCTGCGACAACACGTTCCTGTCGCCCTATTTCCAGCGTCCGCTCGAGTCCGGCATCGACTTCGTCGTACATTCGACCACGAAATACATCAACGGCCACTCCGACGTGGTCGGCGGCGCGATTGTCGTGAATGACGCGGCCTTGGCGGAGCAAATCGGCTTTCACCAGAACGCGATGGGAACTTGCGCCGGGCCACAGGACTGCTTCCTCGTGCTGCGTGGTATTAAGACGCTGGGCATACGCATGGAGGAACACAACAAGAACGCGCTCGGCATTGCCCAGTGGCTAGAAAAACACCCGAAAGTCTCCGCCGTGCTCCACCCCGGCCTGACCAGCCACCCCCAGCATGCCCTCGCCCGACGTCAAATGTCGGGATACGGCGGCACCTTCTCGTTCCGCGTCAAAGGCGCGCGCGAGGAGGCATTCCGTCTGCTGTCTAGCGTGCAGCTCTTCACCCTTGCCGAGTCGCTCGGGGGCGTCGAATCACTCATCGAACACCCCTGCACCATGACCCACGTCTCGATGCCCGAAGAAGTCCGCACCGCCATCGGCATCACCGAGGACTTGATCCGCGTCTCCGTCGGCATCGAGCACCTCGACGACCTGATCGCCGATCTCGAGCAGGCGTTCAGGAAAGTGTAGCGTCCCTGAATTACGCCACTACTTCGTCGTATCGGTAGGTAGGTTGGGGACGTCCGGGTTCAAGGCAATAGAACGCTGTCGTCGCGGAAGAAACCTGCGAGGCTGACGCTTCGCACAGCACTTCCCGGAACAGTGATTCCATTGCCTCGGGAGAGGTCTGCACGCGGGCATTCACCGTAAGCGTCGCCGTCAGCTCCTCTGCAACACCGTCGGCACGCAGCGAAATGGCGCCATCCAGACCAGTCAAATTTGCGACGATTCGTACCGAGCCGCAGTCAAGAAGCATTTTGATGTGGCCAATCTCGCTACGAGAATACGCCAAACGCTCGCGCAACGCCTCGAACAAACGTTCCAGAAACGCCTTCCAGTGCGGGGCGACATTCCCCGTCCACTGGAGTTCAAGCACCGTATTAAGCCAACCCAAGACAGCTTCGCCGCGCGCATAGCGGTCGTAGTCCACCTCAACGATATGGGTTCCCGACCGTCCGTCGCCGCTTACGGCATCAAGCCATGTCTCAACGCCGGCACCAGTCTGCGCGGATATGGCCGCAACGTTCGCTTTCGGAAAGCGATTCGCCAGAAAGGTCAGCAGCGCGTTCTGCTCCACCTCGGATATAGAGTCGATCTTGTTCAGCACAACGCGATCCGCTTCCTCCAATTGCAGCTTCAATATGTACGCGGCGTCAGGGTGAAGAAGAGACTGCTTTGTCTGCAAGACGCCATAGATGCGTGAGGGATCGATCAGGACCGTCAGCGGGGCGACAGAATAGCCGGGGAAGAGGGCCTTCAATGGTTGCAGAATCGTGGCAGACAGATCGGTGCAACTCCCAACGGGTTCGGCGAGAATGCAACTCGCGCCGGCATCGACAAGAGATTGAACAGCGTCCTTGAATCCGTCGAAATTGCAGCAAAAACAACTCCCGGCCACCTCTTTGACGTTGGCTCCAGAGCGGGAAAGCAGGGCGGTGTCAACGAGGTTTGGCGCTTGGTCGTTCGTGATAAGCCCCACACGCTGACCGCGCCGGGTAAGTTGTCTGGCAGATTCCCATAGAAGAGTCGTCTTGCCCGATCCGAGAAAGCCGCCGACCAATATCAATCTCATTGTCCAGCCTCTTCCGCAAACGATTGCGGCGTTTCGCTACAAATGGTCTCTTCTTCCTTGGCATCAGCCACAAAATTCGGCCGAATTGCGTATTGATAGACTCCGGCCCCGGCAAGCGCGCCGATGCTCGGAGAAAGGATGTAGACGGTAAAGAAACCGCCGTTGGGACCTGGGATGGCAACAGAGCCCCAACCGGCCCAGTAGGCGAACAAACGCGGCCCGAAATCGCGCGCGGGGTTGAACCCTGCTTGTGTGAGAGGGGCGATTACCGAGATCAGCATTGCCACGGAAAGGCCAATGAACACGGGAATCAGCGGGCTGGAAGGGGCGCTCGAATTTCGTTTGTCGGTCAACGCAAACACAAAAAAAGCGAGAGGCGCGGTGCCGCTCCCCTCGGCCGCCATTGCCTGAGCTTCACCAACGCGTCCTGCGAGCCACGGAAGGGCCTTCACTACGGCGGGATTTGGGAAGTATTCACCGTAGACCATGGCCGAGAGCTCACTGCCCGCATGGCCGCGCACAATCCCCTCGGCCGCTTCAAAAGCGCGCAGCACGTCTCCAAATAGCGCATAGAGTGCCGCCGCGAAAAAGGCGCCCAAGATCTGAGAGACGATGTACCAGGGGACTTTTCGCCCGGGAAATCCACGAAACGCCATAAACGCGATCGTCATCGCGGGGTTGATGTGTGCTCCGGAAATTGCGCCCACGGCATAGATCGCCAGGGAAATTGCCACGCCCCACACAACCGCTACCTGCCAAATGCCGGATTGGGCTCCCATCAGCACAGCCGCGTGAACAGTCCCCACACCGAAAAACACGAGTATGAACGTGCCGACAGTCTCGGCAACACATTCCTTTAACACAAATCCCCAGAGGCATAAACGGTTCATCGGGGATGCTTCTTAGGGGGAGGCACAAGTTGTTGCTTGATGAATTTCAACGTCTGCTCGAGATTCTTGCTGTAGGACTCCAGCGTGGCCGCCCAGTGCGCCAAGCATTCGCGCCCACTGCCTGTAAGGCGGTAAATGCGTCTTGCCGGGCCGCCCCCTTCAACGTCCCATTCGGAGGTAAGATACCCGTCCTCTTCCATCGACTTAAGCGCCCGATACAAACCCGTGGGATCGGGAGGATTCCCGCTGAAAAGGGCCACCTTCTCAAGTCGTTGAGAGATCAAGTAGCCATGCAGTCCTTCCGGAGCCTCCGCCAGCACGGCCAAGACTGTGGGACGGACAAAACGGTCGAGCGTTTCGCCATAGCAGGGGCAAGGTACGGTTCTCATTGATAGAAGACTCTCTCTGTTACAGGACTTTGTCTAGTATCCAAATCCGACGTATGAAATGCAACCTCGGTTTCAAACTCTACGGCCAGTCTCAAGGTAAGAAAATGGCGACGCTCCGAACCGAAAACTTGTCGTCCTATTGCCGGAATCGTTGAACTTGGCTATAATACCCCTTGCCGCCGGACACCCGGCGGTTGTTGCATTTGGAGACAGGGGCAGGAAACTGCATCCCAAGACACAGGCAAAGGAGAAGGTGAGACATGAGCAACGCGCAGGATCTGACCGGCGCCAATTTTGAAGGGATTACGGCGAATGGGGTGACGCTCGTGGATTTCTGGGCGGAGTGGTGTGGCCCGTGCCGCATGATGGGGCCGGTAATCGACGAACTCGCCAAGGAGTACGCGGGCAAGGCGAGCGTGGGCAAGGTCAATGTCGATAACGAACAGTCGCTTGCCATGCGTTTCGATGTATCGAGCATTCCCACGCTGCTCGTCCTCAAGGATGGCGAGGTCGTAAGTCGCTTTGTGGGCGTGACTTCCAAGACCGAACTGACCAAGGCGCTGCAGACGGCTGGCGCGTAGACGCTGTTGGAAACACTCTGGCGCGAGAGGCGTAGAAGCCGTCCCGCGCCAGAGTTTCTACTCTAATTCTTCTGGCGACGCCACCCGCCTTTGAGGTCTTTCGCCTCCTGCTCGCCCGGCGTCGCGTCAATCACAACGTGTTTCTTCGGTTTTGCGTTGGCGCCGGTTTGTGTCCCCGACTTCGCGCCACTGTAGTTCTGGCGCACGGTCAGGCGTTTCACCAAACGTTTTTGCTCGCGTTCAGCTTCTTCCTGGGCTTTGCGTTGCGCCTTTGCCTGCTCATGCGCCACGCGATACGCATCCGCCTCGCGCGCCACGGGCAGCAGAGATTTTGTGGCGGTGTTGACGGTGCGCGCTGTGCCGCCAATAAGGCCACTCACCGCACGTTGCGCAGTGGCGCACCCCGGCAGGAGATAAAGCAGCGTCGCACAGCCCACTACAAATGCCGTGGTGACGTTTCTGTTGACTTCTGACCTCTTCATGATCCTAACGATAGCGCCCAAGAGCGGTGGACGTCAAGGAGAGTGCGCTGGTCGGATTGTTGCCCTTTCGGATTTCTGGTAGACTGGCTTTTTGTACTCGGAACCGCGTCTGTTTTGGCGCACACTGTGTGGGGAAGGTATGATTTCAGACCGATTTGTCGAGTTGATCGCCTCCGAGGTCTCGGCCGCGCCTCCGTATGTGGCCTCCGCCATCCGTCTACTGGATGGAGGTTCTTCCCCCGCGTTCATTGCGCATTACCGAAAAGACGCCGTCAATGCGCTCACGATTGAGCAACTTGATCATATCGCGGAGCGAAACACCTATTTCATCGGCGTCACCGATCGGCGCAACGCCCTGCTCAAGGCACTGGCGGAACAGGGGCAATGCGATGAGGAACTGCGCGCGCGCGTCGAGGAAAGCACGGACAAGGTCGAACTGGAAGAGCTGTTTGCGCCATTGCGCAAGAAACGTCGCACGAAGGCGATGGTGGCGCGGGACAAGGGCCTTGCCGTACTTGCGGATATGCTCTGGGCGCAGGAGCAGACCGAGGTCTCCCTAGAAGCCTTGGCCGCCCCTTTTGTGCGTAGCGATAAGGCGGTGGGGTCTGCCGAGGAAGCGCTTGAAGGAGCGCGGCAGATACTCGCCGAGAACATCGCTGTCGATCCGGTGCTTCGCTCGGAGCTTCGCCAAGGTATGCTCCGCACGGGACGGATAGTCGCCGTGCCCACGAAGAACGCCGAAGGCCAAAAGACGAAATACGAGACGTATTACACCTATTCGGAAGAGATAGGAAAAGTTCCTTCTCACCGGTATCTGGCCGTATTACGCGGCGTAAAGGACGGTTTCCTGCGCATGACGCTGGAGACCGACGATCAAGCGGCGCTCGAAATGTTGACGTCCCGGTATATCAAGGCCCTTGGTACGGAGTTCGAAGCGCAGCTTCGGCTTGTTGTCGAGGATGCCTACCTTCGGCATCTGCGCCCGCTTCTCGAGGAACAGGTACTCGGTGTCCTGAGAGAGAATGCGGAGGCCGAGGCGATCCGCGTCTTCCGGGAAAACACGCGAAACCTGCTAATGGCTCCCGCCGCCGGCCCTATTCCCGTGATCGGACTCGTTCCCCTGGCCTCAGGACAGGAGGTTCGTGTCGCTGTCGTTTTGGATGCCCGCGGTTCGCTGGTCTCAGCAACGACACTATCGAAACAAGCCGCCGAGGAAACCTCCAGCACCCCGGAGGCGATTCTACAGGGTTTGATAGCGGAGAATGCGGTGCGCGCGCTCGCCGTCGCAAACACTTCCGGCGGACGGGATACCGTCGCTTGGGCGCGTGAGGTGGTGTCGACCTTTCCCGAGGATACACGCCCGTATGTCGCGTTGGTAAATGAATCCGGGGCAGTGGCTTACGCGTCCTCACGCCTTGCCCGGGAGGAATTTCCCGACCTTGACACGGCGAGCCGTAGCGCGGTCGCCATAGCGCGGCGTCTTCAGGATCCCCTCGCTGAGTTGGTGAAGATCGATCCGAGACATATCGGCGTCGGGCAGTACCAACACGATGTGGCCCAAAGAGCGCTGCGTGAGGGCTTGCACAATGTGCTTGTCTCCTGCGTGAGCGAAGTCGGCGTCGATCTTAATGCCGCGCCAGAGGAAATGTTCCGCTATGTTAGCGGTATCCTGCCCGCCACCGCCGAAAAAATCTGCGCATACCGCACGGCGCACGGCCCATTTTCCTCCCGGAAACAATTGCTCGACGTCGATGGGGTCGGCCCTAGGGTGTTCGAGCAGTGTGCCGGGTTCTTGAAGGTGACGGGTGGCGAAAATCCCCTGGACGCCACACGGATTCACCCCGAGGCGTATTCCGTTCTGGAGGAATTTACGCTGAGTAAAGGAACCTCCATTGCGGAACTGTTTGGAAATGAGGCGGTACTGCTTTCGCCGGAATTCTCGGCGCTTGCCGAAGCGTTAGGTGGGCCGTTGGCCCTTGAGGTGGTGCGCCGGGAGCTGATGACTCCTTGGCGCGATCCGCGCGGCGCGTTTACTCCGCCTCGCGTAACTCAAGGGGTAGAGCGGGTCGACCAACTCGAAGAGGGCATGGAATTGGAGGGTACGGTGACCAACGTCACCGATTTTGGCGCGTTTGTGGATATTGGCGTCCGCCAGGACGGCTTGGTCCACCTCTCCGAGTTGGCAAATCGCTTTGTACAGGACCCGCGGGAATTGGTTAAGGTCGGTGACGTGGTAAAGGTTAAGGTGATTAAAGTAGATAGGGCTGCACCGCGTATCTCTCTGTCGATGAAGGCGTTAATGCCGCCTTCTCAGCAGCCCTCACGACGCAGGAGCGGTCCCGGGGCCGACATGGAGCAGAGCGCTGGGCCTGCACCTATGCAGCAGGAAACCGAGCGCTCGGAACGTCCCCGTCGCGTCCCAGGGTCAACTGAGTCGACTCCACATCCCCCTCGTCGAGAGAGAAGTCGACCTTCCCGAGAGCGTGGCGACGGGCGAGAGAGGTCCAAGTTCAGAGACAAGACTTCCCAGCCCACAGCAGATGCCGGGGCTCAGGGACCACTGACCAATACGTTGCTCAAGGACCAGCTTTCGCTATTGAAGGACAAATTGACGAGACGCTAGCAAGGCGAGCGAGGACTTTGGGCGCAGTAGAACACTCGTCTTAAGGGCGAGCAGACGCGGAGACGGACGATGGCGCGTATCGTTTTGCTGTTTCTCGTGTTTCCTTCTTGTTTCTTATTGTTTCCTTCTGTTTCTTGTGCGGAATTTCTAGCGGCAGCCGCCACGCGGATCGTTACCCCAAATCCGCTACTCCCCGTGAGTGGCGGCGTGGGAGCCTCCCAACCCGCACACACCAAGCAGGGCGAACTTACGGTGCGTGCCCTGGTGCTCGCGAGTGCTCGAACGAAAGTCGCCATCGCAAGCGGCGATTTCCTTGGTTTCCCTGCCCCCCTGGGAGACAAAGTACGTGCCCTCATACCCGGGATTCCGCCGCAGAACATTCTCATCGGGGCAACACATACCCACAGCGCCCCTGACACCTATGGGTTCCCGAGCGCGGACGATCCCAAGAAGACGGATGCGGATTTGGGCTATCTGGAGCGGGTGTGTCGACAGATGGCGGAAGCTATCAACGAGGCCAATGAGCGCCTTGAACCTGTTGGGGTCAAGATCGCAGTAGACAAGGCGGAGGGGAAGATCGCGTTCAACTACTACGCCGAAGACCTTTACGATCCGCGCGTTGGCGTGATCCAGTTTGTACGCCCCAACGGAACGGCGCTGGCTACCTTGGTCAACTACGCGATCCATCCCGAAATCATAGGCGATTCTCAGGGCATCCTTTCTCCCGATCTCTGCGGACCACTCTATGGACGGATCGAGGAAAAGGGCGGGGGGACCGCCATTTTCATGAATGGAGCGCAGGGGGGGATGATAACCGCGGATAACCGCGGCCCGAACGGCACTGAGCGCTTGACGTGGGAGGAATGCCAACGCATCGGCACACGCCTCGCGGACGAGGCGCTGCGGGTAGTGGCGAGTGTCCCTGCCCAAGAAGCTCCTTCCCTCCATAACAACTTTACAATGTTGAAGTTACCGATCGAGTCCAAGCTAATGCGGACCATGTTTGAAAACGTCGCGGTTCGACCGGCTTATTCAAAGGACTGGACAGTGACGACACAGGTGAATCTCGTTACGTTGGGGAATGCGCAGATATTGACGATCCCCGGCGAGGCCCTCCCCAATATTGGATATTACCTGAAGCGCAAAATGAGGGGCGAACATAATTTCCTGTTTGGACTCACGAATGACGCCTTCGGATACATCCTAACCCGAGTCGATTACGATAGTTTCGACCGATACCGCTACATAACGACGACCTCTTTGGGCGAGAATACAGGCGAGATATTCATGGAGAAGACACTGAAATTGGTCAACTCGGCCCCGTCTCCGGACCGGACAGCCCCTTAATACGATTGTTTTCTTTTACAGCTGTGGCATCGCGTAACACTTTTTTTGAAAATAATTTACGCTGCGCTTCGAGTCCGGGAATCGTGACTAAAGTTTCCGACCGGGTGTCCGATAAAATGAATGAGCAGGCGCTCACGGAGGAGCGCCAAGGCAGATAAGGAGGTCCCCGATGATGACAGTCGCCATGACAAGCGGCGTCGGGGCCGGAGTCACCGCTGCACCGGTACAAGGAATGTACCGTGCGCAGTCAGTGCCGGACAGAAATGCCGGCACGCAGAACGTCGGCACGCAGGTGATACAGCTCATCCAGACTGTTCTTGCAGCGGACCCCATGGTGGGCGCAAACCTGAATGTGACGGCGTAGTCCGCGCGTACCGAGGCCATTGACGTATACATCCGCCCTGCGGAATCCCGTAGGGCGGCGTTTTGTTTTTGGCCCGACAGTCGACCGACTTGAGTGACTGCGTTCTCTCCGCTAGAGTTGGGCTTCAGAAGGAGAATATTTCGATGGTCACACCGCTGGATATTCATGAATACCTCATTTCCAAAAGCCCGTGGGTGGATCGTGCGCACACGGTTGACGGGATTAAGGCAGGCGATCCAGGACGCGCCCTGAGCAAAGTCGGAGTCTGCTGGTTTCCTTCCCTTTCGAACATCCAGGCGGCGCACGAGGCGGGCTGTGAATTGCTTGTCGTGCATGAGCCGACCTTTTGGGATCATAGTGTGGGCGAACTGCATTGGCGCACGCTCGAGCCGGGCATTGCCAAGCAGGCGTATCTGGACAAGACCGGTCTGGTGATTCTTCGCGCGCATGACTCGTGGGATAACTGGCCCGAACTGGGCATCCGTGACTCGTGGGCGCGCGGATTAGGACTAACGCGGCGGGTAGCCGAGGGGAGCGTGTGGAACTACCACGGGCTCTACGAAGTCGAGCCGAAGACGTTGCGCGCGTTCGCGGAATATGTCCTGAAACGGATCGCGCCGCTGGGCGAGGACAGTGTGCAGGTCATGGGCGATCCGGAACGAACAATCACTAAGGTGGCGCTCGGAGTGGGGTGCATTGGTCCAGACAAAGAGATGGTGGAGTCGGGCGCGGATGTGATGTTGGTCTGTTACGACGGCGCCTGTTACTGGGCTGTGCGCGAGCGCTTGGCCGAGATGGGCGCGGCGATCGTCACGGTGGAACACGGTACAAGCGAAATGTGGGGGATGGAAAGCCTCTGCAGCCATCTCGCCGAGACGTTTCCAGCGGTTTCGTTCCAGTACTTTGCCGAACACCCCCGCACCTGGACCGTGCGAATTCCTTAGCCTATGTCACGATTCGGAGTGACACCGGCCAAAGAGGCGGAACTCGCCGCGCGCATGCAGGCATGCGGTCTGCGCGAGGAGGATTTAGAGGAGCGCTTCATCACGTCGGGCGGTCCCGGGGGACAGCACGTGAATCGGAGCGCTACCTGCGTGTTTCTTCGGCACACCCCAACATCGCTTGAGGTGAAGATGCAGCGGGCGCGCTCGCAGGCGTTGAACCGGTTTTACGCCCGGCGCAGGCTGTGCGAGTTGCTTGAAGCGCGACAGTTGGGGAAGGGTAGCCCCGAGGCGCTTCGGCAGGCGAAAATCCGCAAGCAGAAGGCGCGGAGAAAGCGGAGAGGGAAAGCCAGCGGAGAGGCCGAAACGGCCGAGTAAGAAAAATATTGGCGTCCCCAAGGGGATTCGAACCCCTGTCGCCGCCGTGAAAGGGCGGTGTCCTAGGCCAGGCTAGACGATGGGGACGCCGAAGACAGGAACCCGCAGGTCAAACCCGCAGGGAGAAGGCCCGTCAAGCGGTGCGAAAGGTAGCACGTGCGGAGGGGCTATGTCAAATTCGCCGTGCGCATTTCTCAACGATCCCCAGTTTTGTGAGGGGTGCATGAATAGAGGGCGTACATGGTCTGACTCCGTCTAAAATGGGCTCAAGTTGACGAAACAGGGTCCACCCGGAGGAAAAGACCATGTACAGCCCGAGTAAGATTTTGACGT
>JBHELB010000034.1:0-84305 GCA_041859045.1 Candidatus Hydrogenedentales bacterium | reverse complement strand
TCGTTCCTCGCGTCCTTACACGATTGGAAAGGCCCAAGTCTATTCCGATTCCCATATCGATCACTCCCAAAACCGTCTATAACACATTGGCAAAACTCAAATTACAACCCACAACCTCAAAAACAACCGGACAGCAGTGGTATTCGATTAGCTTTTCGAAAGCAAGACGCACGTCAGCAGTACCGAGGGCGATGAAAGGTGATCGCAACAGCACCCCAGGAAAGCTGCCCCCCGTTGCTAGGCATTTCGGCTTTCTTTCTGTGCCGGCGCCCCTAGCGCATTTCACGACGGCGTTGGATCAGCAAGCATTGTAACTTGCAAAAATACGCCAGCATGGGCTTATCTCAGAGATATGACTGATAGCCGTCGTTTCCCCTTTAGTCAATTCTTCTCAGTTTGCCCCACTGCGCCAGACCGGCTGGGGTTTTGTATTTTTCTATGGTGAAGAAGGGGATTCGCTTAAAATGGATGAGGTGATCGTGTGGACTAGTCCGCTTCTGGTTTAGCCCGGCGAACTCAAGAATCTGAAGGATCCAATCTCTCTCAGGGATGGGCGAGGTGAGCAGGAGCAATCCGCCAGGCTTGAGCAGATCGTGGAATTCCCGGAAGCAATGAACATGCTCGACCACTTCGAAAGCAATAATCGCGTCAAAAGATGCTTCCTTAAGGCCTAGTTCTCTATATCGTAAGATGTCGCCAGTAAAATCTGCTCCCACATCACGCAGATCGAGTGTGGCGTACCGTGTCCAACCGGCCTGTCGGGCCCTCTTGGCCATTGCCCCATCACCGCACCCTACTTCAAGGATAGCTGCTTCCTTAGGCAGCGGCTCCACAAACCAGGCAAATTTCTTATTACTGGCAATATCGCTAAGGAGTGGCATCTCGCAATTCCTCCATCGCGCAGTAAAACCGGCGATACATCACCTATCGGTACCGCTATATCTTGCTGTCGCGCGCACCCTTTTCTTCATGGTACTCCTGCTCGGCATTGACGCTCCAGACATGTCCTTTATCGGTCTTTCCCTGGACAATACAGTCGACAGATGCCATAGCGGTGAGCATCGAGTGGTCTTGGTTATTATAGCGGTGCATCCCATTGCGGCCAACACAAAAGAGATTGGGAATGCTGTCCGTGAATGCGCGAATAACGGAGAATCTATCGTAAGTTCCAAAATACGCGGGGTATGCCTTGGGTTCCCGAATCACCACCGAATCAAGCACATCAACGACGTCGATGATCCCGATCATCTCGAGTTCCTTGGCGGCCAAGTCTGACAAATCGTTGTCAGATTTTGTCCACAATGCGTCACCCTCGTTGACGAAGTATTCGAGCCCGATCCAGACGGTATTTTCTGGATCTTTAAGCATGTAGGGACTCCAGTTGTTAAATATTTGAAGGCGTCCCACTTGAACATCCGGCTCCTGAATGTAGATCCAGTTGTCGGTAATCCTTCCATCAGGCACGGCGGGATCTTTGAGTTTGAGTCGGCGAAGCAGGAGTCCGACGCTGATGAAGTCCCGGTATACAAGCCCATCCGCCACGTCGCGCACGTCTCGTGGGGGAGCTGGGTTGATGTGCGCAACGAGGTCTTTTACAGGCATCGTTGATATGAAATATTGCCCCTTCCAGATTTTGCGCTCGCCAGTGTCGGTATCTTCCGTCTCAACGGCTGCGATTCGGTCATCCTCCCGGAGAATGCTCACGACCTTGGCCTTCATGTGTATCTCGCCATGCCTTTCTCGAATGAGGTCGGCAACGCTCTCCCACATCTGGCCTGGGCCATATTTCGGGTAGAGGAACTGCTCAATAAGGGATGTCTCTACTTCCTTCTGCCGCACATCCTGCGAACGCGGCGCAAACTTTTTGAGAATATGCCATACTGCCCGAAGCACCGAAAGCCCCTTGATCCGTTGCGCGCCCCATTCCGAGCTAATACTGATGCAGGGAACGCCCCAGACTTTCTCCGTATATGACTTGAAAAACGTGTTGTAGAGTTCTCGCCCAAAACGGTTAATGAAGAAAGCCTCGAGATTCAGTTCGGGCTTGATTGGAAAAAGAAGAGAACGAAGATAGCTAACGGCAATGCGTACTGTTCGGAACAGTCCAAGATTCGCAAGAGTCCCTGGAGTAAGGCTGATGGGGTAGTCAAAAAACCGTCTCAAGAAGTAAATGCGTGAACGGCGAAAACGCACTAACATGACCTTTTCGGTTTTGTCAATATCGATATTTTCTCGCTGCACTGGAAGAATATCTTGCCACCAGTTCATCACCGCATCGGACTTGGAGAAAAACCGGTGACCGCCGATATCGATTCGATTACCCTTATAACAAACGGTCTTCGAGATGCCCCCGATGTGGTCTGTGGCCTCTAGTACAATGGGGTGCGCATCGTCATATTGAAGGAGTTCATATGCAGCGGTGAGGCCTGCGGGGCCTGCGCCGATAATAATGACTACTTTCTTCATCTACGTCCTCGTGACATTGTTAACTGCTAGCGAGCCATTATATGGAAGTGGGAAGCTATGTCAAATCGACTTCTCTGCCGGGTAACTTTAGAAAATCATGCAGCGCGTGCCGTTATTCGACCAAAGACTCCGCTCAACCGAGAGTGCTCGCGGTTGGGCGGAGTCAAACTTTACTCACCCTTTAGTCCCTTACAAATGTTCCGGAGCCTTCGAAGTCCTCGGGCGAGTTCCATTCCGGTCGCCACCAGACCGCTTTGTGCGGACCGGCATAGTTGCCATCGAAATCGAACACGCTGATGTTGAGCCGGAACGACGTCCAACGCCCGCCTTGTCGCGCATTGAGGTAATCGGCAGGTACGGCGATTTCCGCCTGGAACCCGCCCTCCACCGGCACGCACGCATAGCGCAGTCCTTCGGGTTGGCGCGCTTCCTCGTAGATTGTGCACACGTCCGACGTCGCGCCAAGTGAAAGCCCGGCAAAGACGTACTCGTCGAACGCTCCCGCGCCAGGGTAATCGCCAAAGTGCCGCGCCAGTTCCCAGTCCATGTTGGGGTTCACATACGGACGATAGTGCGGCGCGCGCTCGGCTTCGGGGCGCGCGTCAAGACGGATCATCACACTGTCCTTGCGCCACGGGTCTTTGCGCGCGCGGAACTTGCCAAAATCGTCGCGCACGCGCACCGCGACGTAGACATAGTCGTCATCATAGGCCACGCCAAAATCGAACGAGGTGTCCGCCGGGCCGGACCACTCGGCCGGACACTGCGTGACCTGACCGGGCTCGATGCAGCGCCACGGCAACGCGGGCCAACCGTCGAGCCGCGCATCGACGCGGGTGGAGAAGGTTCGTCGGGGGCAAATGTGCTTGGGCTCTATGATGATACGGTGCGCGCCGGTCATGACGACCGGTTCGCGGTCTGGATAGTTCGTCTCGGCGCGCCACGTCACGCGGAGCGGGTCCACGTCGCGCGCGGGCAGTGGTGCGGATGGCGACAACGCGATATCCGTGACGGCCTCTTCGCCCGGCGCGAGATCTCGTTCCACGCAGGTCAACGCGGGCTGCACTTGACGCGAAGGATGCACCAGGGCCTTCAGTTTCAACGGACGCGGGAGCGGGTTGTACAGGCGCAGCCGCGCGGTTCCGCCGGTGAACGTGGCGTCGCTCTGGACGCCCCCTGACGTGACCGCCGCCCCGCGCCGCAACGGCATGAGTTCGGTGTACATGGCCTCGGTGTTCGCGTTCTCATTGAGCAGCCCGTCGGCTGTGAGGTTCGCGACGCGCGGGCCGTCATCCGTCACCGACACCCACGTGATGTGGTCGAACTCGCCATAGGCCGGGCCGCGCATGAGATTCCATGCGCCGCTCGACGCAAGGATGATGTAGTTGCCGCCGTTGCGCTCATACTTCACGTATTCGTGCATGTGCCCGGCGAAAACCGTGTGCTTGCGCCCATGCAGCAACGCCTCGACCTTCTCCCAATTGTGCTCGTGATCGTAGAGCCATAGCGGCACATGAAGAAACACGAAGGTCCAGCGCACGTCCGGGTGTTCGTCCAGCGTTTTCGCCACGTACGCCACCTGCGCGTCGCTGAGCTGTTTTCCGGGCGGGTCTTCCGTGTGCAGAATCAGGAACAGCACATCTTGATAGACGAAATGGTAATAGAGTTCGCCGATCCGTTGCTTCCACACCTCGATCTGCGCGAGATTGTTCACGTCGTGATTGCCGGGAACGAGAAAGAGCGGCGCTTCGATGGGCTTAATCAGCTCGAGGGCTTCGTTCCACTGCGCGTTCACCTCGTTCATGTCGTGCGGCGCGCCTTCGATGAGATCGCCGATGTGCAGCGCGAACGTGGGGCGCAAAAGGTTCATACGCTCGATGATCTGTTGCAGACGGCCGTCGCGGATGCCCCCGCTACGATCGGCGAGCAGCGCGAAATGAAAATCGCGCGCGTCATTCAAAGGACTCAGATGCGTCCAGGGGTGCGGCCCCGGCCCATTCTCGATATCGAAAGCATGCGTACTCAATTCATCACCCTTCTTGCTTTGTGTAAAACGTCCTCGCCATCGGCGCAGCCCAATAGAGGCGATATAGTATCGTTTCGCCCAGGGGGGCGGCAATTTGCGGGGGTGTGCGGTTCTGGGCTTCAGGTTGGTGAGGGCGGCTCGCGGAAGGGAAGGCCTTCCAGATTCAGTAGCGCGCGCTTCCAGTCCAATCCGCAAGAAAATCCGCCCAAACCGCCGCCCACGGCAAGTACGCGGTGGCAGGGGACGACGATGGGAAAGGGATTGGCCCCCACGGCCTGTCCCGCCGCGCGCGCCGCGCGGGGATGTCGTGCGCGCTCAGCCAAGGCACCGTAGCTTGTACCCGTACCCCAAGGGACTTCGCGCAACGCGCGCCAGATCGTTTGTTGAAAGGGCGTGCCTTGCGAAAGATCCAATTCAACCCCCCCGAATGTTTCGTGGCGTCCGGCGAAATAGCGTTCGAAGGCTTTCTGCAGTTTGGCGATCAGCGCGGGCGCGTGTCCAGAATCGACGTCCTTCGCGCGGCCGTGGTGCAGGGTCACGCTTACGAGGCGGTTGCCGTCGGTTTCGGCGGTGACGTCGCCCAGGGAATGCGAGTAAAGCAGGTATGCGCGTGTCGTGTCGGACATAATCAGCTCCGTGCTTTGATGAACGCTTTGAACGAGCGGTCGTAGGTGCGCTCGGCGTCGGGCGGAAAACAGCAGCCGGGCAACTGGTCGCGCTTGAGGTGGTATTGCAGGCATTCGCAGCACTTGCCACGCCGCGAACACGAGCTGTAGGTGCAGGTGCATTCGATCGTGTTATTGCATGTGGGAGTCATGTGCATTCTCCTTGCCAGTTTGTCTTCCATTATACGATGGAGGGGCTTCTCGAAAAATGTTTTTCCGGCGATCCAGTTCCGCTATCATGGAATGGGTAAGGTGGAGACTGGGGATTCCGCCAAACAAGGGAGTGCGTGGAGTGAATTTTCTGCGAATGCTCCTATGCGCAGGGTTATGTGCGCTGTATGTGTGCGCAACGGCGTTCGCCGCCGAGCCTGCCGAATCCAACGCGGACGCCCCGCAGGATTACATCGTCGTCTGTCCGATCACGGGCATGGTGGACGAAGGCCTTGCCGTGGTGGTCGAACGCGCGATTCGTGAATCCTCGGGCGCGCGGGCGCTGGTGCTGCGGGTGGATACCTTCGGCGGGCGGGTTGATTCGGCGGTGGATATCGCCGACGCGTTGATGAAAGCGCCGTGTCCAACGATCGCGTATATCGAGGGCAAAGGCGCGATCAGCGCGGGCGCGCTGATTTCGTATGCCTGCAAAGACATCATCATGGCCAAGGGCACCAATATCGGCGCGGCCCAGCCGGTCATGCTTTCCGCCGAGGGCACGTTGCCCACGGGCGAAAAAGAAGTTTCGTTCATGCGCGCGAAGATGCGCGCACTCGCCGAAGCGAATGGACATAACCCCGACATTGCCGAGGCGATGGTGGATGCCGACGCCGCGTTGCGCGCCGTGACGGGCCCCGACGGACGCGTCCGCGTCTACCGTTCAAACCCAGGCCAGGGCGGAAGTCACACCTCCGTTGCACGAACCGTTGAGCGCGTGGTGGATGCGCTTGCGCCGGAAGGCTCGACGGGCGAGGCCTTGCGTCAGGCCGCGCGCGAAGCGGTGGGGGCGCCCGCGCCATCGGCCGTACCCGCGCCCCCCGCGCAAACGGCGACGGATGGCAGTTGGCTGGTCGACGACGACACGAAGTTGCTGACGCTTACCAGCGTCGAGGCCCAGCGCTATGGCGTGACGCAGGCCGTCGTGGATAGTCTCGACGAGGCGCTCGGCTACCACCAACTCGCGCAAGTGGAACGACGAGAAATCGTGATCACCGCGGCGGAGCGCGTGTTTCGGTTTCTCACGAGTCCGACCATCGCGGGTTTACTCCTCATGATCGGCGTCGGCGGATTGTACATCGAGATGAAAACGCCGGGGTTCGGGTTGGCAGGCGTTATCGGCATTACGGCGCTGTTTCTATTTTTCGGCGCGCGCATGGTGTTGGGACTCGCCAGTTGGCTCGATCTGCTGCTGATCATCGCGGGACTGGCCCTGCTCGCCGCGGAGATCTTCATTATCCCCGGATTTGGGTTTGCGGGCGTGGGCGGGGTGCTCTGCATACTCGCGGGGATCTACCTCGCGCTGACGCGCGTGACCATCCCGCAGTATTCCTGGGACTACGACCGCCTCTACGACGCGATGCAGTCGTTCGTGGTGTTTGTCGTCTCGTTGGGCGTGCTGCTGGCGGCGATATGGCGTTTCCTGCCGCGCACGCCGCTGTACGGGCGCATTGTGTTCGAGGGCGTGCAACTGCCGGAATCGGGCTACGTCGTGCAGACCGAGGAAGACGAGCGCATGGCGCTCGGGCTCGAAGGCGTCGCGGCGACTGTGCTTCGTCCTTCCGGGCGCGGGCGTTTTGGCGGACGCACGATCCAAGTCGTGACGCGCGGCGAATATATCGAAGCGGGTACGCCCATCGTGATTATTCAGGCCGAGGGCAACCAATACGTGGTCAAGGCGTTCGAGCCGAAGGAACAGGATCATGCGTGAAGTGTTGATCAAAATGCTGCGTCAGTTGATCGAAGATCTGGCGATCCTGCAACAGCAGGGCGCGGGATACTATAGCTGTACCCCCGTGGCTCGGCGCTACAACAAGCTGCTGGACCAGGCGCGCGGCATGTTTCCAGAAAAAACCGGTGTCATCTCAACGTTTGAGGACCTGGCTGAGGCTGATCCCAAAGACCCGGGCGAAAAGATGAAGGTAATCCAGTCGATTCGCATCGAGATCGGCCAGTTGATCGCGCTGCTCGAAGCGACGCGCGGAGGTGAGGGATGACGAAATATTAGCTGCCGCCAGGGCAGCGCTGGAGTTTGGTGTTCTGGTTATCCGGGGACAATGTAGGGAAGAAACATGTGGAAGCGAGTTCTTGCCGTCGCTCTAATTCTTCTCGCTCTACTAGTGTCCCCATTTCTCGGGGCCATCTTGGCATATTTCTCGGGCTCTGTTGTTGTCTGGGTTGATCATTCGCGAGATGAAACCATTGGTCCTGTGAAGCTCCGGGGCTTTCCTATTTGGTTCTACCGGTCTGCGCCAGGCTTGAGCATAATGGCGGGATGGGAATTTGCCCGACTAGCGTGCAATGTCGCCTTTTGGTCGTTGGCGTCTTTTCTTTTCCAACTTTACTGGGTACTCTTTTTTATGGGCCGCAGGAAAGCAAAACGGCATCGAGCGGAAAGGGAAAGGCTTGTGGCCAACACCGATGGGACGCTAGCAGACCGTTCCGGAGAAGGAAATGAAAATGAAAAGGCTTAAGGTCATGCAGTCCATTCGCATCGAGATCGGCCAGTTGATCGCGCTGCTCGAAGCGACGCGCGGAGGTGAGGGATGACGAATCCGTTGTTTTGGACCTTGGGCCTATTCGCCGTCGGCGTGGTGCTGATTCTTGCCGAGTTTTTCTTGCCGGGCATGGTGCTGGGCATCCTCGGCGTAGTGGCGTTCGTCGCCAGCACGTGGGTGGGGTGTTATTACTACCCCGAGTATGCTTTCTTCATTATCCTCGGCGAGTTCATCGGGGCCGTATTCGTGGTGTTGCTGGGCATGTATCTGTTGCCCAAGACCCGCGCGGGAAAGCGCCTCGTGCTTTCCTCAAACCAAGAAGGCTTTACCGCCAACACCGCCGACGCCTCGCTGCTCGGGCAGACCGGCGTCGCGGTGACGATGCTGCGTCCGGCGGGCGTGGTGCGCGTGGGCGAGCAGCGACTTGACGCCGTTTCGAGCGGCGATGTGATTGACGCGGGCGCGCCGGTGCGCGTGATTGAGGCCAGCGGCCTGCGCGTGGTGGTCGAGAAGATAACGGACTAACGGAAGGAGAGTTCCCATGCAAGGATTGATGGCGTTTGGTGTGCTGGTGCTGGTCATCCTGTTGCTGGTGATCATCACGGTGGTGGCCTCGTTCTTCAAACTGTGGCTGCGCGCGTGGTTGTCGGGCGCGAGCGTCAGCATGGTCGCGCTGATCGGCATGCGGCTGCGTAACGTGAACGCGCGGATCATCGTCGACAGCCTTATCATGGCGAAGAAGGCGGGACTCAACGTCACCAAAGACGAACTCGAGACGCACTACCTGGCCAATGGCAACGTGGTGCGCGTGGTGCAGGCGCTGGTGGCCGCGAACAAGGCGAACATCGACCTGAGCTTTAAGCAGGCGACCGCGATTGACCTTGCCGGGCGCGACATTCTCGCGGCGGTGCAGACCTCGGTGAATCCGAAGGTCATCGACTGCCCCGACGCGTCGCGCGGACCGGCGACTGTGGCTGCGGTCGCGATGGATGGCATCCAGCTCAAGGCCAAGGCCCGCGTGACCGTGCGCACGAGCATTAACCGGCTTGTCGGCGGCGCGACCGAAGAGACCGTGATCGCGCGCGTGGGCGAAGGCATCGTGACGACGATCGGTTCCGCCGAGTCGCACAAGAAGGTGCTCGAGAACCCGGACAGCATCTCCCGCAACGTGCTTGCGCGCGGTCTCGATGCGGGAACGGCGTTCGAAATTCTGTCGATCGATATCGCCGACATCGACGTGGGCGACAACATCGGTGCGCAGTTGCAGATTCGCCAGGCGGAAGCCGACAAGCAGATCGCCCAGGCCCGCGCCGAAGAGCGCCGCGCCATGGCGACCGCGCGCGAGCAGGAAATGCGCGCGCAGGTGGTGGAGATGCGCGCCCGCGTGGTCGAGGCCGAGGCGGAAGTGCCGCGCGCGATGGCCGAGGCGTTTCGCAAGGGCAACCTGGGCATCATGGACTACTACCGGATGAAGAACGTGATGGCGGACACGGACATGCGGACGTCGATTTCGAAGATGGACGCCGCCGGTGAAGAGGAACGCGGTCCGAACCGGTAACCCCGGGAGTCGATCGATGGACGATATCATTCAACTGGTCGTCGTGCTGCTGCTTGTGTTCGGCAGTGTGATCGGCAGTGTTTTCACCAAGATACAAGAGGCCCGGAAACGCGCCGCCGAGGAAGCGGCACGCCGTGCCCAGCGCATGCGCCCGCCCGCGCTAGACTTGCCGGAGGCTACGCGCCGCACCATCTACGGCACGTCGAACCCGCAGTTGGATGTGCCCGTGGCTCCGCCGCGCCCGGTGTATCGTGGCGAGGAGGGCGAGGACATCGAGGAGGAAGGCGAGGAGGGCGTCGAGGGGCCGCCCCCTGCGCGGCGTCCTGAGCCGCAACGCCAAGCCAAGGGGCGCATGCCTTCGCTCGAAGAAGCCCTGCGCGAAGTGCAACAACGCGCGACGGCGGAAGCCGAGCGTCAACGCCAGGCGGCACAGAAAGCGCACGCGGAGCGTCAACGGTTGGCGCAGCAACTTGAGGCCCAGCGGCGCGAGTTGGAGAAGCGCAAACGGGCGGCGCAGGCCGTTCGCACCGCCACCGAACCGCAGGAAGGGCCCACGCGTCCCTTGCCGAAGCCCAAACCCGCACCCTTGCAGAGACCCCGGAAGACCAGAACGAGCGTGTTCATGGGCTCGCACAAAGACCTTCGGCATGCCATCGTCATGGCCGAAGTCCTTGGTCCGCCAAAGGGTCTACAGTAGGAAACAGAAACGGCGCAGAGACCTCCTCAGAAGTCTCTGCGCCGTTGAACTTGAACTGCCTAGATTTCCCAGCCCTTGCGATACTTCGGTTTGATGAACGGGTCCGCTTCCGGCACGCCCTTGCACTTCATGCGCTTGGCGTCCCAGTGGATCTTCTTGCCCGTGGCCAGCGCGAGGTTGCCGAGCAGAACCATTTCCGTCAGCGGCACCGAATATTCGAAGTTCGAACACGGCGGCGTGGGGTCGCCTTTGCAGGCGCGCAGCCAGTCCGCCGAGTGGTCCTCGTTGGGGATGCGCGGGATGGTTTCCTTTGGCAGTTTCACCTCAGACTTCTTGAGCCCACCCACGAAACGCGTGCGACCGCCATAGGTGCCGGTCGTGAGGATGCCCTTGTCGCCCACGAAATACGAGCCGTTGTCGCCCTCGCCCAGTTCAGCCGATGAAGCGACGCCATCCGGCTTCGGCGGCAGGTTACCGGGGCCGTCGTACCAGTAGACCGTGACCGGCGGCATGCCCTTGCGCGCGGGGAAGTCGTAGCGAATGGTCGACTTTGTCGGGAAGGTTTCCTTGTTGTTGCCTTCCTGCATCAACACTTCCACGCTGTCCGGAGCGCCCAGTTTCAGCGCCCAAAACGCGGGGTCCATGATGTGGCAGCCCATGTCTCCCAGTGCGCCCGCGCCGAAATCCCACCAGCCGCGCCAGACGAAGGGGTGATACGCCTTGTCCACGTAGGGGCGTTCCGGAGCAACACCCAGCCAGGCGTCCCAGTTCAGCGACGCGGGCACAGGATCGACCTTTGTGGGGCGGGGCATGCCTTGCGGCCAGATGGGGCGGTTGGTCCAGATGTGGGCCTCGCGGATCGGGCCGATGGTATCCGCCCAAACCCACTCGCAGAACTGCCGCACGCCGTTGCCCGAGTGGCCCTGATTGCCCATCTGCGTGACCACGCCATAGCGGCGGGAGGCCTCGAGCAGGCGGCGCGCCTCGGAGATGCTGCGCGTCAGCGGCTTCTGCACGTACACATGTTTGCCCAACTCCATCGCCGTCAGCGCGATATACGCGTGCATGTGGTCCGGGGTGGACACCGTCACGGCGTCGATGCTCTTTTCCTTCTCCAGCATGACGCGGAAATCCGAATAGTGTGGCGCATTTGGGAAATGCTCGTGCACTTTCGCGAAGCGACGATCGTCGACGTCGCACAGCGCCACGACGTTTTCGCCCGCGCACGCGACGATGTCGCTCGAACCCTTGCCGTCGCACCCGATGACCGCGACGTTCAGTTTTTCATTGGCTGACAACCGACGGGCGCGCGGACGCGCCGGCTTGCGCCCAGAGGCGCACCCCGCCAGCAGGACGATACTGCCGGCGAGGAAGGTACGACGGGTGATGTGGTGCTTACTCATGTGACCTCCCTAGTCCAACTTCATTGTTCACGCCCAGCAGGCTGCCAAGCCCTCGGGTAGGATACTCGCCTCCTGCTTGTCGATCAACGGCAGTTTTCGGGGCTTTGGGCGTGAGGCAAAAGAGAAACTCGAGACTTTGCGCGCAATAGGACTTGTCGCGCCAGGAAAAACGTCCCATGATCCGCCACACGCGCGCCGTAGGCATTCTCGGTGAAAATGCCCTAGATCGCCGAGTGCATTCCGTGCTCCACCTCGCGCAGCGCGGTCATCATCGCGAGAACGGACTTCCCCGACGGATTCTCCATTTGCGCGTAGAACCCGCTCAGTTCAGCGCACGGAAAGTCGCCGCACTGCGCGCACGTCGAAAGCCCCTTGCCCACCACGCACTTCCGGATCCCGCAGTGCTTCCCGCAATGGTCGCACTTCGGCTCGCTCTCCGTCATACACCCCATGCAGCGAACATGCTCCACACGCAACTCCGGGATGTTGTACCGCGCCTTCCAATCGCTCACAACGCGCTCCAACGCGGCATCATCCCCCGCCTTGGTCGCCCGGTAGGCGTCGCAACGACTGCACACAAGACCACACGCGGAAATCATCGTCTCCATTACCCACTCCTTCGGCGCGCCGCGCTCCTGAATCTTGCGCGCTTACCACCCTTCACCCCAGATCAACATTGACGCTCATAATAGACGCGTTTCGGAGGAAATTGTCCAACTATTTATGGCAAACCGACTGTTCCCTGTTCACCGTTCGGCACTATTCTCTTGGGGGGTAACTATGCTAAGGGGTAGCGTTTCACAATGTTAGCGCGCGCGTATTTATCTGCGATCTTGGGCATTGACGGGTTCCCGTTGTCCATCGAGGTGGACAACTATCCCGGGCTCAACAAGCTGACGATTCTCGGATTGCCCGATGCCGCCGTGCCGGGCGGGGTATGTGAAGGCAACTGCGTAGCGGCTAGAAGCGCTGGACGGAGGCCGGGCGCTATGGGTCGCACCGGGGCGGCGCTATGAGAAAGACAAAGGCGGATTTTAATGCGATAGCCTTGAGTGCGCTTGTGGAGGGCAGTCGCGCTATAGAAACCGTGCGCGTTGCCTGAAATAGCGGAAGGCCGCTGGGATTGCCCAGCGGCCTTCACACTCTCGCCTCCGCACACTGTGCGGAAACTCAATTCAGCGGAAACTACTTGCGGATACGACGCGCGCCGACTACCGCAAGACCAAGGCCCAGCAGACCAAGGCCCAGACCGCCCGCGACCGGCAGAGTCGCCGAGTTAAACACGGTCGGATTCAGGGTCGGGTACAACGCCGCTTCGATACCGTCCAGGATGCCGTCACCATCGGTGTCCGGATCCGACTCAGAGGTACCCCAGAACGCCTCGAGGCCGTCACGCAGACCGTCGCCGTCGAGATCGCCAAAACCGGCCGGGATGTCATAGGTCGGGTCGGCGTAGTTCGGGATACCGTCACTGTCGGCGTCCAACGTCGCGTTGACGTTCGGCACACCTGCGCCGCCAACGACGATAAAGGACAGATTGGTCGCCGCAGCGCCACGCACCGACCACGCAAGGTAGTCAGCATTGATGTCTACATCGCCTATGAGGCCCACAAAGGTTGGATGGCTCAGATTGATCCATTCGACCGAATCATAGACGGTAGTAACGCCATAGCCAGTGAAAGCGCCAAAAGGCATCGAACTCCACGTCGTGCCTTCGTCCACGCTGTATTCCGCACGGAACAGCGGGAAACCTCCGACGTACTGCTTCACACCTTTGATCGCGAAGTGGGTCGGGGCCGTAGCCAGCGGCGTGTTGCCGCCGATGCCGTTCTGCTCGTCGGAGGACAGCAGCCACTTGCCTTGACCCACGTGCCACTCGATACCGGCCACACCCATCTGGCCAGCGCCTGTACCAAGCTTCTGCGGACCGCCATCAAAGTCGGCGCCGATGAACATGCGCGCATTGGTCGACAGCGCCGTCGAACTCCACGACGCCGACATCGGATTCGCCGGAACATCCCAGCGCGCCTCGTACGTATAGTCCGTACCGTTGGCAATCGTGACGTAGTTCGTGCGCGACGGCGTACCGTCTTGCGTGAAACCGCCCTTGACGCGGCCAACGTTCACATTCACGCGCTCGAAGCCGCCGCCGGCGACTCGCGTCGTGAAGTTGATTTTCGGCGTGCCGTTAACGCCCGAAGTCGTCAGCAGCGTATTGAAGCCGGTGCACACCGGCTGATCAGGAGCGGCTTCCGGACTGTTCACGTCCGCCATCGTAGTCGGCGCCGTAACACCATCGAAAACCGGCACGCCGGTTTCCGCCGCGAAACCACCATAATAGGCCGTTCCGGCCCAGGCACTGCTTGCCACGAACAGGCAAGTCAGCACCATTAGTACTTTCTTCATAACTGTCTCCTTCTCCCCATCGTTGGTTGCCCAACATTCGCCCGTACGGGAAACCCCCGCTTGGGCCGCATCCGTTTACCTCTACCTCAAGCAAGATTGCTCGCATTCGGCATTTGGTGCCGTCTGCGTCTCGAAGTCCGCCCTGAGTATCAACATGCACCTCGCGACTTCCCCGATTGTAAGCCGCAGCCCAAGTAGACCTCTAGAGCCCGCCGAACGCGCGCCCAAGTTCACCGTGTGGCTTGAGCAAGAATGGGCGCTTATGGGGCCACCGCACATTGGCCTCCCCACTGTTCGATGGGTAGTTTAACACGAGAGGGGTCCAGTGTCAACCCTTCTCTATCTTTAGAAAGTGCGATAGTCTCGATTGTCAGGCTCACTCAAATGGCTACGAAAACATATATTTCCACCGTAAATGGCAATAGATCCCCATCAAATTTCTACTCGACGCTTCCACCCGGCGATGTGCTATTCTCTCGCCAGAACAGGAGGCCCCATGAATCTCTCAGGAAAAAAGGCATTGGTCACCGGCGCCGGACGCGGAATCGGCCGGGCCATTGCGCTGGCCTTTGCCCAGGCCGGGTGCGACGTGGCGCTCGCCGCGCGCTCCGAGGCGGAATTGGCGGAGACCGCGGCGCAGGTTCAGGCGGCGGGTGCTCATGCCCTGGCGCTTCCCTGCGATGTCGCGCGGCCGGAGGACATCGCCCGCACGGTCGAGGCGACTTTGAGGGAATTCGGCCATATCGATCTGCTCGTGAACAACGCGGGATATGCCCATTTTAGGCCTGTTCTCGAGATTTCCCTCGAGGAATGGCAGCGCATGATGGATGTAAACCTCACCGCCCCGTTTCTGTTCATCCAGGCCGTCCTGCCCTCGATGATGGCCCGCCGTGAAGGCCGCATCCTCAACATTTCCAGCGTCGCGGGGGTGAAGCCCTACCTGCATCAGAGCGGCTACTGCGCCTCCAAGCACGGGCTAAACGGCCTGACCGCCTCCCTCGCGCTGGAGCTCAAGGAGCATAATATCGCGATTCATAGCGTCTGCCCGGGCGGCGTGCCCACGCGCCTGACGGAAGAGGCCATGCCCGACCGCGACAAATCGGACTGGATGGCCCCCGAAGATATTGCCCATGCGTGCCTGTATTTGGCCACGCTCAGCCCGCGCGCCACGACGGATCTGATGGTGGTTCGCCGATTTACGAGTACCCCATAAGGCGTTATCGTGGAAGAAGATAGCCGAGAAAGTCTGCCCGGAATGCCGCCCCCCGATCCCCCCGCGTGTCTGGAGGGAACGGTGGAGCGCATTGTCTTTGAGAACAGCGAAACCGGCTTTCTTGTGGGACGCCTTCGCCCGGCCTTGCCCGGTGCCGCGCTCGAGACCTTCGTGGGAAAGCTGTTGGCGGTCTCTCCGGGCGAATACGTCCGTCTCTGGGGCGAACGCGTGGTCGATCCGCGCTTTGGCCCGCAGCTCCGAGTCGACCGCTACGAGACCGTCGCGCCGGTGTCGCCGGACGCCATCGAACGCTACCTCGGGTCCGGGCTAATCCCGGGAATCGGCCCCAAATACGCCAAACGCCTCGTGGAAACCTTCGGGACCGATACCCTGCGCGTCATCGACGAGGAACCTGCGCGCTTGCGGCGGGTTTCGGGCATAGGACAGCGCCTCGCCGCGCGCATCCGGGAAGGGTGGACCAAGCAAAAGGCGGTGCAGTCCGTGATGCTCTTCTTGCAAGGGCACAACATCGGCGTCAACCAGGCGATTCGCATCTACAAACGCTACGGCGACCGCGCCGTGGCGGTGTTGCGCGACAACCCCTACCGGCTGTCCGAGGACATCGTGGGGATCTCCTTCCGAACCGCCGATGCCATCGCGGAGCGGATTGGGATAGCAAAGGACTCGCCTAAGCGATTGGAAGCCGGTCTGTTACACGCCTTGGATCAGGCCGCTCTCGAGGGGCACACCTTCTGCCCACGCGAAGGCCTTCTGGCGACGGCCGCGCATCTCCTTGACGTCGAGGACGCCTCCGGGTTGTCGCTCGCCCTGGAGGCGCTCGAAGCCCGCGAAGCCGTCCGGCGCGACGGGGAGGCGGTCTATCCGCGTCTGCTGTGGCAGGCCGAGGAAGGTGCCGCAACGGCCCTGCTCCGGCTTATCGCGACGCCCGGCCGAGACCTCACCATTCATGAGGAAAATGCGCTGATTTGGGTGGAAAAAGACCGCCAAATCACCCTTTCCGACGAACAACGTGACGCCGTCCGAACCGCGTTGCGCTCCAAAGTGGCCGTAATCACGGGCGGACCAGGGACCGGAAAGACGACGGTCCTGAACAGTCTGTTGGCGATCCTCGAGAAAAAGGGCTTCTCGATGGAACTGGCCGCCCCGACGGGCCGTGCGGCCAAGCGCATGGAGCTGGCGACGGGCCGTCCGGCGCGCACGTTGCACCGCTTGCTCGAATACAGCCCGAAGGCGGGCGGGTTCACGCGAAATGAGTCACGTCCGTTGGTTGCCGATCTGGTGGTGCTGGACGAGACCTCGATGCTCGATATCGTCCTTGCGCATCAACTACTTAGAGCGCTCTCGCCGGAGACGCGCCTGGTTCTGGTGGGGGATGTGGACCAACTCCCGAGCGTAGGCCCCGGCAATGTGCTGCTGGACATCATCGCCAGTGGAGTGGTCCCGGCAGTTTGGCTCAAGACCGTGTTTCGCCAGGCCGCCGAGAGCGGAATCGTCGCCAACGCCCACCGAATTAACCGCGGCGAAGCCCCGGCATTCAATCAGAAAGACTTCTTCCTCATTGATCGGCCCGAGCCAATCCGGGCGCTGGAGACCGTTGTTGAACTTGTGACCCAGCGCATTCCCACGAAATTCGGGATTCCACCGATGGCCGTCCAGGTGCTGTCGCCGATGCACCGAGGGGATACCGGGGTGGCAAGCCTCAACGAGGCCTTGCAGGCTGCGCTGAATCCGAACGGAGAACCCGTTCCGCGGCAACGGTTTAGGCTCGGCGACAAAGTGATGCAGCTCAGGAACAACTACGAGCTGGACGTCTACAACGGCGATACGGGCATTGTGAGCGCTGTGGACCTGGAGGCCGGCGAGTTGAAGGTGGATTTTGAGGGACGTAGCGTGACATATCCTTTTGAGGAGGCGGATAACCTGACCCTGGCCTACGCGAGCACCATCCACAAGGCCCAAGGAAGCGAATACCCGGTCGTCGTGCTCGCCCTGAGCACCCAACACTATCCCATGCTTCAGCGCAATGTGCTGTACACCGCAATTACCCGCGCCCGGGAGGCGGCGGTCCTGGTGGGAACAAGCCGTGCGCTCGGCATTGCCTTGGGGAATACGAAGGTTGCCCAGCGGGCGACTCGGCTGTGCGACCGCCTGCGGGGCGGTGGGGCTCTCCGACAGGAGTGAGAATTTAGGTGTTGACACGCGAAAGCCGGATATGCTAACCTTCGAACGTGGCTTGAGCGAAGTGTATTCAAACTCTTGTGGAGGTGAGTGAGACAATGAAGAAATATCTCGTTCTTACAGTGGCGCTTGTGCTTGGCGCGAGCTTTGCTTTTGCCGGTACTCTGTGCGTTCCGTTCTACCGTGACTTGGCCGGTAACTTCACCAGCGATGCGTCGCCGGCGGGTTTCGTTGGCATCAAGAACACGACGGATAATCCGATTCTGCTGACTTTCCAGTACACCAGCCCGGAAGGCGCTGATCTGACTCCGGAAAAGCGTACCTATCGCATTCAGGCTCGCCAGGGCGTGGGCTTCCGTCCGGTTCAGACCGATCCCACCGCGGAAGGTCCGGAAGGCGTGAAGGTTCCGAACGCGACGGCTTCGGGTTACCCGGTTGGCTCGCTGACGATCACGTGGTCGGGCGGCAACACGGACGTCGTCGGTCGTTACACCGAGCTGTTCACGGCGAACAGCGCCCCCGCGTCGTACCTGCTTCCGACTCTTCAGTAGTCTGACAGACGTTTACTTCGCAACAGCCGGAGCGTTTAGGCGCTCCGGCTGCTGTATTTTTGGCCCCCTCTCAGCGCACACCTCTCCCTCCCGCCATATGCTTCAAACCCATAGATAGTCATTGATTAGGACTTTGATGACAAAGGCGGGTTGAGCCGGTAGGAGTTCAGTCGAAATCTGATGGGGCTCCCGCGGTGCGATAGCCCGTCTACCCCTGAGTTCACAGCAACTGCGGGAGGTATTTTTCGCAAATGTACCGCACAAACGGATCGCGTTCGGCCCGGTACAACCTCGCCACGATCCCCGGCATCCCATGCCGCGTCGTCGCTAGGCGCTCGCCGATATCCCGGTACAAGGCGCACGTGAACAGTTCGGATAAGAACGCGTGCGCAGCGTCGCGCAGACGCTCCCCGCTCGAGGCCTTTCCTCGCGCAGTTGGATGCGCAAACGACCGCCGCGCCATGTGCCACGCCGTCCTGAATGCGCTCCCTGTCCCGCTTGCCCGCCGCAAGGCCACCAGCGCCATGATTGCCGCCAGCAACGGACTGCCTCGAAGCCCTTCTCCCGGCACGATATTCATTTCCGTGTGATCGGCGACGCACAGCGTCCGCAGATAGCTCATCGTATCCGGCGCGCCGTACAGAAACGTCCCCGCCTCCAGGCACTCCGCAAATGTCCGCGCGCCGGGCTGCGCGCAAAAACACCCCGCCATCAGGCTGATCCGGTTCTCGGCGCAGAACCGCCCGATCTCCGCCCCGGTATTATCGTCGATCGAATTGAAATGATCATAAGGAAGACCAAGAATAAACGAACCCTGTATGGAGATTCCGTGCGCCTGTATCGCAGCTATCCTCTTCGAATAAAATTCCTCGACAGACAACGTACTAGCGCGGATCTCATGGCGGCAATTCTTATTAATATATTCGAGGTTCTTTATGTTCAAACTTTCGAACCCGATTTCGAACAGCGTGGCTCCGGCTTTGCGCAGCCGCTCGAGAAGCCGCTCGTCCGACGCGGCTTCGATCGAAATCTGCGCCATGAAAGGAGCTTTCACTCCGCGTCGAACAATCTCGTCCAGCATCTCTGTCAACGCCTGCCCGCCCAAAAGCAGATTGTCCGTGCAAAAAAGAAACATAGGAAACGCCGCGCGGTCCGGCCGGTCCTGATACGACGCGAGTTCATCGACGAAGTCCGCCGGCGTTCGCACGGTCAGACGGCGCTGATCGGCCGGCAAAGTGGATATCGAACAAAAGCTGCAATGGTATGGACAGCCCAGCAGCGGCGCCACCGGATTGATCCGTATCTTGTTCTCCAGCAGACGTCCCAACACGGGAATTCGGTCCCGTGCGCGCATCGCCAACGGGGGCAGCGGCTCGACGTTCGGCGGAGTCCGCCAGACGCCGTCCTCGACCGTAACATGTCCCAAATACCCGCTTTTTAGAGCCCCATCATCGAGGTCGCGCAAAATTTCCTCGATGACGCGCGAGTCGCCCGGCCCGCGTACGGCTGCGATCAGCGTGGGATGCGGACAATACGCGCGAATGAAGCGGTCCACGTCCTCCATCGCCGTTGAGACGTGAATTCCGCCCAGCACAACCGGGACGCGCGCATGATTGAGCGCGATCGTCGCCGCGACTGCCGCGGGAAAGTTCGAGCTGATTGAGGTGATGAATACCGCCGCAGGCTTCGCTTCCCAGCGCAGGATCGCGTCGCGCAAGGAAAGCCGAAGATCGTCGACCTGCACGACCTTGGCTTCCGGTGCGCGCCGCGCGATCTGATTGCCCACGTAAAGCGCCGCACCGTTTTCCAGACCAAACGCCTCGACCATCGATTCGCGCCGTTTGGAGGGATCGAAGTTGAGGTAATCAAGATAATTTTCGCCGCAGAGCCCTGTCGCGTCGCGGTTCGAAAGATAACTTACCAGGTCCAACGGCGACGAAGATGGACCGTCTGGAAGAGACATGAAATCGAAGGTAGCCGGGTTGTACATAATAAAATACATATAATGCCCCAGCGGCATATTGAATAAACATGCCGCAAGTTTATGACCAAGTATTCATAGGTCTATTGCTTACCCCAGCGCATTCACGAGACTATACCGTAGGGAGTTGTATTCGTTACGCAGGATCCTCGAGAAATGGAATGGGAAAGATACAGGGAAGCAGAGCGGCTTTACGCATTCTCCCTCCGCGCGGACGGCGGTGGCCAGGCGGGTATGTTTTTCGACGATGGAGACCACGACTCTGTGCCTGACGGATCGCCTCAGGCTGCGCGAATGCGTACAATGCGTCACGGAGGTGTGATCATATGCGTGCTCCCATTCCGCCGGACGCCGGGATTGTGTTGATCGATCACGGCTCTCGCGTTGAAGAAGCCAATCGTCTACTCGACGATGTCGCGCAGTTGTTGGCGTCGGTCGCGGGCAACGCCATCGTCGAGCCCGCACACATGGAACTCGCGGACCCGACACTGGCTCAGGCGTTCGCGCGGTGCGTGGCGCGCGGCGCGAAGACGGTCATCGTGCAGCCGTATTTTCTCACGCCGGGACGTCACAGCACGCGCGATATCCCGCGTATGACGAAGGAGGCCGCGGCGGTGTACCCCGGCGTGGCGTGGCGCGTCGCGGAACCGATCGGGGTCGATACGCGCGTATGTGAGGTGCTCATGGATCGCACTGTTGATGCATTTCTGGGGGGAGAGTCGAATGACGCTGGAAATTGATACGTTGTCTGCGCTCACCGCGTGGCGCGCGGCGCTTGGACCTGAATATGTTGCCGATGACGATGCCACCCGCGCGCGCTACGGCCGAACTACGCAATGCACCGCGCCCGAACCGCTCTGCGTGCTCTATCCTGGCTCGACCGAAGACGTGTGCGCGGCTGTGCGCATCGCGAGTCAATACGGCATCAGCGTATATCCGTTGTCCTGCGGGAAGAACTGGGGCTATGGCGACGCCTGCGCGCCCGCTCGCAGCGCGGCGATTCTCGATCTCACGCGAATGAACCGCATTCTCGAGGTCAACCAGGAATTGGCGTACGCCGTGATTGAACCCGGCGTGACACAACGGCAATTGTCCGAATACCTCCGTGCGCATCACCCTTCGCTGTGGATGGACTGCACGGGCGCGGGCGGCGCCGCGAGCTTTGTCGGCAACACGCTTGATCGCGGCTTCGGCCACACGCGCTACGGCGATCATTTTTCCTCGACCTGCGGCATGGAAGTTGTCCTGGCCGACGGCCGCGTGCTGCGCACAGGCTACGGACACTATCCCAACGCGCGCGCGGAACGCGTCTACCGCTATGGCGTTGGCCCGTTTCTCGACGGCTTATTCTGCCAATCCAACTACGGCATCGTCACCCAGATCGGCATGTGGCTTCAGCCTGCGCCGGAAGCCTTTACTTTCTTTGCCATCTCCGTGAAAGAGCGCGCGCATTTGGGCGAGCTGGTGGATCGCCTGCGCCCCTTGCGATTGGCCGGCATCCTACCCACGGCGGTCCACATCGGCAATGACCTGCGCGTACTCAGCGGCCAAGGCCGCTATCCGTGGCAAGAAGCGGGCGGGAAAACACCTCTTCCCGAAGACGTGCGGCGGCGTTTCCGTGAGGCACGAGGCATCGGCGCGTGGAACGCCGCCGGGGCGTTGCAGGGCAGCCGCGCCGAGGTCCGCGCCGCGCGCCGTGCGCTGAAACGCGCTGTGGGCGGGCTGGGACGTCTGGTGTTTGTGGGGGAAAAGCTCCTGACTATCGGCGAATGGGGCGTGTCGCTGTTGGAACGGTTCGGACTTGGCGCGAAATTGCGCGGACAGCTCGAGGCCATGAAGCCCGTGTATGGCCTGCTGCGCGGCGAGCCCACCGAGGAGCCGTTGCTGGGCGCGCAATGGCGCTTGCGGAATCCCGTGAGTGAGGAGCCGGTCGATCCGCTCGATGCCGGGTGCGGCCTATTCTGGATCTCGCCGGTGTTGCCCATGACCGGACGCGATGCCCTCGCGGTCATGGACATCACGGAGCCGATTTTCATGGAAGAGGGATTCGAGGCGCTGGCAACGTTCACGTTGATCAACGAGCGTTCCATGATCGGCATTCTGAACATCGCATTCGACAAGTCCGTCGCCGAAGAGACCGTGCGCGCAGAGCGGTGCTATCACCGGCTCGTGGAAGCCCTGATGCAGGCGGGGTACGTGCCTTATCGCACGGGACTCGAAGGCATGCCCAAGTTGCGCGATGCAAACGACGTGTTCTGGCAAGTCGCCGAAGCGATCAAGCGCGCGCTGGACCCGCAAGACCTCATTGCGCGCGGACGTTATCTCGCGCCACTTACGCCGTCGGCTTCACCGCGGCCCGGCGACTAAGCAACGTCTCGAACTGCCGGATACGCGTGTCGAAGAAACTCAGCAGTTTCTGGTGCAACTCCGCGTTCGACGCCGCAATAAGCGATCGGTGGTTGCCCACGGAACTGTCGAGCAGCAACACGTCGTCCAACGATTGCCCGTACGCATCCGTGACCGTGCACCCCGCCTCGCGCGCGATGAGCAGCGACGCGGCGATATCGTAGGGCGCGATCCCAAGCACCATGCCCCGGCCCGCGTTGATGAACCAGTCCTCAACCGCCTCCGGAATATCGCGCAGATAACGATTCGCAAAATCCACGCAGGCGTCAAGCTGGTTGGTTAGCAATCGCGTCAGGCTATAGGACGTGCTGTTGCACGCGAAGAAGCCGCCTTTGAGGCTCGTGATGTCGATCAGTTTGGCGGCCGTCGGAAACACCAGTTCGGCCGGACGCGCGGGCACGGTCATCGACCACGCCATTGTCTCAAGGTTTGTGTTGGACGAAAGCGTCGGCTTCTTATTCGTCTCCGCCGTGTACACGCGCGTGCCTTTGCCGCGTTCCGCGTAGAAGACGCGATCGTGCAGGATTTCCATCACGCACGCCGTCTCGATGTCGCCAATGCGAGGCCGTTCGATGACCCGCGTGCAGCCCACCGACACCACGCAACTCTCAAATCCGCTCTTCGCCGCGCGGGTGCCGTCAATCGGATCCACCACCAGCAGGTACTGCGGCTGCCCGCTGGCAAATGTCGTGTAGCCGGCGTCCTCGGAGTAATACGCGACCGGCGCTTTGGCGTCTTTAAGATGATTGAGCAGTGCGCGCTCGGCAATGCGATCGATCTCGAACGTCACGTCGCCGCTCGTCGAACTCCCCACTACCTCGCGGCCTTTGACCGCGCGCACCGCCGGCAACACCGCCGTCCGAATCGCATCCGCCAACCCAAACAGAAACTCGCGAGGCAACGGCTTGGCCGCCGCGGGCTTGCGAACGGTCGCCGTTGGCACCACTACCACCGGAACGGGCTTCACGGGCGCGGTTACCTTGCCCGGGATCTCGATGGCCCGCAGTCCCGGCACCGGACTCGGCTTCGCCACCGAGGCTGGGCGCAGTCCCGGCGTGGGTTTCGCGGTGGACTTGGAGGCCGCCTTGGCCTCGCGGACCGCTTCGCGCGCCGCCTCTTTGGTCGCTTTCACCGCCTTCACCGCCGCTTTTTCCAGAGGCTTCGGGCGCGGCTTCGGCGCGGGTTTCGCGGAGGGCTTTGTCTTGGATTTCACAGCGACGGGCTTCGCCTTGGTTTTGGGTACCGGTTTCTTTGCGGCGGTCTTGGGTTTGGCCTTCACCGGGGGCTTCGCCACGGTTTTCGGCTTTGCCTTTTTGGAGACGGCGGGTTTCTTCGGCACCGCCTTCTTTGCGGGGCTCTTTTTCACCGGTTTGGCTTTGGCGGAACTCGCCGTCCGCCCTTTTCCGCTTGTCTTCGTGGTTGCCTTCGTCTTTGCCATGCGCGCGCTCCGTTTGACCCGCTTTGGTGAGGTCAGTGCTCCCTCAAACCCTGCATTTCCGGTATCACGGCAAACCCTGACGAGAGCTCAGGGGATAGCATTCGCGAACAGACTTGGGGAAAAACGGCGAAAATACGATGCGGGGAATTGACACAGCGATGGCGGTATGGCGTATCCCGATGTCGCCGCCCAGCGCCACGGAATCTCGCAAGTCCTTTGCCCTCCGAGTGTTCAGAGTTCCGATCTCGCGTGCCCTCTTCCGGGGCTGCCACTCAGACCGTACTATCCCCCGATAGATTGCGCGAATGGTATCATCTGAAGAACAGAATGTCCAGAGATTGTTTTGCGGTCGCAATTTATCCCAATTTAGGTATTTTGTCAGCTAATATTCCTCGAATCCGGAGTAATAAATACCAATAAAACGTAAAAATTTCCATGCCTCGGCGTGCTCCAGAGACAAGGATAGCGCTCTCGCGGATTGTTTCGTCCAAAGGGTTTAGGTATAGTAACGGGATAAATTAACCCTCCGGATGCCCACATGCACGCCCAAAACGAAATCATTGAACGCATTCTTCCCGGGGTGGAGCGCCCTTCGCGCTACCTGGGCAGCGAGTATAATTCCTGTCACAAGGACCCGGCCACTGTCGATCTGCGGCTCGCGCTTGTATTCCCGGACCTGTACGACATGGGGCTGGGCAACTTGGGGCTGTTGATTCTCTACTCGATTCTCAATGATCGCCCGTGGTGCTGGGCCGAGCGGGCCTATGCCCCCGCGCCGGACATGGAGGCCGCCCTGCGCGCGCGCGGCGTGCCGCTGTTCACGAGCGAATCCAAGACGCCGCTGAACGAACTGGACGGAATTGGGTTCACGCTTCAGTCCGAGTTGACCTACACGACCGTCCTCAACCTGATCGATCTCTCGGGGCTACCCGTTCGAGCGGAACAACGCGGCGATCAGGCTCCACTGGTATTCGCGGGCGGGCCGGGGGCCTTCAATCCCGAGCCCCTGGCGCCGTTCATGGACTTTCTTGTCATTGGCGATGGAGAGGACGCGGCGGTCGAGGTTGCGGAGGCGCTTCGCGCCACAAAAGGCCAGCCCAAACAGCAACGCCTCGAGGTCCTGGGGGAAATCGAAGGGGTTTACGTTCCCGCGCTCTGGCCGGTGGAGACGTTGCCTTCGGGGCGGGTCGTGCCGGTAGCGGGTCGGCCGCCGGTGCGCAGGCGCTTGCTCCGACAACTCGACGGCGCGCGATTCCCCGGCGACGCGCTCGTGCCGTTCACGCATCTCATACACGACCGCGCGGGTATCGAGGTCATGCGCGGCTGCACGCACGGCTGCCGATTCTGCCATGCGGGCATGGTGTCGCGTCCGGTGCGCGAACGCGGGCTCGACGAAATCAATCGGTTGATGCACGAGGTCACCGCGACGGGGTATGAGGAGTTTTCGCTGGTGTCCCTGTCCACCTGCGATTACTCCCAGGCGGCGCGTCTGGTACAGGCCGCGGCGGCGCATGCCCGCGCCACGCGGTCGACCGCCTCGTTGCCGTCGCTACGGCTCGATACCTTCAGCGTGAACCTCGCGAACATGACCGCAGGCGCACGGCGCTCGGGACTCACCTTCGCGCCGGAGGCGGCGAGTCCGCGACTGCGCGCGGTGATCAACAAGTGGATTCCCGATGAGGAATTGATCCATACCGCCGAGGAGGCCTTCCGGCGGGGCTGGGGACATGTGAAGTGCTATTTCATGATCGGCCTGCCCACCGAACGCGACGAGGACGTCGAGGCCATCGCGGACCTGTGCCGCCGCACACTGGAGGCAGGTCGCCGGTTCAGTCGGCGGGCGCAACTCAATACGGGCGTCTCGACGTTCGTACCCAAACCGTTCACGCCGTTTCAGTGGGCGGAGCAAATCTCCATGGACGAAACGCGGCGGCGGCTCGCGCTGCTCGAGCGGGCCTTTGGGCGTGCGCGCGGGATCAAGTTTGGACACCACAATCCGCGCAGCACGTTTATCGAGGGCTTGCTTGCGCGGGGCGATCGGCGCGCGGCGGATCTGATCGAAGCGGCGTGGCGCAACGGCGCGCGTCTGGATTCGTCGGATGAGTACATCCGCATGGACGCGTGGCAGACCGCCATCGAGCAGACGGGGTATGCTGTCGAGCAGGCCTTGGGAGCGCGCGAACCGTCGGAACGGCTGCCGTGGGATCATATCGACGCGGGTGTAAACCGGACCTGGCTCGAACAGGAATGGCGCGCGGCGTTGGCGCTCGAAACCGCGCCGGACTGCCGTCACGGCGCATGCCGCCGTTGCGGGTTGACGGACGCGGAGCCGGGCGTGTGCGCGGAGATGCATGCCCGGTACACGCCGGAGTTGGACGCGCCTGTTCCCGCCGCGCCACTTGCGAACGAACGCGAAGCGCCGCCGACGGTACAGCGGCTGCAATTTCGCATCGGGCGCGACGGCGAAGCGCGTTTTCTGTCGCATCTCGAACTCAACAACGCTTGGATACGCGCGCTACGGCGGGCGGAGTTGCCGCTCTCGTATTCGCAGGGTTTTCACGCGCACCCGAAAATTGCCTTCGCGACGGCTCCGCCCGTTGGAGAGACGTCCGAGGCGGACTATATGGATGTGTTTCTGACGGAGCGGTGTTCGTCAGAGGATGCGCTTGAACGTCTTCGCACCGTGCTACCGCGCGGGTTCCACGTGTACGACTGTGTCGAACCACCGCTTGCGGCGCCTGCGCTGATGGCCGCGCTGCGCGGGTTCACGTACCGCTTGGAAGGTCCGGGCGACGCCGACGCGGTCCGTGGTCGCGCCGAGGCGTTGATACGCGCCGAGCAAGTCATGGTGGTGCGTGGGGCGGAGACGTCGCCGGGCGGACGGTCCTCGTCAAAGCCGCGGCGGGATGTGGATGTGCGTCCGCTGGTCGCGGAACTCGCGGTTCATGCCACTCCGGACGGCGTGCGCGTGGACGCGGAACTGCGCGTGATCGAAGGACGCGGCATCCGCATTCGCGAGCTGCTTCAGTTGCTTGGGCTCGATCCCATTCTCACGCGCGTGCACAAACTCGCCTCACGTTTCTGAGGCATCAGTTCCGATCGCAGCGCTTACTGCGGCAAACGAGAAAATGGTCAATCCCAAAACGACCGCCCTTCGTGTTGAACCAGAGCGCTACCGTCGCGATGAAGGTGTAGTTGATGTTTTGCGCGACAACCTCGTGCTTGCCCGCGACCATCATGCCAAAGGCCAGCGACAAGAGCAGCAATGAAGAAAGCGCGAGCGATACCCGCGTGAAAAGGCCTACTATCAGCGCCGCGCCGAGCAGGAGTTCAAGGTAAGGGAGTGTGTAGGTGTAAGGCACCAGCAGGAACGCGGGCAGGTAGGTGTCCTTGAACATGCCTGCAATCCCCGCGGATGCGGCTGCCGCGCCGCCTTCACCCAGGAATTTGTTCAAACCCGCGAAGAAGAAGAGCAGACCGATGGCAAGCCGCAGGACAAAGCCACACACCGCCTCGGTTGTCATCGAACATCCGCAGGAACTGTCGGTCTTCTCCTGGCCCGTCATGTTCTTTCCTCCTGCTGGCGCAAATTACGCCAAGCGCTTAATGACCGCCTGCGCGAACTCGCGTGTACCGGCGGTTCCGCCAATATCCGCAGTCAATTCATCGCGCCGACCCTCTTCGAGCACGGCGTTATAGGCGTCCCGAATCCGGCCTGCCACCGCGCGTTCGCCCACATGGTTCAGCATCATCACCGCGCTCATCATCAGCGCCAGTGGATTCGCCTTGTTCTGCCCGGCGATATCCGGCGCGCTGCCGTGGACCGCCTCGAACACCGCGCAACTGTCGCCGATGTTCGAACCGGGCACCACGCCAAGCCCGCCGACCAGCCCCGCGCAGAGATCGCTGATCACATCGCCATACAAATTCTCGAGCAGCAGCACATCGAACTGGCTTGGGTCTCTCACCAACTGCATACAGCCGTTGTCGATAATCATCTCGCTGTATTCGATGCCTTGTCCGCACTCGGCATGCACGGCCCGCGCGCATTCAAGGAACAGGCCATCGCTCATCTTCATGATGTTGGCCTTGTGAAACACCGTAACTTTTCTGCGGCCTCTTTCCCGCGCGTAATTGAACGCATACCGGGCTATGCGATCGCAGGCGATTTTCGTAGCCACCTTCAGGCTTGTCACGACGCCTGGAGCAATCTCGTTCTCGATCCCGGAGTACAACCCTTCCGTGTTCTCGCGAACTACAACCAGTTCAACGTTCTCATACCGGGTCTTGATTCCCGGCATACTCCGCACGGGACGGACCGCGGCGTAGAGATTCAGCGTCTTACGAAGTTGCACGTTGACGCTCTTGAAGCCTTTGCCGATAGGGGTTGTGACCGGGCCTTTGAGCGCCACGCCGTGCGCCCGGATGGCTTCGACCGTCGCAGCGGGCAATACTTCGCCGCACTCCTCCGCCGCCTTTGCCCCCGCGGGCAAGATCACCCACTCGATCCCCGCGCCTGCCGCTTCGAGCACCTGCACCGTCGCCTCGGCCACTTCCGGACCGATACCATCGCCGGGAATCAGACAGACGGTGCGCTTCATACGTGCTCTCCTTGCCGCGCGGCGTCGTACTCGGCGCGCAATCGGGCCACCAGACTCTCGACAGATGGAATATCGCGAATGAGTTCAACGCCGTGCCCGGCACTCCAAACGTCGCGCCAGGCTTTTGCCTCTTGTGTCACATCCACCGGCGGAATCGCGCCGTCGGCGATGCGGTATCCGCAGCGCTCCAAACTCGCGCGCAGGAAATTCGCCCAGATACCGCTGACCACCGGCGTGTACACGATGTCCGCGGCGGTGCTATCGACCAGCATCTGCTTATACTCGGGCGGCGCCAAACTCTCCTCGGTTGCAACGAAGCGCGTTCCCATATAGGCAAAGTCCGCGCCAAGTTCCTCGCACGCGCGAATGCCATACCCATCGCACACTCCGCCCGCCAAGGCCACCACGCCGTCGAAAAACGCGCGCACCGCCGGGGCGAAAGCGAATGGCGTCAGCGTGCCCGCGTGTCCCCCCGCGCCTGAACAAACAAGCACCAAGCCGTCCACGCCGCAGTCCGCGGCCTTGCGCGCATGCTCGAGCGTGGTGACGTCGGAAAAGACGAGTCCGCCGTAAGCATGAACGACCTCCACGATGTGCGTGGGCTTGCCCAGGCTGGAGATAACGAGTGGCACGCGGTGCGCCGCGCAGCATTCGAGGTCAGGCTCGTAACGCGGGTTCGTGCGGTGGGGTGTGAGGTTCACGGCGTACGGCGCAGGGGCAGCGTGCAGTGCGAGGCGCGATTCGATCGCGCACAGCATGGCGTCGAAGTCCTCCACGGTACGCGCATTCAACGACGGAAACGCGCCGACGACGCCCGCCGCACATGCTGTCGTGACGAGGTCCACGCCGGACACCAGAAACATCGGCGCGGCGATTGCGGGCAGCGTCATTCGGGCGCGCAGACGTTCCGCCGCGTGCTCACGCATGCAACGCGCGGCCATCCACCGACAGCGCCGCTTCCTTGAGGGCTTCGGCCAATGTGGGGTGCGAGTGGCTGGCCCGCGCAAGGTCTTCACTGGTCGCGCCAAACTCAATCGCGACCGCCGCCTCGGCGATAAGATCGCCTGCGTGCGGACCGATGATATGAACGCCGAGCAGTCGATCCGTCTTTGCGTCGGCCAGTATTTTCACGCGGCCCTCGGTGTCCTCGATCGACCGCGCACGGCCGTTGCCGCGAAAATGAAACACGCCTTTACGGTACGCGGTTTCGCTGGACTTCAACTCGTCCTCCGACTTGCCGACAGTCGCGATCTCGGGATGCGTGTAGACCACACCGGGGATCGCGTCGTAGTTCACATGGCCGTATCCTGTCACGATGAACTCCGCGCACGCGACGCCTTCTTCTTCCGCCTTGTGCGCAAGCATCGGCCCGCGGATCACATCGCCGATCGCGTAGATGCCCTCCTCGGACGTCGCGAAGTGCTCATCGACCACGACGCGGCCGCGCGGATCGGTCACGACGTGCACCGTATCGAGGCCGAGTCCGTCTGTATTCGGCACACGGCCCGCCGCCAGCAGCACGCGGTCGGCGTGAATCGGCGCGGAATGTTCGATCTCCACTACACAGGAGCCGTTTTCAGTCCGCGCGCCGAGCACGCGGCAATCGAGGCGAAACTCGAGCCCCTGCCGTGTGAAAAGCTTGTGCGCATCGCGCGCGATGTCGGAATCAAGGCCGGGAAGAATGCGGTCGGCATACTCCACGACCGTGACTTTCGAGCCCAAACGCCGCCACACCGAACCCAACTCAAGGCCAATGTACCCAGCGCCAATCACGACAAGGTGTCCCGGCGGCTCTGGGTAACGCAACGCCTCGGTGCTCGTGCCAATGCGATCGCCATCCAGTTGCACGCCCGGCAACGGCGCGGTCTTGCTGCCCGTCGCCAAAATGATGTAGCGCGCGGACAACTCCGCCGTGTCGCGGCCGTCGACATTCACGCGGCCCGGCCCCGCCAACCGGCCGTAGCCCATGTAACGCGTGATGCGATGCTTCTTGAACAACGTGTCGATGCCCGCCGCCAACGACGTCACGACCGCGTCTTTGCGGTGCATCATGGCGCCCATATCGAGCCCAACGTTTTCGACGACAACGCCGTGCACCGCCAGCGCGTTGCGGGCGTCCCAATAGCGCTGACTCGACTCCAGCAACGCCTTGCTCGGAATGCAGCCCACGCGCAGACACGTGCCGCCGAGTTCCGCCTCGTTCTCGACGCAGGCCACGTTCAATCCGAGTTGGGCCGCCCGAATCGCCGCCACGTAGCCGCCAGGTCCGCCGCCAATCACGACGAGGTCGTGCGCATTCATGCCGAGGTCTCCTTCTGCTATAGGTCCAGCATCAGGCGCGCGGGCGCCTCGAGGCTGTCTTTGATATGTTTGAGAAACGTCACCGCTTCGCGGCCATTGACGAGCCGGTGGTCGTAGGTTAGCGCGAGGTACATCATCGGGCGAATCACCACCTGGCCTGCGCGGGCGACGGGCCGGTCCTGAATCGCGTGCATGCCCAGGATGCCGCTCTGCGGGGGATTCACGATCGGGGTCGAAAGCATCGAACCGTAAATGCCGCCGTTGCTAATGGTGAACGTGCCGCCCTGCATTTCCTCAAGGGCGATTTTGCTGTCCTTGGCGCGTGCGCCGAAGTCGGCGACGGCTTGTTCGATCTGGGCGAAAGACATGCGCTCGGCGCTGCGCAAGATCGGCACGACAAGTCCCTTGCCGCCGCCGACCGCGATACCGATGTCGCAGTACTTGAAGTAGACGATGTCGTTGCCGCGCACTTGGGCATTCACGGTGGGCACGGTTTTGAGCGCGGACACGCAGGCCTTCACGAAAAAGGACATGAAGCCGAGCTTCACGCCGTGCTGTTCCTGAAACGCCTGCTTGTACTGCTCGCGCAGGGCCATTACTTCGCCCATGTCGACCTCGTTGAAGGTGGTCAGCAGGGCCGCCGTCTGCTGCGCCTGCACGAGACGCTCTGCAATACGCCGGCGCATCGGCGTCATCGGCACGGTCTCTTCTTCTCGGCCTTCACCGCCGCTGACGTGCGCGGCCGATGCGGGTGCGGGGGCCGCGGGACGCGCCGCCGGTTCGGGCTCGCGCGCGACAGGGGTGCGTCCTTCCACGGCGCGCTGTGCGTCTTCCTTCACGATGCGACCGCCGGGACCGGTCGCGGTGACCTCGGCGGGGTTCACGCCGTATTCCGCCAGAATGCGCCGGGCAGCCGGCATCACCCGTTGCCCCGCCTTGCCCACGGGCTGCGGTTCAGGCGGGGGAGACGCGACGTCCACTTCCACAGCAGGCGCGACAGGCTTTTCCTCCGCCACCGGCGCGGGCGGTGTCGGCGATGCGGGAGGAGGAACGGGCGCGGTCTTCTTCTTCGGAGCGGGGGTGGGCGCGGGAGCTGTTCCGATTGCACCGGGTTCGATCAACGCGATCGCCTCGCCCACCTGCGCGGTCTCGCCCACCTGCTTGAGGTATTTCACCAGTGCCCCGGCTTCGGGGGCGATCACCTCGACGGTGGCCTTGTCCGACTCGATCTCGGCGACGGCCACATCCTTGCCGACGGCGCCACCTTCGGGGATCAGCCAGCGTCCGATCTGCACTTCGCGGATGGACTCGCCCACCTCCGGAACTCGTACCTCAATCGCCATGCGTATCGTTCTCCTTCTCGCGGGAAAGACTCGTCATTCCACGGCAAACGCGGCGTCAAGAATCTCGCGCTGCTCGGCCTTGTGCGCACTGGCGGAACCCGTCGCGGGGCTGGCCGATGGCGCGCGCGCAATGCACTGGAACGGGCGGCCGAACAGCTCGCGGCCGAAGTGAATCAGCAAGGAGTGCCACGCCCCCATGTTCTGCGGCTCTTCTTGAATCCAGTACACCGGGGCACTGGCGGGGTATTGCGCCAGTGCGGCTTCGATCAGTTCTTCGCGCAGGGGGTAAAGTTGTTCGAGGCGGACAATCGCCACGTCTTGCCGGTTCTGCGCCTCGCGCGCCTCGACGAGGTCCCAGTAGACCTTGCCCGCGCATAGTAGAATGCGACGCACGCCCTCGGGCGCAACCTCTTGGTCGGGGATCACGCGTTGGAAGGGGCCATTGGCGAGATCATCGAGCGACGAAACCGCTTTGGGGTGCCGCAGCATGCTCTTGGGCGTCATCACAATGGCAGGCTTGCGCCAACGGCGGACAACTTGGCGTCGCAGCAGATGGAAGATCTGCGCCGGGGTCGATGGCACCAAGACCTGCATGTTGTCCTCGGCGCACAGCGACAGGAACCGTTCGAGACGGGCGCTGGAGTGTTCGGGGCCCATCCCCTCGAACCCGTGCGGCAGCAGTAACACCAACCCCGAAAGACTGCGCCACTTGTCTTCGGCGCTGGACAGAAATTGGTCGATGATCACCTGGGCCACGTTGGCGAAATCGCCGAATTGCGCCTCCCACAGCACGAGGCCGTCGGGGTAGGCGATGCTGTAGCCGTATTCATACCCGAGCACGCCCGTTTCCGACAGCGGGCTGTTCCAAATCTCGACGGGCGCTTGTCCGGTCTCGAGGTGGCGTAGTGGAATGTGGCGGTGGCCATCCAGGTTGTCATGCAGAATGGCGTGGCGATGGCTAAACGTGCCCCGGCCGCAATCCTGTCCGCTCAGGCGTACGCGCGCGCCCTCGACCGCAAGCGTCGCAAAGGCAAGCACCTCGCCCGCAGCCCAGTCAAGCGGCCGTTCACCGCGCGCCATCTCGCGCCGTTGCTCGAGTAAGCGCTCGATCTTCGGGTGCGGGTGGAACGACGGCGGCAGTTCCGTCAGACGTTCGAGCAACAGCGACAATCGTTCGCGCTTAACGCCGGTATCCGCCTCTTCGATGTCCTTATCCGGGCCGCCCGCGTACTGTTTCCACACGCGCCCGAGAATACTTGGGCGCACGGTACTGTCCTCATCGCCGACGCGCTGAAGCTCTTCCTCCAACGCTTCCTTGCGGCGGGTGGCAATCTCGTCCGCTTCGACGCGGGTAATCTCGCCGAGCTCGAGCAAGTGGTCAAGATATCCATCGCGCACGGAGGCGCGTTTTTCGATCTCGCGGTACATCACGGGTTGCGTGAACGCGGGCTCGTCGCCCTCGTTATGCCCGCGCCGCCGGTAGCAATACATGTCAATGACAACGTCTCGTTTGAACGTGCGCCGGAAGTCCATCGCCAGTCGCACCGCCTGCGCGACAGCGTCCGGGTTCTCGCCGTTCACGTGGAAGATCGGAATCTGGAGCATCTTGGCGATGTCGGTCGCATAGGTGCTCGAACGGCCCTCTTCCGGCGTGGTCGTAAAACCGATTTGGTTGTTGACGACGACGTGCAGCGTGCCGCCGACGGCGTAGCCTTCGAGTTGGCTCAGGTTCAGCGTTTCCTGCACGATGCCTTCGCCCGCGAATGCGGCGTCGCCGTGAATCAGCACGACCATATAGCGCTCGCGGTCACGGTCGTTCAGGCGATCCTGTTTTGCGCGGGTGCGGCCCAACGCCACCGGATTCACAAACTCGAGGTGGCTGGGGTTGAAGCACAGCGCCAAGTGTACGGAATGGCCGCTGGCGGTGTGCCAATCGTTCTGGTAGCCCTGGTGGTATTTCACGTCGCCGCGTCCGCGGTTCTTCGCGTGATCCGCGTCTTCAAACTCGCGGAAAATGAAGCGCGGACTCTTGCCCATGATATTCGCGAGTACGTTCAGGCGACCGCGATGGGCCATGCCAACGACGATTTCCTTGATGCCGTCCTCGCCCGCGCGTTCGATGGTCAGGTCAAGCAAGGGAATCAGGCTCTCTCCGCCTTCGAGAGAGAAGCGCTTCGAGCCGGTGAACTTGCGCTGGACAAAATCCTCGAAGAGTACGGCGTCGGTGAGCCGCGTGAGAATGCGCAGCTGTTCTTGACGATCCAAACGAACGCGGTTGCGGGTGCGTTCCATCCGTTTTTGCAGCCACTCGCGCACGTGCAGGCTGTCGATATGCATGAATTCGGCGCCGATCGACCGGCAGTAGGTGCTGCGCAACCGCGCCAGGATCTGACGCAACGTCAGCAACTCGCCGTCGCGCGCCAAGGTGCCCGCGCTGAATGTGCGCGCCATGTCGCTTTCCGTCAGTCCGTGGTATCCGGGGTCGAGTTCGGGCTGCATGGGACGCGGCAGACCCAGCGGGTCGAGGCGCGCGATGCGGTGGCCGCGAGTGCGGTAGGCGCGGATAAGTTGGTCCACGCGGTACTGCCGGTCGGACATGGACGTTTCGCGGCCGCAGATGTTGCAGCGGTCCGTCCCCGCGGTCTCGGGGAGGGGAACGCCTTCCCGGGCCAACTGCTCGCGGCGACAGGCTGTGGCGGTTTCGCCGTTTCCATTCTCTTGGGAACGGAAAAAGCGTTGCCAGTCGGGCGAGACGGAGGCGGGGTCTTTCCGATACCGCTCGTACATCTCCTCGACAAACCCCAGACTCTCGCTAGGCACATCGGATTGCGCGTACGTCATACGTCTTGCCTGCCGTCCTTTCGTCGCCCCCTCGGAACGTCCGCCTTGCCGGGTCCAGTGTAACGCGTCGGCGCGGTGTTTTTGAATCCACAAGAAATGGAGACAATGCCGACAAGAAAAGTACACCGCAAACCCGGCGCGGCATTCCCGAAGAGGAGGTTATTCGTCGTCGGCCAGGACTTCGACGGAGATCGGCTCCTTGACGCCGTGGGAAATGGCGTAGCTGCGCAGGTGAAGTCGGATAGGTTCCGTGATTTTCTGGCCTTTTGAGACCAGTATTTGCCCGGAAGTGCTGACAATGTCCTCGACGGCCACCATGCCCGTGCTCAATTCCTCGACCGTTGTGTCCATGAGGACGCGGTCGGCCTGGTCCTTTTCGAACCCCATCAGCGATTCCACGATGGGATGATCCGGACCATAATTGGCGTGGAGCGACCTTAGGGCGTCGAGAAAACTCACCCCCTGGGTGAGTTGACTGTCCAGATCGAGGGCCACCCGCAGAATCAGTGCGCCGAAATCCACGGCGTCGTCCTGGGTCGCAATGTCGTCGAGCGTCATCCGTTTTCGGGGCGGATTGAGCTGGAGCGCGACAATCCGGGCCACCATATCGAGACGAGGGATCTCGGCGAGAAGTTGGCACCCGATACTTGGGTATCCCATTAGGATGCTGCGCTGTTCCGTGGTCAAGGGGCGGCGCGAGTTGATTCGGCTGAGGACCTCCGGCGGCAGGGCAATACATCCAATATGCGAAAGCGCGGCGGCCATTTCGTATTCCCAGAAGTAGCGGCAGTTGAGCTGGGCCGCAATGTGACGAACGTAACGGCGGATGCGTGAGCCGCGCCCGAAGCCCACGGGGCTGAGCAGGCTCAGGACGTCGGTCAGGGTGCGAATACAGCCCGTGAGCGTCCCTTGGAGGAGTTCGCGCTCGGCGCAGACCAAGCGATGTTGTTCGATGCCCGCGCGCAGGGCCTTGGCTAGGTCCTCGGGCAAACACGGTTTGGTCAGGAAGCGGAAGAGATGACCCTCGTTCACCGCGTCGATGCAGGTTTGGAGGTCGGCGTTTCCGGTCAGCATGATGCGGGTTGTCGCGGGCGCATGAAACGCGGCCTGGCTCAGAAACTCGACGCCGTCCATTCCCGGCATGCGCATGTCGGACACGATGACGGCGAAGGGACCTTCTTTTTGGATGAGTTCCAGTCCTTCCGGACCGCTCACGGCGACCTCTAGATCAAAGTCTTTTCTCAGATGACGCCGGTAACCGGCGAGAACGTTGGGGTCATCGTCGACCAGCAAGACTTTTTCGCTCATGGGGTCGGCTCCTCCGTCTCGGACTGTTCCACAAGACGAATCCATTCGGTGACGCGGTCGCCCAATTGGAAGCGCTCGAGAAACGCGACGCTGATCCGTTGGGCGGGGTCCTCTCCGGCGTTCAAGGAGTTGATGACGCTGTTGGCGACATGTACCGCCGCCAGGGGCGCGAGTTCAGAGGATTTGCTCAAGACGGGTTCGTGGTGCAACGCGATCGCCTCGACAATGTCTTCCGCGAATCCCCAGAGGCCGAGGAGATACGCGCCGACTTCGCCGTGCGTCGCGCCCAAATTGCTCCGTTCGGCGGCAAGCAATGCATCAAAATCGCCGTGCGCTTCCTTCACAATTGCCGCATAGCTTTCGGGAAGATTCGAGGCGAGAATGAGCTTGCCCACGTCGTGCAGCAGTCCGGCCAGGAAAGTCTTTTCGCACAAATCCTCGGAACATTCCTGATAGAGCGCAATCGCTTTGGCGGCGCGCGCCACATGAACGCTGTGTTCCCAGGTATCCGTGAGTGAAATGCCGCCGAGCGGGCCGTTCTCGAATTGCTGGAAGAGGCGCACCGAAAGCACGAGGGTCTTGATCGCGTTGAGTCCCAACAAGACGGTGGCGTGCAATGGGCTGGCCACCACATGCCGCACGCCGAAGAACGAGGAATTGACCAGATGCAGCACGCGCCCGCTCAGGCCTGCGTCTCGTCCGATCAGTTCGGCGACTTCCGCGAGCGACGTGTCGGGATGCGACAGTCGCTCGACGACGTCGTCGACTAGGTTTTGCAGTGAAGGCAGAGAGGTCATTTGGGCGACGAGCGCGCGCAGCTTCGACTCGGACAGCAGCGAACTGAGCGTGCAGGCGCGTTCGAGCGTGGCGATGAGGTGCTCGGCGGAGCAAGGTTTGGTCAGAAACTGGTGGATGTTTGTGGCGGCGCGCAGCGTGGCTTCGCGATCGGCGTAACCCGAGAGAGCGATGCGCACGGTTTGGGGCGATCGGCGGCGGATTTCCTCGAGTAGGCGAACGCCATCCATGCCCGGCATGCGCAAGTCCGAGACGACGATATCGAAGGGAGCGTTTTCCATTGCGGCGAGGGCTTGTTCGCCGCCGTCGGCGAAGGTCAGTTCCCATGTGTCGCGCATGGGGTGCAACATGCGGCGCAGGCCGTGGAGAATATTGGGTTCATCGTCCACAAAAAGAATACGCATTAGGCATGGTCCCCAGATGATAATGCGGCGGGTATCTCTCGATCCTCCAGGGGGAGTCGAATAATGAACGTGGTGCCGCGTCCATTTTCGGTTTCGAATGTCAACGCACCGCCATGTTTTTCTACCACCACGCTATGCGAGATGGCAAGTCCTTGACCGGTTCCCTTCCCCACGTCTTTGGTCGTAAAGAACGGCGCAAACACTTGTCCGCGGATTTCTTCAGGAATGCCCGTGCCGGTGTCGGTCACACGAATGACCGCGTGCGCGCCTTCGCGCTTCGTGGAGATGGTGATGAGTCCTTTTCCTTTTGAGCCGTCTCCCACGACATCGCCGATCGCGTGCGCGGCGTTGACGATGAGATTCAGCATGACTTGATTGAGGTCGCCGGGCAGACAAGGCACGAGCGGAAGATCGTGCGCGAACTCGGTCTTGACGTCGGCGACATATTTCCATTCGTTTCGTGCGACGGTGATGGTGTTTTCAATGGCCTGATTAATGTCGATCTGCTTTTTCTCGCCGGTGCCGGGATGGGTGAACTGCCGCATCGCGCGCACGATCTCCGATACGTGGCCAATGCCTTCGAGCGACTGCGTGATCGCGGCCGGGATCTCCTCCGCCAGATAGTCGACGTCGGCCTTGTTCATGGCCGCTTTGGCCCGCGCGGTCAGCGCGGCGATATCTTCATCGCGTCCCATTGCCTGGAGCAGCGCCTGGCTGGCCTGTAACGCCGCGAGCAAGGACTCGAACCCCTCGTTTAGGAAGCGCGTGTTGTCGCCCACGTATTGCATTGGCGTGTTGATTTCGTGGGCGACGCCCGCCGCGAGTTGGCCGATCGAGCGCAGGTTCTGCGACTGAATAAGCTGCGCCTCCATCTGCTTCATATTCGTGATGTCGGTAATGACAAAAATGATGCCGCATAAGTCGAACATGTCGTCGAGGATTGGCGCGCCGCGCAGCGCCGCGGGAAACGGTTGTCCGTCTTTGTTCACCAGCAGCGCTTCGCCCTCGTACGAGCCGCCCATTAAGATCGATTCGAGCACACTCTCGGCCTGCTCGCTGTCCGCGAAGACTTTGGGCAGATGCACCTCCGGCGCGGCGTCGCGCGTGAAGCCAAACATTAGCCCGAACGCGGCGTTGATGTAAGTGCCGCGCACGCGGGTATCCACCATCACCACCGCCGCGCCGCAGTCGTCCAGCGCCTCGCGAATGCGCAGCAGTTCGCGCTCGAACGCTTTGCGCGACTCGATGTCGCGGATACTCGCCAACACGTAGCGCTGCCCCTCCTCGGCCTCGACACGCGACAGGGCGATCTCCACCCAGAGGGTGCCTTGATTTCGCGAACGCAATCGCCACTCCAGGCGTTGCGGCGAGGGGTCCGCTAGGCGTTCCTCCAGGTCGGCAGGCGTATGCCCTGTGGCATCCACGCAGAGATCCGTGAGCCGGTAACCCACAAACTCCTCGCGGCGGTACCCCAGCACTTCGAGCATGCGCGCATTGGCGTCCAGCGTAATGCCCGTGTCCGGATCCACCAGCAACACCGCGTCGCGGACGCCTTCCAAGAACAATTTCGCCGTTCGCAGCGCGGCCTCGGCGTGTTTGCGCGCGGTGATGTCTTGCACCACCGCCTGAATCACTTCTTCCCCCGTCTCGGGGTCCTGCACCAGGTAGGCATCGCGCAACATCCACTTGTCGTTTCCCTTGATCGTTCGAAAGGGATATTCAAAGCCGCGCACCTCGCCGCACTCGCGCAATCGGGAGCGCAGCAGGCCCCCGGGGGCGGTGTGCACAATAAGCTCGGAGATATTCCGGCCTGCGGCCTCCTCGGGATTCGGGAAGCTGTCCTCGAGTTCAAACAACTGCAACACTACGGGGTCGATGCTCAGAATCGTCCCGTCAAAACGATAGGAGCACAAGCCAATGCCGGCGAACGCCAGTGCATCGGCGCGTATGGACATCTCGTCTCGTACCGGTCCGTGCATAGATCTCCACTTCAGCGTGGCAACGCTTCTCCAGCGGCCTCCTGCGCTGCACCTTCAGGAGGAAGTCTCGTGGGGCCAGTCCCCCAGTGGGGAGTATACCACGATAGGGCGGGGTTTACCTTGGAAATCTCGCTGTTGCCACTGCATTTTATCGAATTTAGAAGAATGTTTTGTGGCTTTGCTTCTCGGGCTTCCGCGCCATAGCTGGCAAACGATTTTCTCGGCAGCCTCGGGTTGCGCTGGCGTATTCTCTGTGCGAGACTTGCCCATTCCTCCCTGCGCATAGCCGGAGGAGTGACAACACCTGTTGCCTGGGCAGTAAAGGAGCTAGACGTTGAGTACCGAGTCTTCCCCCCGGACACCCGTTCCGGCCAATGGCCGCCGCCCTTCAAAAGCTCTACCTCTGGTCGGACTTATCCTGGCCGTGGCCGTGGTGGGATATGGGGTGCGGTATTGGCTGCACGAGCGGCTGCATGAAAGCACGGATGACGCGGCAATCGAAAGCACCATCGTTCAGATGGCGCCGCAAGTAGGCGGCCGTGTGCTCAAGGTCACGGTTTCCGAAAACACGTTGGTCAACGCGGGTGATGCGCTGGTCGAGATCGACCCTGCACCGTATGCCGCAAAGCAGGCGATGCAGGCGGCGGCGGTGGAAGTGGCGCGAAGCCGAGTGACGACGGCGCAGTTGAAAGAGGAACTGGCCAAGGCCACGACGGATGCGGGGTTGCGTCAGGCGGAGGCCGCGGTGCGCGCCGCACAGGCGGCGGCGGAGCAGGCGCAAGCCGCCGTCACCGCCGCGGAAGCGGAATCGGCCCGGGCGCAGAAGGACTTCGAGCGCTACCGCCACCTCGAGAATCAGGCCGTTTCGGTGCAACAGCGCGATTTGGCCGAGGCTGCGGCGCGGGTCGCGGCGGCGCGGGTGATTGAAGCGCACAAGCAGGCCGCCACCGCCGAGGCGCAGGTGGCCAGCGCACAAGCGCTGCTCGCCCAGGCCCAGACCGCCCCGCAGCAGATCGCGGTGGACGAATCGGAGGTTGCTCAGCGCGCGGCGGAGCTTGCCCAGGCGGAAGCAGCACTGCGCAGCGCGGACCTCGATCTCTCTTACACCAGAATTTCCGCACCCATGACCGGCAAAGTGACCAAGAAGAACATCGACGCGGGCGAATTTGTTCAGCCGGGGCAGGCCCTATTTTCCTTGGTGGAACCACGGCCGTGGGTCGTGGCGAATTTCAAGGAAACGCAGTTGAACTACCTCCGACCTGGACAGAAAGCGACAATCACGGTCGACGCCTATCCTGATCTCGTGTTGCACGGGCATGTGGACAGCATTCAGTTGGGCAGCGGCAGCCGGTTCAGCATCCTTCCGCCCGAGAATGCCACCGGCAACTTCGTGAAAATTGTTCAGCGCGTGCCCGTGAAGATCTTGCTGGACGACGCGCCGCCCGAGGGCGTCGTGCTGGGCCCCGGCATGTCTGCCGTTCCCACGGTGCGCGTGCGATGACCCCACCGGCCGCAGCCGCCGGGACCGCGTCGCACGCCGATTACCATTCGACGCACAATCCCTGGGCGACCGCTATCGTGGCGACTCTTGGCACGTTTATGGAGGTGCTCGACACCACCATCGTGAACGTGGCGCTGCCGCACGTTGCGGGAACGTTGGGCGCGGACGTGAACGATAGCACGTGGGTGCTCACGGCGTACCTGGTTTCCAACGCAATCATTCTGCCGCTCAGCGCATACTTCGCTTCGCTGATTGGCCGCCGTAATTTCTATCTGCTGTGCATGGTGTTGTTCACGGGCAGCTCGGCGTTGTGCGGGCTCGCGCCGAATCTGCCGTGTTTGGTGTTCTTCCGGCTGTTACAGGGCATCGGCGGCGGGGGGCTTCAGCCAACCACGCAAGCCATCCTGATCGACACGTTTCCGCCGCGCCAACGCGGCATGGGGATGGCACTGTTTGGCATGACGGTGGTCGCCGCGCCCATCATCGGGCCCACCCTGGGCGGCTGGCTCACGGACAACATGAGCTGGCGCTGGGTTTTCTTGATCAATATCCCCGTGGGCATCCTGTCGCTGGTTTTGGTCCCGCGCCTTATCACCGACCCGCCGTATTTCGTGCGCCGCCGCGGGGTGAACCGCTTTCGCTTCGACTATGCTGGGCTAGGGCTTCTAGCCGTTGGACTCGGTGCGCTGCAGCTCATGCTCGATCTCGGCGAGCGGCATGATTGGTTCGAATCGCGGCTTATCATGACGCTCGGCGTGGTCATGATGGCCTCGCTGATCACCGTCGTCTTTTGGGAGTGGTATCACAAAGATCCCGCTGTCAACCTGCACCTGCTTAAGGACCGCAACCTTGCGTTTTCGACTCTGCTCATGGGTTTTTTTGGCTTTGGTCTCTACGGCAGCACAGTGTTACTGCCGCTGTTCATGCAGACGCTGATCGGCTATACGTCGCTTTTGAGCGGGCTTGCGCTGTCGCCGGGCGGCATTCTCATTTTGGTGATGATGCCGATGATCGGAATGCTCGTGTCGCGCGTGGACGTTCGGATTATGATCGTCATCGGCACCGCAATCATCACCGGCGCCATGCTGATGATGTCGCAGTTTTACCGGCAGGTCGATTTCTCCACCATCGTCGAAGCGCGCCTCGTGCAGAGTTTCGGCATGGCTTTTATTTTCGTTCCGGTCAACACCATCGCCTATGCCTACATCGCCCGCGAACACCGTGATGGGGCATCGAGCCTCATGAATCTCGCCCGAAATATTGGCGGCAGTATCGGCATCGCCTATGCCATTAGTCTGCTCAGCCGCCGCGCACAAGTACACCAGACCGTCCTCACCACCCACACCACGGCCGTTGACCCCGCCACGAACCGTTTCCTGGCGGAGACGAGCCGCGTCTTCTTTGGTCAATCCGGAGACCCTGTCGCCGCGCACGAGCAGGCGCTGGCGTTGCTGTACCGGACGGTTGGCGGGGAGGCCCGCATGCTTGCGCTCGTCGATGTGTTTCAAGTACTCGCGCTCGTCACGCTGCTATGCCTGCCCCTGGCCTTTTTTATGCGCCGCCCCCCGAAACACTGAATCTCTCGCATTGCGGCGTTTACGCACGGGGTAAGAATGCTCTAATCTCGGAGATCGTAGGTACAAAATCGTAAAACGCCCTAGAGAAGTTGACACACGGCGCTATCGTTCGAAATAATACTCTCAAACTAAGGATTCGCTCCGATGAATATTTCGTCCCGCTGTGAATACGCCTGCCGTGCGATGGTCGAGTTGGCCAAACACGAAAATTCCGATGATCCCGTAACCGCGGTAAGCATCGCGGAGCGCCGGCGGATTCCCGAGAAATATTTGGTGCATATCCTGTTGCAGCTCAAGCGCGTTGGCTTGGTGCGCAGCGTGCGCGGGGCGCAGGGCGGCTACCTGCTGGCACGTCCGGCGGACGATATCACGCTGGCCGATATTGTGCGCGCGATCGATGGCCCCATTCTTTATCCGTTGCCCGTGGAAGACGCCGCGGGCAGCGATCTCGAACCGACGTGGCGCGAAGTGGCGTCTCAGGTGGAACGGGCGCTGTCGGATATCACGGTGCGCTCCATTCTGGACCGCGCCTCCCACACGACGATGTACCACATCTAGCGCGTTTTTCGTTTTTGTACCTACGGCCTCCGACATTAGAGCATTTTCACCACGCCGCTTTGGCGGGCGCGCCGTAGGCATTCTCGGTGAAAATGCTCTAGAGCGCGTTAAGCTGGGACGACGCGGCTACGCCATCTCCTGAAATCCCTTAGCGGGCCGCCGCGTCCACCGTGTTCCGCAGCAACATGGCGATTGTCATCGGCCCAACGCCGCCCGGCACGGGGGTAATGGCGGACGCCTTTTGACGTACCGCGTCAAAATCGACGTCGCCGACGATGCGGTACCCTTTGGGGGCCGTTTCATCGGGCACGCGGTTGATGCCCACGTCGACGACCACCGCGCCGTCGCGCACCATGTCCGCCTTCACGAACTCCGCGATACCGATCGCCGCGACGAGAATATCGGCTTGCTGCGTGACCTGCTCGAGGTTCTTGGTTCCCGAGTGGCAGATCGTGACCGTCGCGTTGCAGCCGGGTTTCTTCTGCATGAGGATCGCCGCGAGCGGTTTACCCACGATGTTCGACCGGCCCATAATCACGACGTGCTTGCCGCTGGGGTCGTGGCCCGAGCGCAGCAGAAGCTGTTGCACCCCGTGCGGCGTGCAAGGCAACGGCGCGGGCTCGCCGATGAGCATTTTGCCGACGTTGACGGGATGGAACCCGTCGGCGTCTTTCTCCGGCGCGATCGCGTTGAGGATTTTATTTTCGGTGATGTGTTTGGGCAGCGGCAACTGCACGAGAATGCCGTGGACCGCGGGGTCGGCGTTGAGCTTCGCGATCAGCGCGAGCAGATCGGCCTCTGAGGTGTCCGCGGGCAAGCGGTGATCGAAGGCGTTGATGCCCGCCTCGGCGCAGGCCTTCTCCTTGCTCGCCACGTAGACCTGACTGGCGGGGTTGTCGCCCACGAGCACCACCGCAAGTCCGGGCGTGATGCCGCGCGCGCGCAGCGCGTCGACGTCCGCCTTGATCTCCACCCGAATCAACGCCGCTGTGTGCTTGCCGTCAATCAATACCGCGCCTTGAGTGCTCACCACCTGCAATCCTCCAGTTAGAATAGGCCGACGATGCGTCCGTCGGCGTCAATGTCGATTTGGGTTGCGCCGGGCGTTGACGGCAGACCCGGCATGAGCATGATGTCGCCGCAAAACGCCACCAGGAATCCCGCGCCAAGCGCGCCGCGAATTGTGCGCACGGGCACGCGGAAACCCAGCGGACGCCCTTTGAGTTTGGGTTCGTGCGACAGCGACAGTTGGGTCTTTGCCATGCAGATAGGCAGATGCGCAAAGCCGTGGTCGGTCAGCCAACTGATTTCCTTTTCCGCATCGGGCAGGAAATCCACGCCGCTTGCGCCGTACATCGTCCGCGCGATGGTTTCGATCTTCGTCTTGATCGGCGCGTCGAGCGGGTAAAGAAAATCGAACTTGCTCGGCTTGGACGCCGCGCGCTCGACCGCTTCCGCCAACGCTACACCGCCATCGCCGCCGCGCGTATGCACGTCGCTGATCACGGCGTCAAAGGCCCCGGCTTCGAGCGCAATCTCGCGGATTAGTTCGAGTTCGGCGGGCGTATCCGACGGGAAGCGGTTTACGGCGACAACGCACTCCACGCCGAAATGACGCACATTCTCGATATGTTTGATGAGATTGCCCGCGCCCTGACGGATTGCGTCGAGGTCTTCGCGCAACAGCGCCGGGTCGAGCGGCTTGCCCGAGACCACGCGGAAGTGTCCGCTGTGCATCTTGAGCGCTCGCACCGTCGCCACGACCACCACGGCGTCCGGGCGCAGACCGCTGTAGCGGCACTTGATGTTCATGAACTTTTCCATGCCCATGTCCGCGCCGAAACCGCTCTCCGTCACCACGTAATCGCCTAGCTTCACCGCCATTTGATCCGCAAGGATCGAGCTGTTGCCGTGCGCGATGTTCGCAAACGGCCCGGCATGCACGAAGACCGGCGTGTTTTCGGTGGTCTGCATGAGGTTCGGCATGAGCGCGTCTTTCATGAGCACCGTCATCGCGCCCGCCGCCCCGAGTTGTTCGGCGGTGACCGGGCGTCCGGTCGTATCCGGGCCAATGAAGATGCGGCCCATGCGTTCGCGCAGGTCGCGCAGCCCCGTCGTCAGCGCGAGAATCGCCATGACCTCGCTGGCCACGGTAATATCGAAACCCGACTCGCGCGGCACGCCGTGCGCCGAGCCCCCTAGGCCGACCACGATGTTGCGCAGTACGCGGTCGGATACGTCCACCACGCGCCGCCATTCGATCTTCCACGGATCGATGCCCAGCGCGTTGCCCTTGTGCAGATGGTTGTCGACCATTGCCGCAAGAAGATTGTGCGCAATGCCCACGGCGTGAATATCGCCCGTGAGATGGAGGTTAAACTCCTCCATCGGGACGACCTGCGAATAGCCGCCGCCCGCCGCGCCGCCTTTGACGCCGAAGGTTGGGCCCATGGATGGCTGGCGAATGCAGACGACGGCCTTGTGGCCGAGTTTGTTGAGGCCGAGACCGAGCCCGACGGTCGTGACGGTTTTGCCTTCGCCGAGCGGGGTCGGAGTGATGGCGCTGACGTCGATGTATTTGCCATTGGGCCGGTCACGCAAGCGGTCGAGCACATTGAGCGACACCTTGGCCTTGTACGGACCATAGGCATACAGTTCGTCGGGCAGAAGTCCCAAGTCCGCCGCGACTTCCGCGATCGGCTTGAGCGGGACGGACTGCGCTATTTCGAGATCGCTCAACATGGCCTATTGCCCCCCAAAAATCCATATTCAAAGTCCGGCCATGATAGCGGCTGACCGGGAAAGGGTCAATCAGCGCATTTTGCGTTTTATGCCAACGGGCGTCGGTTGTGGAAAGTTTCTCCTCGATTTGCGCACTCCTGTAAAACGTCCAGTGGAGACAGTACGATTTCGTTTACAGGGCTTCCTTTTTGCGCGACTTACTCGGCGAATTGAGAGTTGCTACCCGGCAGACACTTTGTTACAATGGTTCCAGTGGCTGCCACAGGGTCAAGCCGGGGACTGTGTGAAGGAACCCGGCGTGGAGGACAAGGGGACTAGCCGGGGCTTGGAAGGGTTCGGTCGGAACCTCTGAATCCACATGGGGTTGGATATGGCAAAGTTCGCCCGGGCTTGCCTTTGCAAAGGGGCCAAGGGGGGGCTGTTCGCTTGACAGTCTCGCGGCTTTGTGGTTTAATAGCAGTTGCATCTGGTTGAAAAGCGGAAGAATTAAGCGGAAGAAGGAGAAGACAAATGAAGAAGCTCGTGCTGGTCGCATTTGCCGTGGCACTCGTGCTGACTTTGACGTGTGCCAACGCAATGGCGTATGAACCCAAGGTCTGGAAAGACCTTTCCTGGTGGGGTAAGAGCGGCGCTACCCCCGCCCCGGTGAAGGATGCGGTGCGTTCGGGTTACTGGTGGTGGCCGACCCAGCCGAAGGCGAATGCCAATGACGCCGAGCTGTGGGGCAACCGCGGCGTGGTGTACGCCCAGTATGCGCCTGCGAAGGCAGAGGTTAAGAAGCCGGTTGACGAAACCAAGCCGCCTGTGGTGAAGCGTGAGAAGCCGGTCCTGAACAACGTTCTGTTCGACTTCGACAAGGCTATCTTGAAGGCTGAAGGCAAGGCGGAGACCGACAAGGTCGTCAAGTGGATGAAAGACAACGCCAAGGACACGCTGGTGATTGAAGGTCACACCTGCAACATCGGTACCGAACAGTACAACATGGGTTTGGGCCAGCGCCGTGCGGACGCCGTCAAGAAGTACATGGTTGAGAGCGGTGTTGCTGATGCCCGTATCGCGACCAAGAGCTTCGGCGAGACCAAGCCGGCCGTCGCGAACGACACGCCCGCGAACCGTAAGCAGAACCGCCGCGCGGTGTTCGACATCACCATCGTCGACTAATACCGCCGCACGGTAGACCGTTTCAGCGCCGCCCCTGGGGATCCCGGGGGCGGCGCATGTTTTTGTGTATCGTCGGAGTCGCCCGGATGTTCTGGGGCAGGGTAACGCACCAAAACTCGCTTTTGTATTTCTCAGAGCGCCGCGCCGCCCCGGCCCGTAGATAGACCTCTGTGTCGGGCGTCTGTGTTTTTGTGGACACAGCACGGCATGGCCCGCCTCTTGCGGAGAGGCCCGTACCAGCGCGGCATTTTTTGAGTCCCGAAGGGACGATTGAGGGTAGCCCAGCACGAAGGCCGCGCTACGTGCCACGTGCTCAGGTAGACGAGGGGGAGGTTCTAGTGCGACTGCCTGACCCCCATCGCCGGACAAGACGAAGCAGCTCGCGCACGCCCTTATTGTTCAAGCAACGGTGGGTATTAGGGAGCACCCGATGGGTGCCTGTGCGGTGTCCCACACGAGGGAGTCTGCAATCTCCCCACTGTTGCCGTGCGCACGTTGAATCCGCGAAGCGGAACCCTGGGCTAGCGCCTCCAAACAGAAAACCCGCGCAGCGGGTGTGAGAATCGCCTTCTTGGAGGAATGCCCCATTCTCTGACACCCCGTCCCGGAGTTCGTTTTTTGGGGAGGGACCTACCCCGGGTTTCACTTCGCGGCGGCGCCGCTCCGTTCACCCGAGGCTACGCTCTGTCATCCGCTTCGCGGATTAGAGGCAAAACCTTTCCGCGACACAACGCCCCTGACGCTCTCTGAAAGTTATCCGACGATTTGGCCTGATGCCTTGGGTTTGCGCTCCTTTAGCCTCGGATGATAAAAGAGGAATTCGCGCTTTCGCGCGAACACTGGGGCTCTCCGTGCTAGGGAAGGAAATGTCTCCATGCTTCACCATGCTCGAATTCCTCTCGCCGCTGGCATTGCGATCTTGCTTCTTTTCTTCGGATCCGTTTCGACGGCGGCGGAGATCGTGCTGCCCAACGCGGACCTGGCGTTGGGCGCTCCGGGGCAAGTGGAGGCCTGGACCCTTTCCGGCGGCTCGGGAACGGTCCAGGATGAGGGGCCGAGCTCCGGACTCCGGGCGCTGGTGGTTCAGGGTACGGGAAACGATACGAACGAATGGCGCACACCGACGCTTCCCTTCGAACCCAATGCGGTGTATTCGCTGCGTTTCAAGGCGCGGCGGCTCGCCAGCGGAACCGGGCCGCTGATTTCCGGCACGCCGTTCTGCAACCGCGACTACGGCGACATGGGCACGACATGGGAGTTAGCGCGGAATATTATTGCCGTGCCGTCGGAGTTGCCCGAGGGGACTTCCTACCTGCGTTTTGGACAATGGCATGCGAACTCGCCCTGTGCCTTTGGGGATTTCCATCTGCGCCGGGCACTGCCGATGTATTCCGCCGCGGCAGACGTTGTGCTGGGACTGGGCGAACGTGTCGAAGGAAATCAATACCACTACTTCCTCCCTTGCGGGGCGACATCGAACAATCAGACGCGCGCCATTGCGTCCTTCCACTGCGCATTCAACAGTAACCGCTATGTTTTCGGGCGCGGTTCCGAGATCGTCTTCGAGCACGGTGTGGGCGATCGTGCGATCCAGTCGGCGACATTGTCCGCCGATCTGACCTACTTCATCCGAGGCAAGATGGAGGTTGAGGTGAGCGCGGACGGATCGCCGTGGCGGCCACTGGCGGCGACGACTTCGAATAGACTGAAGAAAGTCGCTATACCCGCCGAGCTGCTTCCTGCCAAGCGCATTCGGATCCGTATCGCGGATCGTAGCGGCGAACCGCTGACCTATAACTCGGATCTGGGTTCTTTCGCGTTGGGCAATTACTTATTTGACGCCAAGTTCGACGGACCGCCCATGACCGCCGTAGGCAGCACGGAATACCTCGAAGTGGAGCGCATGGATCCAAATTTCGAAGTTACCGTGGAGTCCATGAGCGGCCTATGGCCGGGCGGCGACGGCTGGATCGCGCTGCGCGCGATCAACAAGACCGCGAAGGCGGTGCGGGTTACTGCCTATGTCGAGGAATACGGCCAAGAAGGCCGCGCCGCGCGCAACAAGAAAGTGAAAGTGACGCTCCAACCGGGCGCGACGACGGTAAAACTGCCCGTGGCGATGCGCCAGACCGGTCCGCGCACGTTGCGTGTAAACATGGGCGACGTGTTTGAGGGCGCGTGCGAACTTGAGGTCTCCGCGATCCACGACGACTCGTACGGCGAGCGGCTTACCTCCGCGAATGCGACGCTGGGGTTGTGGTGGGCGAATTCTGGGTGGAAAGTGAGCAAGACCCGCGCAGTTCCCGAAGCGAAAGGCCGCGCCGTCCAGCTTCGCTTGGCTTGCAACGAGGCCGAGGCCGCGCAGTTGGTGTTGCATCCCCACGAGACGCTTCGGCAGGTGCGCGTGAGTGCGAGCGCGCTACGCGGGCCGGACGGTGCGACGCTGCCGGCGGAGAGTGTGCAGGTGCTCAAGGTTGCGTACGTGAATATCGAGTACCCCACCGACCGCCTTGCCGCGCCCGGGCTATGGCCCGATCCTCTGCCGCCGATTGACGGTCCGTTTGATGTGGATGCGGACACGAACCAGCCGTTGTGGGTGCGCGTGAAGACTCCCGTCGACGCGGTTCCCGGCGTCTATCGCGGCGCGATTACGATTGAGGCGGAGGGCGGCTACCGCGCCGAGGCCCCGCTCGAGGTCGAGGTCTACGGGTTCAACCTTCCGGACCGGATGACATGCACGACGGCCTTTGGCCTCAACCTTCGAACGGTATGGCAATATCACAACGTCACAACCGACGCCGACAAGCGCACGGTCATGAGCAAGTACCTTCAGTGCATGGCCGACCATCACCTTTCACCGTACAACCCCTCGCAAATGGACGCGATGGCCGTGACCTGGCCAAAGCCCGAGCAGGGCGGGGAGCCTGCGGCTTGGAAGGTGTCGATCGATTTCACCGCCTGGGACGCCGCGATGGAGAAGGCGTTCGACTATTACCACTTTACTTCGATGAACTTGACTCCGATCGGTATGGGAGGCGGAACATACCAGGGCACGAAGGAGCCGTCGTTGCTTGGATTCGGCAAGGACACTCCCGAATTCAAAGCTCTATTTACGCAATACTGGAGTCAGATACAGGAACACCTTCGCGAGAAGGGCTGGCTCGATGAAGCCTATGTCTACTGGTTCGACGAACCCGAGCCACACCAATACGGCTTCGTGAATGAGGGTTTCCAGCGCCTGAAACAGGCGGCGCCGGATATTCAGGGCATGCTCACGGAGCAGCCGGAACCCGAGTTAGTCGGCGGACCGAAGATCTGGTGCCCGATCACTCCGGCGTATCAGCAAGATTCCGCCGACGCCCGCCGCGCGCTGGGCGAGACGTTCTGGTGGTACGTCTGTACCGTGCCGAGGGAGCCCTATCCGGGACTGTTCATCGATCATCCGGGAACGGACCTTCGGGTTTGGCTATGGCAGACGTGGCAGCGGAAGATCAACGGGGTGTTGGTGTGGGCGACGGTTCAGTGGACAAGCGACAAGGCGTATCCCAATCCCAAGCGCCCGCAGAACCCGTATGAGGACCCGATGAGTTGGATAAGCGACGCGTCCATCCCAGTAGGCGCTCGGGTTCCGTGGGGCAATGGCGACGGGCGTTTCATGTATCCTCCTCTGGCGGCGGCGGACGGACCTCCTGCGGCCCCCGTGCTGGAAGGTCCGGTGGAGTCGTTCCGTCTTGAGATGCTGCGCGACGGCATCGAGGACTACGAGTACTTCGTGATCTTGAAGCACTTGTTGACTGAGCGTGGCGCGGCGTTGCCGGAGAAGAAACGACAGGCGTACGAGGCGCTGCTGGAAGTGCCTGCGGAAGTATCGACCACCGCCACGGAATACACGAAATCGCCCGCGCCGATGGAAAAACGGCGCGATGAGATCGCCCGCGCCATTGCCGCGTTGCAGCAAGGCAATAGTGCGGCGGAATGAGCGGCTGAAGTCTGGTGTTGTCCTGTGGAACGCTGTTTTCACGGCGAAACGAACGGGAGTAACCGCATGAGTGATCCGAGGGAAGAAGCGCAGGAACGGGAACTGGAAACGCGCGAGTGGTTGGAATCGCTCGACGACGTCATTCGGAATGGCGGCGCGGAGCGGGTGCGGCATTTGCTGCGCGCGATGCAGATTCGCGCCCATTCGGCGGGCATTAAGCTGCCGTTTTCCGCCAACACGCCATACATCAACACCATTCCGGTCGAAGACCAAATTCCGTATCCCGGCAACCGCGACATGGAGCGCCGCATCAAGAGCTTCATTCGGTGGAACGCGATGTCGATGGTTGTGCGCGCCAATCGCGAGGAGAACGGTATCGGCGGTCACATCTCGACGTACGCTTCCGCCGCGGCGTTGTACGAAGTTGGGTTTAATCATTTCTTCAAAGGGCCGGACCACGAGAGCGGCGGCGATCAGATCTATTTCCAGGGTCACGCCGCGCCGGGCATCTATGCGCGCGCGTTCTTGGAGGGGCGCATTTCCAAAGAGCAACTCGAGAACTTTCGTCGCGAATTGCGGGAAGGCGGCGGGCTGTCCTCGTACCCGCACCCGTGGTTGATGCCGGGATTCTGGCAATTCCCCACCGTGTCCATGGGCCTCGGGCCGATCATGGCCATCTACCAGGCGCGGTTCAATCGCTACCTCGAAGACCGCGGCATCAAGAACACGAGCCAGCAGAAAGTGTGGGCGTTTTTGGGCGACGGCGAGACCGACGAACCGGAAACGCTCGGGGCGATCACGCTGGCGTCGCGCGAGAAGCTCGACAACCTTATCTTCGTGATCAACTGCAACCTGCAACGTCTCGACGGCCCGGTGCGCGGTAACGGCAAGATCATCCAAGAACTCGAAGCGGCCTTCCGCGGCGCGGGCTGGAACGTCATCAAGGTGATCTGGGGCGGCGACTGGGACCCGTTGCTGGCCAAGGACACGCATGAACTTCTTGTGCGGCGGATGGACGAGGTGGTGGATGGCCAGTATCAGAAGTACGTGGTCGAAGACGGCGCGTACACGCGGCAACATTTCTTTGGCACCGATCCGCGCTTGCTCAATCTCGTGAAGGGCCTGACGGACGAGCAAATCCGCAAGCTGCGGCGCGGCGGACATGACCCCGAGAAGGTGTATGCGGCGTTCCACGCGGCGATCACGCACACCGGCGCGCCGACCGTTATCCTCGCCAAGACAATCAAGGGCTACGGCCTCGGTGAAAGCGGCGAAGGCAAAAACATCTCGCACCAGCAGAAGAAGCTCAACGAAGACGAACTGCGCGAGTTCCGTACGCGTTTCGGGATTCCGATCAGCGACGAGGACGTGGCCCTGACGCCGTTCTACCGTCCGCCTGCGGAAAGCCCGGAGATGCAGTATCTGCACAAGCGGCGGCAAGAGCTGGGCGGCTATCTGCCGTCACGTCGCCAGAAGAGCGAGGTATTGACCGCGCCCGCCGCCGATCTTTTTGACGAATTCCGCCAGGGCACCGACGGCCGCGCGGTATCCACCACGATGGCCGTCGTACGCATTATCACCAAGCTGCTGCGCGACCCCAACGTAGGCAAATTGATCGTGCCGATTGTGCCCGATGAAGCGCGCACCTTCGGCATGGAAGCGTTGTTCCGCGAGGTGGGCATCTATTCGCACGCGGGACAGCTCTACGAGCCGGTCGATCGCGATAGCCTGCTCTACTACAAAGAAGCCCGCGATGGACAGATCCTCGAGGAAGGCATCACGGAAGCCGGTTCGATGTCGTCGTTTATTGCTGCGGGCACCGCGTACAGCACGCACGGCATCAACACGATTCCGTTCTTCATTTACTACTCCATGTTTGGACACCAGCGCATCGGCGATCTCGTGTGGGCCGCCGCGGACCTGCGTTGCCGCGGGTTCATGGTGGGCGGCACGGCCGGCCGCACGACGCTAAACGGCGAAGGGCTCCAGCATCAGGACGGCCACAGCCACTTGCTGGCGTATTCCGTGCCGAACCTCATCACGTACGATCCGGCATTCGCCTATGAGATGGCGGTAATCGTACGGGATGGACTCCGCCGCATGTATCAAGAGCAAGAAAGCGTTTTCTATTACCTGACGGCGGGCAACGAGAACTACGCGATGCCGCCCATGCCCGAAGGCGTCGAGGAAGGCATTCTCAAGGGCATGTACCGCTTCAAGTCCGCGCCGGAGAACGGCAAACTGCGCGCGCAACTGCTCGGCAGCGGCGCGATCCTGAACGAAGCGCTCAAGGCGCAGGACCTGCTTGCGGCGGACTTCGGCGTGGCGGCGGATGTGTGGAGCGTGACCAGCTACAAGGAACTGCGGCGCGAGGCGTTGGCGGTCGAGCGCGCCAACCTGTTGCAGCCCGGCGACAAGGGCAAGACGCCGTATTTCTCGCAGTGTCTGGCGGGAACCCAAGGCCCGATCGTCGCTTCGTCGGATTACGTGAAGGCGTTGCCGGATTCCGTGAGCCGCTGGGCGCCGCGACCGATCCTTTCGCTCGGCACGGACGGCTTCGGCCGGAGCGAATCACGCCAGGCGTTGCGCGACTTCTTTGAGGTTGACGCGCGATTCATTGCCTACGCCGCGCTGGTCGGCTTGGCGCGCGACGGCCAAGTCAAGTGGGATGCCGTGCGCAAGGCGGCCAAGAAGCTCGATATCTCGCCAGACAAGCGCGATCCGTTGACCACGTAATTGACCCAAACCCAAGTTTCTTTAAAGACGCTGTGCCGTTGACCTGAGCGGTCCAGCGTCTTTTGGTGTCAGGGCATTGCCAGCGCGTTTTCGCCGGGGATGTCTACGGCGGGCGTTTTTCCACTCCGCGCCCTATTCTGTGTATACCCCGTACAGAGGCCGTGCGCTACGGGCTGCACTCGCGGTTGACGCGCAGAGCGAATTCTAACGCGATACCCTTGCCAAGGCATCTTGCCCATATTCCCGTACCCGGTAAATGGAATTGTTTGCGTTACACATTATCCCGCTGTTTTCTCGCGCTCGAAATCCCGCCGATTGTTTTGCTAGGATACCCATAGTCCATGTAGTAAGCCGAATAGTATTGGCTGGCCGCTTTTGGCGCGTCCGACGCGGACGCCCGGAGGTCTCGATGCGAAGAAATAAGTCTGAATTCCTGGCGTTGCTCTTTTTCCTCCTCGCGCTCGGTGCGCTCGTCACGAACGGGTTCGCCGGACGAATCTTCGCCCAGGAGAAGAAAACCGATATCTGGCAAGAACTTCAGCCGTTGGGCGAGGCAATGGACGAGGTTATGCAGAGTTATGTCCGCGAGCCGGACATCTCCAAGATGGTCGAAGGGGCGATGACGGGCATGATGAACGCCCTCGATCCGCACAGCTCATATGTCAGCGCCGAGTATTTCAAGGAAATGAGTGAGGACACCGAGGGGCAGTTCGACGGCATCGGTGTGACGATTCGGGTGGACGAGGAGAACAAGCTCATCGAGGTTATGGAGGTGATTCCGGGTTCGCCGTCGGCGGAGGTGGGGTTGCACGCGCATGACCTTATACTCAAAGTCGACGGCGTGACGACGAAGGGCATGACCTCGGCCGACGCCGCGAAACGCATCCGCGGTCCGCGCGGCACGTCGGTACACTTGTCGATCGTCCGCACGTTCCCCGACTCGCCGGACAAGGAGCCCGAGACGCTCGAGTTCGACATCAAGCGCGACAAGATTCCGCTGATGAGCATCATGGAGTCGCGCATTCTCGACGGGGGCATCGGCTACATTCGCGTGGGCGATTTCAAGAAGACGACTGCCGATGAGCTCGACGAGAAGCTCTCTGAATTCTCCAAGCAGGGCATGCGCTCGCTTGTGCTCGATCTGCGGTGGAATCCCGGCGGGCTGCTGGACGCGTCGCGCGAGGTGAGTTCCTTGTTCTTGCCGCGCGGCACGCTGGTGACATACACCAAGGGCCGCGCAGGGTCGCGGGCCGCAACGGAAGACCTGCGACTGTTCACGCGCAAGGACCCTGTGGTGCCTGCGAATTTCCCGATTATTGTTTTGGTGAGCGACAATTCGGCGAGCGCGGCGGAGATCGTGACCGGCGCGTTGCAGTTCTGGAAGAGAGCGATTGTCGTGGGCCAGAAAACCTACGGCAAGGGCAGCGTGCAGACGCTGATCCCGTTGCGTAAACCGGCAGGCGCGGCGCTCCGCCTGACCACGGCGTTGTACTATACGCCCGCAGAGGTGACCATCGACAAGGAAGGCATTCGTCCGGACGTGGACGTGCCGATGTCGAAGGAAGAACAAATCAAGCTCGTGAAGCAGATGCGGGATTCATACCGCGACGAACCGGAGAAACTTCGCGATCGGCAGAACCATGGGTCCGTGACCGGCGATGCGATGAAGGAGGGCGTGGTCGAGGACATCCAGCTTCAGAAGGCCGTTGAGATTTTGCGCGAAGACGCCGATTTCTCGAAGTTGATCGAGAAGTACCACAAAGACACTCACGAGACTCAGGTTGCCGCCAAGCCCGACTCGACAGACACTTCGCCTGAGAAGGAAGAGTCTGGCACAGCGGCGCTTCCGGCGGGTTCATGAGTACGTTCATGCGCCCCGATCGCCGCGCCGCCGATGCGATGCGTTCCGTGCGATTCGAGCGGCATTACACGCGCTACGCCGAAGGTTCGGTGTTGGTCAGCTTCGGCGAGACCAAGGTGTTGTGCACCGCCACGGTCGAGCCGCGCGTGCCCACGTTTCTAAAAGACACCGGCAAGGGCTGGGTGACCGCCGAATACGCAATGTTGCCGCGCAGCACGCATACGCGTTGCACCCGCGACAGCAGTCAGCGGGGCCGCGCCCAGGAAATCAGCCGCCTGATTGGACGTTCGCTGCGAGCGGCCATTGACTTGGATCTGCTCGGCGAGCGGCAGGTAGTGCTGGATTGCGATGTGATTCAGGCCGATGGCGGAACGCGCACGGCGGCCATCACGGGGGCCTATGTGGCGTTGCATGATGCCCTTTCCGGGCTGAAGGAGATGGGCGCGCTCGAGACGCTGCCGATTCTGGGGCAGTGTGCGGCGGTCAGCGTGGGTGTTGTCGAGGGCGAGCCTGTGCTTGATCTGTGTTACGAAGAAGACGTTGCGGCGGATGTGGACCTCAACCTCATTATGCGCGGCGATGGGCAGCTCATAGAGGTGCAGGGCTGCGCCGAGGGCGATGCGTTTCCCCGATCGATGTTGAACGCGCTTCTCGATCTCGGCGAGCAAGGCGCGCAGACCCTTTTCGCGCTGCAACGGGAGGCGCTGGGACTTGCCTAAGACCCTGCTGATTGGCTCCGGAAATCTCGACAAGGCGGCGGAACTCGCGGAACTCCTGCACGGCTTGCCGTGGGAGGTCCGCAGCCTGCGCGATTACCCGTCCGTGCCCGAGCCCATCGAGGACGGCCACACGTTCGAGGAAAACGCCATTCTCAAGGCGCGGTATTACTCGGCCTCGTTTGGCGTACCTTGCGTGGCCGACGATTCGGGGCTGGTGGTGGATGCGTTGGGCGGCGCGCCGGGCATTTACTCCGCGCGTTACGCCGGGCCGGACTGCACCTACGCCGACAACAACCGCAAGCTCCTCGGCGCGCTTGCGCAGGTGCCCATGCACGAACGTACCGCGCGCTTCGTTTGTTGCGCGGCGTTTATCAACGGCAGCGGCTTCGCGCACACGGAAACCGGCACGGTTGAAGGCCGTATCGCCGAAGCCTGCCGCGGCGACAAGGGCTTTGGCTACGATCCGCTGTTTCTTCCCGAAGGGTTTGACGTGACGTTCGGCGAGTTGAGCGGCGATCAGAAGGCGGCGATTAGCCACCGTGGCCGCGCGCTGCGCAAATTGAAAACGTTTCTGGAACAGTTGCCGTGAAACTGCTGCGCCCGGACCTCGATGGCCTGGCCGAAGCCGCCGCGCGAATCCACGCGGGCGAGGTGGTCGCGTATCCCACGGAAACCGTCTATGGCCTCGCCGTTGACCCGTTTTCGGAGACGGCGTTGCGCACGCTGTTTGCCGTCAAAGGCCGCTCGGACGCCGCGGCGATATTGCTTATCGGCGCGACGATGGAACAATTGAATGTGGCGGTGGCCGAGTGGACGCCGCGCGCCCAAGCGTGTGCGCGGGTGTTCTGGCCGGGACCTTTGACTTTGGTGTTGCCCCGGAATCCGGCGTTGCCGCCGGCGCTGACGGGGGGCGCGGCGCGGGTAGGTGTGCGTGTGCCGGGGCTTGAACTCGCGCGCGCGTTGTGCGAAGCCTTTGGCGGACCGCTGACGTCCACCTCGGCGAACCGTTCGGGCGAGGCTCCGTTGCGGCGGCTCAGGGAAAATGCCCTGCCGGGCGTGAGCGCGGGCATCGACGTGGGCGAACTGCCCAGCAGCATGCCCTCGACGGTCTACGCGCCGGACGAGGATCGGGTGCTGCGGCCCGGCGCCATCAAGATGGAAGAGATTTATGCGGCGCTCCAGGCCGCGGAGAGGGAGCACTAAAAGATGAAGATCGCCGTAGGCAGTGATCACGCGGGCTTCGAAGCGCCGCCGCCGTTCTACAAACCGGCCCTGATCGATTACCTCAAAGCGAAGGGGCATACGGTTGTCGACTGCGGCACGAACGGCCCGGATTCGGTGGACTATCCCGATATCGCGGGGGCAGTGTGCTCTTCGGTGCTGCAGGGCGAGGCCGAGCGCGGCGTGCTGATCTGCGGCACGGGCGTGGGGGTCAGCATCGCGGCGAACCGCCACCCCGGCATTCGCGCCGCGGCGTGCACGTCCCCGTATCTCGCTGAACTATCGCGCAGTCACAACGACGCCAATGTGCTGTGCTTGGGCCGCCGCGTGCTGACGCTTGAGGAGTGCTTCGCCATTCTCGATGTCTGGATGTCCACCGCGTTCAGCGATGGCGAGCGCCACCGCCGGCGCGTCGAGAAACTGGGGTAAGCCCCGCTGAAGGAGGCCGCGCGATGCAGACCCCAAAACAGATCGTCGAGGAACTCGACAAATACATCATCGGCCAAACCGAGGCCAAGCGGAAAGTTGCGATTGCACTGCGCAACCGCTGGCGCCGCCAACAGATCCCCGAGCACCTGCGCAACGAGGTTACGCCAAAGAACATCATCCTCATCGGGCCGACGGGCGTGGGCAAGACAGAGATCGCGCGGCGGTTGGCCAAGCTCGCCGACGCGCCATTTATCAAGGTCGAGGCGTCGAAGTTTACCGAGGTCGGCTATGTGGGGCGCGATTGCGAGTCGATGATCCGCGAGTTAACGGAAGTGGCGGTGCAGATGGCCCGCGACGAGCAGCGTCGCGCCGTCACACCGCGTGCGCAGGAGCGCGCCGAGCACCGTCTGCTCGAGCTGCTGCTACCTCCGCAGCCCACGCGCACGCCGCGCGCCTTCAACCCCAACGATCCCAGCAGCGGCGACGAAGGCCCTGCTGTAATTACTCCCGAGCAGGCCGCAGAAAACCGTACGCGCGAGATCTTGCAGAAGAAATTGGCCGCGGGCGAACTCGAGGACCGCGAGATTGACGTTGAGACCCGCGACGCTCCGCCGCTCTCGACGATGCAGGTGTTTTCGAATACCGGGCTTGAGGAAATGGGCTTCAACTTCCAGGAAATGCTTGGCCGCCTGGCCCCGCAACAGACGCGCCGCCGCCGTGTGACGGTTGCCGACGCGCGCCGCATTTTGATTGAGGAAGAAATCGCTCAACTTATCGACATGGACGCGGCGCAGCGAGATGCGATCTGGCGCACGGAGAACACGGGGATCGTGTTTCTCGACGAGATCGACAAGATCGCGGGCCGTGGCAGCGCGCGATCTTCGGGACCGGATGTGTCGCGCGAAGGGGTGCAGCGCGACATTCTTCCCATTGTCGAAGGGAGCACCGTCACCACCAAACACGGGCCTGTGCGCACGGATCACATCCTGTTCATCGCCGCGGGCGCGTTCCACATGACGAAAGTTTCGGATCTCATCCCCGAACTGCAGGGACGTTTCCCGATTCGCGTCGAACTGTCCAGTCTGAACGCGGAAGATTTCGCGCGCATCCTGCGCGAGCCCGAGAATTCGCTTATCAAGCAGTATCAAGCACTCTTGGCGACCGAGGGCATCGAGGTCGAAATCACGGAAGATGCCGTCGTCAAACTCGCCGAAGTGTGCCAACAAGTCAACGAAGAAGCGGAGAACATCGGCGCGCGGCGGTTGCATACGATCATGGAATGCCTGCTCGAGGACGTGTTGTTCGACGCGCCCGATCTGACGGAACGTCGTTTACGGCTCGATGCCGCCGAGGCCGCCCGCCGCCTCACGCGGATCATGGAGCGCCGCGACGTGAGCCAGTACATCCTGTGATTCGGTTCGTGCACCTCGAGTCGCGCGGCGCGGCTGTCGCGGCGTTTTCTGGCAAGACCGAGGGAGATTGTCGGCCTCCCGACAGCCCGGGCCGACGTGCGTTCTGCCAGGCCTGCGGTGTGAATCCAGAGGATGTCGCCAGCGTGCGGCAAGTGCACGGCGTCACGGTGATCGAAGCCCGCGCGGGCCAACACGGTGTCTTGGGCGAAGCCGACGCGCTGATCACGAACGTCCCCGGTCTGCCGCTGGCCGTGTTCACTGCCGACTGCGTTCCCGTCTACCTTCTCGATCCCGTGCGACGCGCGATTGCGCTCGTGCATGCCGGGCGCGAAGGCACGTTTCACCGCGTCGTCGCTCACGCCGTGACCGCCTTGCGCGATGCGTACGGGTGCGCGCCCGCCGACCTCCACGCGGTGATTGGTCCAAGCGCCGGGCCAGCGCGCTATGAAGTCTCGCCGGAACTCGCGGCGCAGTGGCAGGAGGCGGGCTTGCCCGTGCAGGGCCGCTGCCTCGATCTCTGGGGCGCGAACCGGCAGCAACTTATCGAGACCGGTCTCGCGGACTCCGCCATAGAGATCTCACGAATTTGCACGATCTCCGACGGCCGCTTTCATTCGCACCGAGCAAACCCTGACGGCCAGCGGAACATGGGCCTGCTGGCGCTCAATTCCTGTTGATACTCAATCCGATTGGACTCTTCCGCGCGATTCCGCTACATTCTAGCGCAGTTTAAGCAAAGCCGTAGCCACTTGGCGCTACGCATTTCAAAAAACGGCGCGGGATAGACCTCGGAAAACGGCCACGCCATTTTTTGAAATGCTTTAGCGTGTTTTGAGTGGAAATCCGGCCCAAGGTGGGTGCAGCACGAAGGCTTCGCGGGGCGGAAGGCACCGTCTCCAATCGATCAAAGGATTCAGATCATGTCCGTCAAGCAGGAAATCATTCTGTCCGGAATCCGTCCCACAGGGCGGTTGCATTACGGAAACTATTTCGGCGCGATCAAGGCGTTTCTCGATCTGCAGGAGCAGGGCCACTCCTGTTACTACTTCATTGCCGATTACCATGCGTTGACGACCGTGACGGAGCCGCAAGATTTCTACCGTCAAACCCTCGACATGCTGCGCACGTATGTCGCGTGCGGGTTGGACCCGAAGAAATCGGTGATTTACCGCCAGAGCGATCTGCCCTGCACGGCCGAGCTGGCCCTGCTGCTGGGCATGATCACGAACATCGGCCACCTCGAACGCGGTACGACGTACAAGGACAAGATGGGCAAACTTATCGCCAACGGCGGCGGCGAGGTGGAGGGCAACCCGTTGTCCTACGGGCTGCTCGGCTACCCGGTGCTGATGGCGGCGGACATCCTGATCGTGCGCGCGGACATCGTGCCGGTGGGCGATGACCAACGCCAGCACGTGGAAATGGCGATGGACATCGCGCAGAAGTTCAATCACCGGTTCGGCGAGGCGCTTAAAGTGCCCAAGTCGGTCTCGCGTAATGCCCTGCGTCTGCCGGGTCTTGATGGGTCGGAGAAGATGGGCAAGAGCGAGAACAACACCCTCGACCTGCTCGACGACCCGAAGGCGGTGCTGGCGCGGATCAAAGGCGTCCAAACGACGACCGACCCGCTGCCGCTCGACACCGAGAGCAACGACCCGGATGTGGTGATTCCGAAAATGCCGCCGAGCCTGGGCGCGCTGTACCGCCTGTTGCACTTGCTCGCCCCGGAGGAGGTCTATCTCGATTTCCTCGGCAAGTACCGTCGCGGCGAGAAGTTCTACGGCGTGCTCAAGACGACGCTCGCCGAATATGCCTCGAAATTTAACGCGCCGATCATCGAACGCTTTAACGCGCCGGACAACAACGACGAGTTCGTGAAGGACTTCCTGATCGCCAACGCCAAAAAGGTGACGCCGGTCGCGTTGGAAACCGTCGAGCGCTGCAAAGAGGCGATGGGCCTGGGCCGAAGCCTGTTCCGCGCATAGCGCGGCATTGGTACACGAGGAGGACGCGGTATGCAGGCGATCATCATGGCGGCGGGACAATCCACGCGGACGTACCCGCTCACGCTCACGCGCCCGAAGCCGTTGCTCCGGGTCTTGAACCAGCCGATCCTCGCGCGCCAGCTCGATGCCCTGCACGGGGTCATCGACGAAGCGATCATTGTTGTCGGTTACCGCCGCGAGATGATCGAAGCGGCCTTCGGTGCGGAGTACCGTGGCATTCGCCTGCGCTATGTGGTGCAGGAAGAGCAGCACGGCACGGGTCACGCCATCCTCCAGTGCGCGCACGCGATCACAGGGCCGTTCCTGGCGATGAACGGTGACGATCTTTATGCGCCGGAAGACCTCGCACGGCTCGCGGAGTACGAGCAGGCGGCGTTGGTGAAGGTCGTGGCCGATCCGCGCCTCTACGGCATCTACGACGTGGACGCCGAGGGCCGCGTGAAGCGGCTGGTGGAGAAGCCCGAGGAGATCTTCTCGAACCTTGCCAACGTCGGCGCGTACCGGTTCACGCCGGCGGTGTTCGACGTGTTGCGCGCCACGCCGCCGTCGCCCCGGGGCGAGATCGAAATCACGTCCGCGATTCAAACGCTCGCCGAACGCGGCCCGTTTTACACCGTCGAAATGACCGGCTACTGGCTGGCGATCGGCTATCCGTGGCATCTGCTCGCGGCAAACGAGTTTATGATCAACGCCATCGCCGAACAGCGCATCGAGGGCGAAGTCAGCCCGGGCGCGCACCTCAGCGGACGCGTTGTCGTCGGCAAGGGCAGCGTCATCCGGCCCGGCGCGATCATCGAGGGCCCGGTGTATATCGGCGAGAACTGCACGGTGGGGCCCAATTGCTGGCTGCGTCCGGGCACGACGCTCGAGGACGGCGCGAAGGTCGGGCACGCGGTTGAGATCAAGAACAGCATCCTCATGCGGAAGGCCGCCGTGCCGCACCTGAGCTACGTTGGCGACAGCATCATCGGCGAGCGCTCCAACTTCGGCTGCGGCACGATCACCGCGAACCTGCGGCACGACGGCAAAAACATCATGTCGATCGTCAAAGGCCTCGCCGTCGATACCGGTCGGCGCAAGCTGGGCACGATTGTCGGCGACGACGTGCACACCGGCATCAACACGTCACTCTACCCTGGCCGCAAGTTGTGGCCGGGCACAAGCACCTTCCCCGGCGAGGTGGTGCGTAAAGACATCACCGAGGTCCGGCGCATTCCACCCAAGTAAAGGAACATATGGTGACGGATCTCGAACGCCACGCGGAGGCGATTCTCTCCCGCGCGCTGTCCAATGGCGGAGACTGGGCCGAGATCTATGTGGAGGAACGCGCGTCGTCGAGCATCGGTTTCGATGACAACCGCACCGAGCGCATCCTAAGCGGTGTGGAAGCGGGCGCGGGCATTCGCGTGCTGCTCGGCGATCGCACGCTGTTCGCGCATACCAACGATCTCTCGCTCGATGGCCTGCTTCAACTTGCCGCCACCGTAGCGGCGGGTGCGACAGGCCGCCGCGGAGACGCGTGTTTCGAGTTTCATCCCGAGCGCGCGGAAACCACGCCGCGCCGCGACACGCGCGGTGTGCCGATGGAGGAAAAGCTGCGGCTGGTGGCCGAAGTCAACGCGGCGGTACGCGCGTTCGATCCGCGTATTGCACAGGCCAGCATTCGCTACGCCGATGCCCACCGGAGATTCACCGTGGTGAACTCGCTGGGCCGCTTTGTCGAAGACGCACGCCCGCAAACCTTGCTCGTCATTCAAGTCGTCGCGGCGGACAAGGGCCTTCTACAGACCGGCTACCGCGTCGCCGCAGCGTCCGCCGGGTACGAACTCTTCGACGCGGAAGATCCCATCGCCCTGGCGCGCGAAGCCGCCGCGCAGGCATGTCTGATGCTCGAGGCCGCCCCCGCGCCGGCCGGGCGCATGCCCGTCGTGCTCAGCAGCGCCGCGGGCGGCACGATGGTGCACGAGGCCGTCGGTCACGGGCTTGAGGCGGACGCGATCGACAAGGGGCTCTCTAAGTACGCCGGGCGTTTGGGCGAGATGGTCGCCGCGCCGGAGGTCAGCGTGGTTGACGACGCGACGCTGGGGGGTAAGCGCGGCTCTTTCCATTTTGATGACGAAGGTACCCCCGCGCAACGCACCGTGTTAATCGAAAATGGCCGGTTGGTGCGCTATATGAACGACCTCAAGACCTCGCGCAAACTCTCCTACGCCCCCACAGGCAACGGCCGCCGGGAGTCGTACGGGCATCTGCCTATCCCGCGCATGACGAATACGATGATCCTGCCCGGCGCCGCGGACCCGGAGACGATTCTGCGCGAGACGCACTCCGGGTTGTTCGTGAAAAAGATGGGCGGCGGACAGGTCAATCCCCTCAACGGCGACTTCGTATTCGAGGTCAGCGAAGGTTATCTCATCCGCAACGGCAAGGCGGAAACGCCCGTGCGCGGCGCGACGCTTATCGGCAACGGCCCCGACGCCATGTGCGCGATCGAGGCCATCGGCAACGACCTAGGATTCGGCGTCGGCACCTGCGGCAAGAAAGGCCAAGGCGCACCCGTCACCCACGCCCAACCCACCCTGCGCATCCGCGAGCTCACCGTCGGCGGCACGGCGTAGGAGCTACCCCAGAACCGCCGCGGGCTTGGACGAAAGGGCTATCTCTCATATGCCCCCCAAACCCTACAGCGGCATTGAATGCCTCTGGCGGGCTGGCCTCTGGAAATTTACCGGAATGGCGGCAAAAGTCAACGGACTACGGCGAGTTTTTATTGAATTAGTCAGTGCTGTTTGTGAAATGGGAGGTGATTCCTGAGTCGGAATGGGGTGAAAATTCGTGAGATATGGCGATTTTCCGCCCGCTTCGGCGAAATAGACAGAATCGTCCGTTCGGCGAGGCGAAGAATAAAGTATTGACAGCGCGTCGTATTTTTGGTACTATTGAGAATGGAATAAAGACCAAGAGCTGTTGGTCGGCACGCGGAAGGCGATCTGCAGCACGGGGGTTCATCCGAAGTCAGTGGGGTGGGTTCGCCGTGGCGTGCTGAGTCGATGGCGGAAGGACGCGCGATGCTTTTCTCAAAGCCAAGCAGAGCGGTCGGCATTGATATCGGGTCGCACTCGGTGAAGGCCGTCCAGATGTCGCGGGGAAGCGGCGGACGGTTGCGTGTGGACCAAGCTGGGTATGCCGTCGTGGATCAGGGGCAGATGAGTGCCGACCCGGTTATGGCGCAGGCCTCGGCGCTTTCCGAAGCGATCCGATTCATCCCGTTGGGTCAGAGCCTGATCGTTGGCGCGCTGCCCGGCCAGAACGTGGTTATCCGTTATCCGCGCCTACCTCAACTCGCGCCGGCTGAATTGGCGCGCGCGGTCGAGAAGGAAGCGGGCCAGAACATACCCTACGAGCTATCGGAAGTTTTTCTCGATTGGACTCCGCTCGAGCCGATTACCGAAGGTGAGGAAAAGAAGCTCAAGGTGCTGCTCGTGGCGGCCAAGCATGAGATGATCGACGCGCGCGTGCAAGTGGCTCAGGCCGCGGAGGTTGGGCTCGGGGTGCTGAGCGTGGATTCGCTGGCGCTGGCCGATGCCGCCGATGCCGCAGGGTTGCTGAATCCCGGCGAAACCGTTGCGCTGGTGAACCTGGGGGCGTCGTCCACGAGTATTCACTTCGTGAAGAATGGCATATCGAACTTTATTCGCGACGTCAATTGGGGCGGGCGCGAGTTGATTCAGGCGATCGCGAAGGCGCAGCGTTGCGACTTCGCGGAGGCCGAGCGGCAGTTGATCGGTTTTGGAAAAGGCGAAAGCGTGATCGAAGAGGCTGTTCTCCCCGTGGAGGCTCCGCCGCCGCCGCCCTCTGCGGGATCTCTGCTGGATCCGCTGGACGATGAGTTGGGACAGTTGGGCGACTTGGGCGGCGCGCCGAGCGCACCGCCGCCCCCTAAAGCGGCCGAGCGTTCGATGTCGAGCGGCATTGGCGAAATTCTTACTTCGCCGCTGAATCGGCTTGTGGTCGAATTGCGCCGCTCGCTGGACTATTATGAGCATCAACTTTATGAGCATCCCGTGGATCGCTTGATTCTGAGCGGCGGCCCGGCGCAGTTTACGACGTTGCCCGGCATGCTGAGCGAGGAGTTGGGGATCGATCGGGTGGAAGTCGCTAATCCGGGCAGTGGTTCGCTTCAATTCGCCGACGAGCGCGGCGTACAGCGGCTGCACGAGAATCCCGCAGTTTATATGGTGGCCTTGGGCTTGGCCGCGCGGGGAATGGCGGACCTATGATTCAGATCAACCTGCTTCCCTACCATCTGCGTCCGATTAAACGGACTCCCGTACCGTATATTCTCGCCGTGTTGTTGCTCGTGGTGGCGGTGGCGGCGATGGCGGTGCTGTTTCTTGCCACGCAGAGCAGGATTCAGGCGCAAAAAGCCCAATATGCCCAGTTGCAGAGTGATCTGGATGCGCTGGCGGATGTCGTGAAGCAGTCGAACGAGTTGGTGGACCTTAAACAGCAGCTCGCTACGAAAATTCAGACGATCGACGAGATCGTGAAGGGCCGAATCCTTTGGTCGCGGCAACTGTGGAATCTTTCGCGGCTGGCGCCGGCCAACATTTGGTTCAAAGAACTCAAGGTGGCCGACAAGACGTTCAACGAAAAGGTGACCACCATCGATCCTTCCACGAAGAAGCCCACCGTGAAAGAGACCCCGGTCAAGAAGTCGGTGTTGCAGGTGGGCGGATATGTGGTCGCTTCCAAGGACGCCCCGGGCGACGTGAGCCCTTTGGCCAGGGCCCTGGAACAGGATCCGGAATTCTCGAGTTTGTTCCGAATCACCACCACGCGGATCGAGGACACCGAGTTTGAAGAACAACCCGTGAAGAGTTTCTCCCTCGAGTATCTGATTGCGCCGCAAGCCACTGCTCCTCCGGCGGGAAGCGCGGCTGGCCCCGCAGGCACCCAGGGAGGAGGACGGTCATGATCGACTTTCTCAAAGGCACAGTAACGCCCAAGGATTGGGTCGCGGTAGGTGTGATCGTGTTGATCACCGCTCTCCTTGTGGTGCTGTTCGTGTTCTTCGTGCATAGCTGGCAGACCAAGGAACTCAACGCGGGGCGGGAATTGGTCTCCGCCAAGACCGCTGAGCTCAACAAAGCCCGCGCCACGCAGAAGAACTTCGCGGCGCTCAAGGCCGAGACCGACAAGATTCAACAGCTCGTGGCGGATTTCGAGGGGCGTTTGCCCGCTCAGGCGGAAATTCCCTTGTTGCTTGAGCAATTCGAGCTTATTGCCAATCAGGTGGGCGTATCCGTACAGCTCAATACGCTGGCCCTGCTCGAAGACGAGCGAAAGACCACGATTCCATATGCGGTGACGGCCAACGGTTCGTTCGATCAGATTGCGAGCTTTATCAACCGTCTTGAACGCTATCAGCGCTACCTGCGCGTTTCCGACCTTGAGATCAAGGAGGAGAAAGACGGAGTGGCCGAGGCGAAGTTTACATTGAGCACATTCGTGTTCAAGCAGCCCAAGCCCCAGCCCGCCGCGGCTCCCGCGGGCGCTGCCGGAGGCTCGGTATGAGCAAGAGCACAAAACAGATCCTCATGCTGAGCGTGCTTGGCCTGGCGCTGGTCTTTTTCCTGGGCCGTGCCTTCCTGGGGGGTGCGCCGCCTGTGCCGCCGTCCGACCAGGGCGCAGCCGCAGGAGCAGCGGGGACTGCTGGCGGCGCGGCGTCGGCCACGCCTGCCCCCGCGAACGCAGGCGGCACACAGCTTCGCCAGAGCAACGTGAACATCGATGAACTCGTCGCGGGCATTCGCGAGGTCGACTTTAACTACGAGACCTCGAAACTGGATCGCGACCCGATGACGCCGTTGGTGGGCCGTATGGCGGCCCGCGCGGCGACGCAACGGCAGTTGGCGGCGGCCAAGAGCGGCGAAAACGTCAGCGAACAGCAGTCCGCCGCGATCGGCGCGGTGGAAACGATGCGTCTGACGGGCATTCTGTATGATGAACACAAGCCTTTGGCCGTGATCGACGATACGGTTGTGGGCGTGGGGTATGAGTTTCCGTCGGGGGCCACGGTGCTGTCGATCGAAAGCTCGCGCGTGAATATCCAGGTGGCAGGCATAACGGTTGCTCTGCCCCTGAGCGAGGCGGCGGCGCTGCCCGAGGGAGATTCCTCGGCGGTGACGGACGCCCAATAAGTCGGGTGCTGACCGGAAACGCGTTCGCTGGCGGGGCATCGCCCTGCGGCGAGGCGGCGGCAGGTAAGGAGCAATAGGCATGGGCCAAATCCGAAGAATGATCTTCGTCGCGGGAGCCGCCTTCCTTTGGATGGTGGCGGCGAACGCCGTGACGGAACCGGCCGTTCCTCCCGCGGAAGCTTCCGTGGATGCCGTCGCGGCGCAGTCCGACCCGGCGCTGCGCGAACTCGAGGCGGCTTTGAACGCCCTACGGGCTGAACGTGTCGCAACACCTGCCGCAGCACCCTCCACGCAAACGCCGTGGGTGGTCAACATCGCTCCTGCGCCGATCAATCAAGCGGCGCGGCTTCAGCTTGCGCCCGTGACTGAGCCGCCCGTGGCTCCGTTGCCGTCGTTCGAAGGGCTGGACGCGGTAACGCCGGTTGCGCTTGAGTTCTCCGTGGTGACGCCCGATGTGGTGGCGGCTCCCGAGGCCACTCCGGCGGCGCCAACGGAAACCGCAGCACCTGCACCGTCCGAGGCGGCTCCGAGCGAGCCCGCCCCTGCGCCTGCTGCTCCCGCAGTCGAACCGACACCCGCGCCCGCGCCCGTTGCCCCCGCACCGGAGCGTGAAGAGAAACTGATGCCTGCACCGGTTCCCCCGGCCGAGCCCGCGCAGATTGCCACGGCTCCGGCCAAACCGGCCGCGCCCAAGCCGCTGCCGCCGGGCGTTGACCCGCTCGATCTGCCGGTGAACTTGGATTTCCGCGAGATGCCGTTGAGCGACGTGGTCGGCCTGTTGCAGCAGAAGGCGCAGGTCAACGTCATCGCGGGCACGGAGCTTTCCGGCAAAGTCGTGACGGCCAGTATTAAGAATATGCCGCTACGCCAGGCGATGGAACTAGTGCTGCGCATGAACAGCCTGGGTTTGGTGGAAGAAGCGGGCGTCTGGCGCATCCTGCCGTATAAGGACGCACAGGGGTATAACCGCGTTACCCGTACCATCAAGCTCGACAAAGGCAAGGCCGAGGACGTCGCCAAGTCACTCAAAGACGTGGTAATGGGGATGCCGGACAGCACCCTGCTGACGGTAACCGCCGACGGCGCCACGAACGTGATTGTGTTGGCGGGACCGGAGAAGAGCGTGGGCGAGTTGGAGCGCCTGGCGCTGCAATTGGACATGAGCAAGCCGGTGTTGCCGACGGTGACCGAGGCGATTCGGTTGAATTACTCCGAGCCGAAGGACGCATTGGCGTCGATTCAGGCCATGCTGACCAAGGAAGTGGGCAAGGCCACGGTGGATGAGCGCAGTCGCTCGATCGTCGTTACCGATTACCCGGTGGTGATCGAACAGGCGCGCACGCTCTTGCAGGTCATCGACGTGCCGGTCAAGCAGGTGGCCATTGAGGCGCTGATCGTCGATGCCGTGCTCCGCGACGCGTCGCAAACGGGCGTGAACTGGTTGCTTGACCTCGTCCGCACGCGCGACAACACGACGGGCGACCAGGGGGCCGTGCTGCGCGACCTTGATAACACGCGCGGCGAGAAGAAGGGCACGCTTGATGAAATGACGGCGGGCTCCGTGCTGGGCGCGGTGGGTTCCGAGAACCTCGATGCTGGCGCATTGTCCTTCGGGCTGCTGACGGGCAAGTTTGACCTCCAGGGTGCGATTGCCGCGGAAGCCGCCAGCCGCAATGCGGAGATTCTGGCCAATCCGGTGGTTGTGACGGTCGAGAACAAGCTGGCCAAGATCAGTATTGTGCAGCAGTATCCCTACCAGGAGATCACGCAGTCCACGCAGGGACCGCCGGTGGCCTCGACCGCGTTCAAGGATATCGGTGTCACGCTCGAAGTGACCCCGCGCGTGACGCATAACAACGACATTCTGGCCACGGTGATAGCCAAGCAGAGTTCGGTGAGCGGGTTGACGGAGACGGGCGTGCCCATCGAAGATAAGCGCGAGGCCGGTACGACGCTCAAGACGCAGGACGGACGCACCATCTACATCGGCGGCCTGCGCAATATCTCCGATCGCTTGTCGGTGAGCAAGATCCCGGTGCTGGGCGATGTGCCCGTGCTGAATTTCATGTTCCGCAACACGGAGAGCGAGAAGGTTCACACCGAATTGCTCGTGTTCCTCACCTGCCGGGTGATGGGCGAGAATCTTCCGGACCTGACCGACGCGCAGCAGACCGAGTACGACAAAATCAGCAAGGTTCCGCACACGCCGGATTCGCAGAAACCGTTGCTCAACTCGTACGCCCACCCCGAGGACATGAGAGACCCGGTGTGGAAATGGCGGCGCACGGAATAGGCGGGAAATAGAACTTAACCGGGGGAGGACTCACGAAGAGTCTTCCCCCGGTTTGTGTTTGATCGGGGATCTAGGAAGCTAACGCGCGCAGGTCTGCGAGAAGTTCCTTCGCGGAAGCGTAGCGTTCGTCGGGTTTCTTTGCAACGCACTTCATTATGATCGCATCAAGCGCTTCCGGCACGCCTTCCACGGTCTGGCTGGGCGGCGGCGGCATTTCGTTGAGCTGGCGCTCAAGCACGTTCTGATCGCGGAAAACCATCTGACCGGAAAGGCACTCGTAGAACACCAAGCCCAGCGAGTAGATGTCGCTGCGCGCGTCCGCCTCTTTGCCCAGCACCTGCTCGGGCGCCATGTAACTCGGCGTGCCCATGACGACGCCCGTGCGGGTCATGCGGTTGTCTTCGGCCTTCGCCAAGCCGAAGTCCGTTAGCTTCACGAGCCCGCCCTTGGCAATCAGCACGTTGTCCGGCTTGATGTCGCGATGTACGATACCCGCGTCGTGAATCGCCGCCAATGCCGAGCACGCCTGGCCGATGATGTTCGCCGCCTCGCGCGGCGCGAGTTTGCCTTTGGCCGTGTAATATCGGTACAGGCTCGGCCCTTCGACGTATTCCATCGCGATATAGGCCTTCCCCACGCTCGCGCTGATGTCGTAGATGGCGATGATGTTCGGGTGATTGATGCGCGCGGCGGTCCGCGCCTCACGCACGAAGCGTTCGCGGAATTCCGGCGAGTCGTCCACCAGCGATCCGAGAAATTTCAGCGCCACGGGGCGGTCGAGCTGCGTGTCGCGCGCGAGAAACACCACGCCCATCCCGCCGCGCCCGAGTTCTTTCTCGAGTTTGTAGCGCCCGCCCAGCGACGATTCGACCGTCTCCATCACGCGGGTCGCGTCGTCGGCTTGCGTGCCACGGCGAAGCTCGGCGCCGGGCGCGGGCGTGCCCATCGTGCCCGAAGCGCGCATCGAAATACGCGAGGAAATGTTCGAAATCCGGTCCGAAACATCGCGAAAACTCACGTCGACCGTGCGAATCTTGTAGAGCACCTCGCGGGCTTCGTCCAGCTTGCCCAGTTGCTCATACGCCATGCCCAGCATGTAGAAATGGTCTTTGTTCGCCGTGTCGACTTTATGCCCCATGAGATGGTTTTCAAGACACGCCGCGCAATGAGCGTAATCGTGCAACTCAAAAAAGCAGCGGCCCAGGAGCGGACGTGAATTGTCGAAGTCCGAATCGGTTTCCGGCACTTTCTGAAGTACCCGGATGGCGTCCTGAAACTTCGCGGCATGGGCGTATGCGAGTCCCGCCCGGAAGAAGGCCCCGCCCTTCTCATAGCATTCCGCCGCACCCAGCGCTTCCGAAGCCCGCGCATAGCAATCGCCCGCGTGAACGTAATCGCCGCCCTGCGCGTACGCCATGCCCGCGTCGCGCCATTGTCCGGCGGACTCGAAGTGGCGGGCGGTAGCTTGGGAGGCCTCACGGTTCTTGCCTGCGGACTTGAAGCATTCGGCGGCTTCGCGCAGCTTGCCCGCCATCACGTAGACCTCACCCGCCCGCGCCAGATTCCCCGCGGCTTTGTAAATTTGGGCGGCCAGATCGAAGCGTTTAGCTTGTTCGAAGCGCGCCGCAACGTGATTCGAGAGTTTCGCCTTTGTCTCGGGCGCAACCTTCGCCATCAATTTGGCGTCCGCGAGCAGCATATAGCAGTCGTTGGCGGCTTGGCTTTGAACCTCGACCGAATCGCGCGCGCGATCGAAGTACTCCTCGAACTTCGCCGCCGCCAACACGCCCTTGCCCATTTTGACATAGGCCGCCGCCGCTTGCGCGAGCGCCCCGACCTTCTCAAACGCCTGCGCCGCCTTGCGGTATGATTTGGATTCGAGGAAGAAGCGCGCCGCCGTGGCGAAGTCCCCTTCTTTCATTAGCAACTTAGCAGCGCGATCGGTTTTTCCGCCTTTGGCGTACTCGAGCGCCGCGCGTTTGTAATCGCGCACCTTCTCGAACCACTTGCCCGCGTCCGCGTGCTTGCCCACGGAGGCATAGGCCTCGCCCACGCGAGGGTAGTCCTTGGCTTTCTTCAATGCGGCCACCGTGGCTTCGAGGTTCTTCGCGGCCTCGATGGGCACCGCAAAATCGCGGTCCTTCGCCATCAACACGTCCGTGCCGACGCCATCGAGCAGCGAGTCGTCCGAGAAGTAACGGCGCACGCGGTCGTAGATATCCCGCAAGGTGGACACGATGAGGTAGAGGACTATTAACAGCAGGAGCAATTGAAATGCCGGAACCACAAACGGCAGTTTGTCCAGATCGACCAGCGACAACAGGTATTTCGCCGGGCGCCCCGCCAAGTCCCACACCCACTGCAACCATCCCAAGATTGTCTGCATCATCCACCTCCTCCCGTCACTTCTCCCGTGCCGATTATAGGGGGTATCGGGAAATCTGTCTATGGGGTACTTGGTCCCGCGCGGAATACGACATCCGACGCTCTTGCGCCTTGCATCCCGGGGCGTTGCGCCGTATCATGCGCGTTCCACAAGCGCATATACCCTGAGCACAACATCTGGCCCGAGGATTTCATGACCGATTCCCTGTTGAGCGGATTGAACGAACCGCAGCGCCGCGCCGTATCGCACACCGAAGGTCCCTTGCTCGTGTTGGCGGGCGCGGGGAGCGGCAAGACGCGGGTGATCACGCGCCGGATCGCGTATATTCTCGGGCGCGGCCTGGCGGAACCGGGCGAAATCGCGGGGCTCACCTTCACCAACAAGGCCGCCGAGGAAATGCGTGAGCGCGTAGCGGGCCTCGTGGGAAAGCAGAAAGCCGCGGAACTGGTATTGTCGACGTTTCACTCGTTCTGTGTGCGCGTCTTGCGCGCCAATGCCGGACACGTCGGTTACCGCAAAGACTTCACCATTTCCACCGAGGGCGATACGCGCATCCTGATGCGACGGGTATTGACCGATCTCGACGGTTCCACAAAGACCAGCTTTGACGCAGATCTGCTGCTGAGCGCGGTCGGCACGATGAAGAACTCCGCCACCACCGCCGAGGATTCCGCCCCCACGGTCGCGGATGAACAGCAGTCCTCGATGTATAAGCGCTGGCTCCCGGAGATTTACGATCGCTACCAAAGCGCATTGCGTGCCGCCAATTCCGTAGATTTTGACGATCTACTGACGCTCACGCTGCAACTTTGGCGCGAACATCCGGGCGTGCTCAAACACTATCAGGAACGATTTCGCTACGTCATGGTCGATGAGTTTCAGGACACGAACCGGATCCAGTTCGAACTGGTGCGTATGCTCGTTGGAAAGCGCAGAAATCTGTGTGTGGTAGGCGACGATGATCAGTCGATCTACGCGTGGCGCGGCGCGGATCCCCGCAATATTCTCGAGTTCGACACCGAGTTTCCCGGCGCAACCGTAGTCGCATTGGAGCAGAATTATCGATCCACTCAGACCATCCTCGACGCCGCCAATGCGGTGATCGCGAACAACGTGGACCGCCGCGCGAAGAAGCTGTGGAGTGCGTTGGGCGCGGGACGTCCGATCGATTGGATCACGACGGCGGACGATGCGCATGAGGCGAAGACGGCGGTGGCGTGGCTGCAACACATTAAAGAAAAGACCGGCGCGGCGTGGAGCGATTTTGCGGTGTTGTACCGCTCCAACACGCAGTCACGGGCGATGGAGATCGGACTGCGCGGGGCCTCCATTCCATTTGTTGTTTTTGGTGGCCAGGAGTTTTTCGAGAGGGCGGAAGTGAAAGACATCGTCTCGTATCTGAAGGTGCTGGCAAATCCCCGCGACGAGGCGTCGTTTCTGCGGATCGTCAATATGCCGCGGCGCGGTATCGGCGATGTGACGTTGCACCGCATTCATGAGCTCTGCCGACAGGAATCGCTGCCGTTGTTGCGAGGGATGGCCGAGGCGCTCAAGCGCGAGATGGTCTCCGGCGAGGCGCGCGAGGGCATTCAGAGCCTGCTGACGTTGTTTCGCGAACTGCGCGAGCGAGGCCGCGAGCGCAAGGAGTCGATGACGACCATCGTGGACGAGTTGCTCACGCGTATCGACTACAGAGGCGAGCTGCGGCGTACGGCGAAGTCGGGCGAGCAGGCGCTCGTGCGATGGAACAACGTCGAGGCGATACTCGACGCGATCGCGGAGTATGAACGGGCGACGCCGGACGCAACGTTGAGCGGTTTCTTGGATCAGAGCGCGCTGGGCAGCAATGAGGATCGGCGCACGAAGCGCGAACGCCGCGGCGAGAGCGTGTCGTTGATGACGATTCACAGCGCGAAGGGACTCGAGTTTCCTTTTGTGCTGTTGCTTGGGGCCGAGGAAGGGCTGCTGCCGCACGAGCGCAGTCTCGGGCCGGAGGGAGTGGAGGAGGAGCGGCGGTTGTTTTACGTCGCGCTGACGCGCGCGCAACGGCACATCACGCTGTTCCAGGCGCTGAATCGCGGACGCAAGGGCCGCGAGCGTTCCACGCAGCCCAGCCGTTTCGTGGGGGAGATTCCGTCGACGGTCCTGCGCGCCGCCGCGTTCGCGGTACGGCCAGACGAGCCGTCCGGGGATGCGGAGCCTGCGCCCGTGCCCAAGAAATCCGTCGCGGCAAAGCCGAAGTCCAAGACCAAGGCGCGCAGTAAGGCAAAGGCACGCGGTTAAAAAGCAGAGAGGCCGCTCCCGAAGGAGCGGCCCCTGTAATGTTGTCTTGCAGCAATTGCGGCTTACATCATGCCGCCCATGCCACCCATTCCGCCCATACCCCCCATGCCGCCAGGCATGCCACCCGGCATACCGCCGCCTGCCGCGCCCTTCTTCTTGTCTTCGGGCTTGTCGGCGATCAGGCACTCGGTGGTGATGAACATACCCGCAACGCTGACCGCGTTCTGCAGCGCGGTGCGAATGACCTTGGCCGGGTCGATAATGCCCGCCTTCACGAGGTCTTCCATCGCGCCCGTCGCGGCGTTGAGGCCAAGGCCGCCCTTCGCGGTGTCGACCTGTTCGACGATGACCGAGCCTTCGAGGCCCGCGTTCTCGGCGATCTGCGCCAACGGCGAGGCCATCGCCGAGTACAGCAAGCGGCGGCCGACTTCTGCGTCGCCTTCGAGCGTAAGGGTGGTGAGCTTCTTGCGCGCGGCAAGCAGCGCAACGCCGCCGCCCGGCACGAAGCCTTCCTCGATCGCCGCACGCGTCGCGTTCAGCGCGTCATCGGTACGGGCCTTCTTTTCCTTCAGCGCGATTTCGGTGGCCGCGCCCACTTTGATGACCGCGACGCCGCCCGCCAACTTCGCCAGGCGCTCTTGCAGCTTCTCGCGGTCGTAATCCGACGTCGTCGCTTCGATCTGCTTGCGAATCATCTCGCAGCGGGCCATGATGTCCTTCTTCGCGCCCGCGCCCTCGATCACCGTCGTGTTGTCCTTGGTGATTTCAACGCGCTTCGCACGGCCCAACTCCGGCAGCTTGACGTTCTCGAGCTTCATGCCGAGGTCTTCCGAGATGAACGTGCCGCCGGTCAGCGTCGCGATGTCGCGCAGGTATTCCTTGCGACGGTCGCCGAACGCCGGCGCCTTGACCGCGCAGATGTTCAGAATGCCGCGCAGACGGTTCACGACCAGCGTCGCCAGGGCTTCGCCCTCGATGTCTTCGCAGATGACCAGCAGCGGTTTGCCGCTCTGGGCGACCGCCTGCAGCAGCGGCAGCAGGTCCTGCACCGAGCTGACCTTCTTCTCATAGGTCAGCACGTAGCAGTCTTCGAGCACGCATGTCATGTTTTCCGGGCGGTTCACGAAATAGGGCGACAGGAAACCGCGGTCGAACTGCATGCCCTGCACGATCTCCAGCTCGCTGTTCAGGCCCTTGCCCTCTTCGATCGTCACCACGCCGTCTTCGCCGACCGCGTCGATCGCCTTGGCGATCATCTTGCCGATCTCCGAGTCGCCATTGGCCGAAATCGTCGCCACATGCTCGATGTCGTCGTTGTTGCGGACCTTCTTGCTCATGTCCTTGAGCGTGTCCAGCGCAACCGCCAGCGCCTTCTCCATGCCGCGCTTGATGTGCATCGGGTTCGCGCCCGAGGTCACGTGCCGCAGCCCCTGCTGAATCAACGCCTGCGCCAGCACCGTCGCCGTCGTCGTGCCGTCGCCCGCGATGTCCTGGGTCTTGCTCGCCGCTTCGCGCACCATCCGCGCGCCCATGTTCTCAAACGGGTCCGGCAGCTCGATCTCCTTCGCCACGCTCACGCCGTCCTTGGTGATATTCGGCGCGCCGTACGACTTCTCCAACACCACATTGCGGCCCTTGGGTCCCAACGTGGCCTTCACCGCATTCGCCAACATATCCATGCCGCGAACCAACGCGGTGCGCGCTTCCTGATCGAACACAAGAATCTTGGGCATTGCTCCGTCTCCTTTTTCTTCCACAGTCCAACAAATCCCGGCCAAGAGCCGGTACCATTCGCTCTCGTTAGCACTCAGCGCAAATGAGTGCTAACAGGCGGAGTGTAGCATACGCCCAACACCCTGTCAAGCACCTACCAACGCACGGCTTACGCCGCACGTCCAAGCGACCCCGCGCGGGCCCTCACCCGCCATCGCCGGAGGGATTTTCGCGCGGCTCAGAAGCCGCCACCGGTGCCGACGCAGTCTCCGCGCCGCCCCGCGAAAAGCGCCCGCACAAGAACCGCCGCCATCCCCAACGGCCGAGATACATCAGGGCGTAACCCCAGGCCAATGAGTATGGAATGGCGAAGAACGGGCCGAGGGGAGTCCTTACTCCGCGCCAAAATAGCCACATCAAAATCGAGGTAGGGAAACCTTTCTCAAGCAATGCCATTCTAGATGGGTAGTCGCGGGCAGAGACGAATACGATGGCCATTTTCGCTCGTGACGCCGCGCTTCCGTTCCCCACGTGCTTCATGCCGCACCTATAGTACTCCCCTGCGCTCGTGCTATGCACTGCACAATTCGACGGCGTCCATCCGTGGTCGAGTTTACCTGCTATGCGGTTATTTCTCGTTCCCAAGTTGCACTTGGGAACGCAGTTCCTTCGAAGCTCTGCTTCGTCCCTATCTCTCGTGCTCCTTAACCGGGGAGCGGGTCAATCTCGATCACGGAGTGGTCGTCGAGGAGGTAGTTGCGGGCCGACGACAGTCGCCAGTACTCCGGCGCGTCCACGTACCCTCGGCGCACCGGGTTGTTGTGGACATACGCAATCTTCTGCTCCAGCATCGATCGGTCTCGAATCTCCTGGGGGTGGACGCCTTCCTGCCAAACCTGATGATCGCTTGCCCGTTTATGTGATTTCCTGCAGCGTTCGAACTGAAGCAGGAGTTGGGTCCGCTTTGTGGCTTCCGCCCATTCGAGAATCATCTTGGCGGTGTGGCGTTTGAAGGATTGAATGACGCGACTGAGTTCCGGGGCCTCGGCGACGAGATGAAGGTGGTTCTCCATGAGAACATAGGCGTATAGGCGCAATCCTTTGTTCGTGCGGCAGAATTTCAAGGCGTCGACGAGGATTTGGGAGGACTCCCGAGTTGCGAAGACCGGAATCCAGTCCACCACCGTCGCGGTGAGGAAGTGGATGCCGTCAGGGTGTGCGAATGTATAACGCGAGCGCATGGGAGTACTATAGCACTGTACATGCGGGGAATTGAAGCGAAGCTTCAGGAGGGAAGCGTTCCCAAGTACAACTTGGGAACGAGAAAAACACATTCATTCCCCTCGCTCCCAAGTTGCACTTGGGAGCGCTCTCTCGTGAAGCTTCGCTTCCGTTCCCCACGTGCTTCATGCCGCACCTATAGTACTCCCCTGCGCTCCTGTTATGCACTGCACAATCTGACGGCGTCCATCCGTGGTCGAGTGCCCCGCTCCCTTGGTTAGGAGGGCACGGGAGAAAAAGACGAAGCAGAGCTTCGGGAGAGCTGCGCTCCGTGTGCAACATGGGAGCGAGGAAATACCCTGTGGAGCGCCCCGTTTCAGGTTCGTTTAGGGCTATTTTGAGTCAACCTCCGCTCCCGGCCACGGCGCGCAAATTTTGCGACCATTCCGTTGCGTGCGGCTCAAGAAGATGCCGTTCCCCAAGAAGCGCCGCGCTGCTCACTTCATGAGCGTGACGCCCATAAGCCCGACCACGACTTCCGGCGAGAGGGTCTCCAATGTCACATCGTTCAACACCACGCCAGGACGCAGCGCCCGGCCGAGCAGCATCGCGCGGCAATTTGCGCCAAGCTGGACTGTGGCGGGCGGCGTAGACGGTAAACAGAAGGCGTCGCGCTTATGGTCGTATTCGAAGCCGCCTGCTACGGGACAAAGCGCCCAGTAGTTGAGCGGCGGCACGAGTTCAAGGCGGTCTTCCTGGCCGTCGGTATAGCGTAGGCGCAACACGGCGTTGGCGATGCGGGTCTGCATGACGTTGGTCGAACCGCATACGAGGAACCAAGCGGCCGAGCCCGTCTTTCCAACGGGGAGCGTGACGGATTTCGGCCAATTGTCCCAGAGCGACGTGAACGCGATGTTGCGGTCTTCGCCGGACCAGCGGAACGGCGCGCCCTGCGGCGTGCGCAACCGGCCGTCGGTATCGAGCAGGCCATCCACGGCCTTGAGATCGATCTCCGGCGCGGCGGGGTTGCTTTGCCAGTAGTAGAAGGGCCAACTGTGGTACCCGTTGTCGCCGATACGCAACGAACACGTGGCGGGTCGCGGTGAAACATAGGACTGCTTGAAGATCGTGCGCACATCGCCGTTGAGAATCGGCTGCAGATCGAGGCATTCCCACTGGGCCGCGGGCGTGAACGGACCGGGTTCGAGGGCCGCCGCCGCCGCGACGGCTTGCGGGTCGTCGATTTTCAGTTTCAACAAGCGCCACTGCGGCAATTCGCCGCACTGGACTTGGACAAAGGCGAGGTGATGTCCCGCGTTGCGCGCGATCACCGCATCCAGCGCGCCGTCGGTAGTCTTGGCGTTTTCGAAAACGCCTTGCGGGTCGCGCCACCCGGTGACGAGGCCTTCCGGCGCGGCGTAATGCAGCGGCTCGCCCGCATTCACTTCGAGATGCACGGCCCCGTCCGCCTCTTGCGGGAGCGGTTCGCTCCAATGGACCACAAGTTTCGCCTGTTTGCCCACGGGCTTTTCAACGACGAGAATGGTCTGACCGAAGCCCGGTTCGACGCGGTAGTTTGCCGAGCGCCCGTCGAGTTCCACACCCGTGATCTTGCGCGCCCGCACCGGTACGCGCAGCTCGAGCGCCGCCGCCTGCGTCAACGAAAGCTCGTAGCGGTCGGTCCCATGCTTGCGCTTGAAACTCAGCGTGAAATCGGCCGTGGCGATGGACGCACGGTCCCAGTTGGGCGGGAACTGCGGCGCGCAACGCACACGGCCGTTGGGGTAGTCCGGGCAATAGCCGAACAGCCCCTCGACCACCGCGCGGCCAAACGAGCAAACATCGTCATGGAAATCGGTGCCCGTCGTGCCGCTTGCGAAACCGCCGGGCGTGACCTCGTTGAAACAGGCCTCGGCGAAGCCGCCCTGGAGCATGTTCCATGCTTGCGCGGGCAGACCGGCCTGGGCATAGGCCAGTGCCAAGCTGTAGCAATGGGCGGGCCACAGCATGCGATTTGACCATCCCGTGGGAACCCAGTTCGAGGTCCAAATGCGCTCGCCGCCGCCTGGCATCGGGACGCGCTCGAGGCCCCATTCGGTATAGTCCAGCGCCTGAACCGCTTGCTCGGGCGTCAACAAGCCAACGTCGATGGGCAGGAAAATGCTGTAGAGCCATGCGTCCTCGTGCAGGCGCCGATGCCCGCCCTGTTCGCGGTAGGCGCCGGGGTGCCCCTTGGGCTCGATCCATAGCAGCCGCAAGAACGCCTGGCGAATCGCCTCCGCTTCTTCGCTGTGACGCGCCGCGCCCGCGACGTCGCCGCTCCGGCGGGCCAGTTCAGCGGCCGTACGTTGCGCGGAATAGGCATAGGCCGTCTCTTCCACCGAGCCGCCGCCGCTGTACCAAACGTTGTCGGCCTCGGCCACGTTAAGGTAACTCTCATAAAGGCCGTCGCCGTCCGGATCGAAGCACTCGCGCATCCAGTCCAGGTGCGGCCCAATGGTCTTGCCGAGCAACTTCTCCAATTCCGCGTCGCCGGTCCAACGCCAGGCGTGCGCCACCATGTCGAAGAGCAGACTCTGCATGTCGTACATGTGGTTTTCGGGATGATTGAGGCGGCCGCGCCCATAGAATCTCGAGTCGCGCGCCTCCTCGCTGAGCCCGTGGCTCTTTTCGGCGTGAGGCTGTCTGAGCGTGTCGTCGAGGTTCTGCGAGGCGAGATAATGGGCCGCTGTGGTGCGGACTTCGTTGTGCCAGCCGAAGGCGGTGGGACCGTACATCGTGCGCCATCCCATATACGGGAAGTTCCACGACATGCCGCCGTGCAGGATAACGGGCGGGCGGATTAGCCCCGCCATGGCCGCGCCGACCGCGCCCACCGCCGCATTGAGCCGCGGGTCTGGCGTGTCGACGACAACGCGCCGGGCGATCGTTTCCGCCTTTTTCCAGCCTTCGTCGAAGAGCGGTTCGAGCGGTTGCGCGGCGAAATCGTCGAGCGCCGCCGCGGGATCAAACGACTTGATCACCCAAAAGAGGTCTTGTCCTTTTCGTTCCAGCGGCGTGACCCCACAGACCAGCGGCAGGTCCGCTCCGGCGCTCGCGGACAGTTTCGCGGGGTCCGCCCAGTCCGTCGCATCCGCCACGGACAACGTTGTAGGTGCGCTGCAACGCCCGGCGGCAATGCAGAGCGGCGCCTTCTCCCTGGTCTCGGTTGGCGCAACCACGAAAACGCCGCCGCGCAGGTCCACAAGATTGCCTGCGCACTTCGCCGGCGTGAAACTTTCCGTCAGCAAATGCTGGTTGCCGCGCTCCTGCGGACTCGCCGTGCCACCGACCGGGTCCAGCGCGCTGGCGGCGCTACCCGAACCGTCGGGCGAACTTGCCGGACGCCAGCCGCCGCCAAAGGCCCAGACCAGACGGTCGCCGGGCTTGATGCCCTCGGTCCGCAGTCGCACGGCAAAGCCGGATGCATCGGCCAAGGGCGCGACCGCGAGCTCGATCTCGACGCCCGGCAGTTCCGGGTCCGAGAGACGCCATTCCATCCGGCCCGGCAGGTAGCGTGCGGTGTTTTCCGCAAACTCATGCAGCCACTTGCCGCGTTCCCCGCGCACCAGCGCCACCATGAAGTCGCCCAGCGCGTACGGTTCGCGGCTAAAACGCAGGTGCGGCCGATCGCCGCCAAGGACAAACCCCGGCATCTGGTGAAAGTACAGCGGGCGATTGTGATAGCGAAGACCGTTCTTGCGGACGATGGCCTCGCCGTCGGGCTGATAGTAAACGCTGGGTTGCATGCGGGAATCCTTCTTTGTGGGTGCGCCGGGGCCGTCCTGCGCCGATACCAATGCCGGACAAACCAGCGCCAGCAAAATCAGCCCCCGAACCAGAGGCGTCGAAATATAGGCCGTGGCGGACATGGGCAATTATGCTCCCCTAGGCTGGAGAATCGGGCATTTCATCGACTACATATTGGCCGATACTACCATGTTCGCCCCTTGAGCATACCGTTCCGGAGTCGAAATATTTATCCCTCATCCCCAAGTTGTCTTGGGAGCGGGATTCCTCGTTCCCAAGTTGTACTTGGGAACGTTCTTCCTGAAGCAGCGCTTCAATTCCCCACATGGTCATGCCGCATGCTATAGTACGCCCATACGCTCGCGTTATGCATTCACAAAATCAGACGGCACCCACTCCGCGCTCGGAATTGACGCGTTTCTCGGTCGAGGGCACGGGAGAGAAAGACGAAGCACGGCTTCAGGGGACTACGTTCCCGGTACAACTCGGGAACGAGGAAAAACAGGAGACGTCATGCCGCGTTGTGTAATTGGGCTCGAAATCGGTGGAACCAAACTGCAGGCCGCCGTGGGGACCGAAGAAGGCGATATTCTCGAACTGCGCGTGGGCGCGGCCCCGGCGAGTGGCGGCGCGAAGGCGATCCTCGCGTGGTTTGAGCGGACGGTCCCGGAACTGTTGGCATGGGCAAAGAGCCGTGGCGCTTCTGTTGAGGCAGGGTGCGTGGGATTCGGCGGCCCAGTCGAGAGTGCAACGGGCCGCGCCCTGGTGTCGCATCAAGTCGCGGGGTGGGAAAGCGTCGAGCTCACGTCGTGGTTCGAGCAAACCTTTGCGTTGCCCGTGGTGATCGCGAACGACTCGAACGCGGCGGGCTGGGCGGAGTACCGCCGCGGCGCGGGCCAAGGCACGCGGCATTTCTTCTACACCAACATCGGCAGCGGGATCGGCGGCGCGTTGATCATGGACGGGAAGTTGTACGACGGACAAGGGCGCGGCGCGGCGGAGCTTGGCCACGCCTATGTTCCGGATTGGACGTCGGCTTTGCCTGGTGCGTCGGACAAGTTGGAGCACTTGTGTTCGGGCTGGGCGATTGAACGGCGCATGCGCGCACGGCGCGATCTGCCGAAGGGGTCTCCTCTGATGACCCTCTGCAGCGGGAGCCCGGAAACGATCACCTGCGCGATGCTGGCCGAGGCCGCGCGCGCGGGCGATGCCGCGGCGCTTCAGGAGATCGACCGCGTCGCGGAGGCCGTGGCGACCGCCTTGGCGAACGTTCTGGCGCTATTTCACCCCGAACGCATGGCGATAGGCGGCGGTGTTGGGCTTATGGGCGAGACGTTGCTCGCCCCCGTGCGGCGTCACCTCGCGGAACGTGCGTTTGGTCCCTACCGCGGTCGTTATGAAGTCCTCCCGTGCGTGCTCGAACAATCCGTGGTGATCGTTGGCGCGTTGCTGTTGGCGGGAAACGTGGCGAAGAAATAGTCTCGCGCTGAAGGCAACCATTCTCGAACGCAGCGTATCTATAAAGCACCTGCGGTGAAACAAAGAAGACGGGGCGTGGAACCTATATGAAGGGGTGGGGTATGAACAAAGCTAGTCGTGCGGCGATGTGCGTGTGTGTGATTTTCTCGCTCGTTCTCCTAACCGGCTGCGCAGTAAAGAAAAAGATGGCCTACAGTGAAGGATACAGTTCGTCAAAATACGGCGTGTCTCTTTTCCCCTCCGATGAGGCGATACTCGGCAACGAAGACGTCGAGCGCATTCTCAGCGAGCAGGTCAAGCTACCGGCCAAAGCCCGGCTGGCGGTGCTAAAGCTCGGCGGATACAACCCGTACGATGCGAGTGAGCCCGAGCAGCGGGCCGTCGAGAACTTCCTCGAATCGCTGCGGCAGTCGCCGCGATTGGCGTCGGTATCCTTGGTGCCCAACATGCTCGTGCCCAGCAAAGCCACCGTGCCGCACCTGCGCGAAGCGGCGGCGCGCTATCAGTGCGATTTGCTCCTGATTTACGGCGTCAACGTGGGGACCTACTACCGGTATCGCACGTTAAAATCCGATCAAGCCAAGTTAACGTGCGTTGTTGAAGCCGCGTTGCTCGACGTCCGCACGGGCATCGTGCCGTTCACTTCGACGGCGCTGGACGAGTTCCTCGCGGAAGAACAGAAAGGCGATTTCAGTTTCTCCGAGACCGTGGACACCTCCAAGTTCGACGCAGTCGGCAAGGCCCTGCTCAAGGTCTCCGGCGATCTGACGGCGTTTCTCGCGGCCAGTCCTACTCGATAAGCGCATCGAGGATCGAGAACAGGCGCGCCTGGAGCGGCTCCACGTGGGCGAGTCCCGCGCGGATTTCCTCGGCGGTTTGCACGTACGGGCCGGGCGTCAGTTCGTCGTCGCACTCCACGAGCATCTGCCCGATGTCGTCGCGTGTGTAATCGAAATGACACTGGAATCCCAGCACGCGGTCGCCATAGAGAAACGCCTGATTGACGCACGCCTCGCTTGAGGCCAGATGCACCGCGCCGGGCGGCAGCGCGAACGTGTCGCCGTGCCAATGGAACGCCGTGAAGGTCTTCGGGAATCTGCTGAACAAGGGGAGCGCTTGTGCCGCGTCGGTGAGGGCAATCGGGAACCAGCCGATCTCCTTGTAGGCGTTGCGCGTAACCGGGCCGCCCAGTAGATCCGCGATGAGTTGTCCGCCCAGGCAAATGCCCACGACGGTTTTTCCCGCGTCGATCGCCTGAGCAATCGCCCGCTTCTCGTCCTTCAGCCAGGGATAGCGGTCTTCTTCGTAGATGTTCATCGGGCCGCCGAAGACGGCCAAAACGTCATACTCGCTCGGCGACGGCGGACGCGCGTCCGCGTGGAACGGCGTGGAAGAGACCGAAATGCCGCGTGTCTCTGCCCACGAAAGGAACGCCCCAGGTCCCTCGAACGGCACCTGTTGAAACCAGTGCAAACGCATGCTGTGCATCTCCTCTGCCCGGATAGCACCCTCGCCGCATTTTACTCCCGCGGCGGTCTCCGCACACAACTCCGCGGGATTGCCGTTACGATGTGGCGAGAAGGCGATGGAAGCGTGCGGGAGGACTTTGCGTGTCAAGCCATTTAAGAATCTTACCGGGGCGGTAGTTGTCCTGCCATTTGTGATCTTACCGGGAGAAGGGCTGGTTAGGGACCTGGTTGTCGACTTGGGCTGGGGCTTTTTCACCCCCTCCCGCGGGAGGGGGTGTGCT
>JBHELB010000023.1:0-58595 GCA_041859045.1 Candidatus Hydrogenedentales bacterium | reverse complement strand
ACGATTTGCCGGGTGCCAGGCAAGGCCGGAAAGAGCGCGCTATAGGTAGTCCACTCCGGATCGCGCGGGCGGCTGATTTTCCCGCGACCGTACAACCGCAAAATCAGGGGCTTTCCTTCAAAGGCGCAGAACATGACCGTGACGCGCCCACCGGCGCGCACGTGAGCAGCGGTCTCATTGCCGCTGCCGGTAAGGTCGAGATAGGCCACGGTGCGGTCATCGACGATGGGAAACGCGTCGAGTCCCTTGGGAGAAATGTTGACGGATGTGCCGTCGGCTGCACTGCCCACGAAGAACATCTGCTGGCGTTGAATAAAATCACAGTGGGCTGGGTCGAGGGCCTCGTAGAACTTTCCCATAAAGCCTGCCTTTCGGAATCGGCTGTTTGCCGGTAGGGGGATTATGCGCATGGCCGGCAGGAATTACGATTGGTAACGGCGATTGATGCAATATAAGAGATCCTGCCGACGCCGTCGGGAGAGGGTAGAAACCGCGTCCCGAAACTTTTTTTAAAAAAGGTGTTGACAGATACCTGCCCAAGGTGTATTATCTTGCTCTCGTCGTGACGCCGACTACGTGCGGTTGTTCCGGCGTTCCCCCCGGCGCGGATCGTCTAGGTGGTCTGCGGGGTGCGGAACGAAGGGGTTGACAACCGACGAATTCGGTGATACACTTCGCAGATGGATGGCGGTTGCGGCCGCCTCCGACCGCGGGCAAACCCAAGCCAGTTGACGCTCCGATGCGTTGCGCCTTGGTGCGACGCAGAGGAAATCGTCCCTTCTGGGGAAAACACCTCTGACGGATAGCAGGGGTTTGTTTCGTCTGTCGGGTCCGATCTTTGAGAGTTGAATACGATGCATGTCAGCAAGACATGGTCTTGTGCGACGCGCAATGCAGCAATGCATTGGGCGTAACAAAAGCCAGTCTGCGGGGCGCAAGCTCTGTAGGCTGGACCCTGAATGAATTAGATTCCGAAAGGGATTTACATCTTCGATTAAGACAAAGCGAGGCAGATACTTGCCAATCTTTGTTAAATATTTGTCGGAGAGTTTGATCCTGGCTCAGAACGAACGCTGGCGGCACGCTTCATACATGCAAGTCGCGCGATTAAGGCCCGCAAGGGCGCATAAAGCGGCGAACGGGTGAGTAACACGTGGATAATCTGCCTTTCGATGGGGGATAACGGCTGGAAACGGCCGCTAATACCGCATACGGTAGCGAGGTCTTAGGGCCTTGCTAAGAAAGGGGCCTCAAAGCCCTGCCAGGAGATGAGTCCGCGCCCCATTAGCTAGTTGGCGGGATAACAGCCCACCAAGGCTTCGATGGGTAGCCGAGCTGAGAGGTTGATCGGCCACACTGGGACTGAGACACGGCCCAGACACCTACGGGTGGCAGCAGTAGGGAATATTGGACAATGGGCGCAAGCCTGATCCAGCCATGCCGCGTGGGCGAGGAAGGTCTTCGGATCGTAAAGCCCTTTTCTCGGGGAAGAACCGCCTTTGGAGGAAATGCCTTAGGTCTGACGGTACCCGAGGAATAAGCAACGGCTAACTCCGTGCCAGCAGCCGCGGTAATACGGAGGTTGCAAGCGTTGTTCGGAATGACTGGGCGTAAAGGGAGCGCAGGCGGCTTGATAAGTCTAAAGTGAAAACCCAGGGCTCAACTCTGGACCTGCTTCGGATACTGCCGAGCTTGAGTACGTGAGAGGAGAGTGGAATTCCAGGTGTAGCGGTGAAATGCGTAGATATCTGGAGGAACACCAGTGGCGAAAGCGGCTCTCTGGCACGTTACTGACGCTGAGGCTCGAAAGCGTGGGGAGCAAACGGGATTAGATACCCCGGTAGTCCACGCCGTAAACGTTGTGCGCTAGGTGTAGGAGGTATCGACCCCTTCTGTGCCGCAGCTAACGCATTAAGCGCACCGCCTGGGGAGTACGCCCGCAAGGGTGAAACTCAAAGGAATTGACGGGGGCCCGCACAAGCGGTGGAGCATGTGGTTTAATTCGAGGCAACGCGAAGAACCTTACCCAGGCTTGACATCCCAAGACCGCCCGTGAAAGCGGGTTTTCCCTTCGGGGACTTGGAGACAGGTGTTGCATGGCTGTCGTCAGCTCGTGTCGTGAGATGTTGGGTTAAGTCCCGCAACGAGCGCAACCCTTGTCCTCAGTTACCAGCGGTTCGGCCGGGAACTCTGAGGAGACTGCCGATGATAAGTCGGAGGAAGGTGGGGACGACGTCAAGTCATCACGGCCCTTACGCCTGGGGCTACACACGTGCTACAATGGTCGGTACAGAGGGTCGCAATACCGCGAGGTGGAGCCAATCCCAAAAAGCCGGCCTCAGTTCGGATTGGAGTCTGCAACTCGACTCCATGAAGTCGGAATCGCTAGTAATCGCGCATCAGCTACGGCGCGGTGAATACGTTCCCGGGCCTTGTACACACCGCCCGTCACATGACCCGAGTCGGGTGCACCCGAAGTCACTGGCCCAACCCGCAAGGGAGGGAGGTGCCGAAGGTGTGTCTGGTAAGGGGGATGAAGTCGTAACAAGGTAGCCGTATCGGAAGGTGCGGCTGGATCACCTCCTTTCTAGGGAGTAGATCAGGTGGGGAAACCCACCGAGGTCGATCATGACTTGTCCGCATAGGTATGCACCGTATTCACTTTTCAGGGGGCCGTCGGCCTCAGGCCTTAGACGGCGTGGGCCCGTAGCTCAGTTGGTTAGAGCGCACGCCTGATAAGCGTGAGGTCGGTAGTTCGATTCTACTCGGGCCCACCAATGAAATTTGAATCCGCGGGGATGTAGCTCAGTTGGGAGAGCGCCGGCTTTGCAAGCCGGAGGCCGTCGGTTCGATCCCGATCATCTCCACCAGCGCGAAATGCGTTGGGCCGGGCCCAGGGTCCGGGCGGAGACGCGCGGCGCCTTTTGGGCGCGGCACAGCGTCACATTCCTTGCATGGCACGGCCGTGCAGGGTTAGGTCTTTGACAGTTGAATGCAAGGGTAGCAGCATATATGCTGCAAGCAACGATAGCGTCGAGGAATATCGATTATCATCCGACGCTCGCGTAGCCGGTGTGCAAACGCCGGAGTGGCGCGAGGGTTTGGATTTGATTTTCGGCCAAGCTAGTAAGGGCGCGTGGTGGATGCCTTGGCACTGAGAGGCGATGAAGGACGTAGCTACCTGCGATAAGCCACGGTTTGCTGGAAGCAAGCATACCCGTGGATGTCCGAATGGGGCAACCCCGCCTGGCAAACCCAGGCGATCCTTGGCTGAATACATAGGCCAAGGAGGCGAACCGAGGGAACTGAAACATCTCAGTACCTCGAGGAAGAGAAAGCAAATAGCGATTCCGCAAGTAGTGGCGAGCGAAAGCGGAACAGCCCAAACCGAACGTACGTGATAGGCCGTATCCGTTGTGCGATCGGGGTTGTGGGACGTATCTTCAGGAATGTACGGATTCCTGGGGGGGTTACAAATCCATCTGTTAGCAGAACACCGCTGGATATGCGGGGCCATAGACGGTGATAGCCCGGTATGCGAAAATGGATGGACCCCCTTGATGTGTTCCCAAGTAATGCGGGTCACGTGGAACCCCGTGTGAATCTGGGAGGCCCATCTCCTAAGGCTAAATACTACTCAGTGACCGATAGTGAACCAGTACCGTGAGGGAAAGGTGAAAAGCACCCCGGGAGGGGAGTGAAATAGTACCTGAAACCACGCGCTTACAATCAGTGGGAGGACGATGGCTTCGGCCCGTCTGACCGCGTGCCTTTTGCATAATGAGCCGGCGAGTTGCTTTGTACGGCAAGGTGAAGGGCTTATGGTCCATAGCCGCAGCGAAAGCGAGTCTGAACAGGGCGTTCAGTCGTACGGAGCAGACCCGAAACCGGGTGATCTATCCATGGCCAGGGTAAAGTTCCCGTAAAAGGGAATGGAGGCCCGCACCAGTGGCGGTTGAAAACGCTTTGGATGAGCTGTGGATAGGGGTGAAAGGCCAATCAAACTCGGAAATAGCTGGTTCTCCCCGAAATAGTTTTAGGACTAGCCTCGCACGGTAACCGACGGGGGTAGAGCACTGAATGGGCTAGGGGTCTCACCAGACTACTGAACCCAATCAAACTCCGAATACCGTCGGCGGAACTGCGGGAGTCAGACTGTGGGGGATAAGCTTCATAGTCGAAAGGGAAACAGCCCAGACCGTCAGCTAAGGTCCCTAAATCGAGCTAAGTGGTAAAGGATGTGTAATTGCATAGACAACCCGGATGTTGACTTAGAAGCAGCCACTCATTTAAAGAGTGCGTAATAGCTCACTGGTCGAGTGATTATGCGCCGAAGATGTAACGGGGCTAAGTTCGATACCGAAGCTACGGCTTGCTGCGCTTGCGCAGCAGGGGTAGGGGAGCGTTCCATGCAGGATTGAAGCGTGACCGTAAGGACGCGTGGACCGCATGGAAGTGATCATGCCGGCATCAGTAACGACAAAACAGGTGAAAAACCTGTTCGCCGAAAATCCAAGGGTTCCCGTGTCAAGGTAATCTTCACGGGGTTAGTCGGAACCTAAGCCGAGGCCGAAAGGCGTAGGCGATGGAAAACAGGCACAAAGATTCCTGTACCACCGAGTCACCGTTTGAGCGATGGGGCGACGCAGGAGGATAAGGTAGCCGTCTATTGGATGACGGTCTAAGCGTGCGGGAGGCAGCCCAGGCAAATCCGGGCTGTATCACTCCGAGGCGTGATGGGACGTGGATCCTTCGGGTGAAGCGGATTATCTGATTCCATACTGCCAAGAAAACCCTCTAGCGAGGTGGCCGGTGTCCGTACCGTAAACCGACACAGGTGGATGAGATGAGTATTCTAAGGCGCTCGGGAGAACCCTCCTTAAGGAACTCGACCAATTGACCCCGTAACTTCGGAAGAAGGGGTGCTTTGGGCGGTGAAGGCCTTGCGCCGTAAGCCGCTCGAAGTCGCAGTGAAATGGTTCAGGCGACTGTTTACCAAAAACACAGGTCTCTGCTAAGTCGTAAGACGACGTATAGGGACTGACGCCTGCCCAATGCCGGAAGGTTAACGGGAGGAGTTAGCGCAAGCGAAGCTCTGAACCGAAGCCCTGGTTAATGGCGGCCGTAACTATAACGGTCCTAAGGTAGCGAAATTCCTTGTCGGGTAAGTTCCGACCTGCACGAATGGCGTAACGATCTGAACATTGTCTCAAGGGGGGGCCCGGTGAAGTTGTATTACCAGTGAAGATGCTGGTTACCCGCGGCAGGACGGAAAGACCCCGTGGACCTTTACTACAACTTGATATTGACTTTTGTGTTAGTCTGTATAGGATAGGTGGGAGGCGTTGAAGCTGGAGCGCTAGCTTCGGTGGAGCCAACCTTGGAATACCACCCTGGTTAACATGGAAGTCTAACCCTGAACCCATGAAGCTGGGCAGGGGACAGTGTCTGGTGGGTAGTTTGACTGGGGCGGTCGCCTCACAAAGAGTAACTGAGGCGCCCAAAGGTTCCCTCAGCATGTTTGGAAATCATGCGAAGAGTGTAAAGGCATAAGGGAGCTTGACTGTGAGACCAACAAGTCGAGCAGGTGCGAAAGCAGGGCTTAGTGATCCAGCGGTTCCGAATGGAAGGGCCGTTGCTCAACGGATAAAAGGTACCCCGGGGATAACAGGCTGATCTCCCCCAAGAGTTCACATCGACGGGGAGGTTTGGCACCTCGATGTCGGCTCGTCACATCCTGGGGCTGTAGCAGGTCCCAAGGGTTCGTCTGTTCGCCGATTAAAGTGGCACGCGAGCTGGGTTCAGAACGTCGTGAGACAGTTCGGTCCCTATCCGCCGTGGGCGTAGGAGATTTGAGGGAAGCTGACCCTAGTACGAGAGGACCGGGTTGGACGGACCTATGGTGTTCCGGTTGTCACGCCAGTGGCATCGCCGGGTAGCTATGTCTGGACGGGATAAGCGCTGAAGGCATCTAAGCACGAAGCCCCTCTCAAGATAAGATCTCCCTGGACCTCGTGTCCCTAAAGAGTCCTGGAAGACTACCAGGTTGATAGGCTGGAGGTGGAAGCGTGGTGACACGTTAAGCTTACCAGTACTAATCGCTCGTGAGGCTTGGCCTTAAATGTTTCCACTTCGCTTTTGCGAAGTGGCACTAATAAAGCCTTGACGCTCCGTAGCGCCGCAGCATGTAGCATGCACCCTTGCATTCACTGTCACAGGTTTTTTGCCGGTGGCTTTGGCGGTGGGGCAACACCCGTTCCCATTCCGAACACGGAAGTTAAGCCCACCTGCGCCCATGGTACTGCCCGGGCAACTGGGTGGGAGAGTAGGACGTTGCCGGCAATATCTTAAGCCCTTCTGAGCGTAAGCTCGGAAGGGCTTCTTTTATTTAGGGCGTCTGGCGGTGTAAAAGAGACGCAGTACAGGAGGCACGGTCGTGGAGCGGTTGAGCTTGAAGAGTCTGGGCGGCTCGTTTGTGTGCGGGTGCGGCGAGATCCACCGGCTGCCGATCGAGTATTGCCATATCGGGCTCGATGCGGCCGAGCGATTGGCTGCGGTGGCGTTGGAGCGTTGCGGACGCCGGGTGCTGGTGTTGGCGGACGAGAATACGCGCCGCGCCGCGGGGGAACGTTTGCACGAGGCGCTGGGCCGCTCGGGCAAGCGCGTGTTTGAGCACACCTACGGCGCGGACCCTCTGGATGCGACCGACGAAGAGGCGCAGGCGGTGGCGCGCGTGGCCCGGCGGGTCGAGGCGGATTTCATTACGGCGGTCGGCAGCGGCACGGTGTGCGACCTGGCCAAGGCGGCGGGCGATACGCTATCGATCCCCGTGCTGCTCTATCCCACGGCGGCGTCGATGAACGGGTACACCTCCGGGATCGTGGCGCTCAAGGTGAAAGGGCTGAAACGGACCCTGCCGTGCCAGCCGGCGCTGGGGATCTTTTCCGATCCGGAGGTTGCGGCGACGGCCCCAGTGCGGATGACGGCGGCGGGGGTGGCGGATTTCCTGTCGAAATGCTCGTCGTCGGCGGATTGGCGCGCGTCGCACTTGTTGCGCGGCGGGTACTACTGCGCGCGGCCGCGCGAGTTCTTCGAGGGGACGCAGGAGCGCTTGCTTGAGGCCGCGCCTCGCGTTCCCTCCGGGGATATCGACGCGATTGCGACGGTGCTTGATGCGCTGATGCTTTCCGGCCTCTCGATGCTCGTGGCGGGATCATCGGCCCCGGCTTCCGGCGGCGAACACCTGATCTCTCATTACCTGGACATGAAATCGGCGTTGCGTCATACGCCGCACGATCTCCACGGCGCGCAGGTGGGCGTGGCGACGGTGCACACGCTGCGACTTTGGGAGCGGATCTGCGCGCTGGAACCCAGCACGTTGGATATCGAGGCGTGCGTGGCCGCGCAGCCGAGCGAACAAGAGATCGAGCAGACGATTATGGCCGACTGGGGGCCTGTGGTGGGTGCCGAGGTGCTGGGCCAATGGCGGGACAAGGCGCTTACGCCCGATGCCTTGCGCGCGGAGTTGAAGACCCTGACGGCGCGGTTACCCGAACTGCGCGAGGCGGTAGCGGAAGACCTGTTGCCGTCGAAGACCGTGGCCGATGCCATCCGCGCGGCGGGCGGTCCGGTGGATGCGCAGGGGTTGGAAGTACCCCGTGAGGAGTACGAAAACGCACTGCGTCGCGCGCGGTATCTGCGAAATCGGTTTACGGTCCTCGATCTTGCCGCCGAAGCGGGACTTGCGTAGAAATTCTGACGTTTGACGTCAAAAAATAGCCACTTTGCCAAGGCCAATCGCGCAGATTGGCCTATTTTTATTCACCATTTCCCTTTCAATTTGTCTTCTTGCGCACTCTTCACACTGGAACGCGATATGCCTATGGTCAGGTGGTCTTGGGCGCGTCCACGAAAGGGCGTGGGCGCGGTTCCAACAGCAGCGGTGATAGCGAGGAACGTAACGCGGAAAACGTCACGTGAACGGAGGGCGCTTCGAGGATGGGAGACGAACGCGCCCGGACGCATTTGGACGGTGCGTGGATATGCCGTTCGAACGCACATGCATGCATCGTCGATATGCGGCTGTTCGACGCTGACTGGAGGCATGCCTGAAAGGGAGGTCTCGGCGGGGACCTCCCTTCGATTCATGATTGTCGTTTTTACCGCGTTCTCTTATAATCTCGTGACGAGGAGCGTGGCGCGGGGCGGCTGTCCGCGCATGGAAGAGCGCGTCTCTCGAGCTGAAAGGGAGGTCAAGCAGCATGCCGACGTTTACATACGTTGCGCGGACCCGGGATGGCCGTCGCGAACGTGGTTCCCAAAATGCGGAGAATCGTCAGGCGGTGGTGCGCGCGTTGCAGACGCGCGGGATGATCGCCGAGAAAATCGAGGAAGCGGGCGCGCGTCCGAGCGGCGGGCAAGGTCCTCGCGTGAAGACGGCGGAACTGCTCGTATTCACGCGGCAGTTGTCGACCATTGTGAATGCGGGTTTGCCTCTGCTGCAAGGTCTCGACATTCTGGCCGAACAGATCGAGGACCCGCGTTTCGCCAAGGCCATCGCACAGATCCAAGCGGCGGTCGAAGCGGGCGAAACTTTCTCCGATGCGTTGCGCCGGTTCCCGCGCATCTATTCGGACCTATACGTGAGCATGGTGCGCGCGGGCGAGGCCAGCGGTAACCTCGACGGCGTGTTGGCGCAGTTGGCCGACTACCTCGAAGCGATGGAAGAGTTGAAGCGCCGCATCAAATCCGCGATGACCTATCCGGTTGTGGCGTTCAGCATGATTTTGTTGATCGCCGCGGGCCTGATTATCTGGGTCGTGCCGCAGTTCGAGCAGATTTTTGCGAGCTTTGGCGGAAAGAAACTGCCCGGCCCGACGTTGCTGCTGATCGAAATCAGCAACGTGCTGCGCAGTTGGCGCATGTTCATCGTGATCGCGATCGCGATCGCCGGGTTCATCGGCATTCAGGCCTGGGGACGCACCCCGGCGGGACGCTACAACCTGGATCGGTTCAAGTTGCGCCTGCCCGTGTTTGGCAAGCTACTGCGCAAGGTGTCGATCAGCCGCTTCGCGCGCACGCTCAGCACACTGACCCGTAGCGGCGTGGCGATCCTCGGCGCGCTCGAGATCGTCGAGCGCACCGCGGGCAACGAAGTGTTCGCGCGCGTCATTCGCGGTGCGGCGGACAGCGTCCGCGGCGGTGAGACGTTGGCCGAGCCGCTCGCGCGCTCCGGCGAATTTCCCGCGATTGTGACGCGCATGATCTCCGTCGGCGAAAAAACCGGTGCACTCGAACAGATGCTCGGCAAGATATCGGATTTCTACGACTCCGAAGTCCGCGCGGCGGTCGATGGCCTCACCAGCCTCATCGAACCCATTCTCATCATGATGATGGGTATCGTGGTCGGCGGTATCGTCATCGCGCTGTTCATGCCGATCCTGCAACTGTCCAGCCTGATCTCGCAGTAGACAAAAAAGACGGCGCATTCGTGAAACTCACGGATGCGCCGTTGTTATTTTTTTGGGGACTACACCTCTACGGCGACGCCTTCCTCCTGGATGATCGTCTGGTTCACGCCGCGTTCCTTGAGGCCGGTCTGCAGGGCGTCGAGGGCCTCGTCTTCGCCGTGGACCAGCAGGATCTTTTCGGCGCAGTCCTTGAAGTGCGCGCCGAAATCGAGGAGTTCCGAGCGGCCCGCGTGTGCGCTGAATCCGTTTAGAATGCGGACCTCGGCATTGAGCGGGCGCATGACGCCGAAGATGCGGATTTCCTTTGCGCGCTTAACGATGCGCCGACCGAGGGTGTTCTTCGCTTGGAAGCCCACGATGACGACGAAATTGCGTTCGTCCTCGATGTGGTTGCGCAGGTGATGAAGGATGCGGCCCTGTTCGCACATGCCCGAGGCCGAGATGATGATTGCCGGGCCGGACAACGAGTTGAGCGCCATCGAGTCCTCGAGGCGACTGATGTAATGGATGTCGCGCAGTTGGAACGGATCGCCGTTTTCCGTGATGAGTTTGCGCATCTCCTCGTCGAAGCACTCGGGATGCAGCCGGAAAATCTCCGTGATGCTCACCGTGAGGGGGCTGTCGACGTACACCGGGATTGGCGGGATCGCGTTCTTGATCTCGAGGCGTTTGAGCGCGTACACGATTTCCTGGGCGCGTTCGAGCGCGAAACTCGGTATGATGATTTTGCCGTCGCGGGCGCACGCCTCGCGCACGATGCCCGCCAGCTTCTCGTCCATTTCCTCCATCGGCGCGTGATCGCGGTTGCCGTAGGTGCTTTCCATGATGACGACGTCGGCTTCGTTCGGCACCCAGGGATCGCGCAGAATGGGCATGTGCTTGCGGCCCAGGTCGCCGCCGTAGATAAAGCGGCGCGTGCGGCCGTGCTCCTGAAACTCGGCCACGGTGATGGCCGAACCCAGCACGTGGCCCGCGTCCTCGAACACGCAACGGATTTCCGCGGTCGGGTTGAACCATTCGCCGTACGGCAGACACGTCATTCGGCGCAACGTTTCGCGCACGTCCACCTCGTCGTATAGCGGCGCGACGAACGAGCGATGCTTCTGCGACAACCACTGCGCGTCTCGTTTTTGGATGTGCGCGCTGTCGAGCAACATCACCGCACACAGATCGCGCGTCGCGCACGTTGTGTAGATGCGGCCCCGAAAGCCCCGGCGAACGAGTACCGGCAAGACGCCGCTGTGGTCGATGTGCGCGTGGCTGAGCACCACCGCGTCGAGCGACTCGGCACTGAGGCCCAACTCGCGGTTCCGGTGTTCGGACTCTTTGCGCGCGCCCTGGAACAGCCCGCAATCGAAAAGAATGCGGCGTCCATTGACCTCCAACAGGTGCTTGCTTCCGGTGACCGTGCGCGCAGCGCCATGCGACGTGATTTTCATGGATGAGATCTCCTGCTTGGTGCTTGGAACTCCGCGATGCGAGCCTAACAGGGCAAGTGAGGGGAATCAATGTCGCGGCGGGAATACGGGCGCTGTGAACCGGCAGTTGTGCCGGGTGGACGCGTTTTGTCTATGGGACGCGGGTTGTTTGACTTAGTGGGCGTTCATGTGCTACGGTTTCCTGCATTTTATGCCCCGTGCTAAGGTATGGTGGCGGTGTGCCCGGTGGCATGCGGCCCCAGACGAGGGTTGTGCCTTCATGGCTACAATGAGGTTGGCACTGGTCGGTTGCGGAAACATTGGCGCCGACTTGTGTATTGCGTTGCAGAAGGGCACGATCCCTGCTGTTATCGCGGGTTTGGTGGATGTGGACTCGGCCCGCGCGCAGGCGCTGAAGAGCACGTTTCAGCTCGATGCGCCGATCGGCTCGTTGGAGTCGTTCGCGGGGCAGATTGATTTTATTGCCGAGTGTGCGCATGCGGAGGCCGTGCCGGGCGTGGTGAAGGCGGCGATCGCCCAGCGGGTGGGTTGCCTGATCATGAGCGTGGGCGGCTTGGTCGCGGCGCCGGAGTTGTTGGAGGAAGCGCGCGCGCATGGCGTGGCGGTGCGGATTCCGTCGGGGGCCTTATGCGGCCTGGACGGTGTTCGTTCCGCCGTGGAAGGCGGCGTGCATTCGGTGACGTTAACGACCCGCAAACCCCCAAAGGGGCTGGTGGGCGCGCCGTACTTGGAAGCGCACGGCATTGACGTGCTGGCGTTGACCTCGGCCCAAGTGGTATTCGAGGGCACGGCGGCCGAGGCGATTCGGGCGTTTCCGAAAAACGTGAACGTCGCCGCCGCGCTGAGTTTGGCCGGGATCGGTCCGGAGTTGACGCAGGTCCGCGTGATTGCGGACCCAAACGCGACCGAGAACAGCCATGAGATTGTTGTGGAAGGTGCGTTTGGGCGGCTGCAGACGCTGACGGTGAATTTGCCGTCGCCGCGCAACGCGAAGTCGAGTTATTTGGCCTCGTTGTCGGCCTGTGCGGAAGTGCGGGCGGCAGCGGCGGCTTTTGCGTCGGCCTAATGGTGGAGGCCCGCCCCTCGGGGCGGACAAGTTCGGAGAGAAGACATGTACGCAGTGGTAACGACCGGCGGCAAGCAGTACCGCGTGGCCCAGGGCGACGTCCTTCGGGTGGAGAAGATCGCCGCGCCGGTGGGCGACCAGATCGAGCTGAACACGGTGAACCTGGTGGTGAAGCCGGAAGGGCTCGTGGCCGACGCCGCGGCGCTGAAGAGCGCAAAAGTGGTGTGCACGGTGATGGATCAGGGCCGCCTGAAGAAGATCCGCGTGTACAAGCGCAAGCGCCGCAAGAACTACGCGCGCACGATCGGCCATCGCCAGGCGTTCACGGCGCTGAAGGTCAACGAGATCGTTTGCTAGCTAATCGCTCGACCGCGCTTCGCGCGCGGCGGTGGATACGGTAATCGGTGTGGCGGCGAAAGCCGCATGAGGGAGAGAAGCACTCATGGCTCACAAGAAGGCAGGCGGCAGCTCGCGCAACGGGCGCGACAGTCACGCGCAGCGGCTGGGCGTCAAGAAGTACGGCGGCGAGCGTGTACTGGCCGGTAACATCATCATTCGTCAGCGCGGCACCAAAGTGGCGCCGGGCAAGAACGTCGGCGTTGGCCGCGACCACACCCTGTTTGCGTTGATTGACGGTGTGGTCCGGTTCCGGAACCGTAACCGCGATCAGAAGTGCGTGGACGTCGTTCCGGCGACGACTGAATAATCCCGCTCTAGCGGGCGACACCCATGTTTGTCGATAGAGCACGTATACGGGTTGTCGCCGGGCGCGGAGGCAATGGTTGCTGCAGTTTCCGGCGTGAGTCATTTGTCCCCTTCGGGGGCCCCGATGGGGGCGACGGCGGAAACGGCGGCAACATTCTTTTTAAGGCGGACGAGCGGCTTTCCTCGTTGCTCGATCTGCGCTACCACGGCCTGTGGAAGGGCCATCCCGGCGGACACGGCCAGGGCAGCGATTGCCACGGCAAGAACGGCAAGGATATCCTTATTTCTGTGCCGCCCGGTACGGTCGTGCTGCGCGTGGATGCCGAATCCGGCGAGACCGAGGCCGTTGCCGATCTGACGGAGCCCGGCCAGACGTTCGTCGCGGCGCGCGGCGGCAGAGGCGGCAAGGGCAACGCCCGTTTCGTCACCTCCACCAATCGCGCCCCCCGCTTCGCCGAAGTCGGTGAGCCGGGCGAAGACTTTGCGTTTCAGCTCGAACTCAAGCTCATCGCTGAAGTCGGATTGGTGGGCTTTCCCAACGCGGGCAAGTCAACATTGTTGACCGCGCTCACGGCGGCGCGCCCCAAGATCGCCGATTATCCGTTCACGACGTTGTCGCCCAATCTGGGCGTGGCGTATCTCAGCGATTACCGAACCTTCACGCTTGCGGACATCCCTGGAATTATCGAGGGCGCGGCCGAGGGCAAGGGGCTGGGGCACGATTTCCTGCGGCATATCGAGCGCACGAAGGTGTTGGTGTTTGTTATTGATCTGGGCGACGAAGATCCCGTGCGCACGCGGCGGCTGCTCGAAGAAGAATTGGCGCAGTATAGCCCGGTGTTTGCCAAGCGCCCAAAGGTGTTTGTGCTGAATAAGGCCGATATCCCCGAGAATCAGGAGCGGTACAAGAAGATCTATCGCCGGTTCAAGCAGCCCGTGCGCATTTCCGCGGCGACCGGCGAAGGCGTGCGCCCGCTCGCCGAGAAGCTCTGGGGCATTCTCGACCGCATCCGCACGGAAGACCCGTTGGCGGGCGAGGTGGAGGAAGAGGCGGAGCGCGAGATCCGCTATGAAGCGCCGTTCACCGTTGCGCCCGAAGGCGACGGATTCCGCGTGGAAGGCGCAGCGGTTGTGCGCGCGGTTCGCATGACGGATTTTGACAACGAAGAGGCGTTGCAGCATCTTCAAAAACGGTTACAGAAGATGGGGCTGTTCCGCGTGCTCAAGCGCATGGGCGCTCGCCCCGGGCAATCGATCTATATTGACGAGACCGAACTCGAGTATTTTCCGGACTGACGCGCAGGATGCCGCGCTTTGCGTGGCGTGAATTCATCATTGCAGCGGGGTTCGGCTATTTGCTATACTCCCCTCCGGCTTTTTTAGGCGCCGGGCCTGAGGGGGACCAATGTGTCCGCGTGGGGCGCGAGGTCGAACTATGCCCGGCGGGCGAGGTGTCTGTTGAACGAGCGTACGTTTGTGATGGTAAAGCCCGACGGCGTCGGGCGGCGATTGATCGGCGCGATCATCCAGCGGTACGAGGCCAAGGGCCTCAAGCTGGTGGGCCTGAAGATGCAGGTGGTTTCGCACGCGTTGGCGGCGAAACACTACGCCGAGCACGAGGGTAAGCCGTTTTACCAGGGCTTGATGGACTTCATCACCTCCGGGCCGTCCGTGCAGATGGTGTGGGAAGGCGAGAGCGCGATCGACGTCGTGCGCAAACTGAACGGCGCGACGCAGCCGCTCAAGGCGGATGTTGGGACGATTCGCGGCGATTACGGGCTGATTACGCGGCACAATCTGGTGCATGCGTCGGACTCGCCCGAGACCGCCGCGCGTGAGATTGGGATTTACTTTGCTTCCGGCGAACTGTGGGACTATACGGTTCCCGGCGAGCAGTGGTTGACCGAATAGCGTTTGTAAATTCCGGCGCAGCCGGAAGTGTGCATGTCAGTCGGGGATATGGATGCCGGGGCCGATAACGCCCCGCGAACAGGAGGCGATCGCATGGCTGGTGGACGCAAAGTGCGGCGCGCGAAAATCGCAAAGCATAAGAGGAAGAAGAGGCGTCGCGCGAACCGTCACAAGAATAAGTAGTGCGTTTCGCCTGCCAATCCACGTTTGCTTAGATTCCCGGCCGTGCTCCCGCGCAACGCGCGCGCGGGCCGGCTGTGGAGTGCAAAGACGAGGATTCGCCGTTTGAGGTCATGCCTCAAGCGGGCAAGGAACTGAATCGGCCCCGGTGCGCGGGGCCGATTGCGTGTCCATAGGGCGGCCGCAACAAGGGCGAGATGCCCAGGGAGGCCCGTGACCATGACGGACGACGAACAGCCCAAGATCATCATCGACGAAGGTTGGAAGGCTCAGGTCGAACGCGAGCGCGAAGAAGCCCGGCGCAAGCAGGAAGAGGCCGAGACGCATGCGCCCCCTCAAGAAGGGGACGCCGCCGCGCCGGACGCCGCGCATGGCGAAGCGACGCATTTCATGCTGCTCGTGGACAGTTTGGCCGCGCAGTCGATGTATGCCCTTGGCCTGATCGCGCCGCAGGGTGCGCAGCAGGTCATGGTGGACATCGAACAGGCCCGCTACATCATCGACACCTTGTTGATGCTTCGCGAAAAGACCAAAGGAAATCTGACAGCGGCGGAAACGGGCATGTTGACGGAGGTGCTTTCCGAGCTCCAGCGCGTCTTCGTGGCCCGCACGCAGCAGATGCAGGAAGCCGCGCTGCGCGGCGGCACTCCCGGGGCTCCGCAGGGGCCGACGGTTTAACCCGGCGCGGATGAGGAGAGAGGCAGCACTATGCCCGCTTACGTAATCGTTGGCATGCAGTGGGGCGATGAAGGCAAAGGGAAGATCGTCGATTTTCTCACCGGCCAGGCGGATATGGTGGTGCGCCACCAGGGCGGCAACAACGCCGGGCACACGCTGGTCGTCGAGGGCAAACAAACGATCCTGCACCTCGTGCCGAGCGGCATCTTGCATGACCGCACGATCTGCGTCATCGGCAATGGCACCGTCCTTGATCCAAAGGTCTTGCTCGAGGAAATCGATCAGATCGAGGCCACCGGGCGTTCGTGCAGCGGACGTCTTTTCATCTCGGATTGCGCGCACGTCATCATGCCGTATCACCGATTGTTGGATGCCGCGCAGGAAACTTTCCGGGGCAAGTCGCGCATTGGCACGACCGGTCGCGGCATCGGTCCGGCCTACGCCGACAAGGCCGATCGCTCGGGCATCCGCATGGCCGACCTTGTCGACCCCGCGGTGTTCAGCGACAAGCTCGCGGCGGTCCTCGAATACAAGAATCGCTTACTCCGCGACGTGTTCGGCCAAGAGCCTCTCGCGTTCGACGCGGTCCGCGACGAATACCAAGCGTACGCCGAGCGGCTTCGCCCTTACGTCACCGACACCGTGCCGATGGTGCACGAAGCCCTCTCGCGCGGCGAACGCGTCGTGTTCGAAGGCGCGCAAGGCTGCATGCTCGATCTCGATCAAGGCACGTTCCCCTTCGTGACCAGTTCGAACACCGTTTCCGGCGGCGTGTGCCCCGGCGCGGGCATCGGACCGAAGGATGTGCGCGGCGTGATCGGTATCGTCAAGGCCTATTCGACGCGCGTCGGCGAAGGTCCGTTCCCCACGGAACTGCTCGACGCCACCGGCGAGACGCTCCGTGCGGTTGGCCACGAGTACGGCGCGACAACGGGACGTCCGCGGCGCTGCGGTTGGATCGACTGTGTGCAATTGCGGCGCGCGGCGCGCCTCAACGGCACGACGGACCTTGTGTTGACCAAGCCGGACGTGCTGGACGACGTTGACACCATCCGCATCTGTACCGCGTACACGATCGACGGTAAGACGACGCACGAGTTTCCCACGCAGGTGTGCACCTTGGCGAAGGCCCAGCCGGTGTTTGAGGAAATGCCCGGCTGGAAAACGGACATCAGCGGCTGCCGTTCCTGGAACGAACTGCCCGAGAACGCGCAGCGTTATTTCCTGCGCCTCGAAGAACTGATCGGCGTGCGGGTCAGCATTATTTCCGTTGGCCCTGGCCGCGAACAGACCTTCACGCGCACCGATCCCTTTACCGCATAACGAGATTTCATCCCGGCGGACCTCCTGCTATTAAGAGGAGGTCCGTTCGGTTATTCGGCAGGCGTCTCGCGACGTGCGCCGGCTCGATCCCGCCCAGCCTCGGCTCTACCTGCGCACTCGCTCCAACATCGCCGCCGAGAAAGGGAGCACCCTCGATCTTACCTACACGCCTCCTGACGGCGGCGAACCGATTAAAAACTCCATCCGCCTCTGCGTCGTGCCCACCGTCGGCGCACCCCACTACTTCGACGCCACCAGGGACTACATGGCGGAGTGCAAAACGAAATTCTTCACGACGTTGACCGAAGTGGCTGCGGAGAACGCGGGCCAAGGCGGGCCGGAAACGTACCGGATCGCCGTCTTGCCTTACGAAAAGACTTCGCTAAAGGTGGTTGACAACACCCGTGAGTGTCATGCACTGACTATCGAGGACCTTGCCAAGACCAAGTTGCAGGGGTACACTGCGTACATCAATGGCGGCTTTTTTAAGGCAGGCGGGCCTAAAGATGCTTATGATATTCCTACGCAGTACAACGGAGTCCTAATATCCGATGGCATACTGAGTCCCGCCTCCGGACCGGCGGGACCCGAATATATTAGGGACGAAGGGGTAGGGTCGATCTTTCAAAGAGGCGATCAGAAAGGGGCCATAGAGATTTGGCGAGGCGTCAAAGACAATGAGGCGTCGGGCTTGCCCGCTAACTATGCGCAGTGCTGGATGCTTATGGGAGGACTACCGGTCAAAGGGGTACTGGGGGGGGATCAAGCCGCAGATAACATATGCTCAACGTCCTTGGTCGCCCTTGCAAATTGTAAGGATTCACCAGCAAAGGCTATCACTTTGGCTATGACGCATATGAATAATTGGGTTACTTCTTCTTTTAGCTCGGCAGGAACCAGGTTTGGCCTTGGTGGCAACACGAAGCGTGAAGAGCTTAAGGGTCTGCTGGCGCGGTCCGGAGCCTACACAAGCCTGCGTCTTGACGCTGGCACCTCAACGGCTATGTACCTATCGGGGAGCGAGATGGGGGTAGTAGTTAGAGGAGGCAAGCATCCGCCATTAGGGGTACGCTCGTTGGCGGGCCGAGTAAATAATTACTTGGCTTTTGGGGTTGATGATTAGGGTATTCGTGGGCGGCAAGTTTCGAAGAGCGAGGAATACGGAATGTTAAATATACGATATTTGCGCCGCATATTTGCTTTGTCAGTATCATTTGCGATGCTTTGCTCTGCGGCATCGTTCGCAACCGGTTTGATAAGAGATTCGCTCCCATTGAAAGCGCCTAGCGCTTTGGAACAATCGTTATCTATGTTTTGGGTTGCGCTAGCGCCATGCTTTGTATTTTTTTATTCAAGTATGACCAACCTTTTCCTTTTGAGTTCCATAATTACTGCGATATTGATTAATGGCACAATCTTGACAATAGGCTGGGTTTGCATTGTCAAATGGCTATCGCCGTATCTAATATCCATTCTTCGGTTTCATATCCAAGCCTTAGCTGTGAGCGTGGCATACTATTTGGCTCTAGCGCTTATTCTCATATGGTACATGACAGAATTGAGCATTAGCGACACCTCTCAGTTCCCCTACCCGCTGCGCGGCCTGCTCTACTATGAGGCAAAATATTCCGGGTTGGGAGAGGTCTATGCGTTGCTACATGCGTTAGCCTGGGGCTACGGCACTGTTTTCTGCGTGCGCTGGCTGAAGCGTCGGCGGACGCGAACGGCGGGGTGACTTGCCTAACGGTAAGGCGTGGCCACATCAACGGCTATGTCCTATCGGGGAGCGAGATGGGGGTAGTAGTTAGACGAGGCAAGCGTCCGCCATCAGGGATGCTGGCCGCGGGCCGAGTAAATAATTACTTGGCTTTTGGGGTTGATGATTAGGGTATTCGTGGGCGGCCAATTTCGAAAAGCAAGGAACATGCAATGCCAAATATCCGCTATTTGTGTCGTATATTTGCTTTGTCGTCATCGTTTGCCCTGCTTGGTGCAGTAATATCATATTTGGCATTAGTATTGAATGCGGGTCTTTACGAGAAAAACGCACAAATTATCCAGTTTGCATTGATGGTATTTTGTGTCGCACTTATGCCGTCTCTTGTGGCCAGCGGGTCTAGAGCATCAGACGCAGATATGATTGTTTCTATAATTATGTTCATATTTCTATATGGCTTCATCTTGACGCTAGGCTGGGTTTGTATTGTCAAGTGGCTACCGCCGCGTGTAACAGCCGTTCTTCGGTTTCACGTCAAGGCTTTAGCTGTGAGTATGGTATACCATTTAGCTCTAGTGCTTTTTCTCATATGGCACTTGGAGAAATGGAGCAATAGCAACACTTCTCCGTTTCCCGATCCGTTGTGCGGCCTGCTCTACTATGGGGTCAAATATTCAGGGTTGGGGGCGCTCTATGCGGTGCTGCATGCTTTGGCCTGGGGCTACGGCACTGTTTTCTGCGTACGCTGGCTGAAGCGTCGGCGGACGCGAACGGCGGGATGACTTGCCTAACGGTAAGGCGTGGCCACATCAACGGCTATGTCCTATCGGGGAGCGAGATGGGGGTAGTAGTTAGAGGAGGCAAGCATCCGCCATTAGGGTTGCGGGCGGCAGGCCGAGTAAATAATTACTTGGCTTTTTCGGTTAATGATTAGGGTATTCGTGGGCGGGCAATTTCGAAAAGCGAGGAACATGCAATGCCAAATATCCGCTATTTGTGTCGTATATTTGCTTTGTCGTCATCGTTTGCCCTGCTCGGTGCGGTAATGGCGCTGTTGACAACAATGCTGCATGTGTGGCTTTATGGAGAATACGCGCAAGTTGGGTGGACATTGAAAATATTTTGTCTCGCGCTTTTGCCGGCTCTCATGACCGATTCGTTTGGGCTGTCAGACTCAGATGCGTTTATGTCCATAACCGGTTTTGCATTTCTATATGGCTTCGTCTTGACAGTAGGCTGGGTTTGTATTGTCAAGTGGCTACCGCCGCGAGTAACAGCCGTTCTTCGGTTTAACGTCAAGGCTTTAGCTGTGAGTATGGTATACCATTTAGCTCTAGTGCTTTTTCTCCTATGGCACATGGAGAAATGGAGCAATAGCAACACTTCTCCGTTTCCCGATCCGTTGTGTGGCCTGCTCTACTATGGGGTCAAATATTCAGGGCTGGGGGCGCTCTATGCGGTGCTGCATGCTTTGGCCTGGGGCTACGGCACTCTTTTCTGCGTGCGCTGGTTGAAGCGTCGGCGGACGCGAACGACAGGGTGACTTGGCTGACGGTAAGGCGTGGGCCGTTGGGTATGGCGGCGGTTTTTACGCGGGCGATTTTTACGGGGCGGCGCGGAGATTGCGCCGGTGCCGGTGTCTGAATCGCACGAAGGCCCGCCCAAAGACGATGCGTGAAAGACCGCGACGTTTCTTTGCGCGCTAACGGGCGACCGGTCCCAAAAGAGTGTGCGCCAATGTAAGTGATTGATATCAAAATTGTGAGCAGGCTCTATACCCAAAACCTGAATATTTGCGAAACAATCCGAAGCCCCCCGTCATGCAGTTACTCTCGGCATGACTGTTGTTTCACCGCTAACGCCGACCATGTGAATATGTTCTAACTCACTTATCTTTTGCCACTTAGCCTTATCCTGCAAAAAGGTGGCGCGACTCCTGTGTCGGGCGTCTTCGCCCTTCGCCCGGGAGGGGCGATTGACTGTAGCCCAGCGATTTATCGCTGGGTTTCCGATGAAAAGGGAGAAGAGTGCCGTAGGCACGGTTGAAGCACTTGGCGAAAACCTTCAATCGTGCCTACGGCACTCTTCTTGGGGGAAGACGCAAGCTCCCAGCACTGAAGTGCTGGGCTACAGTCAATCGCCCCTCCGGGACTTGAAGAACACCGGAATATCACGGGTATCTTCTCACAAGGTGGTCATGCGGTGCTACTGCATTGCTCCTGCGGCCACAAAACCTCAGACGCCCGGCGTGGAAGCCGGGCGCTACGGGCCGCGTCGGGGCGGCGACCTGAGAAAAACAGAGGCGGGTTCTAAAGCGATATCCCTGCCCCATATAAGAACACCTAGCGCTACTCCGGTTGTCGTTTCCCGAAGCGCCGGAGTCGCAGCGAGTTTCCCACTACGTTCAGCGAACTCAGCGCCATGGCCGCCTCGGCGACGAGCGGGTGCAACAGGCCGAGCATGGCGAGGGGGATTGCGATGACGTTGTAGCCAAAGGCCCACCCAAGATTCTGGCGGATCGTGCGGAACGTCGCGCGCGCCAGCGCCACGCCGTCGGCGAGGCCTTGCAGATCGCCGCGCACCAATGTGATTCCCGCCGATTCGATGGCGATGTCCGTGCCGGCGTTGATCGCAATGCCCGCGTCGGCTTGGGCGAGCGCGGCCGCATCGTTAATGCCGTCGCCCACCATCGCCACCGCGCCAAACTCGCGTTGCAGATCCGCCACCGCATCACGTTTTCCGCTCGGCAGCACATCGGCCCGCACACGCCCGATGCCGAGTTCGTGCGCCACGGCCTGCGCCGGGGCGAGGTGGTCGCCGGTGATGAGCACCGGTTCGAGACCCAGCGCACGCAGCGCCGCGACGGCCTCTTTTGCGCCGGGCTTGATGCGATCCGATATGCCGACGAGCCCCGCCGCGCGCCCGTCGATGGCGACGGCGACTACCGTTTCGCCGCGTGCCTCGGCATCTTTCAGCGCGTCGGCGAGCGGGGCGAGATCGATATTTCCCTCACGAAGCCAGCCCGGTTTCCCCACGTACACCGACCGGCCCTCGACGATTCCCAGCGCGCCTTTGCCGGGGACCGCGCGAAAGGCCGTAGCGGAGACCGGATGAAGTCCTTGGGCGTCGGCATACGCCACAAGCGCGCGGGAAATGGGGTGTTCGGAATGATGTTCGACTGCCGCGACCGTTGTGAGGAGTTCGCGATCGTCGACGCCTGTGGCAATCACCCGCGTGACCGTTGGCGCGCCGACGGTCAGCGTGCCCGTTTTGTCGAGGGCAATCGCGCGCGCCGCGCTGAGCGCCTGAATGGCTTCGCCGTTGCGGATCAGGATGCCCCGCGCCGCGCCTACGCCCGTGCCGACCATCAGCGCGGTGGGAGTGGCGAGACCCATCGCGCAAGGACACGCGATCACGAGCACCGAGATCGCCGCGGACACGGCCAGCGTCAGCGGCGAAGCGTTCTCCGGCAGTGCCCACGGCAGCCATGCGGCGAACTGGGCGGTGAAGGCCGTGAGCGCGCCCGGCGCAACGAGCCACGCCGCGCCGGTGAACAGCGCGAGGGCCAACACGATTGGCGTGAAAATGCCCGTGACGTTGTCCGCAAAGGCTTGAATTGGCACCTTGGTGCCTTGCGCCTCGCGTACGATGCGCGCGACCTGCGCGAGGAACGTGTCTTGCCCCACGCGCGTCGCCTCGACAACCAGCGCGCCAGACGTGTTGATGGTCGCGCCCAGTACGGCGTCGCCCGGGCCTTTGTCCACCGGCAACGGCTCGCCCGTGGCCATGGATTCATCGACCCCGCTCTGCCCTTCGCGCACGACGCCGTCCGTGGGGATACGCTCGCCGGGGCGGATGACCATCCGGTCGCCCACGGCCACTTCCTGAATCGGAATCTCGCGTTCGACGCCGTCGCGCAGCACGCGCGCGGTTTTCGCGCCGAGTTCAAGCAGCGCACGCACCGCGCTCGACGCCCGGCCACGCGCCCGCGTTTCGAGGAAGCGCCCGGTCAGGTGAAATGCCATGATCATTGCCGCGACCGCGGCGTAACTCTCCACCCCAAGGCCGCACAATTGCAGTGGTCCGGTGATAAACGCCGCGATTGACCCAAGCGAAACGAGCGTGTCCATCGTGGGGCTGAGCCGTGCGGCGGCGCGCAGGCCGTGGCGCAGCGTCTCGAAGCCCGCCACCGCGAGCACAGGCAGGGCCAGCAGCGTTTCCCAGAGGGTCATACCCGGCACATGGACAAGATGCGTCATATGGACGAGCATCAGCGCGCCCACCGGCAGCGTGAGCGCCCACGCCAGCGTCAAGCGTCTGCGCGCATTCGCGTAACGCCGCGCGTCGTCATCGGGCTCGGGTGCCGCCTCAGGCTGTTGTCGCGCCGCCTCATACCCCGTGCGTACGATCACCGCCACGAGGTCGTCGGCGGACACTTTGCCTGGGTCGAAGACGACGGTGGCTTCCTCTGTGGCGAGGTTCACGGCGGCGGTCGTAACACCCGAGGTTTTAGACAATGCGGTCTCGACACGGCGCGCACAACTCGCGCAGGTCATGCCGCGTACCGCGAGAATTTCCTTCTCTGTCGCCACATCTGCGGATGGCATAGCCACCTCCATCAAGCAAGAACGCAGCCCAATCAAGGGAAAACGTCGTCGTGGCCGGCCGCTATTCCCTACCGCATTTTCGCGATGAATGAGGGGCGGATTGACAGGCTCGCGCTCCTTGTTCCCTCTCGGGAGACGCCGATATACTCTAGCACGATGACAGACTTGCATACATTGGAGAAGCCTCCCCGGGCGTCGGTGGTCATTCCCTCGGCGGATGGTCACCGCGGCGGCCTTGTGCCCAAGCTGCTCGAGAGCGTCGAGCGGCAGCGGTTCCGCGATTTCGAGGTGCATCTGGTCAAGGGCGTTCGACCGCAGGGGCGGGCGATCAACCAAGGCGTGCGCGCGACCCGCGGCGAAGTGCTCATTATCCTCGACGACGACAGTTGCTTGGCCGATGTGTTCGTGTTTGAACGTTTGCTGGCGACGCTGGACGCCGATCCGCGCATCGGCATGGCGGGCGCGAGCATTGTGGTGCCGCAGAACGCGACGCGCTTCGAGCGGCGCGCGGCGACGCAGTTTCCCCGGTTCAATATGCCCGTGGTGTCGGAGATTACGGACAGCGATCTGGCGTGTCATGGTTGTTGCGCGATTCCCCGGCGGGTGTTTGACGAGATCGGCGGCGAGCGTGAGGACATCGTGCGCGGTCTAGACCCGGACCTGCGGGTGCGGCTGCGCGCGGCGGGGTACCGGGTGGTGCTTGCGCCGGAGGCGCGGATCCATCACCCCTTGCCGGGCAATTGGCGCGCGTTGATTCGCATTTTCTTCCGCAACGGCTGGGGTTCGGCGTATGCGTGGAAGTTCCAGCCCGCAACGGTGTACGAGACGCACGAGTCGCTGGATTCGAGTACGTTCAACCCCCGCACGTCGTTGCCGTACCGCGTGATGCGCTTCCCGCTGCGGCTGCTGCGCGCGGCATGCCGGGGGCAGGGCATTCGCTTTGTGGCCTATGGCGCATACGCGGCGGGGTACGTTTGGGGGCTTGCCACTGCAAAGGAGAACGCCCGTGGGTAGCCGCGCCAAGAACGCGATCAAGCGCGCCGTGAAACGCACGGTGATGACCTTGGGAACGTTGAGCCGTCGGCGCGACGGCGGCACGCGTATTCTCACTTACCACAGCGTCGGCGCGCGCAAGCACGAGATGAACGTGACGCCCGAGGCGTTTCGCGCGCAGATGGAGTGGCTTGCCGAGAACGAGACCCTGATTCATCTCGAAGACGCCGCCAATGGCCGTCCGGGCGTGGCGGTGACGTTCGACGACGGTTACCGCGACAACTACACGCAGGCGTTGCCCATTCTGCTGGCGTCGGGCATTCCCGCAACGGTGTTTTTGGTACCGGGCCGGATGGGCGGGCATCTCGAACATGACAGAGACCCCGCGCACAGTCAGTTGCTGGAGTGGGACGAGGCGCGCGAGATGGCGGCGGTGGGCGTTCACATTGGCGGGCATACAATGAACCACGCGCGTCTGTCGCGCCTTACCCCGGAGCAGCAGCGCGAAGAGATCGCCGGGTGTTTCAAGGCGATCAAGGAGAACCTCGGATTTACCCCCGAAGCGTTCGCATATCCCTTTGGCAGCGCGGCCGATTTCAACGCAACGTCCGTGCGACTCGCGAAGGAGGCCGGATTCGAATGCGCCGTCACCAACCAATACGGCGTAAATCGCCGCGGCGCCAACCGCTGGCGGCTGCGCCGTATTTGGATCGACGCCACCGACACCTTGGACACGTTCGCGGCCAAGGTCGACGGCCGTCTGGACATGCTCTCCCTGCTCGATTCCTGGGCTGGCCTCAAGATCCGTCGGATGATCAACCGGGTAATGCGCCCGGTTTAGCGCGCCCCGCACGGAGGCCGGGCGCTACGGGCCGGCGCTCAGGTAGTAAGGGGGAAGGGCTTAATGCGGATTGCCTTTGGGGGCTAATAATGATCGCATGAGATCGGAGTGTCCTTAGGACGTTCCGAGTAAGAGCATTGGGGTGCGCGGGAAAGCTTCTTGAAAGAAGCTTTCCCGCTTCAGGTTCTACGCGAATTCGAGTCGGATTTCCGCGTCGGTCGTTTCGAAGGCGCATTCCACAGCGACAAGACCCTGATCGGTTCGCAGCGTGCATGCCGCGCCGTTCGCACTGGTTTTGGGCTGGCCGTTGGCGTGTACCCAGTACGTCTCGGTTGTGGCGGGAACACCGCGTAGCGACAACGTCAGCGAGTGGCCGTCCCAACGTTCCTCGCGCACGCTGACCGCGTCCATGCTGACGTGGCGCGTGGAGGCCAAGAACTGCGGGCGGTCGAGCGCCGGAACGAGCGCGAGGATCTGGCAGTGGCCCAGCGCGAGTTCGGGGCAGTCCATCGCGCCCGAGACCGTGCCGAGGTAGCGCTTGGCCCAGAAATCGAACACGTGGTACGTGCCCGCCGGGTCAAGGCCGAGATCCTCAAGCGGCAACTTCGCGGCGCGCAGCGGGACCGTCGCGAAACGCCCAGCCACGCACCAACGGCGACCGCCTTGGTCGAAGTGGAACGACCACAACGCGCTGAGCGGGTGATCCTCGTTCATCGTCGGGTAGAGCCCCGCCATATTCAGCGCGTCCTGCGGGTCCACACCCTCGGCTTTCACCACGTTCTCGCGCGGCACGGCGAACCCGTGCAGTTTCGTCCACGTAAACGCGGGGTATGTGACGTCGAGCGGGCCGGTCTCGCCAGCGGTCGTTTCAAGCGGCGGCAGACAGCGCTGGAGCACGTGGATGCGCTCGGGGTCCTCGTACACGTCGAGCGGATCGCTGAGCATAAAAAGCCCGCCCGACAACGACACCAGACTCGACACGCTGCGCACCCATTCTAGTTGCGCGCGCGCGCAGATGTGGTCGGGGTCCATGACGAACAGCACGCGCTGTGCGTGGAACCAGCGGGCGGATTCGACAAGCTGCATGCGCACGCCCGCCCACGTGGGGTTCGCGTCCATCGAAATGCGGCAGGCGTCGGCCAACCCCACGACCTGGCTCAGCACGCCCCACGACGATAGGAAGTAGATATCGTCGCCCAGTCCATCGCGCACGCACTGTACGTATGCCCGGAAACGCGCCTCCGCCTCGGCGTTCGTCAGCACGCCTTTCGCCACCGCCTGCTGAAGCCCATCGTAGAGCAAATGGCGCACGCCGTCGATCTTGAGGTAGGTGTAGCCCGCGGCCTTTAGGCCTTCATAGATGGGCAGGATATGTTTCTTCAGACTCTCCTCGCGGCAATCGAGCAGGAATCCCGCCCAGATCCCTGTCACCAGTTCGCCTTGCGGGTCCTTGAGCATGTTTTGGTGGAAGTGCTTGGCGAACTCCTCGTTCATAATCGCCGAACAGGTCCAAATGCCCGGCTCGAAGCCCTTTTCCTTGATACGTTTCACCAACGGTTCGTGTCCGCTGGGGAACTGGTCGTTCGTTTCGAGCCAGGAGCGGGACATCGGGTCCTCGCTATAGAACGGCACGGGCATTTTCTCGTAGCCGTCGTCGAGCTGGATGTACTCCAGGCCGTAGTCGCGCAGGGTAGGGGCAAACACATCGAGCGCCTGCTCAATGTTCGTTTCTGTGACATCGCGCCGGTACGCTTCCCAGGAGCACCAGCCCGCGACGCCCTTCTGATTCGGCCGCCAGGACCACGGCGCATGCCACGTATAGCCGAGGTGCGTGCGGTAGTAGTGCGGCTTCACGTTTACAAACCAGGGCATGGGGCCCATCTCGACCTCAAGCCTCGCGATGAGCCCGCCGTCGGGCGCGGGTTCGAGACTCGGCGAGAGCCAGCGCCACGCCGCGCCGTGCCACTCGATGAGCAAATCCTGCTGGACGTCGTAGAGGCCGTTCACGCCGTAGGTAAGCGGTCGGCCCAACTGCCCGCGGATGCCTTGACCGGGCGCGGCGCGATGCGGACGCATGTTGACGGCGTCGGGGCTAAAGCGAAACACGACTTCGACCTTCGCCGGGGAGTCGAGCATGAAGTAGAGCTGTTGGTAATACGGCAGCCCCTGCAGATCGCCGTCGGACGTGTGGCGAAATCCCGGTTCGTCCGTGCCGGGAAAGGTCATCGCCATCAGCGCCCGGCCATTGTAAACGTATACAAGGCGACGCGAGATCTCGTCATACGCGTGCATCGCGTGGAACAGCGGCGGCTCAGTCAAAATCGGGCCGTAATGCGTCGTCATATCGGGCTTGCTCCTTACCAAGTCGTCGGAATGCTGGGATTTCTTCTCTAAGAAGCCCAGAGTTTGCCACACACGGGGCCGAAGGGACAACTCGCGGAGGCGCCTGAGGGGCGAAAGGTTGACCGACACGGCAAGCGCGGACTATGATCAACGCTCAAGTCCTGGAAGGAGCCCATGGTCCGTCTGCTTCGCGAGAATCTTGTGCCTATCTGCGCCACCGCCATCGCGACGCTGGCGTTTTTGGCGTTTGTCTATGGTTATCCACACGTCTTTCCGCTCATCGAACGCTACAACCCGGAGCAGTTTGAACGTCATATCCTCGCGCGCATTGCGGCGGATGACATGGACGGCGCTCTGCGCGTCGCCGAAAATGCGGTGAAGTGGAACCGGTTTAGCCCGTTGGCCTTCGCGTGGTATGGAGAACTGCTCTACGGCTGCGGCCGCGACGGCGAAGCGTTCGACATCCTCAACCAGGGGTTGGCGCTGCGAATCGGCGAGGACTACTGGGAAACGCACGATCCGTTCTACGCGCCGAAAGCGCGTTTGCAGCGGGGTCTTTTCTGGAAAGACGGCTACCCGTTTGAAATGGCCTGCGATTTCGAGTTGGCCCGTCCCTTCATGAAAGAACAGATAAAGACCTTCGACGAATATCGCTCTGATCTCTACAGCGCCTATAGCCAGTTGGACTGGTGGGCCCGTGCCCTCGAATTTGGTGCGCCCAGTTCAGAAGCCCTGGAGCAGGCAAAACCGGACGAACTCAAGTTACTTGCTCGTATCGCCGTGGGGCGTGGCCAGTGGGATTTCGTGGGCCAAACGACGGCGGCGTTGCTGGAACAACGCCCTAACGACGCCGAGGCCGAGGCCTGGTCGGGTATTGCCACGCTGAACCAGGGCCGCGAAGGCGCCGGGCTGGCGGCGTTGAAAACGGCGGCGAGTCATGGTTCACCCGAGGCCGCATGGACGCTCGGCGTGGCACTGGCGCGCGCGGGCGACCGCCCCGGCGCGGCCAGCGCGCTGATGACGATTCCCGCGTTATCCATTTACCGTCCGCTGGCGCTGGCGCTCGTGATTCGGCTGCTCGACGAAGTCCAGCCGCCGTTTGACGCCGCTTTGGCGGCGCGTCGCCCGGAGTTGGCCGCTGAACTCGAGGCGTTGCTGGCGCAGCCGGGCGCACTGAACCCTCAGCCCGACGACGACCCGTACCGCCGTTTCGTGCTGTCAAAGGCGGACCCGGACTCGGCCTACCTCTGGGCCGGCGGCCCGTTTCCGCTGGTGGCGACCTGGCAGGACAAACGCCCGCGCGCGGCCGACGCCCCGGAAACGCAGTTGGTCAACTACGGGGGTGACCGCAGCGTTACCTGTCGGTGGAAAGAACGCGTAATCGCCCTGCACTGGGTGGAAAACCGGGTGTCGTGGCCGGTGGCGGACAAAATTCAGGGCGGCGAAACCCGTCTGCCGGGGTGGACGGACGTTGCCCGGGAGTGGTGGGGTATCCGGACGAACTCGGCGGTGGTGCTAAACCGCGACCGGGGCGGCATGCTTCAGGCGGATATCGTGAACGACGATCTTAACAAGGCCGCTCTGCTTTATTCCGGCCCAATCGAGGTAAATTACGACGTGCAATATCTCTTGGCCGGGCTTATGCGCGCGCCAACCAGTCACGGCACGTTATCCTGGGTGGCGGAGAACCGTCACGAGGAGCCGTTGGCCGAGGGCGCGGCGTTTCTTGGCGCGCAGACGCCGGATTGGACCTGGGGCGCGACGGTCGTGCGGCCTCGAGTGCATTGGGACAGGCTGACGATTCACGCCGGAGTTTCCCGGCACGTGGGCATGGCCTCTTTTCGAGCAATTCTATTGACAGAAATACCGGAACCATCCGGGCAACAATGAGTTACGGCAGTCAGGATAAGATCGACCCAAGGAAACCCATGCAACGTCCGAAACCACGGAAATGGGCCGTCATTGCGGTGCTGATACTCGCGGGAACCCTTGCCGGATGCGGCGGGAAGACCGGCGAGGAGGCCGCTGCGCCTTCCGCCGCGCCTGCGGCGGGACCGCTCGCGACGGTGGCGGAACAGTCGCCGCAGTCGCGCCCGATGGATTTGGCCATTTTCACCCCCTCAACGGTGTTTCAGCACATCCGCTTCTCGAAGGACCTTACCCCTATTGGCCGGGCGGACCTCCCCTGGCTTGTGGAGCCGCCCGCGCTGGATGCGGGCTCGTCCTTCTTGCCCACCGCCGCGCCATACTGGTGCGCGCCGCTTCCGGCGGAAGTCCTGGCGGATCTAGGGCGTGAGTGCTACGTCAGCCAAGTCATGGTGCAACCGCTGTCGGAGCGGTTTGGGGTGACTGCGTTTGAGGTGCGATTAGTAAGTCCCCAAGGGGAAATGGAGACCGTTCCCCCCGCGCGCTATACGGCGGAACCCGCAACACCCCCCAGTGACCGCCCCGGGCAGCCGCTGGTGGTGTCGTTCACTCCGCGTTTGGCCAGCCAGGTCAAGATCTCCTTCACCCGGGGCGGCTGGTCGAACAACGACCCGGAGTGGCGGCCTCCCAATACCCCGGAAAAGATGTATGTGCGGCATATTCGCATCCTTGGCGTGCCCAAGGAGATGCGCAGCGTGCCGCGTTATGCTTCCCCGGAGGTCGAGGCCACGCTCAAGACCAACGCGGAGAACCTGGCGCTGCTGCCTTCGGAGCGCCGGGCCAGCGCCATTCGTGTTTCGGAAGATCGCTTCCCGAATGGCCGTTTCGACGCCCCGTTTTCGCAAAATCCGCCGCTTCAGCCGGATGGCAGCACATTGCCCCCGTATTGGTGCGCGGCGGCCCCGGCGTGGGTGGAATTGAGCCTGGATGAGCCGAGTTGGGTGAACGGAGTGGGTGTTCATGGGCATTCCACAGGTGCCGGGGTGGGCGCGTTCTACGCCACCGTCGTGACGCCGGAAGGCGACGAATTCGACACGGTTCCGCCCTGCGTCGCCCAGGAAGGCGCTCTAACCGCGGCGTTTCGCCCGGTATTGGCCAGTAAATTGAGGTTTTACTTCACTCAAGGCGCGACGGGCGCTCCGCTCGTCTACGTGAACAAGATTACGGTTTCTGGCATCAAGGCGCGTCCGTAGTCTCGGTGTATCCACCTGGACCGATGTCACTCAGAAGGGGGGTATTCATGCAACGTCGCGTGGCGCTGGCGCTGGCCGCGCATCCCGACGATATCGAAATGATGATGGGGGGAACGCTGCTGCGCCTCGGCCAGGCCGGGTATGAGCTTCATTACCTCAATCTTTCCACGGGGTCCTGTGGCACGGTGCGCGAGTCGCACGATGCGATTGCCGCGCGGCGGACGGCGGAAGCCCGCGCAGCAGCGGCGGTGCTGGGCGCGACGCACCACGCCCCATTAGTGGACGATCTCGAGATCTACTACGAGCCCGCGTTGCTTCGCCGGGTATCGGCGATTGTGCGCGAGGTGAATCCGGGCATTCTGCTGCTTCAGTCGCCGCAAGATTATATGGAAGACCATATGAACAGCGCGCGGCTTGGGGCGAGCGCGGCGTTCTGCCGGGGGCTCAAGAACTACATCACCGACCCGCCGCGTTCGCCGCGGATGGACGATGTCACGGTCTACCACGCATTGCCCTGGGGACTGCGCGATCCCTTGCGCAAGCCGGTGGAGGCGGAGTTGTTTGTGGATGTTGCGCCGGTGATGGAGGCAAAGCGCGCGGCGCTGGCCTGTCATCGCAGCCAAAAGGAATGGCTCGACGTCAGCCAGGGTCTCGACAGTTATCTCGACACAATGGCCGACATGACCCGCCGGGTGGGGGCAATGTCGGGAACATTTGCCTACGCGGAGGGTTGGAGAAGGCGTCTGCACCTGGGGTATTGTGCGGAAGATGCGGATCCGTTAAGTCAATCGCTTGGTGATGCCGTTGTGCGGAACGAACGGTACTGACTGCGCATAAAGAATATAGATAGGGTGTGAGGGCGGATTTTTGGGGTTGATTCGAGGTTCCCCGAAAGTCGCGCCCTTTGGGCACTTGCACAGGCTGTAGAATTCTGTTAGACTTACTGTTCGCTGACGGAGCGAAACCGGAGAGTGGGTTCAACCCACTCTTTTTAGTTGTGAAGGATATACGGAACGGTGTCAAACCGGCGTATGGCGGACGAGTGGTGGCCCCAACTGGAGCCGCATCTGGCTGAGCAGGGCTATGAACTGGTCGAGCTGGAGTGCAGCCGCGTGGGACGCCGAGGCCTGTTGCGCCTGTTTATCGATAAGCCGGGCGGCGTGACGCTGGACGATTGTACGGCGGCGTCGCAAGTGCTGAGTACGGCGCTGGATGCGTTGGACGCATTCGCGGGCGCAAGCTATATGCTCGAGGTGTCGTCGCCGGGGATCGCGCGGCCGTTGCGTAAGGCCGTCGATTTCGAGCGCTTTCGCGGCGAGCCGGTTGAAGTGCGCACGGAGACTCCCATCGAGGGCCGCCGGAAGTTTAGCGGCGTGCTGGGCGGAGTCGAAGACGGGTGCGCGGTGGTGGAATGCACGGATGGCGTGCACCGGATCCATCTCGGCAATGTGCAGAAGGCTCACTTGGTCCGATAGGGACGGTGTAGTCCGAGGAGAAGAGCGTGGACGTGAATTTGCAGGTCATCTTACAGCAGCTCCAGTCGGAGAAGAGCATCGATCGCGACAAGCTGCTGGAGGCGATCCGCGTCGCCATGGAAAGCGCCGCGCGCAAGTGCTTTAGTCAAAACGCCCAGATCACTGTCGACGTCGATTCCAAGTCGCTTGCGTTTAGAGTCTATGAGATCATGACGGTGGTCGACGAGGTGACGGATCGTTCGCGCGAGATGTCGTTGACGGATGCGCAGGCCCTGAACCCCGACGCGAAGGTGGGCGATCGGCTGAAGGTGTTGACCGAGCCGAAGGATTTTGGCCGTGTGGCGGCGCAGACCGCGAAGCAGGTCATCATCCAGAAGCTGAAAGACGCCGAACGCGACAATATTTACGACGAGTTTAAGCGCCGCGAAGGCGAATTGGTGACGGGTCTGGTGAAACGGATTGCCAACCGCAACCTCATCGTTTCGGTGGGGAAGACGGAAGCGGTCATCCCGTATCGCGAGCAGTCGCCGCGCGAGAATTTCAAGCCGGGCGATCGTATCCGCGCGTACTTACTCGAAGTCGAACGCACGGCCCGCGGACCGCAGGTGGTGTTGTCGCGCACGTCGCCGGAACTGGTGCGGGCGCTGTTTGACCTCGAAGTGACGGAGATTTACGACGGCACGGTTGAGATTCGCGCGATTGCCCGCGACGCCGGGGGCCGCACGAAGATCGCCGTGTACTCGAAGGACCCGAACGTGGACCCCGTGGGCGCGTGCGTGGGCATGAAGGGCGCGCGGGTGCGTTCGGTGGTCGAGGAACTTTTCGGCGAGAAGATCGACATCGTGCGCTGGAGCCAAGACCCGGTGGAGTTCTGCGGAAACGCGTTGAACCCCGCCGACATTCTGGATATCACCGTGGAGGAAGAGAGCCGGACGGTCCGGGTCGTGGTTCCCCACGATCAGTTGTCGCTGGCCATTGGCAAGCGCGGACAAAATGCACGGCTCGCGTCCAAGTTGTTGGGCTGGAATATCGATATTAAGAGCGATGTCCAACTCCTGGGCGGAGAAGACGCAGAAACAGCGGAAGACACGACGGCTGACGCGCCGTTGGATACGCCGGAAGAGGAAAGGGACGACTCCGTGTAGGCCGGGGACGAATACGCCCCCGCCGGAGAGTTCTAGGGTAGAGATGAGAACCGTACGCCACCGAGCCGGAAACGGCCTGAAATCGGGGCGGAATGAAGCGTGGTTGTGGGGGTGAAAGAATGAGGACTCTTGCCAGCTTCGCGAGCCGGCTCGATATGTCGGCGGAGCAAGCGCTGGAAAAACTCCGGTGGATGTTGTTCGACGTCGAAAGCGTGGACTCGGAGATCAGCGACGAGCTGTGCGATCTGTTGATCGATATCGACGAGGACCTTTCCAAGGCCGATAAGATCCGCGAGAAGAAACTCGGCGATATCGAGAAGGCGGAGAAGCGCAATCAGCGGTTGCGCGAGGCCGGACAAAAAGCCGCCGCCAAGCGGAAGGCCGAGGCGGAAGCCAAGAAGGCCGCCGCAAAGAAAGCGCCCGCCACGCGTTCGCGCGCGAAGAAGAAGGACGAGGAAGCGCCCGTCGAGACGCCTCCCGCGGAGACGGAAGAGCCCGAGGCCGAGGCGCACCACTACGCGGAGATTCTGCCGCCGGAACCGGTGGCCCCGCCGGAAGCCGCGGAAACCGAAACCGCGCACCCGCCCAAAAAGAAAGAACCGACAGACGGCGTTTCCATCGCCATCGGAGCGATTCACGAGCAAGAAGAGCCGGCGGTGGAATTCGTCCGCGCGGACGGCACGCACGTCGAGGTGGAGGAAGTCGCCGAGAACCTTGTGGTCGAGCCTCCCGTTGCGTCTGTAGTGGAAGAAGACCATCCGGGGCGCGGGTTGTTGGCCGAGGCCGAGCGACGTCAGGAAGAGGAAGCGCAACGCCGCGCCAAAGCCGCCGCCGCACGCCCGTTGCCCAAGCCGGATCCCGCGGTCGTTGAGGAAGTAAAACGCAAAGCCGCCGAGCGCGCGGCACAGCGTCAATTGGGTCAGGCTCCGGGCGGTCCGCCGCGTATGGGCCAGATGCAGCAGGGACTTCGTGGCGCAGCCCCGGGCGCGGGACCGGTTCCCGCCAAGGGTGCGCCGGTGGTGGGCAAGAAACGGGAAGCTCCGGATTTCGCCACGATTGATTCGCGCGCCGAGGAACAAGAGCGCCGCCGCGTGGTTCCCACGGGCAAAACCGCGCGCAAGCGCATGAAGCGCGTGGAAAAAATGCGCGCTGAGGAAACGATGCGACGAGAAGCTGCCGCGGCCGTGAAGGAATATCAGTCGGGTTTGATGGGCGGTCGTAAGCGTCGTCATCACCGTAGCCGCGAGGAATCGGGCGCGGATGCCGAAGTGGTACAGGAAGCGATGGTGTTGGAGGTTGAGGACGGCATGACGGTCGAGCGCCTGGCCGGCGCGATGGACATGCCCGTCAATGACCTCATTCTCTCGCTGATGGACCATGACATTCTGGCGACCAAGAACCAGACGCTGACGCTCGACCTGATCCGCCAACTCGCGGAAGAGCAAGGGTTCGAAGTTCGCGCCGTGATCCCCGAAGAAACGGAAGCGCTGGCCGAGGAACCGGATGAGCCGGCCGATCTCGTGCCGCGCGCGCCGGTCATCACGGTGATGGGGCACGTGGATCACGGTAAAACGACGCTGCTCGACCGCATCCGCGCGTCGAACGTGGCGGAAGGCGAGGCGGGCGGCATTACGCAGCACATCGCCGCGTACAGCGTTCAATTGGGCGAGAAGCGCGTGGTGTTCCTGGATACTCCGGGTCACGAAGCCTTCACGCAGATGCGCGCACGCGGTTCGAAGGTGACGGATATCGTGGTGCTGGTCGTGGCGGCGGATGACGGTGTGATGCCGCAGACGATCGAAGCCATTGACCACGCCCGCGCGGCGGAAGTGCCCATCGTGGTGGCGATCAATAAGATCGACAAACCCGAAGCGCAGCCGGATCGCATCCGCCAGGAGTTGACCCGCTTCGAACTGCTCGACGAGCAGTGGGGCGGCAAGACAATCATGAAGGAAATCTCGGCGAAGCACAGTCAGGGTATCGACGAATTGATCGAACTGCTCGTGCTTCAGGCCGAACTGCTGGAACTTAAGGGCAATCCAAAGAAACGCGCCCGCGGCACGATCGTTGAGTCCGAGATCTCGAAGGGGCAAGGTCCCGTGGCGTGGGTGTTGGTGCAAAACGGCACCCTGCGTGTGGGCGACGCTTTCTTGGCGGGTCAGTCCTTTGGGCGCGTGCGCACGATGCTGAATTCGCGCGGCGAGAGCATCAATGAGGCGGGTCCGGCCACGCCGGTCGTGGTGACGGGCTTCAGTGCGCCGCCGGACGCGGGCGACGTGTTCGTGGTGGTGGCGGATGAGCGCGTGGCGCGTTCGATCGCCGCGAAGCGCACCATCTTGAATCGCCAGAAGCAGGGCGCGCCCGTGCGACACATGACCCTCGAAGATTTCCACGAGCGCATGCTGGCCGGTGGCCGCCATGAACTCAACGTGGTGCTCAAGGCCGACGTGCAGGGCTCGGTCGACGTGTTCGAATCGAGTTTGTCGAAAGTCGGTAACGAAGAAGCGAAGGTCCGCCTCGTACACGGCGGTATCGGCGGCATCAACGAATCCGACGTGCTGCTGGCCAGCGCCTCCGACGCGGTGATCATCGGGTTCCACGTCACCGCCAATCCGCGCGCGCTCAAGCTCGCGGAACAGGAAGGCGTCGACATCCGCACGTACCGCGTGATCTATGAGGCGATCGAAGACGTTCGCCGCGCGCTCGAAGGTATGCTCACGCCCGACAGCAAGGAAACCATCACGGGCCATGTCGAGATCCGTGCGGTATTTCGCTCGTCGTCGCTGGGTAACATCGCGGGCTGCTTTGTGCAGGACGGCGAGATCACGCGCAGCAGCTTGGTGCGCGTGGTGCGCGATGGCGCGATCGTGTACGAGGGCAAGATCGACTCGCTGCGCCGCGAGAAGGACGATGTTCGCGCGGTGCAGACCGGTTTTGAATGCGGCATCAAACTCGACAAGTACGAGGACATCAAGAGCGGCGACATTATCGAGGTGTATAAGATCGAGCAAGTCGCCAAGACATTGGCCTAACGCATTTTCTGCGCTAGTGCCGCGGGGATAATCCCGTGACGATCGGATTGCTGCACCTGGACCTGCTGGTGCCGGGCGCACGTTCGCTCAAGGACAAGCGCCGGGTCCTCAAGAGTCTCAAGGATCGGGTGCGCAACCGCTTCAATTGCTCGATCGCCGAGGTCGAGTTTCAGGATTTGTGGTCTCGGGCGCGGCTGGCCGTGTGCGTCGTTTCAGGCGATGCGCGCCACGCCAACGCCGAGCTCAACGAGATCGCCCGCTTCGCGGCCGAACGCAGCGGAGCCGAACTCATCGACTACCGCATCGAAATGATGTAAGGCGCGCGCCGCTGGGCCGCGCGCGGAGGAACGTCTTATGGCGCAAGCGCGCTCCAAACGCGTGGCGGAGGCTATCCGTCAAGAGGTCGCCGACCTGCTTCTTCGAGAAATGAAAGACCCGCGGCTTGGGTTTGTCTCGGTGATGGATGTACGGGTGTCGGCGGATTGCCGCTACGCAAATATCTATGTCAGCCTCTACGGGTCGGAAAGCGAAAAAAAGAGTTCGCTCGTGGCGTTGCAGCGCTCCTCGGGCTGGGTGCGCCAACATCTGGGCAAGAAATTGCACATGCGGTATACCCCTGAGGTTCGCTTCTTTGAAGACACGACGCTTGATCGCGTGTTCCACCTCGAGGACGTGTTTAAGGAATTGCACGCGGCCGAGGATGACGCCGCAAGCCCGGAAGACAAGACCGATGAACACCATGGCGCCACTTGATCTCTCCCGTGCCCTTGACGCGTTGCGTGGGGCGCGGCGCGTGGTACTTACCACACATATTGCGCCCGATGGCGACGCGGTGGGTAGTCTGCTGGGACTGCGCGCATTGGCGTTGGCGCTGGGCGCGGAGCAGGTCGACGCAATCTTGCCCGACCCCGCGCCGCGACTGTATGACTGGCTGCCCGGGGTGGAATTGTTGGGCGCGCCCGAATCGGCGCACGATGCATACGACCTAGCGGTATTGGTTGATGCCTCGCACCGCGACCGTGCGGGACGCGTCGGCGAACTCCTCGCGCGCGCGCCAAAGTTTCTGGTTATCGATCATCACGCGGACCCCCACCCGGAGGGCGACATCACGTGCGTGGATTCGAGTTACGCAGCGGCGGGCGAGTTGGTTGCGGAACTCTTTGACCTCGCCCAAATTCCGATGGATTCCAGCGCGGCCCAGGCGCTTTACGTCGCGATTGCGACCGACACCGGCGGCTTCCGCTTCTCCAACACCAATGCGCGGACGCACCGAATCGCCGCGCGGTTGCTCGAGAGCGAATTCGATGTTGCGGCGATATCGCAGCGGCTGTTCGATCAGATTTCATGGGCAAAGCTCGAGTTGACGCGCCGCATGCTGGACCGTATGGATCGGCGCGCGCAGGGACGTTTAATCTTCAGCGAGATCACCGCCGCGGACGTGGAAGAATCCTGCGCGACGGACGACGACTTCGAGGGGCTGGTCAATATCCTGCGCAACGTGACCGGCGTGGAGTTGGCCATCCTTTTTCGCGAACTTGCGCCGGAGCGGGTGAAGCTCAACCTTCGTTCGCGTAACGGCATTAACTGCGCCGTGCTGGCGCGTCAGTTCGGCGGCGGCGGGCACGCCCCGGCCGCGGGCGCCACGATCGAGTGCCCTCTCGAAAACGCGCGCGCCGCAGTTCTCGTTGCGGCGCAGACGCTGTTTGAGGAAAAGCAATGAACGGCGTGTTGTTGCTGGACAAACCCACGGGTATGACCTCGCATGACGTGGTGGATCGTGTGCGTCGCGTCGCGCAAATACGACGGGTGGGCCACACGGGCACGCTGGATCCGTCCGCCACGGGGCTGTTGATCCTCTGCGTGGGCGAGGCAACGCGGTTGTCCGAATTTCTCACCGGCATGGACAAGGTGTACGAGGGCGAGATGCTCTTTGGCACGATCACCGATTCGTACGACCTGGACGGCACGGTGGTGGAGGCGCGTCCGGTTCCCGCGGACCTTTCGCGTGAAGCGATCCAAGCCGCGTGCAGCGCGATGACCGGCGATATTCTGCAAGTGCCGCCGATGGTGAGCGCGCTCAAGGTAGGCGGCCAACGGCTCTACAAACTCGCGCGCAAAGGCGAAGTGATCGAGCGTGAACCCCGCCCGGTGACGGTGCATGAATTCGATATTTTGGACTTCGACTCTCCGCGCGCGCGATTTCGCGTGCGCTGCACCCGAGGCACGTACGCGCGCTCCCTCGTTCATGACGTGGGCCTCGCCTTGAATTGCGGCGCCACGCTGTCGGCGCTGCGCCGTACCAGCGTCGGACGACACAGCGTGCAGAACGCGCATACGCTGGAGGCGCTTGATTCGCCGAACGCGGTGGCGGAAGCGCTGATCCCTGTGGAGAACGCGCTGGATCTGCCCGAAGCGCGCGTGAAGTCGCATCGCGAAAAATACGTGCGTAGCGGCGGTCCCATCGAGTGCCACGATCTTGAAAACGCCGTCTGCCCCATCGAACGCGGCTGGCTTCAACTGAAATCCCACACCGGACGCCTGTTGGCGCTGGCCGAAGTGGAGCCTTCGCCCATTGGCCCGCGGATTCAGCCGCGCCGCGTCCTGGTCACCACGCCATGAACGTGATCGACGATGTCCGCACCTTTGACGGGCGTTACCCCAATCTCGCGTTGACCATCGGCAGTTTCGACGGCGTCCACCTCGGTCACCGGCGCATTCTGGAGACCCTGTGTGCGGAGGCGCGCGCCGCGGATGGCGCGGCGGCGGTAATGACCATGCGCCCGCATCCGCGCCGACACTTCTCGCCGGAGCGCGCGCCGAATCTGCTCACCAGCGATGCGCAGAAATTTCGCCTGTTCGCGCAAGCCAGTGTCGATGCCGCTTTTGTGTTGCCGTTCGACGCCACTGTCGCCGCGATGGAGCCCGAGGCGTTTCTGGAGGAGATCGTGGTGCAGCGTTGCGGCGCGACGCGCCTGGTGGTTGGCCACGACTTTCGTTTTGGCAAGGGCGCGCGGGGCGACTACGACTTTCTCTGCGCGGCCGCGCCCGCGTATGGCCTGCGCGTACAGCAGATCGAGCCGCTGTTGGTCGATGGCGAGCGTGTGAGCAGTACGGTGATTCGCGAGTGCATCTTGGAGGGCGATCTCACGGGTGCGGAGCGCTACCTGGGCCGCAAGTATGCGATCGAGGGCGCCGTCCGCACGGGCCGCGGCATTGGCCGAAAGCTCGGGTATCCCACCGCCAACCTGCACCCTGGCGATTACGTCATCCCTGCGCACGGCGTCTATGCGGCGCGGGCGTATCTCGGGGGCGAGTCGTATGTCGCCGCCGTCAATATTGGCATCGCGCCGACGATCCGGCACGAAGACACCGTGATCGAGGCGTTCCTGCTCGATTTCTCGCGCAACATCGAGGGGCAGTCCATCGAACTCGAGTTTCACGTCCACCTGCGCCCCGAGCGCAAGTTCGCCACGACCGACGCGCTGATCGATCAGATCGCCAAGGATGTCGAAGACGTGCGCGCACTGATGCGGTAGGGACCAGGCTATCTTCCGATAGCCAACGGCGAGATTTCGTGCAGGTCGCGCTCGTGCGCGATATGGATTGCGTTGATATCGTGCCCCGCGAGCAACGCCGCCGCCTCGGGGTAGCCCTTGTTGTTGTCGATCAGAATCACGCTCACCGCAAATCCCGACTGCTTCATCTGCGCCAACGTGAGCGCCAGCGCGTCGTTCACTTCCGGCACGATCGGAATCAGCGCGGCATCGCGCGGCCAGCTCGGAAATTGACTGAGTATCAACTGCGCCGCATCGAGTCCCTTCCCCGGCAACACGCGCGCAAGATTCTCGGCGATCTGCGCCGCCTGCGCCGCGCCGCGTTGCGTCGGCACCGTCAGCGGACTGATACGCGTCGTCTCGATATCTTCGGCCAGCTCCGCCTCCGCGTCCACACGCGCGAGCGCCTCCTGCGCGGGCGCCTCGTACTGCGCGACCTCCGCAGCGTCGGCGGCATTCGTAACGAGGCCGATCTGCTCGCCGGACATCTGCAACAGATACGCGATAGACGCCGCCGTGGTGATGGCCAGTTCCATACGCGAATCGCGCCGCTCGGGCACGTAGCTGTCTTCGTGCAGGTCGAGAATAATCGTCGCGCCGAGCACAGACGAATGCTCCGTCTGCTTTACGAACAGATCGCCGTGCCGCGCGGAGACTTTCCAATGGATACGATTCAACGGATCGCCCGGAACGTATTCACGCACGCCCGAAATGCGCGTGGGGTCTTCGTAAACGCGGTTCGAGATGCGCACCGGCCCCTGCGGACGCCGCGCGGCGATGTTGAACGTGTCGATGTACGCGACTGTCGGTAGCACGGTGAGGTAGTCTTGCTGTTCACCGCTGCGGAAGCGCTTCTGCAGGCCGAAGAGATCGCCGGTCTCCATCAGCAACGGGCCGATGCGGTGGTAGCCTCGGCGCGGGCAGATAAGACTGTACTTGAGCGTCACCGAGCGCCCCGGCATCAGCACCGCGAGACGCGCGCGTTCGCCGTTGCGCGGGAAATCCGCCGGGCCGAGGTCCTCGAAGAAGATCCACGGAATGGGCCAGCCGCGGCGATTGCGCACAGTCACTTCGACGTCCACCGTGTCGCCTTGCTGGACCATCGTTGTGCTCATGGCGCGCGTGGTTTCGAGGCCGGTCAGCCAGAGGCGGGAACTCACGTTGGACACTGCAAGCAGCAGCAAGAAGGTGTACAGCGCAAACGCCATGTACGGGCTGTGAACCAGGAAGGCCACCGCCAGCAATCCCGCGCCGATCAGAAACCAGCGCGCGTTCTGCGTAACTCTTTGCGTTGTCACTCCGCCATTATACCGCCCCGCGCACCGATTCCAATGGCGAGGCTAGGCGTTGCTGGCAAGCCCAAGGTTCTGCACGATCCGCCGCAGGAAGCCCGGACGCCCGGTGCGTTGTTCGAGGCGCTGCTGAATGAGTCGGCTGGCCAGCGCGCGCACATTCTTCGCCGCGGGAGCATCCGGAAAGCGCAGCACAAACGGGTGCGCCTGCATCACGGCCTGCGAAACGTGCGGATCGCGCAGTATGCAGCCCAAATAATCGAGCGGCCGCCCAAGATACTGCTGCGCAACGCGATCAAGCTTGCAAGCAACGGCATCGGCTTGTTGCGCATTCGCGGCCATGTTCACCACCAGGCGAAATTCGGCATCGCTGCGCAGTTGGTGGATGGTCTTGACCATCGCGTACGCGTCGACAATCGCGGACGGCTCGGGCGTGGCAATCAAGATCACTTCGTCGGCTGCCGCCGCAAACGCCACGGCATTCTGGCCTATCCCCGCCATCGTGTCGATGATGATGAAGTCCGTCTCGCCTTGAAGCGTGTGGAGTCCGCGGATCACATTCTCGCGCGCGATGGGACCGAGATCGGCCAGGCGGCTGATCCCCGAACTTCCGGGGACAAGAAAGATGCCGCCGGGGCCTTCCACGAGAATCTCCGGCATGGTGCGTTCGCCGCTGATGACGTGTTGCAGGTTGTACAAGGAGTTCAGCCCGAGCAGCACTTCGACGTTGGCAAGTCCGAGGTCCGCGTCGAGCAACGTCACGCGATAGCCGCTTCCCGCCAGGGCGATCGCGAGATTCACACTCGTGCTCGTTTTGCCGACGCCGCCTTTGCCGCTGGTCACCGCAAGCACGCGCGCGCGACGCGACGGCTGGTGCTGGCGGACGAACTCACGCAGATTTTGAGCTTGATGTTCCACGGCTCTCTCCACCTTTCACGATAAGTCCCGCTACCGCCGCGGGCTGCGCCACGGCCAGATCTTCGGGGACGTTTTGTCCAATACTTAAGTAACCGAGCGGAAGCTGCGCCTCCGCGAGAAGACTGATCAACGCCCCAAACCGGCGCGTCTCGTCGAGCTTGGTGAAGTACAGCGAGGTCGGCTCGAGGATGCGGAAGTTCTGCACGACGGCGCGCAGGTCTTCGAGCGGCGTATTTGCGCTCGCCACGAGCATGACTTCATCCGTTCGCGCCGCTTCGACGACTTCCTTCAGCTCGTAAAGTTGTTTGCCGTTGAAGGGACTGCCCCCGGCGGTATCGATGAACACGAAATCGACCCCGCGGAATTTTTTCACGGCGGCGCTCATCTCGCGCGGCGAGTTCACGACTTCGAGTGGCAAGCCGATGATGTTCGCGTACGTGCGCAACTGCTCCGGCGCGGCGACGCGGTACGTGTCCGCGGTGATCAACGCGACTTTGCGCCGCTGGCGCACGGCGAAATGCGCGGCGAGCTTTGCCACGTTGGTCGTTTTGCCCACGCCCGTCGGACCCACCAACGCCACGACCTGCGTCTTGCCTTCTTCGGCGCGCAGTCCGCCGCTCACACGGAAACGGCACTGCACTTCCTCATGCAACCGCGCCAACAAACGTCCGCGATCGCGCAATACACTCAGATCCGACCCGCGCACCAACGATCCGATCAGGGAGGCCGCCAACGGACGCGCCACGCCTTGCTCAAGCAACATGCGGTAATGCGGCGCAAACTCAGGCGGCAACCCCGAGCCCGGCGATTCGGCGATCAACGTCTCGATAAGCCCCCGCATCTCGCGCAGTTCGCGGCGCAGGCTCTCCGGCGAGTCGCCGTCCTTCGCGCGGGGAAATGCCACTACGCTTGTCGGCGCGACACGCGGCGCGGCGGGAGTTGGCGCGGGCGCCGGGCTGGGAGCGCTCGCTCTGGGCGGTGCGGCGGGCATCGCGGGGCGCGGCGCAGCAGGCGACGGCGCGGGGGACGAGAGTTTCACGCCCATACGCTGCTGCGCATCCGCGACGATCTGCCGGAAGTACGTCACCGTTTCGCGGATGTTTTCGTCCGATCCGGTCTTGGTGGCGGTGTAGCGCTTCTCGACGGGCGACAATCGCCGAGGTTGCGGCGTGGATGGTGCGGAGGCGGTCAGTTCGTAGACCTTACGCCCGAGCAGGCCCATCAGCCCATTGTCGCGCACCGTCGTCGTGCGCACGACCACTGCGCCCTCGCCCAACTTGCCGCGCATCGCACGAAACGCGTCCTCTAGGCTCGAGCCTCTGAATGTGTGGAATTTGTCGTTCATATTACGCGGTTACCTGTCCCTCGCTTTCGAGCCTCACTTGCGGATCCACCTCGTTGTATGACAACACGACGACGCGCGGAAGCGCGCGGTCCACTAGCCGCTTGAAGAATCGGCGTACCTGCGCCGACGTCAGCACCACGGGTTCTTGCCCGGCCAACGCCATGGGTTGCACGGCCTGCACCGCATTGCGCGCGATCGCGTCCGCGCGGCCCGGCTCGATGGGCAAGTACGCCCCGCCCTCGGCTCCGCGCGACGCCTCGAGAATTTCCGCTTCGAGTTCCGGCGACAACGTCACGACGCGCAGCACGCCCTCTTCATCCGCGTACTCGGCGGTGATCTGGCGGGCCAATGCGTGGCGAACATACTCGGTCAGAATATCCGTGTCGCGCGTGCGCGGCGCGAAATCGGCCAGCGTTTCGAGAACGATCTCGAGGTTCCGGATCGACACGCGCTCGCGCAGAAGGTTCTGAAGTACCTTTTGCAGATCGCCAAGGGGCAGCGCCGCGGGCGTGACCTCGTCGACAACGGTCGGCGATGTCGCGCGCAGGGTTTGCAGCAAATTCTGCACATCATGTCGCGTCAAAAGTTCCGCGCTGTGTTGCGTGATGACTTCGGTGAGATGCGTGGCCAGCACCGCGGACGGCTCAACGAGCGTATAGCCCAAGCGCTGGGCGCGGTCCTGCTGTGCGCGCGTAACCCAGATGGCCTGCAGCCCGAACGCGGGCTCTTTGGTGGGAATGCCGTCGATCTCCTCCTCCGCCAGGCCGGGGTTCATCGCAAGCAATTGGTCCGGAACTAACTCATACCGCGCGATCTCCGCCTCACGCAGTTTGATGCGGTATTCGTTGGGCCGCAGGCGCATGTTGTCGACAATGCGAACGACCGGCACGATAAATCCCATCTTCGCGGCCATTTGCTGGCGAATGAACTGAATGCGCGTGAGCAGGTCGCCGCCTTGGCGCGGATCCGCCAAGGCGATCAGGCCGTAGCCGAGTTCGATTTTGAGCGGATCGACCGCCAGCAAATCCTCTGTACGCTCTGGAGTCTCTGGCGCAGCGGCCTCGGCGCGCGCCGCCGTCTCGGCGGCTTCCTTGGTCGCCTTGACCACCGCCACGCGGCTCGCTTGGAAGTAGAGGAACGCCAACAACGCCGCGATGAGCAAGAACGGCACCGTGGGCATGCCCGGCACCACAGCAAACGCGGCCAACATGCCCGCGCCGACAAGCAATGCACGCGGATAACGCGTGAGCTGTTCGGTGACGTCCGCGCCGAGATTGGTCTCCGACGCCGTGCGGGTCACGATGAGGCCGGCGGCGGTCGAGACGATGAGCGCAGGCACCTGCGACACGAGGCCGTCGCCGATGGTCAACTGCGTGTACCGCGCGGCGGCTTCGCCCCAATCCATCCCTTTCATCAGCACGCCGATAAAGAAACCGGCGGAGATGTTCACGAGCGTGATAATGAGCCCGGCGATCGCGTCGCCACGCACGAATTTCGTGGCACCGTCCATCGCGCCGTAGAAGTCCGCTTCGCGTTCGATGCTGCGACGTCGCGCGCGCGCCTGTTCCTCGGTGATCAATCCCGCGTTGAGGTCCGCGTCGACGCCCATCTGCTTGCCGGGCATGGCGTCCAACGTGAAGCGCGCGGCAACTTCCGAGATGCGCGTGGCGCCCTTAGTGATCACCACGAACTGAATCACGACGAGAATCGCGAAGATCACCACACCGACCACATAGCTGTCGCCGGTGACGAATCCGCCGAAGGCGTCGATGACGTGTCCCGCCCAGGCGTCGCGCAGCACGAGACGCGTCGACGCGACGTTAAGGCTTAGTCGAAACAGCGTGAGGATTAGCAGCAACGACGGAAACACGGCGAATTCGATCGCGTGTTGGAGATAGATCGTGGTAAGCAGCACTACCACGGAGATGCTGATGTTCAACGTGAGCAGCACGTCGAGCAACTGCGAGGGGATCGGCAAAATGAGCACGGCGAGAATCGACACGACGCCGACCGCGAACCAGAGGTCCTGGGTTCGCGCGATAGACCACCGCGAGGCGGCGGTATCGGTCGTCATGGTCACGCGTCAATATCCTCCCGTCACATTGCCGCGCCCGCGGACGGCGAGAAGGCTTGCGCCCGCTCGCGAATCTTCTCCGCGCGGCGATCCACCTGATACACGAAGGCCAACACCTCGGCCACGGCGCGGAACAGCGCCTCGGGCACGGGGCGGCCGACTTCAAGCGTCTTGTACAGCGTGCGCGCGAGCTCGGGGCGCTCGACAATGGGCACGCCGTTTTCAATCGCGATCGCGCGGATGCGATCGGCTAACAAGCGCGCGCCTTTGGCGACGACCGTCGGCGCGGCCATGCTGTTCGGTTCGTACCGCAGCGCCACCGCGTAGGTGGTGGGGTTCGTGATGATCACGTCGGCCTTGGGCACTTCCTTCATCATGCGCTGCATGGCCATTTGCCGCTGAATCTGGCGGATGCGCTGCTTGATCTTGGGATCTCCCTCGAGTTGCCGCATTTCTTCGCGCGCTTCCTGCGTGGTCATGCGCAGGTCGCGCTCGTATTGCCAGCGCTGGAACCCGTAGTCGAACACGCCCAGCAGCAGAATCAGCGCCGACACCCGAAGCCACACCAAAAACACCAGATAGCCCACGGCCTTCGTCGCGCCCCACGGGGTCAACCCACTGAGCGCCAATACTTCGTCCCAACGTCCGTGCAGCGTGGCGTATACGACCCACGAGATCGCCCCCAACTTGAGGACCGATTTCACCAATTCCACGGCGGCGCGTGCGGAAAAGAACTTCTTGAATCCGGTGATCGGATTGAGTCGCTCGGGCTTCGGCATTAGCGCCATCGGCGCAAACAACAGTCCAAACTGCAGCACGTTGGCCAGTATGCCGACCAGCGCCAACAGCGCCATGAATGGCAGCGCCGCTTTTGCGATGAACCAAAATGCGTGCAGCGTGAACGCTGCCGGATTGACTACTTCCGCGCGAAGCGCCCAGCCATCGCCAAGATAGTGCCGCATGGCCTCCATCATGCCGCCGATCATCGAGTCGCCGGTGATTCGCAGCAAAAACAACGCAGTTAACAGCGTGATCGCCGCCGTCAAGTCTTGGCTCTTGGCGACGTTGCCTTGCTCGCGCTGCTTCGCCTTCTTGAAAGGCGATGCGGGGAGCGTCTGTTCTCCACCGGTTGGTTCGGCCATCGCTTCTCTAGCTCATGCCACGGACGGCCACGGACAGATCGCGAAACATCTGATCCATAAGCCCGCCCAGATACGCCAAGTACACTTCGATGGATAAAGCCGCGACGATCAGTCCCAGCGCGATCGTCAGCGGGAATCCCACGACAAACAAATTGATCTGCGGCACGATCCGGCTCAGCAAGCCCATCGTGATGTACGCCAGCAACAGCGCTCCGCCCACCGGCGCCGCCATCATGACGCCATCGCGAAACATGGCGCCGCCCCAAGTGCTCACTTCGGCCATCAACTCGGGGTTCGCCACGAAACCGCCCGGCGGCACGGACTGAAACGACGACGCGAGCGCGAGAATCATCATGTGATGTCCGTTGATCGCCAAGAAATACAGCGCCGCAAGCAGGAAGAAGAAGAAGCCGAAGATCGGCACCTGCGTGCCCAGCGCGGGATTGAACACGTTCACCACGGCGAACCCGGTGAGCATGTCCATGATCTCGCCCGCGACCTGAATCGCCGCAAACGCAATCGTCATCACAAACCCGAGCATCAGCCCGATCGCGAGTTCGCCCGCCGCGAGCAGCGCAAACGGCAGCGGCTCGGCGGGCAACGGCTGCGGCAACGCGGCGATCGTGGGCACAACGAGAAACGCGCACAGCGCCGCCATCCCCGCTTTGGCCATCACGGGGAAATTCTGCGAACCCAGCACCGGCGCGGCGACCAGCAGGCCGCTGAACCGGACCAGCGCCAGCGCAAAAAGTTTGAATACTTCCGCCTCGAACAGCATCACTGCACCATGGTGTAAAAGGAACCGAACAACGGCTGCACGAACGCGAGCAACAGCCCAAGGATCCACGGCAGAAACACGATGAACGCCAGCATCACCACGACGATCTTGGGTACGAACGCCAAGGTGATTTCCTGAATCTGCGTGACGGATTGAAAGACGCTGATGATCAGTCCGATCACCATCCCCGCGATGAGCATCGGCGCGGACGCCAGCAACGTGATGATCATCGCGTCGCGGCCGAGATACACGATGGCGTCCTGCGTCATGCGCCGTGGGTTCCTTTCCGTCCAAGTCGCGCGTCATGAGGGGCTTAGAGACAAAACCCCAATCTGCGAGCAGGTTACCACAATATATAGGGGCTGTCAATCTAAATCGGCCAACAAATTGGGTTTGTGTATTAATATTCCCGCCCGAGGACACCATATATGGGGCCACAAGCAAAAGCCCCGGGGAAGGTCAATGACCAACCCCAGGGCAGGGAATTCAAGCGCGCCGAAATCTACGCGGGGAAGAGGTACGCCATGAGCGCGTCGAGTTCGCCGAAATCGGGAACGAGGATGTCCGCGCCGGCCTTGATTAAGCGCTCGCGTTTCTCCATATTCCAGCCATAACCCTTTACCTCATCGGAACATACGCCGATCGTGACGCAGCCATGCTCGCGGCCGTGGCGGATTTCCACTGGGCCGTCGCCGCAGACCAGCACTTCCGCGCCGTGGAGGTCGTGTTTTTCGATGATCTTCTTGAGGATCATCTCCTTGTTGGACTCCGCATAGGTCCGCAGGGCGCCCCAGATTTCCTCGAAGTACTGCGCCGCGCCGACAATGGTCGATTCGCGGCGGACGTCGTCCTGGTCGGTGCCGCTGAAGATGTACATGTGCAGGTCGCGGTCCTTGAGACGCTTGAGAAACTCCACCGAACCGCGGACGATCACGTCCTCCACCGGCAGGCGGCCTTCTTCGAGGTCTTTGATGCGAACCACGACGCGCTCCATCAGGCGGTCGTTATAGATCTTCTTGTAGCCGTGCGCGTCGAGAATTTTCTCCTCGGGGATGAAGCCGTACTGGCGGACCATCTCGACCATGTGCTCCATTTGAAGGATGGTGTTGATGCCGGTCGACTCGGCGATGTAGTCGTCGCAGGCCTGAACGATCTCGGGCGTCGCCGGGGCGCTGCCGCAGATCATCTCGACCATGAGCGGCCCCATCACCTGTTGCCAGCCCTCGCGCAGAAGGCTGACGGTGCCGTCGAAATCGAAGAGCCCGTGCCGGAATCGGCCGCGCTCGGTTTCGCGAATAATCTCAATTTGGGTTCCGGGCAAAAGATTACGTTCCATGGCGCTGCGCAGACGGCTCCTTTCGAGTTGGGTTAACGTGACATGATTCGCGGCAGGTGTGCGGCCGCTATTCATCCACCGTGAGTTCGACCAATGAAAACACAGGGATCGGCGCGAGTTTCTCGCGTCCGCCCAGGGGATGCAATTCCACAACGAACGCGGCCTCGACGATTTCGCCGCCCAGCCGTTTCGCCAATTCGGCCATCGCCACCACCGTGCCGCCCGTCGCCAACAAATCGTCGACCAGCAGTACGCGGTCGCCGGGTTTCACCGCGTCCACGTGGGCCTCGAGCGTCGCCGAGCCGTATTCGAGGTCATAGGTGATCTCGATGCAGTCCGCAGGCAACTTGCCCTTCTTGCGCACCGGCACAAACGGCTTGCCCATGACATAGGCCAGCGCCGCGCCGAAGATAAAGCCGCGCGATTCCGCCGCGGCGATTACGTCGATGCCCATCGGCGCATACCGCGCCGCCAACGTGTCCACAATATGGCGGAAGGCCTGCGGGTGCTGAAGCAGCGTGGTGATGTCCTTGAACTGGATCCCCGGCTTCGGAAAATCCGGGACATTTCGAATCAATGCCGCCAAGTCCATCGCACACCCCCTATTGAAAATCAGACCAGGTAAACGCGGAGATTGTAGCCGATCGGAGGGGGAAAAGTCAGATTCGTTTCCCCGGGGGGAAGAAGACAACAGAAAAGAGTTCATCACCACAGAGACACAGAGGACACAGAGAAGAGGAAACCGAGGGGAACTAGAAGAGAATTTGGAGAAGCAAAATAGCACGAGCATTTTTCCGGCCAATTTATCCTCCCCCGTTTTTGATCTCTTTCTCTTCTCTGTGTCCTCCTCATTGATGAAAATTTAAGGCCGGGGGGCCCCTTCCGAAAGAGTCCCCCGGCCTGATAATGCGTGCGTTAGAACAGATCCGGGATCTTCGTCATGTCCACGGCCTCGTCTTCAACGACCGGCTTGGACGCGGCCTCGCGCGGCGTGATGTACTTGCCGGTGAGCATGTCCTTGTACCCCATGCCCGGCCCGACCATCGGGTAGATCTGCGCGTTCGTGTCGATCATGACCTCGAGGAACGCCGGGCCCTTGTGCGCCAGGAAGTCTTTCAGCACGGGGCGCACGTCCTCGTTCTTCGTGATCCGTTTGACGAAATCGAATCCGTCGGCCTGCGCCGCCTTGACAAAATCTTTCTTGTGTAGCGACTTGTCCGTGCCGGAAAAGCGGTCGCCGAAGTAGAGGTTCTGCCACTGCCGCACCATGCCGTCGCCGAGATTGTTCAGCAAGAGCACCTTGACGGGGATGCCGTAGGTCGTCGCGGTTTCCAGTTCGCCGAGGTTCATCCGCAGGCTACCGTCGCCGTCGATATCGACCACGATCTTGCCGGGGTTGGCGACCGCCGCGCCGATGGCCGCAGGCAGGCCAAAGCCCATCGTGCCCATGCTGCCCGAGGTGATCCATTTCCGCGGCGAGTGGAACTGGCAGTATTGCGCGGCCCACATCTGATGTTGCCCGACGCCCGTGCAGATAATCGCTTCGCCTTTGGCGAGTTCCGCCAACGTCTCGATGACGAACTGCGGCTGAATCTTTTTGCCGTCGCGGTTATAGTTCAGCGCGTGGCGGCGGTGCAGTTCTTTGACATGCTTCACCCACGGCGAAAAATCGCGCTTGAACAACCGGCCATACGCCGTGAGATCGGCCAGAGCGATCTTCGCGTCGCCAACGTGCGACCAATCCACCGAACGCACCTTGCCGATCTCCGCCTCGTCGATGTCGATATGGCCGATGAACTTCGCGCCGGGCGCGAACTCCGAGATCTTTCCCGCCACGCGATCGTCGAACCGCGCGCCGACCGTCAACAGGAAGTCGCAGTCCTCGACCGCGTAGTTGGCATACGGCGTGCCGTGCATGCCCAGCATGTGCAGGCACAGCGGATCCGAGGTGTCCATCGCGCCGATGCCCATCAGCGTCGTCACCACCGGAATCTGGAAGCGCTTGGTGAACTCGCGCAGTTCTTCCGACGCGTTGCCGTTAACAACGCCGCCGCCCGCGTAGATCAGCGGACGTTCGGAGCGCGCCAACGCCTTGAAGAACGTTGTCGCGTTTTCCTTGGTGACGTGCGCCTCGGTGACGGCTTTCGTGCGCGCTTCATAGCCGCGGAAATGAACCATGCCCGAGCCCTTGAACACGCCGTTGTAGTTCTGGACGTCCTTAGGCACGTCGATCACGACCGGCCCCGGGCGGCCAGAGCGCGCAATCTCGAACGCCGTGCGGACGGTCTCTTCGATCTCTTCCGGGTCCGAGACCAGAAATACGTGTTTGGCGCACGCACTCATGATGTTGAAGATCGGCGCTTCCTGAAACGCGTCCGAACCGATCGCCGCGCGCGGGACCTGCCCGCAAATCAAGACCACCGGCACCGAGTCCGCCATACAGTCGCGGATCGGCGTGACGCAGTTCGTTGCGCCGGGACCCGAGGTAACGATAAACGCGCCGACCTTACCGGTCGAGCGCGCGTATCCCGCCGCCATAAAGCCCGCGCCCTGTTCGTTCGCAGGCACGACAAGCCGCATTTGCTTTGAAGTCGCCTTGTCTTTGTTGTACCGGAAAATCGCGTCGTACGTCGGCAGGATGGCCCCGCCGCTGTATCCAAAAATCGTGTCGATGCCTTCGTCCGCCAGCACCTGGATGATCATCTCGGCCCCGGTCATCGGGGTTCCGGCGAGAGGATGCTTAGCGGGTTTGGCCTTGGTCTTACTCATATTCACCGTCTCCACGTTTCAGGCGAGTCATCCGCCCCTGCCTGATCTGGGGCTATGCATATTCGGGGCGTCGCCCTGGGATACCGAAAGGGCGCTGTCCCACGGCGGAACAGCGCCCGAACACTATACGAAAGGGATAACCCGGTTAGGCGTCCGTCTCGGCGCTGCCCTGGCTGCGAAATGCGTCGCCCATCGCCGTGCCGAAGCCGCCGCTGGTGTCGCCGCTCACGCCGTACGCCGCCGTCGAGGAACCGTCCTTGTCGCGCTCAAACTCGCGGATGCTCAGGCCGATCTTGCGCTCCTGCGGATCCACGCTGATTACCTTGCAGTTCACCTTGTCGCCGACCGACAGCACTTCTTCCGGCTTCTGCACGCGTTCCTTCGAGAGTTCGCTCACATGGATCAGGCCTTCGATGCCGTTTTCCATCCGCGCGAACGCGCCAAAGCTCACCAGCTTGGCGATCTCGACCTCGACATGCGTTCCGATCGGATGCGCGTCGATCACTTCCTGCCACGGATCCTTCTCGAGCTGCTTCAGGCCCACGCTGATCTTCTCGTTCTCGGGATCGATGCTGAGCACCTTCACCTCGATCTGCTGGCCCTTCTCAAGCACCTCGGACGGATGCGTCACTTTCTTCGTCCACGAGATGTCGCTCACGTGCAACAGCGCGTCGATGCCCTCTTCGATCTCGACAAACGCACCGTAATCCGTCATGTTGCGGATCGTGCCGGTCACCGTCGAGCCGAGCGGGTATTTGCCGCCCAGTTCACGCCACGGATTCGGACGCGTCTGCTTCAGGCCCAACGCGATCTTCTCCGCGTGCGGGTCGACGCTCAACACCATCACGTCCGCCTCTTCGTCCAGCGTCAACACCTCGTTTGGATGACGCACGCGGCGCGTCCAACTCATCTCGCTCACGTGCACCATGCCTTCGATGCCGTCTTCAAGCTGCACAAACGCGCCGTAGTCCGTCATGCTGACCACGCGGCCGCGCACCACCGAACCCACCGGGTACCGCTGCTCGGCGGTTTTCCAGGGATTCTCGGTCTTCTGCTTCAGGCCCAAGCTGATGCGCTCGGTCTTGGGATCGAAATTCAGCACCATCACCTCGATGCGCTGCCCCACCGACACCACCTGCGACGGGTGCTTGACCCGGCCCCAGGACATATCGGTCACGTGCAGCAGCCCGTCGATGCCGCCCACGTCCACAAACGCACCGAAATCGGTGATGTTCTTGACCTCGCCCGAGATCACCTGACCGATCTGAATCGTCGAAAGCAGGCGGCTCTTCTCGCCCGCGCGCTGCTCTTCGAGCAGCTTGCGGCGGCTCACCACCACGTTCCTCCTCCGCTTGGTCAGCTTGATGATCTTCAGTTCCATCGTCTGACCCAAGTAACGATCCAGATCGCTCGTCGGACGCCACGTCAATTGGCTCGCCGGCATGAACGCATCGATGCCGATGTCCACCTTCAGCCCGCCCTTGACGCGACGCACGATGCGCCCGCTGATCACGCCATCCTGCTCGTAAATCTGCTGGATGTGCGTCCAATTCTTGATCTTGTCCGCCTTCACCTTCGACAGGACCGGCATGCCGTTCTCGTCTTCCGGTTCTTCAATAAACACATCGAAGACGTCGCCCACTTTGACCTCGTCCGGGGCGGAGAGTTCATCCAGGGGCACGATACCTTCGCTCTTATAGCCAATGTCTACCAGCACCGCGTCGGGCGTCAATTCCACCACGATGCCCCGCACCACTTCGCCTTCTTTGAAGCTCAGCATGGTGTGGTCGTAAAGCGCCGCCATCTCTTCCGGCGCCAAGTCCGATTCTTCGATGGGGGTTGCGGCCGAGACCGCAGGTTTTGGGGCCGCCGCGTCGACGACTCCTCCGGTTACCAGATTGTCTTCTGTCATGACGTTGTACTTGCCTCCCGTTAGAGTTAACACCGCCTGCTCGACACAGAGCAAGGCCAACCACCATAACATGTTGTGGGCATTATGGTCAAGCACGCCGGCGGCGGCGAAAAGCAGGGCGCAACCAAGAGACGATATCCTGTCCTCTCGAATCTGGGCCTACGCTTGGTCGAAAAAATGACTCGGGAACGCGGGCTGCGGGCCGCCCGGCCTGCGGCAGATCTCGCCTTCAATCTGCGAATAATGCGGCCCGCTGGCGAGAATTTGTAGGCGTGTGGTAAAATCCGGACGCAGCCTGACCTTACCGCTGAGGAACAGTGGGAAAACGTGTGGTCAGGCGGCGGTGGTGGGCGCCAACCGACCCCGACGGTTGGCGCCCTCCTTGCTTGAGCGAAGTCTATCGACATGGGGAGATGCGCGATGGGGATCGGGAAGGCGGAACCGGAACCGTCTGGCTGTAGTTACCTTGGGGAAGGAGTGACTTGAGGTAGACTTAGGTAGACTTGAGGAGGTGGCTCGCACTCCCGCCTTCCCGACTGTGGACTGATTCAACTGAAAACTCGTCTCGGGCGAACGCTATGACCCTGCGGCCGAGACCCGGATCGGCGTTTCCGCCTTTCCATCTGAGAAATCCGGCACTAACTCGATAATGAGATCGTTAATTTTCCCGGTCCTATCGGCGGGAATGGGAATCTCGTACGCCGTATGCTCTTTGTCCTCGAACAGGGCGCCCGGCACGCTTTCCTTCGTGATCGGGTTCCATTTCTCGTCATATACGTAGACCGTGTAGCCGCACCGCTTCCCTTGAACCGCGTCCGCATCCCACGATAAACGGACCGATCCCACGGTCCAGTGGCGTCCGCCCACGCGCGCGTCGATCCAAAACAGGTCCTTAGCGGGAAGCTCTGTAACGGCGCTCTTCGGAAGCACTTCGCTTTGGAACAGGGCCTTTGCCCTTTCCTCCGCCATGAGCCGTTCAGCCCACGTAAACTCCGGCGCAGTATTCAGGTTCACCGGGGCGGCCACGGGATCGCCCGCGGCCATCTCGACCTGCTGGTTGTCGTGCAACATACGAAACACGGACGTCTCGTTATCCGCCTTCACCTGCCCATCGAGCACCGTGACCACCGTGCGGCTTTTCGTCACGCGCACCACAAACGTGGTTCCATACACGGTCACGTTGCCGTTCGGCGTAATCACGCGGAACAAGCGGCCATCGCGGCCCACGGATAGCCACACTTCGCCTTCTTCCAGGCGCAAACGGCGTTCGCTTTCGATGCTCACGCGCGTGTGCTCGTTCATCTTGACCTCGGTCGGTCCCATCAGTTCGAGCATAAGCCCCGCGGCGGGACCCGTGCGGAACGCATCGCCGATCTGAACGAATCCACCCACCTGCGCCCGGGCATTGGTGTTGGTATCGTTACCGACCACCTCGCCCGGTCCCACGTTCTGCGCAACCACCCCGACGGCTCCGGCGGGCGCTGCGGTATTGGTAGGCCATTTCTCGCGCAGAACCAGCACCGACACAATCAGCACGCACACCACCGCTACCGGCGTCAGACGTCCCAAGACTACGCGCCAGTACAACGGGTGTTTCGCACGCCAGTTAATGCCGGCCAAGTCGCGGTCCACGGGGTCGATCTCGGGCAGATTCTCCAGCACCCGTGCCCGCACGGTGTCGCGCAGGCGATCCGCTGAAAAGGCTTCGAACATCATCGCGCAGGTCCGGCGATGGCGGTTCAGCAACGCGCGGCACGCCGGGCACTCTTGCACATGGTGGTCAAACACCACCCGCTCGGCGCTGCTCAGTTCGCCGTCCACGTAGGCTTGCGCCTTCGGCTCTATCTGGGAGCATGAGGCCACGAGGCTTCTCCCTGTGTATCCGCGTCCAAATCCGTCAAGAGCTCCCGAAGTTGGCGGCCCGCCCGCTGCAGGATGCCCCGCACTTCGTCCACGCTCTCGCCGGTGAACGCCGCAATCTCTTTGTAACTCAACTCTTGTAGGTACCGCAGCACCACCGGCAACCGGTAACGTTCCGGCAGGGCATCCACGGCCCGTTGAATCCGCTCGTTCCGCTCGCGTCGTTCGAGCGCCCCGGCGGGGCCTTCCCGGAGGTCTTCAATCGAGACCGTTCTGCGGTGGGGTAGCGGTGTTTCGTTCTGCAATTTTCGCGCGTGCTTGCGCAACCAGTTTGCTGCGGTCCGGCACGTCAATTCCTTCAACCAGGGCCCGAACACCGACGGCTCGCGCAGGCGCCCCAGCCCGCGGTACGCGTCCAAAAAGGCGTCCTGAGTAATATCCTCAGCCGCGCCATAGCGCCCTACGTAGTAGTACGCCGTCGCGTATACCGCCTTTTCGTAACGCTCGACCAGCATGCCGAACGCTTCGGTGTCGCCCAGCTGGCTCTGCGTTACGAGATGTGCATCATCCAGGTGCATCATCAGCCCTCAGTATGCGCGCCCCGAACGCACGCCGCTTCCGGCCGTCGTCTGCCTATAAAGTGGCATTTCTGGTTCATTACAGCGCGATACGTTCCACATTGGAACACCTCCGGCGATGGGCCGAACTCAGTTCCCGTACGGATTTGACGAGTAAGGGGAGGCGCTTTCGGGCGCGGTCTCCGGCGGGGCCTGTTGGGAAGAAATGGCCCCGGGCAGGATCGCCATATTCCCGGAATGGCGCGACTCGTTGGCGCTGGTCACGCGGATGGCGGCAAAATCGCGAAACACGCATTTATTCTCGCAGATGCCGCAGCCGATGCAGAGGTCGGGGTCAACCCAGGGCTGTTTGAGCGTTACGGTAGAGCCGTCGCGCAGTTGCACCTCCGCGAGCCGGAAGTAGATGGCCTTCTTGGGCGTGGGGCAGTGCTCCTCGCAGATGATACAGTTCCGTCCGTACGCGTACGGCAAGCACCGGGTGGTATCCACGGTGGCCAGGCCCATGCGCACCTTCTTTTTGGCCTCTTTCGTTAGCGGCGCAATCGCCTCTGTCGGACAGGCCAGGCCACAGCGGTTGCACTCGTACTCGCAGTAGCCGATCTTTGCCACCAACTGGGGCGTCCACAATCCCTCGATGCCAGCCGCGAACAGCGCCGGATGCAACGCGTTGGTCGGACAAACCTTCATGCACACCCCACACTGGATGCACTTCTCTAGAAACGCGCGCTCGGCCTCCGCGCCGGGCGGACGGATCAGGCCGGGGTTGTACACAACGGCTTGGGCCTGCGGCGTCAGGCGTAGGGCAAGCAACGTCCCCACGCCCGCCGCGCCGGAAGCCAACAGGGCGCGCTTGGAAGCGTCGATCGGGACGGCCTTCGCGGCGCGAAACGGATTGCGGAACCGGAACGCGATGGCGTTCTCCGCACAGGCCGCGCCGCAGCCCATACACATGAAACACTCGGACGGCGCCCAGTCCTTGGCCTTAGTGGCCATTGCCGCGCCTTGGCAGTCCGCGCGGCACACGCCGCAGTTCGTGCAGACTTCGCCCGAGCATTCGCGGCGGAACAGCGGCCAACGCGCCAACACCCCGAGCAACGCGCCCAAGGGACAAACGTAACGACACCAGAAGCGTTTGCGGTAGAGGTTGAGCAACACGATCGCGACGAAAACAACTGCGATCCCCGCGCTGTGAAGATACGCTTGGCGGTCACCCTTGAACACATGGTCTCGGAAAAAGCGGTAGACCGGCTCAGACAGCGACGTCGCCTTGAGCGGACCAAGTTTCGGGTCCGCTTGATAGATGGCGGTCGATCCCTCTTCCACCGCATACTGCACCGCGGGCAACAACGTTGTCGTCAGCGTGCGGTACAACAAGGACAGCGGATCGAACAGACCGATCCAGTGCGTCCCGAACAGACTCATCACCAACAGCGCGGCCAGCAGGTAGTACTTTGCGCGCAGCCACTTGGTCCATGCCTCGGTGCGGGCCAGCAGCATGCGCGAGCCGCGCCGGAACACGCTGGCCATCGCGTGGATGGTGCCCAGCGGACAGATCCAGCCGCAGAACACGCGGCCCATGACGACCGTGAGCGCTACAGTTCCCAGCGACAGCAGAAAGATCGCGGGCACCTCATGCGCGGCGATCCAGGTGGACACCCCTATGAGCGGGTCCACACCGAAAAACCACGTCAGCGCGGTTTCCGACAGCCCCAGCCCCTTGTACGCCGTGGCCATGAACAGCCAGACGAACAATCCGAGCCACAAGGCCTGCGATCCGCGGCGTACCCAACGAAGCAGTCGTGCGGTACTGGCTGGTCTCACGCGACCTCGAGTTCACGCAGTTTGAGTGAACGGTAGTCCATCTTCCCTAGGCCGCGCTCCTGCCCCATCGCCACTGTCGCGATGTCCGCCGGTTTGTGGCCCAGCAACTCCGCGCCGAACGCGTCGAGCGCAACGATGTCCGTGCCTGCGGCGACCGTATCCATGCGCTTCACGTCCGCGAGATTGCCGCCGCTCGGGCCGTTGGCCGTCAGGATGCGGATCGCGTCGAGCACACACAGCCGCGGCTTCATGAACGCCGTAACGTCGGCCAGGCAGGTCTGGATGTCCTGATGGAAGAAGCCCCGGTTTCCGCCAATCACGCCCATGTAGTTCTTCATGCAGAGCGTGGCTTTCGAAATGCCGTGGTGTTTGACCACCGGGCAGTTGATCACGAGATCGGACTCGATGATATCGGGATAGAACTCCCATTTCTCGAGGCGCTTGCCGCTGAGCGGGTACTCTTTGAAACGTTTGGGGTCCAGATAGACGATTTCACCGCCCGCCTGGATCACGGCGGCTTCGATGCCGCTGTTACCGTACGCTTCCTTGGCCGGATTGCAGGTCAGGTCGCCAACGCGTACGGTCTTCGCGCCCGCTTCGAGGCACAGGCGCACCAGCGTCGCGACAAGGTCGGGGTTGGTGTTCGCCGCAAACTCCGGTTTGCGGTTCCAGCCGATGTTCGGCTTGACCCACACTACGTTGCCCTTCTTCACAAACCGCTGCATGCCGCCCAACGCCTTGATGGCCTCTTCGGTCAACCGCACCGCCATCGGCTTGAGGCTCTCCTCAGGAACGGCCGCGCCCTTCCATCGGGCAATGGCCATGTCGATGTCACCCTGAACCGCCACCGGCGCCTGCTGCGCCTGAGCCGCACCGCCCATCACCAGCGCCGCGCCCGCCGCACTGCCCCGCAAAAAAGTTCGTCGTGAAACCTGCGCCACGGTTCTTTCCTCCACCGTTTGCGGCTATTGCGCCGCTCTTTTCGAGCACGGCGTAGTCTAGCATTCCCCGGCAAACCTGTCTAGAGGAAGGCTCAACGATCCCCAGTTTTGTGAGGGGTGCATGAATAGAGGGCGTACATGGTCTGACTCCGTCTAAAATGGGCTCAAGTTGACGAAACAGGGTCCACCCGGAGGAAAAGACCATGTACAGCCCGAGTAAGATTTTGACGT
>JBHELB010000029.1:0-51736 GCA_041859045.1 Candidatus Hydrogenedentales bacterium | reverse complement strand
CGTTCCTCGCGTCCTTACACGATTGGAAAGGCCCAAGTCTATTCCGATTCCCATATCGATCACTCCCAAAACCGTCTATAACACATTGGCAAAACTCAAATTACAACCCACAACCTCAAAAACAACCGGACAGCAGTGATTTCTTGTATTTTGTCGCTTCGACACGGTATCACTGGAGTGGTTTGTGCTGTTTGGTGGTTATTTTGGCTTGAGTAGGGAAAATCATGAACAACACCTTCTCCGTCCGCTTCGTTCCGGGTGATTTCTCCGTGACCGTCTCGCCCGGATTTACGGTCCACGCCGTCGCGGCCCGCGCGGGCCTCACCCTCGAACATCCGTGCGGCGGCGGTGGACAATGCGGCAAGTGCCGAGTGCGTTTTATCGAGGGCGCGCCGCCTCCACGCAGTACGGAACAGGCCGTCGTCACCCGCGACGACCTTGAGCAAGGTGTGCGGTTGGCCTGTCAGGCCGTGGTCATGGAGCCTGCCGTCATTGAACTGCCCGAAACATCCGTCCTTGACCGCCCGCATCAAATCCTGGCCGACACCATCGAAGCGCACCGGGAATTTGAGGCCCCGGTCTTGGTCAAACGCTGCATTGAGCTTCCCAAGCCCAGCCTTGAAGACTCCCTGCCGGACTTTGAGCGTCTCCAGCGGGCCCTCGGCCCTCTCTCGGTGAGTCATAGTCTCCTTGCCGCCATTCCGCAGCGCTTGCGCGCGTGGAACTTCAAGTGCACGGCGGTTATGTCGGGCGGACGTCTCATTGACATCGAGGAAGGAGATACCACCGGCCACTGCTACGCCGCTGTGTTCGACATTGGCACCACCACCCTAGCCGCCCTGCTCATTAACGCGGCGACGGGCGAGGTGCTGGCCCGCACGACGCGCCTCAATCCCCAAACGCAGTTCGGTGACGACGTGGTCTCGCGCATTCAGCGCACCCGGGATAGCGCCGATGCACTCGCCCAATTGCACGGGGTGGTGATCGGCACAGTGAATGAGATGCTCGGCGAGCTGTCGGAAGGCGCGCGCATCGACTGCGAGTCTATCTACGAATGCGTCTTTGCTGGAAACACGACCATGCAACATCTCCTCACGCGATTGCACCCGGGCGCGCTGGGGGAAATTCCGTTTGCTCCGGCCACAGGGGCAGGACTGTCCGTGCGCGCCACTGAACTCGGGCTGCGCATCAACCCCAGCGCATACGCCTATGTTTTCCCGGTTATCAGCGGGTTCGTCGGCGGCGATATTGTGGCGGGCGGCATCGCACTACACCTCGATGAACTCGCGGGACCGGTCGTACTGCTGGACATCGGCACCAACGGCGAGATTCTGGTCAAACAAGGCGATCGCCTGCTGGCCGCCTCCTGCGCGGCCGGGCCGGCCTTCGAGGGAGCACGCATTCACCACGGCATGCGCGCCGCAAAGGGCGCCATCGAACGCGTTGTCATTACGACCGACGTCGAACTCGGCGTGATCGGGGGGGGACTCGCCGCGGGGCTTTGCGGTTCGGGGTTGATTGACGCCGCCGCGGAACTGTTGCGCAAGGGACTACTCATGTCCGAGGGGTTGCTATTGAGCCCGGACGACTTGTCCCCCAACACACCGCCCGCACTGCGGGCCCGCGTGCGCGACGGCGAAGACGGTTCGGAGTTCATCCTTGCGCACGGCCATGAGGCCGTCAACGGCCAGCCTATCGTCCTCACCCAACGCGACGCACGCGAACTCCAACTCGCTACGGCGGCCATCCGCTCCGCGCTGCTCACCTTGCTGCGCCGCATCGCTCTCGCGCCCGAAGACGTTACGCGCTATTTCATCGCCGGGGCGTTTGGCAACTACCTGCGTCTCCACAATGCCCAACGCATCGGCCTGTTGCCTGCAGAAGCCCCTCTGGATCGCCTCTCCTTCGCGGGAAACACCGCGTTGCTCGGCGCGCAGGCCGCTCTGCTCTCCCGCACGGCCCGCGCACGCGCCGAGATCCTCGCCCGGGAAGCGGAACACGTCGAGCTTTCAATGGACCCCGAGTTCCATATGGCCTTTGTCGAGGCGATGAATTTCCCAGAAGAGCGCTACGAAACCTAGAGCATTTTCACCGAGAATGCCTACGGTGCGCCCGCCAAAGCGGCGCGGTGAAAATGCTCTAGTGTCGGGGACCATAGGTATAAAAACGTGAAACGCCCTAGGGGAACTGCGCACATTTACCCCCCCTGAAGGCAAATCCCCTATTGTCACCTACTCACACCCGTGGTATTATTCTTACAAGAGGGATTGATAAGAGCCCACGAAGAGAAAAAGGGGGTACCATGAATACAGGGAAACTCATCGTGCTGCTCATGGCCTTTGTATTGCCGGCGATTGCCTTTGGGTGGGCGCTTGGCGATATAGACGGCAGCGGCAAGAGCAATGTCATTGACGTGCAAAAAGCGATAAACGTCATCCTCGGTTTCAACAAATCCGCCGACTATGACGCAGACACGAATCAGGACGGTGTCGTCAACGCCAAAGACGTCCAACTGGTAATCACGTCAATCCTGGACCCTGCATTGGAAAGCCTCGGGGCATTTAGCGATGCGCCGGTGCTTGCCCGCTTCGACCTTAACCTCGCGGCGGAAACCACGGACGACCGCTTCGTCACGCTGGATTTTGCCTGTGTGGGGACGCCGACGGAGTATTTGGCGTCGGAGCAGGCCGATTTCCTGGGGGCGGCGTGGGAAACCTATGTGGATGCCGCGAATTTCCTCCTCTCTCCCGGCAACGGGCCCAAGACCGTGTACTTCAAGCTTCGCAATGAGTATGGCGAATCGCTTGTCGGGCAAGACTCGATCGAGCTTGCCGAGGCCGCGCCCGTGATCACCGAGGCAAGCGCCGCCCACGACCTATCCAGCCGCGATGTGCAGGTACTGGTCCATACCTCGGGCACGGCGCTTGACTACATGGTCTCCGAATCATTGGATTTCGCCGGAGCCGCGTGGCAAACGTATGAAGGCCAGTTTCAGGGCACGGAGGCGGGGCATAGCCACTACAGCGTGAGCATGCCGTTTACCCTCTCGTCCGGTAACGGCGACAAGACGCTGTACGTCAAGGCCAGAAACGACGCGGGTGAATCGGAAGTAGCGACCGTTACCACGACGCTGGACGAGTGGCTGCTGGATGAAATGTTGCTGTTTTCGGTACGGATCAACGGCGGACTCAACACCACCACGGACCGCGAAGTGCGTCTGAGTCTTGTCGGAACGGGTACGCCGCTCGAGTATATTGCCTCCGAGACCCCCGATTTCCTCGGCGCGGAGTGGAAGGCCTACACGTCGGAGCCTCGATTCCTACTATCTGCCGTAAACGGCTTGAAAACCGTGTATGTCCAGGTCAGAAACGACGACTACATATCGCCGGTCCAACAAGCCTCGATTACCTTAGCTGAACCGGCACCGGTCATCGCGGGCGCACTCGTCCGACCGTGGCCTGTTGTCTCGCGAGACATCAGCGCGACGATATACTGTCGCTACACGCCACTTGAGTACATGCTGTCTGAGTCTTCGAACTTCTCCGGAGCGATCTGGAAACCCTGCAACTGGGCAAGCCTCGTTCAGAACGTTCCGACAGATCCCAGCAGATATACGTTTAGTGTGCCGTATACGCTTTCGCCCGGCGGTGGCTCTCGGCAGCTTTACCTGAAGTTGCGAAACAACTCCGGTGAATCTGCTCCGGCCACCATTGACACCTTCCTTCAGGAACTGAAGCTGTACTCGTTTGCCATCAACGGCGGCGCGGAAGTGTCGTCTGATTGTGAAGTGAGGCTGAATATCGACTGCATCGGGGCGTCGGTTGAGTACATGGCCTCCGAGACCCCAGACTTTCAGGGAGCCGAGTGGAAACCATTTGTGACTAGTCCCGCCTTCACCTTCAGCGCGGGGGATGGCGAGCGAACGGTCTATCTCAAGCTGCGCGACGGTGAACTGGAGGTATCGGCGAGCGACACCATCACGTTGGAGGGCTCCCTCATTCCAAAGATTCGAACGTTCAACGTGAACTACAATACGGCCCAGACGTCGAGTCAGACCGCTCAACTCGTATCCACATGTACAATGGAACCGACAGAGTACATGGCCTCGGAATCGGTGGATTTCACCGGCGCAGCATGGCAACCCTATGCAACCGTCGCCCCCTTTGTCTTGTCCAGTGGTGGGGGCGTCAAGACGGTTTACTTCAAAGTGCGCAACGAGCATGGCGAATCCGTTGTGGTTGACAATGTGGTTCCGCTGCAGGCTGAGTGTGCCCCATACGTCCTTGACCGCAGTTGGCCGAATGACTTCGTTACTTCGACATTCCGCCACGTTAACGTTACGGACGTCGAAGTCGACTCCCTAGGCAATATCTACGTGGCCAGTGGAGAAGGTCCCCTGTTCCCGATTACGGTACAGGGGGATCGGTCGTACGAGCTGATACGTCCTCAAACCTCCCTGGACGTAAGGAAGGAAAAGTACTACGCCATCAAGAGTCCCACGGGCGTGCTCTACGAGCTAGGCATCTGTGGTGATACCTCAAAGATGGCCTTTCTCTGCAACTACTCCTACGCCTACTCTCCCACGCACAAACGTGAGATGAGCAGGTTGACCATTTTCGGGCAGTGGGGAACCGCCGGCTACTACATCTGGCCCCCGACCTATGGTCCCAGCCTGTCGCACACGGATCCTGCAGAGGGAATGGGTACACCCCAAGGCACGAGCCTTGGAACGACGACGAGCACCAATTCCTTCTGGAACGACTCGCTGAAGCATGTTGCAGTCGATGCCTACGGTAACTACTACGGGTTGCTCATGGGTAGAATCAGCAAGGTAGCCCCAAACCTCAAGAACGAGCTGCTGGCCTTCAATACGGGAATAAACGAAGCCGGCAGACTTGCGGTCAACAGCTCAGGCGAGATGTATGTCGTCTACACGGGCGCACACAAGGTAAACAAATACTCGGCAACCGGAACACTGGTGAAATCATGGGGCCAGAGAGGTTCCGCGAATGGACAGTTCTTCCTGCCGAAGGATATTGAACTTGACGCGGCGGAAAATGTCTATATAGCGGATTACGGCAACAATCGCATCCAGGTGTTCTCGTCTGACGGAACGTTCTTGCGGTCATGGCCAGTGTCGAAGCCGCTTTCGGTGGGGCTGACGCCCGAGGGCGATGTTTATGTAGGCACCACGTCGAACCTCTACAAGTTCAGCGGCAACGGCGAACTTTTTGAGGAGCCCGGTCCCGCCGATTTTGCCGGTGCCTCGGGAATCGCAATCGACAAATCCGACAATTTGTACGTCTCGGACTTGGGAAATCGACTCGTTAAGGAGTTTGACAGCGCGGGCGACTTCGTCAAGTCTTGGTCCCCCTACCTCTCTGAGCAGGAAGCCACAGCGTCGCGACAATTGCTTGCTGTGAGCGAACTTGGAAAGGTGTATGTCTCGACCCTCAACAAACTGACCCAGTATACTTACCCAGGCATAGAAGTTGTCGTGGAGCGTGGGCAGAATATCCGTCAGTTTGCGACGGATGGACTGTTTGAGAAAACGCTTGCGCACAATGCGGACAGTCTTGCGATATCTTCCGAGAATGAGCTGCTCACATTGCGTGGGTACGCTGACGGCTATCCTGATGAGCATGGTAAATTGTATCGTTACTCAACAGAGGGGAACTTGCTCGAAAGCTTATCTCTAGTAGCATTTGGCCGCCCAGTGACTGGCGGGGCAATCGCGGTCGACCCGATGGGCAATATTGCAGTCTTGGGATACGTCACGATCTCGGACACTTACACAACTCAGTTTTTCAAGTTCAACGCGCAACGACAGGCGCAGTGGATGGTTCCAAGCCCCTTCAACTATCCCAAAGAAGCATACACCGCCATGGACGCGGAGGGGAATACGTTCGTTGCCTCAGAAACGAACATAGTGAAGTTCGATCAGAACGGAACGCAACTGACTTCTTGGGGCGGACCTTCGCGCTTCGCCAAAATCTCCGGCATCGCGATTGATTCGGTGGGCCGGGTCTATGTGGCCGATAGCGTCAATAGCTGCATCCAGCGGTTCGTCCCGGAGTAGGCGATTCGCCAACGACGGTAATCAAAAGCCCCCTGACCTCAGGGGGCTTTTTCATTGGTGGCGGGCGACCCATCAGGCCAGTCGCGGAGCTCGATACTCAGCGCCCAGAGGTTGTCCGGCGCGCGGGTTCCCAGGCGGACGGCGTCTTTCTCGCTGGTGACGACCATCCCGACACCCCGGAACTGCATGGCGTCGAACTCCGCATGGTCGGGATAGGCCACGCGCCGCGTAAGGATGGCCCCTGCTGCCTCCAGCGTTCTCCAAAAGGCCTCGGGATTTCCTAGGCCGCACACCGCGGTAATTGCGGTTCCCCGTAAGGCCTGGAGAGGACGGGGTTCGCCGGTCGCGACGTTCCAGAGTCCGCACGGCGCGTGCCAGGTCTGGCGTATGGGAATCCCTGGAGCCAATGCCGCGACCCGTGCCGCCAACGCCGCCACGTCCGGGCACTGGTCGCAGCGGGTGAGGTAGATGCCCGTGGCGCGCCGTAAGGCCTCAGGGCGTTCCCGGAGGATTCCCGCAGGCAGCCGGTAACCGTTGCCAAAGGGATTCGTGGCGTCGACCATGACAAGATTCTCGTCACGGGCCAAGCGTAGATATTGGAAGCCGTCGTCCAGAATCAGGGTGGTGCAGCCCCGCGCCACGGCCGCGCGCGCTCCTGCCACGCGGTCTACCGCCCGGACAATCGTTACAGCCGGGAGCTTACGTAGAATCAGGGCGGGTTCATCCCCCAGGCTCTCAAATAAACCCATCACATCACATGATCCATCCACAACCTCCACGCCAGCCCCGCGACTCTTCGCCCGGTACCCCCTGGTCAGCACCGCCACTTTCTCGCCCGAAGCGATCGCCCGCCGCGCAGCGTCAATCACAGCAGGGGTCTTCCCCGTCCCTCCGGCGGTGATGTTTCCGACACTAACCACCCGAACCGGCAAACGAACGGGCTTACGAAACGAGCGAAACAACATCCCAGCCCAAAGAACAGGAGTGAAACACCACAAAAACAACAGAAGCGGCACAGGAATGGGCTCGCCGCGACGAATGCGGCTCGAGAGCTCGGTCAGAATACTCATCGCGGCGCGAAGCGCTTGCCGCTAAACTGACGCGCCAGCCCCTTGAGTTCGAGCAAGGTCAGGGCGCTGAGGGCGTCGGATACGGAAACACGGCACATCTCAGCAATTTCATCCACATGGGACCCATTCGGAGCCAATGCCGACAATACTTGCCGCTCGATGGCCGAGGTAGCCTCCGGCCCGGGGCGCAAACAGGGGATAGACGGCGGCTCGCCGGGGCGCATATCGGACGTGGAGGCGGGCTCCGGCGGCATCGTACTTGGGGCCTTCCGACGCTCTGGCGCTGAGCGCCGGGCCGGAGGAGCAACGTCCACGGGCGGTTCGGCCGACTTCGGCACGGCCAAGTGCAGCTCAACAAGAATGTCTTCGGCACGGGTAACAAGCCGCGCGCCTTCCTGGATAAGAAGATGAGGCCCCTCGGCATTGGCAATGCCGAGTTGTCCTGGAATGGCGAACACCTCACGGCCCTGCTCGGCCGCATGCCGCGCCGTAATGAGCGCCCCGCTGCTCGCGGGCGCTTCGACCACCAGCGTGCCGTGGCTCATGCCGCTGATGATGCGGTTCCGGTAGGGGAAACTCCCTCGCGAGGGTTCCGCCCCCATCGGGAATTGTGAGATGACGGCCCCTCCCCCGTTTACGATCTCATCGAGCAGTCCGGCGTGTTGCGGCGGATAGACAACATCGACCCCGCTGCCAAGGACCGCGATGGTTCTCCCCCCCACTTCGAGCGCCGCCCGGTGCGCCGCGCCGTCGACCCCGAGGGCCATGCCGCTGACCACGCAGACGCCGCGTGCGGCGAGTTCACGGGAGAATTGCTCGGCCATGCGGACTCCGTAAGGGGTCGGATGGCGCGTGCCGACGACCGCCATGCAGACCTCGTCCTCAAGCTGGATACGTCCGCGCACGAACAGTACTAGGGGGGGATCGTAGATTTCCGCGAGTCGAACCGGGTATGCCGGGTCGTCGAGCGTGACCAGTCTCGCGCCGCACCCATCCGCCCGACGTTCCTGCTCCTCGACTGCGGCAACATCGGCGTACTGCACGATGCGCTGCGCCAAGACCGGGCCGACGGATTCTTCCAGCGCGCGCTGCGATGCAGCGAGTACGGCCGTCGGCGTGCGGAATCGCGCCAATAGGCGGATGAAATACGCCGTGCCCACCCCCGGCACTAATGCGAGGCGTAACCAGTCTCTCTGTTCGCTTGTGAGAGCCATGCCCCTACTATAACACTGGCCTGGTCGAAGACCAAACGCGCCGCATCGCTTTTTCTACCCGCAGACCGGTGCAACACAGGCCTAGAAAAAGAAGATCGGAGAACCCCTTGCAAGCCTCGGGTTCTCCGATCTCCCCTCCCTGGGTGAAAGACTATTGGCGGCGGAACCGGCGAACGACTAGACCGGTGACGCCCATACCGAGAAGAAGCAGAGTGGCGGGCTCCGGCACAGGGCGATCTTCCACGCAAAACTCGAAGTCGATCCCGCAGTTGTAGAAATGGCAGTCCGGATCAAACCCGAACCCAAACTTGCCGTCGTTCTGAATGTAGGACATCAACGCAGCCAAATCGCTGTCGGTGAAGTCGTACACCAGGTCCTCAGGCGGATTGACCCATTCCGTGTGGCGACGATAGGTGACCTTGTACTCATTATCGTCCGTGAAGCCGAACAGATAGGTGCCGCGGCCCTCGAAAAAGTCCACCGGGTTCTGGTTGTCGCTGTAGATTTTCGTTCCGGGCGCTTTGGCGGGGTCATCCAGAAGGTGGACACGCAGGATGTCTGTCGGCTCGATGATCCAGTTGTTAATGCTGTCGATGGTCAGCCGCGCCGAGGTAATCACCTGCTTACTCAGGTCGACATCGGTGAATATTCCCCACTCGTATGCCTTGTAGTGGTCAAGATCGCCAAGGTCCGAGTCACTCGGGGAAAAGTTGTATTCATTCGGATCCACTACCATTGCTTGCGCCCCACAGGACAGCAGCAACGTCGCCACCATCAGAGTCGATAGCGCTAACATCTTACTCTTCATCATCTTCAGTTCCCCACTCCCCCCGCAAAAGGGGTCTTGTGTTTTCCGCCCGCGCTTCTCCGGCTCCTGAACCGCTCGCGCAGCGCCCACAGAAAATAAGCAACGGCTGTGCCAATCGCCAAAATACCCACAAGCAACGCGAAATATTACACTTCCGACTTGCGTATTTTCACCCACATCGAGATCGAGGAGGGATATGTATCAAATATGAATAATAAATTATCTCGAAAGACAACAAAACGCCGACACCTGTCTAAGAACAGGTATCGGCGAAAAGAAATCGGGTGTCTCTCAGGCCCAAAACTGCGGATTTCGCAGCATTACTGCGCACCGTCAGCGCGGTCCGTCAATGACGGCAAACTTAGTGGTGCGAAAAACAACGCTCCAAGGAAAACACCATCGTGGCGGCCACCTCGTTGCACGCCTGAATCGCCTCGAAGTCGTTCACGCTGCCGCCGGGCTGAACGATGGCCGAGATACCGGATTTTGTCGCGGCGTCCACGGCGTCGCGGAACGGGAAAAAGCCATCTGAGGACAACACCGCCCCTTCGAGGCTCTCATTCCCCTTGTATTTGGCCTTTGCCTTCGCAATCGCCTGCTCCACCGCGCCGACGCGGTCCTGTTCGCCCGTCCCCACGGCCAACGTCTGGCCGTTGCGCGCAATCACGCAGCCATTGGACCGCACGTGGATGTTGACGTACCAGGCGAACAGGAGGTCGTCCAGCTCCCGCTCTGTCGGCGGGCGTTGAATGTCGATACGGCCCTTCTTCGCATGCTCGTTGTACGCAGGCACCAAATCGGCCGCCGAGCGGACGCGGGACAGATACGGCACCGCCAGCACGATGCTGCCGTCGTCGAACACCTTCATCTCGAGCGCGCGAGCACCATCGCCCACATACTTTGGCAGTCCGGCAAAGCCGGGCAACTCGATGATGCGAATTTCCTTGTTCTTCTTGAAACGCTCGAAGTGGTGGAAGTTCTCGATCGCCTCTGGAGTAAACCCCGGCGCGGCGACGCCCTCGACGATCGTGCCCATGATCGCCTCGGCAGTCGCGCCGTCCACCACCTCATTGAACACCACCACGCTGCCAAACGCCGCCTGGGCGTCGGCGTCGCGTGCGCGCTCATAGACCTCCGCCAGCGGCGCGTTTCCGGTCTGAATAGCGACGCCCGACGGGTTGCAGTGCTTCATCACGGCGCAAGCCGGACGCTGCATGTACTTCAGGATACCGACCGCGTGGTGCATATCCTCGATGTTGGTCTGCGAAAGGCCGCTCTTGCCCGTCTTCAGTAGACGGTGCGCACCCAGCACCAATCCCTGTCCATCCTGCGGACGATAGAATGCCGCCGGTTGATGCGGGTTTGTGCCATACCGAAGGTCTTCGACCTTTTCATAAGGCGTGCCCAGAAGCTCAAACGACGCCGGAAAATCCCCCTCCGTCCGGCTGCGGTACATTTCTTTCAGGTCTTTCTCGGCCATGATTCCCTCCTGCGTTGGTAAGGTCCACAGTGTAGCGGAATCGCCTGCCGCCCCGCAAAAACGCGCCTATGCACTAAAAGTTAGACGCTATGCGTTGCGTACGCGCAAGGACAGACGCGCGAGACCCAGCGCGGCGAGGAGGGCAATGGTCAACCATGCAACGCCGTGGGAGATGGCGGGGACATCGACGCCAACGGCCGAGGGGAGCGAAAACGTGCGAGAGCCGTAGCTGTTGGCGACGGTTAGCGCAACGGTGTAGATTCCGCCCTGTTCATAGATGTGCTCCGGGTTTTGAGCCGTGCTCGTCTCGCCATCGCCAAAATTCCAAAGCCAGGACGTGGTGGGAGTCAAACCCGGCAGCGTCGCATCCGTAAACCGCACGGTGAGCGGCGAATAGCCACGGCTCACATCCAACGTGAAGGCGGGAAGCGGCAGAGTCCACTCGGCTTGATACTCAAATGTATCGCGTGCGGTATACACGTTTGCGGCACTCCGCTCCTTGAACGTCAACTGGACCGTAGCTCCATTTATCTCTCCGAGCAGATAACCATAGTTGGTGTAATGAGCTACGGCCTGCATCCGCGGGTCGGTATAGGGCCCAGTCCACGAATAAAGCGGCGCGCCACCGGTACCCGCGACCACCTGATGCAACGGATTTCCCGCGCTATCGGGTACAACGGCGTGGTCGTAAAAATGGTCGTGTCCGGTGAAATACACGCGACCGTTGGCCGCGCCGAAGGCGTCCCAGAGCGCATCGCGGTTTTGGGTCGTACCGCCAAGCACCTCCACATGCTGCACGGGAAACGCGGGCACATGGCTAATCAGGAATACATGCGGCTGGACGTTCGCCGCGAGTTTCGCGTTGAGCCACGGCAGGTTGACCTGGATCGACGGCGCGCTGTACGCATCTAAGAGCAGGAAGAGTACGTCATTGTGTGTTACGGAATAAGTCAGGTTAGTCTCACCCACGGGCCCATCCGCAGGAAGGGCCTTCGCCCCGCTAAACACCGTGTTCCACGCTCCGCCGCCCACGTCGTGGTTGCCGCGACAGGGGTAAACGGCAATCCCCTGCGCCTCTAGCGGCTCCATAAAGGTTTGGACCCAATAGTTGAGCTGAGTCAGAGTACCGTCATTGGTGAGATCGCCGGGGAAGATGACAAGTTCGACGTCTTCCGCGAGAATTGCGGTCACCAATTCCTGCAAAATGGCGCTGTTAATGCCGTTGTCCGCGCCACGGCTGTCCCCCACCACCACAAAGCGCGTAGTCGCGCCTAAACAGGGAAGCGCCAACAGCAGCATTAGGGTAAAAAGACCGAAAAACCGCCAAGGCGAGTGCATCGTTCTGTCCTCTCGAGCCAAAGTCGGCCATCATGGTTGCAGGATTGCCTCACCAGTGTATCGTAAACGGCGTGCGGCGTATACCTTGATTTGTGCCAGAAAAACAGGTACTCAAGACCCTAGGCCTAGAGGAAGTCCAGCGTCATGTTTCCCATTCGAGACGTCAATCCCAGCGAAAAACGCCCCATCGTGGTCATGACGCTCGTGGCGGTGAACCTCGTCATCTTCCTCTATCAGGTCTTCTTGCCCAAGGCTGCGCTGTTCAAATTGGTCTACCTCTTTGGCATCGTCCCCCAGCGCTACACCCATCCGGAATGGGCGGTCCACGTCGGCTTTCCCGATACCTATCTGCCGTTCCTCTCGCACATGTTCCTGCACGGCGGCTGGTTCCATGTGCTCGGGAATCTGTGGATACTGTGGGTGTTTGGCGACAACGTCGAAGACCGCATGGGCCACCTGCGGTTCCTCATCTTCTACCTGCTTTGTGGCGTGGGCGCGGGGGTATTCCATGTCTGGACCGACGCCGACTCCATGACGCCCGTGGTAGGGGCGTCCGGCGCAATTGCCGGGGTCCTCGGAGCCTATTTCCTGCTCTTCCCGATGGCGCGGGTCGTATGTGTCATCCCTATTTTGTTCTACCCCGTCTTTATCGAGGTCTACGCCTTCGTCTTCCTGCTGTTCTGGGCGCTCATCCAGGTCTTCAGCGGCGCGGCATCCCTACTCGAGCGCGGACAGGCAGGCGGCATCGCGTGGTGGGCCCATGTCGGCGGATTCATCGCCGGTATGGCCCTCTGCGGCCTATTCGCGAAACGACGTCGCCCGCCCGCGCGGCGCCCGCGTTACACCCACAACTCCGACGATAACTGACAGAAACTCTTTCCCTCGCCGTGTTACCTTCCCGTGGGAGAGTGCAATAGAGATTACTGGACGTAAGACTTCTTACCCGTCTTGTCGTAGTTCGGGATCACTCCGCCCAAACGCGGAATACCCGCCTCTTCTCTCCAGCCCCCGCTCTCATCTGGGAAGACGTTGACCTTTGTCCAGTAGTCGCCCTCGCTCACCACCTCAATGAATGTACCCTTGGGCAGCCATCCAAAAGGTATACCGTCTACGCTTACAGGAACCTCCGTCGTTGTCGTCGCCATCTCACGTCCTCCTCTGTTTGGAACACGTCACGTGTCTCGGCAGACTCGGCATCTCACTTGGCAACTTGCTGCAGTAGCTTGGCTGCGTTTTCAATCGTTGCCTTCGCGTCACCTCCGTCTTGTTCATTAGCTCTAATCACTTCGCGCAACGCCTGAATCATGGAGGTCTGTGCTTCACGTTTGGCCGCTTCAGCCTCTATAACTTCCTCGCGTATGCTGAGAAGGTTGTATGGCCGGTATTCCTCCTGCGCCGCGCTCAAGGTTCCGGCGCTCGTAGCGAGCGCATGCAGTAGTGTCTTGGTCAGTTGAGCGTTTGCAATGATGAAGTCGTTCGGGTCATACCTTGCGCTCTTCAGTGTAGGCGTCGCCATATTTTCGAGGTAAACGACCGTGTTGTGGTTGCCCGGTCCGGCGGATGATCGGGCCAAGGGAAGGGTCTTCCAATAACGCTGCGCCGAAGGCTCTGTGATGCGCGATAACACCTTGTTTTCCGTCAACAGCACCTGTATCGCCTCGTTCTTGATCGGCCCAAGAACGACATTCGAGACCGACGACGAGTACTCGGCAAGAACGGCGGACGCCTGCCTCACGGCGATCTCGGAAGTCACGTTGACGGCGATGGCGCGCTCCATCTGCTCTTCGGACTTGTAGGCCTCCAGGCTTTTCGCGTCGATCGAGATTCCGTCGCGCTTCAGCGTCGCGTCAAGCGCTTTCAGTTGTTCTTCGTCCTTGACAGTATCCTTTGCCGCGAACAGTATGGCTGCCCATTGCCCAGCCAACGTATCTCTCGCCGCGGCTTTCTTGATCACATCGGGGCTTAAGTCGAAAGACATCCCGATCAGTTCCACTCTTTCCGGACTCATCCTGAAGTGCTGGACGTTGTCAATCGCCGTTCGCAACGTATCCGCCTTGGCGGCCAAACTGGTCAGCGCCGCCGCGTCCAGAGCCCCGACCGCCTGCGCTGCAGTGAGCCCGCCGCAGAAGTCCTGCCACGCAGCCACGGCGGCTTCCATGCGATTGCCTAGTGCGCGGGAATCGATCGCAACCTGTTCGGCCGCCGGATACTTGTCGCCCACACTTTCCCACGCTCTCGCGGTTTCTGCCACGCGATTTCGCGCGGCAGACAGTTCGGCCATGTACGGTTCAAGCTTCATGCGCAATTGGGTCAGATTTAACTCGGTTGGCAACGCCCCGGAACCATTGCAGGTCTGGGCAAGCAGCGCGGGAGACATCGTAAGCTTGAATGCGTCTTTGTAAGCCACGTCGAGCTCACTCTGGTAGACTTCCACCTTCACGTCGAGAAAGGAATGGGTTGCGGCCTGAGTGAGAAAGTTCAGGCCAAGAAAACCGGCAAGGGCGGTGGCTGCGGTCGAGCCCGCGGATTCGGCTGCGGCAGGCGCACCGCCCAGCAGTAGCCCGCCCAGAAGAAGGGCGATAATCATATATTTCATCATGGTGCGTTCCTATCCCTACTTGGCCCCGAGGAGCAGCGTTTGAAGCACACTGTAGGCATCTTGCAGGTCTGCCATGGTCTTGATGTCCGGCGCGGGGTATCCCATAGAGGCGCTTAGCGCCGCGACGATCTTCTTGCCCGCTTCCAGAACCGATGCGCTCTTTGTATCGTCGTTCAGATCTCGCGCCAGATCGGTCAACACGCCGTACAAGAGCGTTGTCTGCTGCTTAACCGCGGCAACATCGACCTGCGCTTTCTTCACCTTGAGCGATTCGTCGCCAGCCAAAACCGCCCTGACCAATGCGCTGATATCCTCGTTTCCCGTAGCTTCACTCGCCAAAGTCTTGATCTGGGTCGCGAGTTCGCTTGCGTCGGTGCCATAGAGAATCGTGTACAGGCATGTGTCCGGAACTTCCCTCCAGCGCCCACCACTCCCGTCCGAAGTGAAAACGAGCTTGTAGTGCCCCGCATTCGGGTCCAGGCCCATGGGATGTGACTGTTCGGACGGATTGACCTCGCCATAGAGCTGGCGCACGGCGTCCGCATCATAGAACCCCGCCAGAAACTCGGTTTCGGAATTCGTCGAGCGAGCGTTGATGGTTAACCGATAGAAAGTAAGCGCCCGCTCGGAGTCGCGCGGGTCAATATTCGCTGCGGCAAAGTAGCGGACCTGCTTTTGCGACGTTGCGCACCCTGCCGTCAACAATCCGGGCGCCAGCAGTAGCATCGCGCATACTAACGTTTTCTGAAAAAGCCTCATTTGCCCCCCTTTCCTCCGGGATGCCAACAGATTTCGTACGAAATATTTATATACTGTTTTATGTTAAATACTGTGCTATATCTTTTACATAAAGAGGCTCTGAAGTCAATCGGGACGTCCCTTAGGCGCGGATAGGGAATTTACCCTAAGGGTTGCCTGGAGCAAGAAACTCGTCTAGAATGCCTTCGGACGACAGGCGTCCACTAGAGGTACCCACCATGAACCGTTTCAAATTCGGGCTGCTTGCGCTTGTGTCGTGTATGTTGACTGCGGGACCTTCTCTCGCGTGGGATCGAGACACGTGGAAAAAGCCATTGGCAGAGAAAGCCGTCACCATCGACAAGAACATCCGCGAACGGCACAACATTTTTGGACTGTATCCGTCGAATGTGCAGATTCCGCCGAAGGGCATGCCGATGGACATCACGACGGCGACGCCGTTCTCGGATATCGCCCATTCGGTGTGTTGGACGTCGAATCATCTGGCGGGCATGTCGTACCGCTATGCCTACCTAAAGAAGATCGGCGCGCCCGCGGAGGAAATCGCCGATGCGAAGGCGCGCGCGGATGAGTTGTTCGAGGCGGTGTACCGTTGCCAACGGGTAACGGGCGAGACGGGGATGCAGGCGCGCGGCTATTTCCTCGGGCATGGCGACACGTATGAAGAACGCTACGGCTCGCGCAAGAGCGACAAGTGGCATCAGGGCACGGCGGACGGCAAGGAGTTTCGCTGGCGGGCGGACCCGAGTCACCACAACTACAGCGACGCGATTCATGGGCTTGGTCAGTACTACGATCTGGCCGCCGAGGGCGAGCAGAAGGACCGCTGCCGTCAGGCCATCTTCAATCTGGTCAGCTATTGGGCGGACAACGACTTCCGCGTTTACGACTACAACCGGCAGCCGAGCGAGACGGCCGGGGTGAGCATTCTGGGGATGACGGATGGCAAAACGCTTACTACGCGGATCATGATGGCGATTGCCGGGGCGAAGGTCGCCCACCACGCGACCGGAGATGCGAAGTTCAAGAAGGTCTACGATGATCTGACGACGCGCTATGGCGTTCGGACGATCAAAACCTTTGAGACGGAAAAGGATTTCGACGACGCCGAGCATGTTCTCTGCCACATCGAAAATCTGTTTCGCCTGGAAACCGATCCCGAGTTGTTGGCGGGCTACCGCGTGGTCATGAACGGGCTTTGGGCAAATCACAAAGACGACAACCAAAGTCTCTTCAACTATATTTACGCGTCGCTAACGCCTGACGCGCCGGATAAGGACAAGATTCTGAAGGATGCCCTGTTCTCGTTGCAGACCTGGCCGACCGATATGACCCTGCGCCCGACGATGAACAGCATCTACCCGGATCGCAAGCCGCCGTACCCGGTCTATCAGGCGGCGTGGGACAACGAGTACATCTGGAAGAGTGGTCTGCTGAAGGCGGACGGCTGGCTGAGCCGTATCGTGACGGATGTTGCGGTGTCGCCGCAGGACCCGATGGTCATCTACGCGTGCGAGGAAAATGGCAGCGTATACCAATCACGAGACGGCGGAGCCACGGAAGACGCCTGGCGGCCGGTGGACGGGCTGTTGAAGTCCACCGCGAAGGCGATTGACGTCGGTGCGAAGTCGCGTATCGTCGCGGCGGCGTGCGCCGATGGTTTCTACCTCACGACCACCGCGGGCGGCACGCTTTGGACGCAGTTGCCCGTTCCCGCCGACACAGGCGCGCCGGTGGACGTCATGTTCGACCCGGCGAACGGCAACGTGCTCTACGCGATCACGGAGCGCGCGGCTTACCGCAGTGCGGATTTGGGTGACGGCTTCATCGGCAAGACGTGGGAACTGCTGACGAGTGGACTTCCGGAAACCGGCGGGAAACCGATGATCGTTGTTGCGCCGGGCAATCCGGGCCGGATCTACGTTACCCTCGATGGCGCGCTCTTCACGCGCAAGATCGGCGAGACGGCGTGGACGCGCGGAGCCGACCCCGGCTTCGGCCGCTATGCCCCGCAGGCGCCGTGGTTGGTGGTGAACCCGGCCAACCCGGATCACGCCGTGACCGCAGTGCAGACGCGCCTGGGCGGGAAGCCGGGAACGATCATGCGATGGACACTGGACGCGGGGAAGACCTGGAAGCCGGAGATGCGCGAGCTGTATGAGGCGCTCGAAGCAGGCAACGACGCGGCGAAATCAGTCCTGCTGCCTGGCGATGCTTTGAAACCCGCGTTCTCGGCCAAGGGTGACGTCTTGTACACGGGATCGGCCAGTGGCCTCGCCGCGGCAGTCAGCACGGACGGCGGCAAGACGTGGTCGATGACGAAAGAAGGTCTGGATATCCCGGTGCCGCAGGCGGTCTCCGCGCCTCGTTCGGGGGATATGGTCTTCCTGGGCACACCGGGCGGCCTGTATCTCTCGAAGGACAACGGCAAGACGTGGACTTCGGCCAACCTTGTGCTTCAGTTCGAGAAAAACACGCACCGCGAACTCGGCGATGCCTCGTACCTGGACGCCTACTGGCGTGGCAAGTACTACGGATTCATCGACGACGCCACCGACAAAACGCCCTGGAAAGACTGAACCACGATCCCCACACTCTCCCAGCGGTTACGGCCGCTGGGAGAGTTTTTTTCGCCAAGCACATTGCACCGTCCCCCATGCGCCGCGCATAATACGGACTCTTTTTGCCATTGAGGAGCAGCACCCATGCCCAAAGAAACGATGTCTCCGCGCGAGCGCTGGCAAGCGGCGATGCGTCGCCAGAAGCAGGATCGCGTCCCGATGGATCTGTGGGCCACTCCCGAGGCGATGCAACGCGTGGCGGAGTATATGGGATGCAATCTCGAGGCCATCGTTGCTCGACTCCACATCGACCAACCGATGGTGCTAAGCGGACACTACGTCGGTCCGCCCAAACGCCCGCACACAGACATCTGGGGCATCAAGTACAAGAACGTAAACTACGGCGCGGGGGTATATGGCGAGGCGGTCAATACGCCGTTGGCCCGATTCAGCACCGTCGACGAGGTGGAAGCGCATTACACGTGGCCCAAGGCGGACTGGTTCGACATGTCGGACCTTCCGGCGCTGGTGGCGCGCAACATGCACCGTCCGATCCAAGCAGGCGGGTCGGAACCCTTTCTGGTGTACAAAATGCTGCGCGGCGATGAACAAGCGATGCTCGACCTGCTCGAGAACCCGGAACTTGTCCACCACTGTCTGGACAGAATGTTCGATTTCTACTACGAGTTGACGCAGCGCTTCTTCGAAACCGTGCCCGGCGCGATCACGCATGTCTACGTCGCGGAAGACCTCGGTGGACAGGATAATTTGATGTACTCGCAGGCGCAGATCCGCGAGTTCTTTCTTCCGGGGATGAAACGTATGGCCGATCTTGTTAAGGCACAGGGCGCGGTGGTTGTAACGCACACGGACGGCGCGGTGCGCGAGGTGCTTGATGACCTAATCGGCATCGGCGTGCAAATGCTGAACCCGATCCAGTGGCGCTGCCGCGGCATGGACAGGCAGGCACTAAAACATGACTTCGGCGATCGCCTGGCATTTCACGGCGGAGTGGACAATCAACAGACGTTGCCGTTCGGAAGTCCAGCGGATGTCCGGGCGGAAGTCATCGAGAATCTCCGCATTTTCGGCGAGAGTGGAGGCTATATTCTCGCGCCTTGTCACAACATCCAGGTGGTATCGCCGCCTGAAAACGTCATCGCGCTGTATGAAACTGGTTACGAAGAGGGCTGGCTCTAAATCGCACCTGAGCCGCCCGAAGAAGGAGTCATCATGCCGACAGAACAACAAATACTGGACGCCATGCGCCACATCATCGATCCCGACCTCGGGCGCGATATTGTGTCGCTGGGATTCATCAAGAACCTCTCCATCGACGGCGGCACAGTATCGTTTACCGTTGAGCTCACGACCCCCGCGTGCCCGGTGAAAGACCGGTTTCGCGAACAATGCGAAACCGCCGTGCGCGCGGTGCCGGGAGTGACGTCGGTGGACGTGCGGATGAGTGCGATGGCGCCACGTCATCAGGCGGGACCGGAGATCAACACGCTCGAGGGCGTCGGCAGCGTGATCGCGGTGTCGTCGTGCAAAGGCGGCGTCGGCAAATCGACCGTCGCGGCCCACCTCGCCCGCGCGATGCAACAGAGTGGACTCAAAGTGGGCCTGCTCGACGCGGATATCTATGGGCCGTCCATTCCTACCCTGTTTAACTTGCATCATCCCGACATCTATGTGCGCGAGAACCGCATCCTGCCCGTCGAGGTGGACGGCCTGAAGGTCATGTCGCTCGGCTTTCTGCTCGGTGACGCGCCGGCGGTGTTGCGTGGGCCGATTGTCTCGGGCTACATCCAGCAAATTCTCAAACAGACCGACTGGGGCACGCTCGATTACCTCATCATCGACATGCCGCCGGGCACCGGCGACATTCAACTCACCATCGTGCAGCAGGCGACGCTCGACGGCGCGATCATCGTGACCACGCCGCAGGCGTTGTCGCTTGTGGACGTCGCGCGCGGCATTCTCATGTTTGAAAAGGTCAACGTCCCCGTGCTCGGCATCGTCGAGAACATGAGCTTCTTCGAATGCGACGGCTGCGGCAAGCGCCACGCCATCTTCGGTTCGAGCGTACGCACGCTGCAAGATCGTTTTGGCCTCGAGACGCTGGGCCAACTCCCCATCGTCCCCGGTTTCTCGCACCTTGACGCGCCCACGCCCTGCGGCGAAATCCTCACGTCGATGGCCGACCGCGTCCATCGTCAAGTGGGCATGCGCCGCATTCAACAGGACGCCCACCCGGCGGTCACCGCCGTGCCCGGCGCGCTCGAAATCCGCTGGCCCGACGGCGCGGTCAACACACTGCCCGCCGCTGCGGTTCGCGCCTCGTGCCGGTGCGCGCAGTGCGTCGACGAGTACTCCGGCAAGCAGATTCTCGATCCCGCGACTATCCCCGCGGATATTCAGGTCGAGGCGGTTCAGGCGTTGGGCAACTATGCGGTGTCGATCGTCTGGAGCGACGGGCATTCCACGGGCATCTACTCCTGGGACCACCTGCGCGGGCTCGCGCAGGCGCAGGGATAGGCGGTCGCGTGACGAATTCGCCGCCGCCGCGCTTTCTCGGCGCGGTGTTTGACATGGACGGTGTGCTGATCGACTCCGAGCCGCTCCACGCCCGGGCGTGGAGCGAGGTATTGCCGCCGTTGGGCGTGCCGTGCGACGAGGACTGGTTCCGCCCGTGGATCGGCGTGCCCGACACGCAGCTCGTCGCGCACCTGCTGGAAGCACATGCGCTGCCCGTCACGCGCGAGGCACTGCTCGAAGGCAAGCGGCAACAGTACCGCCGTATCCTGCGCGCGAACCTGCGTGCATTTTCCGGCGTAGCCGAAGGACTCGCGCGCCTCGCAGACCTCCCGTGCGCCGTCGCCACGAGCAGCAGCCGCGAAGACGCGACGTTGGCCCTCGGCACGCTGGGGCTCGTCGAGCATTTCAAGACGTTGGTTTGTTGGGAAGACGTAACGGAACACAAACCCGCGCCCGCGCCGTATCTGCTCGCCGCGCGACGCCTGGGCATCGCCCCGGAACACTGCGTCGCCGTCGAAGACTCACCCGCAGGCGTCGCCTCCGCCAAAGCCGCCGGATACTACGTCCTCGGCCTCACCACCTCCCACCCCGCCGAAGGCCTCCACCCCCACGCCGACCGCACCTTCCGCACGACCGCCCAGGCCCTCGCGTGGATTGCGGAGGTATCAATGCATCGTATGAGCATTTGAAGCAATTTCGCATGTTCACATTCTTTCGCGAAACTACTCGCTCTGTCCCTCGTCGGGACATTCTTCACGGTATTTTTCCCAGTATCGCCGTGCGCTGTCGGCATCGCCTTTGCGGAAATAAATGTGTCCAAGGGCATACAGCTTGTGCGCTCGCGCGCGGCTAAAGGGGTCAAGATCGGCGCGATGATTCAGCGTGCGAATAGCAGGGGACTCTCCGATAAGATCAACAAGACGCAGCGCAAATCTCTCAAGCACCTGTCTATCATCGATCATCTCACATAACGTATCGATAATGCTGTCGAAATCATCTGTGAACCGGTCCGGAGGACAAGACTGGGAAAGCGCCAACGCGATGCCAATGTAGCCGTCCACACCAAGACCAGGGAGGAGCGTCTTGACGAGTTCGCGGGCATTATTTCCGGGATATCTAGCCAGTGTCTTTCCCCGATCTCCGAGTGTGCTGGTCTGGTGCGCAACAGCACGGAGCACATTGGCGTAGTTCCAGAGAAGCATGACGTGGGGTTCTAGCTGTCCCGAAAGTACCTTGGCAAGTAGGTTCGTATCGTATGCCAAATCACCGACGCGTAGCGCCTCGACTTCTATCCATCGGTTGTCAGCAAGGAGCAAGCGGTGAGGCTCGATGTCGTAGTAATGCGTATGGGTCGGAGGAATGGTCACTTCCTGGAGGCCCGAGCCCGCTACTATGGCGTCCAGCACCACGTCTGCTATCTGTAGAAGCTGTGCGGTAGTCACGCTCATGGGCAATCGCCACTTGAGTCTGTGGTCGGCGTTGTATCTCCATTTTCATAGGACTCCGCACGTGCGAGGTGTTGGTTGGCAAGAAAGCGGTGCAAACTACTCAAAGCGATCAGCCTATTTCCTCGGGCAGGCTCCGAAGCCTGGGCTAGACGGGAATTCAGGGCGGAAATTGCCCGTTCCGCTCCAAGGATTTCAGCAAGGCGCCGGGCAAACTGCGTAAGCGCTTCCGGCGTGTCCAATCGTGCGCAGAAGTCCGAGACTATTTCGTCAAAACCGCCCGTCAATCGCTCCGCAAGATGAGAATAGGACATTGCTGCAGCAATGCCGATATATCCATCGACATCGAGCCCGGGAAGATTCTCCACCAGTTCATTGGCGGCAGTCACCGATGAAGAAGGAGTGCTGCGCTCTAATTCAGGGTACAAGGACAGCGTATGCGCGACCAACCCACGCAGCACATCCGCATACTTGAGCGCCGATAGCGGAACAGCTTCGAGCTCTCCGGACAGCTCTCGCGACAGAAATTCCATATCGCAGGCGAGATCACCAACGACGAAATCCTTCTGCGTAAAACTGTTGTCGGTATCGATCTCGCGTATCTGCCGATCCATTTCGTCGAAAAACTTACCGAAAGACTCCCTTAGAGCGGCGAGCAAATTGTCTTTCTCTGGGTTCCTCTTTGCATCGAACCACGGTGTGGTGTCCATCACGCCATCGAGCGCCACCCATTGGTCATCGCCTATCTGGTGGTAAAAACGATTGGCGGGATAAGAGTCGACGCCCTGGCGCTCGACTGCACTGAGTAATATTGATGCAAGCTCTCGGAGCTCCGCAATTGAAACACGCACTCCTTCAGTACTCATGTGGCGATTAGAGCAAATTTGCGAGTGTGCCGCAACCGGAGATGACTCTCTCGCCGCGCTTTTTTCCTGTCTCCCTGAGTGCCCAGCAAACACCCCCGGGCTATACCGAAGGATACCTAGAACACACTCTCCCCTTCCTGAACGCGCACGCAGGCGGTGGCGTGGCCTGGGGCGACTTCTTTCAATTCGACGGCTTCTGCGCAGATCGGCGCGGCGTGGCGGCAGCGCGGCGCAAAGGGGCATCCGGTGAAGCGTTGGGTCAGATCGGGGGGGCGTCCGGGAATGGCAAACAGGCGTCCGCCGCGCGCCGAGGTGGAGGGCAATGATTCGAGCAACGCTTTGGTGTAGGGATGGCGCGGGGTCTTGAAGAGTTGTTCCACGGGCGCGGTCTCGAGAATGCGCCCCGCGTACATCACGACCACGCGGCGGCAAGTTTCCGCGACGACGCCGAGGTCGTGCGTGATGAGCAGCACGCCCATGCCGGTCTCGGCCTGAAGGCTGCGAATGCAATCCAGTATCTGCGCTTGCACGGTCACGTCCAGCGCGGTCGTCGGCTCATCGGCGATGAGCAGGCGCGGACGCAGCGCAAGCGCCATGGCCATCATCACGCGTTGGCGCATGCCGCCGGAAAATTCGTGCGGGTACGCGCCGAGCCGTGCGCGCGCCTCGGGAATGCCCACGCGGTCCAACGCTTCCGCCGCGCGGCGATGCCCTTCGCCACGCGACGCCTGACCGTGCACGCGCAGTCCCTCGGCCACCTGATCGCCGATCGTCATGTACGGGTTGAGCGCCGTAAGTGGGTCCTGAAACACCATCGCGATCTCGCGCCCGCGCACGGCGCGCAGTTCGGCCTGCGTCAAGCGCAACAGGTCGCGGCCATCGAACAGCGCGCGGCCGCCCGCGATGCGTCCGGGCGGCGACGGCACGAGCCCCAGCAGCGACAGACACGCGACCGACTTCCCCGAGCCCGACTCGCCCACAATGCCCAGAATCTCGCCCGCGTCGCACTCGAACGACACGCCATCCACGGCGTACACCGTCCCCGCGCGGGTGAGAAACTGCGTCTCCAGCCCTTCAACACGCAACAACACCGGCATTCCCTCGCTCCGCACGCCCACCGCGCGGCCCGCACAGGTTGTAGCAGCATCTCCCCGCCATTACAACGTGGGACGCTTTGATCGGTAGGTTGCATACGAGGGGAATCTGACGTAGATTGGCTACGCGTGGCCACATTACCGGCTTGCTCTCGTCTCGGCGTGAGAATGCCCGAACTCGTGGGAGGCTGCTGTGCTGAAATCGTTCTTGCGCCTAATGCGTTCGTTCACGACCGACACGCCTTGTCTAAGCCACCGCGGTCTGCTCCTCTGCCTTTCCGTTCTTCTGATATTCGGCGGGTGCGCAACAACGAACGGTATCAGCGTGCAGCGATTCAACACCATTCAGCAGAGCATGTCTCAAAAGGAGGTCCGCCGCATTCTGCGCACCCCCGGGCAGCCGGTATTCATGTTTCAGGAGGGGCAAGACCTCTATGAGTGCCGAAAATACTACCTTCGTGAATATCGTGCTGAATACGTGCTGCTTTGGATGAACGACCACTTATGCTCGGGACGTCCCAGAGGTTTTGAGAATATGCCGGACATCGTCACTTTGCGGTCAGACACGCCCCCCGACAAGCTACCGCACGAGGACGGATATGCGGCCCTCAAGCAGGTATTTCGTTCCAACTTGGACGGCTTCGCAAACCCCGCCGACGCCTACACCGGACGGCGGTACAGCGCAAAGGACACGGCCAGCGAATACCTGATGTGGGCTCCTCTGATTCCGATGGGCGTCACGTTCTTGGCGTTAAGCACTCCGGCGAATGTTGCCAGCGATGCCGCGGCCAGAAGAATGATGGACCTGACACTCGGTCTTACGTCGCAGCAGGTTCGGACTTCCCAGGGCAGCCCCGAGTCGATCCTCGGTTCGCCGGAGACTTACGCAATATGGATATATCGGCGCACCATTATCGCCAGCGAGGGAGTAAAGCTCAGCATGTCTGTCGGATTCCGGGAGGATAAGGTCGTCTGGATTCGTTGGGGCTACAACGCCGCGGCGGAATATGGCGCACAACACCCTGCTACGCCTGCACATATCGCCCCTTGAGAATGTCAGACTGAGAGCGCATTTCGGTTTCTAGCGGTACCATTACCCCTTGAATGTAATGCGAAAATCTTCGTGACTCTGAAAACCGACTACGGACCTGTCAAGACTAGTGACAAATGCGAAAACTTCAGGCATAATAGCAAGAGAACGTCGGTTAGGGCGGTCAGGGAGCACACGGGAAGAAACACGAAAAAGTTCTTCCGTGGTTTTAGTGAGAGGAATGAGGGGTATCGGTGTCGCGCGAAGGAAAAACCTCTGGTTTCGACAGACGAGAGATTGCACCGTGTTGTGGATTGATGTAACCATCCCCATGACCGAGGAAATGACGGTCTGGCCGGGGGACCCTGCCTTTTCGCTGGAACCGGACAGACGGATGGCAAACGGCGATTCGTGCAATGTGTCGATGCTGCGATGCAGTACGCACACGGGGACACATGTGGATGCGCCGTGGCATTTTGAGGACGATGGACCTCGCCTGGAGGCGGTGCCCACGGAAGTATTCTTTGGTCAGGCCACCGTGCTAGACGTTCGCCATGTTGAAAAGGAGATCGCTGCGGCAGACCTCGGTCCTGCCCCGCTTCCGCCTCGGGTGCTGCTCAAGACGCGCATGTCGGCGTTGCCGGTGGACGCGCCGTTCACGGAAGACTATGTCGCGCTCAGTCCGGAGGCGGCTCAGCGGATGGTGGATGACGGCGTGAGGGTGGTCGGGATAGACTATTTGTCGGTGGCGCCATTTCGCCAACCGGGCCAGCCGACGCATCACATTCTGCTGCGCGCGGGGGTGTTTATTGTGGAGGGTCTGCGCCTGGAGCCGATTGCGGCGGGCGCATGCGAGTTTGTCGTGTTGCCGTTGTCGTTGAAGGGAGCGGACGGTTCGCCGTGCCGGGCGTTTGTCGGGGTATCTCAATAGGTATTACCAAGGGAGGGATGCCGTGAGCAGTGCCGAGTCCATGAACGATGTCCTGGCGGTGGTATTGGCAGGCGGCGTGGGCGAACGCCTCTATCCGCTGACGCGCAACGACGCGAAACCGGCCGTGCCGTTTGGGGGCATGTACCGGATCATCGACTTCACCTTGTCGAACTGCGTCAACTCGCATGTGCGCAAGGTGCTGGTGCTGGTGCAGTACAAATCCCTTTCGCTGTCGCGTCACATCCGCGGCGGTTGGAACATCACCCACCCGGAATGGGATGAATTCGTGGAGGTGATCCCTGCGCAGAAACGGGTCGGTGAGAACTGGTACCTCGGCACGGCGGACGCGATCTATCAGAACCTGTACTCGATCGAATCGGAGCATCCGCAAGAGGTGCTGGTGCTGTCGGGCGACCACATCTACAAGATGAACTACGGCAAGATGGTGGCGTTTCATCGCCGCGTCGGCGCGGATATGACGGTGGCGGCGATCGAAACGCCGCTGGCCGAGGCGAGCCGGTTTGGCGTGCTTGAAATCGACACCGACACGCGCGTGATCGGCTTCGAGGAGAAACCCGCAAATCCGCACAGCGTGCCGAACAATCCCGGCGCGGCGCTGGCGAGCATGGGGATCTATGTGTTCAACCGAAGCGCCTTGATGGATGTCGTGGCCGAGGATGCCAAGCGCCGGTCGTCGCATGATTTCGGCAAGGACATCATTCCGCAGATGATCAAGGACCGCCGGGTATTCGCCTATATGTTTCAAGACGAGAACAAGAAGGTCGCGCGTTACTGGCGCGATGTGGGTACGCTCGACTCCTATTGGGAGGCGAATATGGACCTCATCACGGTGGATCCCGTGTTCAACCTATACGACAAGGACTGGCCTATTCGCACGCGGTTTTCATCGTCTCCGCCGGCCAAGTTCGTGTTTGGCGATCAGGGCGTGCGTTTCGGCGTCGCAGTGGATTCGATCGTGAGTCCGGGGTGCATTCTCTCCGGCGGCATGGTTCGCCGCTGTGTGCTCTCGCCGGACGTGCGCATCAATAGCTACTCGTACGCCGAAGACAGCCTGTTCATGCAAGGCGTTACGATCGGGCGACACACTCGTCTGAAGAAAGTGATCGTTGAGGCCGGAGTCACCATCCCTGAAGGCGCGGTCATTGGCTACAATCCCGAAGAAGACGCGAAACGTTTTCATGTGACGGAGAAGGGGGTTGTCGTCATCGCGGCGGACACGAACGGTCATAGCAACGGGAATTCTAACCCGGAGTAAGACCTGCTTACTGCTTACGCGTCGAGCACCGTGCGCACTTTGTCGAGCAGTTGCCGCATCCCGTAGGGCTTGGCCAGAAACTCGGCATGTTCGCTGTCGGACTCCGGCGTAGTCGCCGCGCCGTAACCACTCACGAACAGAAAGTGCATGCGAGGGAAGCGCGCCTTCAACCGACGTTGAACGGCGTATCCGTTCAAACCGGGCATGGCGATATCCAACACGGCCAGCGATATGTTTTCGCCGTGTATGTCCGCCAAGCGCAACGCCTCGTCGCCATCGTATGCGGTGAGAACGGTATACCCGACGCGCTCGAGTGTGGCGCGGCAGAGATTTCGCACCACTTCCTCGTCCTCCGCCACGAGGATGGTTTCAGTCCCACCCACCGCTCCCCTGGAAGGTTCAGCGCCGGTCGCGGGCTCCGCCCCTTCGTGAAGCGGCAAATAGACCGCAAAGGAGGCTCCTTCTCCAGGGGCCGTGTCGACCGTTACAAATCCTCGATGCTGCTGCACCACCCCGTAGACCGTGGCCAGCCCCAAGCCGGTCCCCTTCCCCACCTCTTTGGTCGTAAAAAAAGGATCGAAGATTCGACCGACAATCTCGGGCTCCATACCACACCCGGTGTCACTCACGCGGATCTCGACGAAACGCCCTGGAGCGGTCCAGGAGTACGGCTCGCAACGTTCGGGTCCGAGCACGGTTTCGCAGGTCTCAATCGTCAAGACGCCGCCCTCCGGCATCGCGTCGCGCGCATTCACCCCGAGGTTAACCAGCACTTGTTCGAGCTGGCCGCGATCCGCGTGAACCCCGCCCGTAAGTGCGCCCGGTTTGAATTCAATCCGGATATGTTCGCCGATCACCCGGGCTAACATTTTGGCCACCCCGCCCGCCACTTCGTTAGGATCAAGTGGTTCGAGCGACATCGGCTGGCGACGGCTAAAGGTGAGGAGCTGTCGGACCAGCGCCGCGCCCCGTTCGGTGGCACCGGTCACTTCATCGAGCAGCGAACGCGCCTGCTTCGGAATTCCGGGGGTTTCAAGGGCAATCTCCACACTCCCGCGGATCACCTGCAGGAGATTGTTGAAATCATGGGCCACTCCGCCCGCCAACTGGCCGACCGCCTCCATCTTCTGGGCCTGCCGCAGTTGTTCTTCCACCACACGACTTTCCGTAACGTCACGCAACGCCGCCAAGACCCGATTTTTCCCGCCTATTTCGGTTGGGGTTAAGTGGACCTCTAGGGTTCGCGAGGTTCCGTCTTTGCAGCGCGCGCGCCACTCGAACGTGATAGGTCCAGTTGTGGCACTCATAACGCGAGCCAACGCGCGTTGCTGGGTATAGCCCTCTTCCTCACAACTGAGATCCCCAATCGTCATGCGACAGAGTTCTTCCGTGGTGTATCCGAAGAGGCGCTCGGTGGCCCGGTTGGCGTCCAGCATCTGCCCCGTCGCGGCGTCATGAAGCATGAGGCCTCCCTCCGCGGCGTTATAGATCTCTCGGTAGTTGCGCTCGCGTTCGCGCAAGAGACGGCGTGCGTTCTGCAGGTGAATGAGCACAATCCCTTGAGCCACAGTGATGGAGAGGATTCCACCAAACAGAAAGCCCCACGGAGCGACTCCCGGCACCTCGCGCAGCATGGGATAGTTGAATTTGTGCAGGCCCCACAGGATAAACGCCCAACCGGTCAGTGTCCGCCCCATTCCATCGAGATCGCGTGCGCGCAGCAAACTCACGCCCATCACAATAAACGCCGTACCGCAAAAGAGATAAACAGGAAGACGAGAAAGTTCTACGGTCTCTCTCCACGCGAGCAGCAGGATGAGGAGCACCACGCATACCGCCGCCCCGATCACCCACCCCCAGGGAGTCGGACGCTGACGCATCAGACACAGCCCCCAGATCAGCAGCAGTGCATTGAGCAGAGCCGCAATCTGCGCACCGGAACCCAGCAGCACGGAGGCCCCGAGCCTGGCCTCGCCAAGCTCAAATGCGAACCGAACGACATAGACGCCCCACGCGAGGGTCCAGACCAGCAGAAACGGACGGCGCTCTTCATTCCACAGGAGAAAATAGACGAAAACAAGGAGAGCGCTTGCGCTTCCCGCCGCAACCACTGCGGGAGTCAGCCATGCCATCGTGGTGCTCCTAGGTTTCCTCGTTAAACGTGCTAGGACGTGCGTCAGAGTACTTGAATCGTGGGTCCCAACGCGCGGGCGCCGGACAACAGCATGCCCGCCAATACCGCACCCAGACCCACCGCAAGCCACACGGCGTAAAGTGCCAGAATCATTTCCGCAAACTTGCGGAATGTCCCCGGCCACTTTTCCACGGCGGGAAGCCCCCCGAGCACCGCCCACGGGAGCCCCACAAATACCGCCAGCCAGAATGCGCGGCTTGCATCCGCGCGTATCCATAGCCAGCCCCCCAGGTCAATCGTGCCGGCCTGCACGATGCGCGTATAGACAGCGAGCAACCCGTTCAGCAACAGCACCGACGCCACGCGAAGCCCAATCGCCACGGCGATGAACGTGATCACCGCGCCCGCCAGCGTGCGGACTTCGATCGGGACGCGCCGGTACGTTTCATCGGTCGCGTAGAGCGCAAAATACCCGGCGAGATACGCGATAACGGCGACCGGCCCAGTGACCAGACCGATGGCAAGAACGACGCCGCGCACAAACAGGGGCTCAATCTCGAGACGCTGCGACAACCAAGCGCAAACGCCCAACCAACGAGCATCTGGGATCGACTCGCCACGCGTCGAACGCGCTTCGGAAGAGGGAGATTTTCGCGTCTCGGGAGACTCCGCGCTTCGTAGAATCGCTTCGAGGTCGACATTGGCGATATAGGGTTCGCCCGTTGCACGCAAGCCGTCGGCGATGCGCGTCTTAAGACGCCCCAACGCGTCCCGGCGCGCCTCCGCCCCGAGACCGCTCAGGCGGGTCTCGACATCACGCAGATACTGCTCTATCCGCCGCTGTTGTAGATCGCTTAGCTTCATACTCGTCCCCGCATTGAAGTATACCCGTCCGAAACTATTTGGGCAACCGAGCGCGCAGAGATCCAAAAGAGAGAAAAGCGGGCGATTCGGAACGTTTGACAGCCCCTCACCCGCTCTGCTAGAGTATCCCCCGCGATACGGGCGGTTAGCTCAGTTGGTTAGAGTACTTGCTTGACATGCAAGGGGTCGTTGGTTCAAATCCAATACCGCCCACCATTAAATCGTTTAGCCTCAAGGGCTTACTTGCCTTTGAGGCTTTCTTTTGTCTGCCTCGCGGCGGCATTGCGCGCTAGCCGTGCTGGCTGCCGCCCGCCATATTCTCGATGCGGCGATGAAGCGAACGCGCGCGTTGCAGTGCGGCCTTGATCCGTTGCGCGCGCTTCTCGTCTTTCGCGGCGTTGGCCTCTTTGAGGGCAAACGACAAGGCCTCACAGAGGTTACGCAGCTCGTGCGCCATGTACTCGATCATCTGCGCTTCGGTGGGTTTGCGGGTGCACAGAAAGACCCGTGGGGACATGGGAATTCCCGCTTGGGCGAGTTCGGAGGCCCCTTGTGAATCGCTGGCGAGGATAGGCGGCTCTACGACACGAAAAAGCTCGTGCTTGCGCAAGAAGCCCAGCAGTTCGGTCTCATCGATTCCAGACATTTCCGGGTCGCGATGCAAAAAACGCAGCAGGGAATCGACAGCCACGAGCGGGTTCGATACTTCCTTCAAATACGTTAGGCACTTCTGTTCAACCGCCTCGAGGTTCATCGTTACTCCCGTTGATACTTTGTTCGCGCGAAAAACGTTCGATATGCAGATGCAGCACGGCCACGTCCGTGGGGCGCACTCCCGGCACGCGGGCCGCCTGACCGAGAGTGGCGGGCCGCACCTGCGCGAGGCGTTGGCGGCTTTCGTGCGGAATCCCAGAAAGAGAAGCGTAATCGAAACGATCGGGGATGGGCAGTTCCTCGGACTCGCGGAAACGCGCGATGCCGCGCTCTTGTTTGTCGAAATACCCTTTGTACTTGACGTGTATCTCCACTTGCTCCGCCACTTCAAAGGGAAGCGGCGTAGGCGGCGGCGCTGCTCGCCAAAGACGCCGGATATCCATTCCCGGCCGCGCCAGCAGCGTGGCCGCTTTGCAGGGCTCAGTCAGCGGAGTCGACTCGATCTCGGCCAAGAGCGAGTTCACCTCGTCGGACGGCACGACCGTCAGTGCTTCAAGGCGGCGCGTCTCGGCGTGCACCAACGCTTCTTTCCCGCGAACCGCCGCGCGAAAGGAGTCGTCCGCGATGCCGTACTCCGACAAACGCACGTCGGCGTTATCATGACGGAGCAGGAGTCGGTACTCCGCGCGCGATGTGAAAAGGCGGTAAGGCTCGAGCACGCCCCGCGTGACGAGATCATCGACCATCACGCCGATATAGGCCTCGTGGCGGCCCAACACAAGCGGCGGCTCGCCGCGCAGGGCCCGCACCGCGTTGAGCGCGGCATAGAGCCCCTGCCCCGCGGCTTCCTCATACCCCGACGTTCCGTTGATTTGTCCCGCGTGATACAACCCACGTACGCGCTTCGTTTCGAGCGTAGGCTTAAGCTCCAACGGACTCACAAAGTCATACTCGACCGCATACCCAGGCCGTACGATCTCCGCTTCCTCCAGGCCGGGGATGGTCCGCAACATCGCGTACTGCACATCCTCGGGCAGACTGGTCGATAGTCCGTTGACGTACACCTCATGGGTGTGAAGCCCCTCGGGTTCCAGAAAGAGATGATGCGAGGTACGCTCGGCGAATCGAAATACCTTGTCCTCAATACTCGGACAATAGCGTGTTCCCGTACCTTCGATTTTTCCTGAAAACATCGGGGATCGATCCAAGTTGCGCCGGATCACCTCGTGTGTTTCGCTGGTTGTCTGCGTTAGCCAACAAACGATCCGGTTCGGTGCAAATCCCTCGATGGGGGTCGAAAAGGAAAACGGCCTAGGATCGTCGTCGCCCGGCTGTTCTCTCATGCGGTCCACATCAATGCTGCGCCGGTGCAGCCGCGGGCATGTACCTGTTTTTAGACGCCCCACGGAAAATCCTTGCTCGCGGTACCATCCCCCAAGCCCCACGGCGGCGGGATCGCCCGCACGGCCCCCCGGCACGTCAGCAAGACCGAAGTGAAGCAGTCCGTTCAGGAAGGTTCCTGTGCATACGATAACGGCCCGGGTCTCGATCTCCGCGCCATGTCCGGTGCGTACTCCTACCACAACGCCATCATGCACAAGGACGGCATCGACCGTGCCCTGTTTGAGAGAAAGCCCCTCTTGCGCTTCGCACACCTGCTTCATATCGAGTTGATAGGCCGCGCGATCCGCCTGGGCGCGGGGAGAATGCACGGCGGGGCCCTTCGAGCGGTTCAGCATCTTGAACTGAATGCCGGTCCGATCGATGCAACGCGCCATTTCGCCGCCCAGGGCGTCAATCTCGCGTACGAGTTGTCCCTTGGCGACGCCCCCTATCGCGGGGTTGCAGGACATTTTTGCAATGTTGTCGAGTTGCTGGGTAATGAGCAACGTGTGCAGGCCCGAGCGCGCGCAACACAAGGCCGCCTCGATTCCCGCATGGCCACCGCCCACAACGATAACGTCTGATTTCATAGGGGATACGGTAGCATATTTGAGGAAAAGACCTGAAATTTCGGCGCTCTGTGATATAGTCGGGCCGGATTTCGCAAAAGGAGATTCGCCATGCAATACATGTTGCTCGTTCTTAGGGGACTTGCGCTCGCCTATCTGGCCCTGTGGCTGTTTGTTGAGTTCAAGGGCGGACGGAAGACGCGCGTGGTCTTCGCGGTGCTGACGTTGGCGATTGGATACGTGTTGGTGTCCAACGCGCATTTTGGGTATGAGCACCGCGTCAACGCCGTGTACTCCTCCGCGACGAGCGACTTGGTCCGCACCACGCTTCGCCAACTGGAGCAGGGCAACACGGCGCAGGTCATTGATAGCCTGCGCTGGCTGGATGACCGCTTCGCGCCCACGTGGAAGGATCACCCCGATTTCGATGCGCTGATCGACGAGGCCGAACAGCGCATGGCGGGCGCGAAACCGGCTTCGAGTAGCTCTGGGACCGAGTAGCATGACGGAGGGGTGCGACAAGGGACCGAGTCGAGCGCCGTGGTGGGTCTGGGCGCTGATTCTGTGCCTGGCCGCGATCACCCCGGCCCAGCATGCCTGGGTCGCCCACTTCCCTACCCAAGGCACCGCGTTCACGGGCCTGCACGTTTCGGACGATGTCGTATTCCTTCACTGTATGCGGATGTTTGATACGGGATTCTACACCCCGTTTGCCTCCGCGGACGCGCCCCTGGGAAACCATAGTCCGCGCTATTTCGCTGCGCCGTTCTTCTGGGTCTATGGCGTTTTGGGTTGGCTCGGCCAGTTGTTGCACGTCGATGAGTTCATGTGGCTTGGGGTGCTCAATGGTCTTTCCGTAGCGGTTTATTTACTGGCGGCGTTCCTTTTTCTCCGCACGCTCTCTCCACGCCTCGCGCCGATAGCGTTTCTTCTCTTTGCGCTCGGATTCAGTCCTGCGGGTCTGTTGTATGTTCTATCGGCGCTCTTTGGCGTGTTGGATGCCCCACAGTTCGACGCCTATTTCCGGCGCTTCACGCTGACGCTGCTCGAAGGCAATCCGAATCTCATGGCGCCGCGCCTGTATTACACGGTTCCGCTCGCGTTGGGGGTGTTTGGCCTGACGCTGGTGTTGCGCGGCCACACGAAACGGCCTGCGCTTTGGTGCGGCCTGTTGTTTTTCGTGGCAACGCTCGTCAATGCGCGGCTCGTTCCCATGTTTGCCGCAATCGGTCTGTGCGCCGCAGCGTACGCCGAGCGGTTTGATTCGCGTCAGCGCCGAGGACTGGCGATGGCGGCTGTGTGCGGGCCGCTAGCAGGGGGCCTTGCCACGGCATGGGCGTTTTCCCAAAGCCCAACCTTCGCCTCCAACGCCTTGGGCGGCGTGCGCGACGCCCTGCCTTTCTCTGCCTACCTCGCGGATATCTTGCTCGCGGCTCCGCTCGCCGCACTAGCCGTCTGGAGAGGGTTGGACCGACTCAGCCGAACTGGGCGCGTGCTCGGGTTTGCGGCTTTGGGCTATCTCGCGGCGTTTGCGGTGGGATTTTCTATCTACCAGACCTATCAGGGCAACTGGCTGGCCGGGCGCGATTACCGAGTGGCGGTCGCGGTGTCGGACTGGGCCTTTCTCGGAGCACTGGCGGGAGCGGTTTGGGGATGGCGACGGCGGGAGCGCGCCGACGCGCCCGCTCAAGAAGCTCCCGGCTGGATAAGCCTATGGTATCTGTTGTTCTTTGCGGCGTCGATCAGCGCCTTCGGAGCGGGATGGTTCATGCGGTTTGCGCCGTCGCGACTGCTCGTGCTGATGGGAATCCCATTTTGTCTCCTCGCCGCAGATGGGCTTGCGCGCTTACGCGGAAAGGGGCTTCGTGGGGTATGGCTCGGAGTGTTGCTGCTGTGCGGCGCGGCGTCCACAGGCGTATCCGCACTGTGCTTTCTCGGACCGCTGGGGCTTGAGCCGGGCCGCAGCGCGTTCTCGTGGATGCATGCGGAGGCGATGACGACAGTCGACGCGCGTGTGCTGAATTCGCTCGGGCCGGGCCGGGTGCTGACGGCCGATTTGCCGGGGCCTTACTTCGCGGACATCATCTCGCTTCGCCCTGGAAAGCGCAGCATGCTGGGCATGGGGATGCTGAATTTCTCCGATGTAGCCCCGCTGGCGGTCATAGAGGATATGTACCGTTTTTTCCGCCCCGGAACGGACGATGCGTTTCGCCAGACATTCATCGCACGCTGGAAAATCGACTATGTGTTCTGCTCCGACACGCACGAAGAGGACGATGCCGTCGCGGCGGAGCTGCGTTCCGCTACGTGGCTTCAGATCGTCGCGGAAGACGGCGGGGCCGTCTTGTTTAGGGTCAATTCCGAGGCGCAATAGACTCCAAATGCGTCTACGGTGGCGTGATATGACCCAGCACAACGCGCCGTTTCGCTCCCGTAGCCTGGGGCACGTTCGCGGGCGAACCGGACAGCGTCTCATTGCCCAAAATCGCGAACGCGATCGCTTCGCGCGCCTCCCGAGGTATGCCGTAGTCATCGCTCTTCCGGATGACCACTTCGTCAAACCCCTTTTTCAACAGCCGCATCAGGGTCTTGTTCTGCGCGCCGCCGCCGCTGACAATCAGGCGGGATAGGGTGAACTGCGATTTAATGAAGCGGTTATAGGCGCGAATGATGGTAAACGCAACGGACTCGGTCACGGTCGCGAGGAGGTCTTCGAGCGAATGCCCGCGCCGGGCGTTCAAGGCATCGCGCAGGTAAATCTCCGGGGCGAATTCTTCACGGCTGGTGCTCTTGGGTGGAACGCGCGAAAAGAACGGATGCTCGAGTAGATATTCGAGGAATTCGTCGATGACGACCCCTTTCGAGGCCATCTCGCCGTCGGTGTCCATCTCGTAATTGCCGGACGTCAGCAGCCGCACTGCGCCGTCGATGGCGATTGTTGCGGGGCCGGCGTCAAAGGCCAGGATATCCTCGTAACGCGGAGGCACGACAGTGAACGTCGACACGCCGCCCAGGGAAAGGATGGCGACAGCACGGTCGGGTCGCGCAAACATCAGCCAATCGGCGTATGGCATCAGCGGGGCGCCCTGTCCCCCGGCGGCCATATCGCGCATGCAGAATCCCGAGACGACGGGCCGCTCGAGTCGTTCGGCGATGATCGCGGGCTGTCCCACCTGGAGCGCTCCGACGGGACTCGCCCCCCGGGGCGGAATGTGTGACAGGTTGTGTCCCTGAAGCGCAACGAAATCGATGCCTTCGAGAACCTCCTCTGCACAGTCTTTCAGCAGTTCCTTACCCGCTTCGGCAAAGCGCTCGCCCAGCTCGAAATCGAGCAGGGCCGCCTCGTGCTGGTCAATGCGAGGAGCCAGAAGGCGATTACGAAAACCAGGGGTATATGGCGTGTTCTGGAACCGGACTAGTTTCAGCAACATCCCCGGACCGTTTCCTTTGATACGCACAAGGGCCGCGTCGATCCCCTCACACGACGATCCCGACACCAACCCCACTGCGTAGCGAACGGTTTTCTGACGAAGCGACTCAAGCCATTCCATATTACGGTAGCCTCTCAAGTTCCGTCCCACTAAAGTAACGCTTCAGGATTTCCGCATAGTCCTGACCTGCCTTGGCTCTGGCCTTAGCTCCATTCTGACACAAACCGGCTCCATGTCCGGTGCCTGCGCCGCGGAAAATAAACTCCGAAGGTTTTCCGCCCTTGTTCTGTGTCTCCACGAGAAAAGCAGCACTTGGCAGTCCCCCAAGGACCTGCCGGATCCGAAGCTCCCGCTGAATCACGGTCTGGCCCCGGCTTCCCACCAGAGTGATTTCGCGCAGGCGACCGCCTGGCCCGCGCACGCCAAGTTCGATACGCTGCAACGTGCCAATGTTGAATTCTTTCCCTACGCGCTCGGAAAGTTCGGTCGTACTGAACCGCCGTGTCCAGCGGAACTGGGCGGAGTCCGCATCGCAATACGCTGCGGGTGGATGCGAAATCCACTCCTCAATGTCGCCGGGGCCGCCGCCCTTGCTGCCACGCACATCGGAAACGGCGCGTAGCACAGGGTCGGCCGGGGAAGACCAGACGGCGTCATTGTTCTCTGTCCAGCCGCCGCAGTTGGCGTGGAACACGGCAGGCACGATCCGCCCTCCCTCGACCATCACGACCCCGCGCGTCGCTTCGACGGCGGCGTCGCTTCCGGGGTGACGTGAGGATTGCCCTCGGTACATTCGGCAATGCTCGGCGTTGCAGTAATCGAAGCCCTCGAGCACGTGCTTGTTGACCAAATTCGCCAGCGTCTCGCTACGCGCGGCCACGGCTTGGGCTTTCAGCGCTTCGGCAGGCCAAAGGGCCGGCATTTCGGACGGAACGACGCCTTTGAGGTAGTTTTCAAGGTCTTGCGTCTCGATTACGCGTAACTCGCCGCTGGGCGCGACGGTAAACTCTAGTTCTCCACTAAATAGCGCCGGTTTTCTCCCAACTCCCAGGCAGATCGAGACGGAACTGGGCCCTTTTACGCGCACGGGCAATGTCAACTGCGTCAGCGCACGGCCGCCGGACGTGACATTGACTTTTCCACCGCCTGGCTCGTCAATCGCTTCGCGTACCCATGACCAAATACGTTCCGCCTCAAGGGGCTTTCGGGCAGCTTCCGCCTCGGCGCGGGTCTTCCAACGGCCGATGGACACGAGATGGACGCGCAGGTCATAGGTTGCGCGCGAGCCGCGCACGCAGGGGCCAAGCGTCACGCGCGATGCGTCGTAGCCCTTCGTGCGCCAATCCGCCACAGCGGCGTCGGCCTCGCGCTGTTCCCAAGCCTTGAAGCTCTTGACGATGACGTGGAAAACCATCGTTGGCGCGCGAAGTTCGCGGGCGGAAAAAACGTAGCTTCCCGGTGCAAGGCGTTGTCCCCCGGCGTCAAAAGGCTGTTCGCTCGAGACTTCCACCGTTTGCGCCGACTCCACCACGCGAATACGCAGGCGCAACGCCGAGAGTGCTTCCGGGCGAACCTGGGTTACCTGCGGAACAGGCTCTTTCTGTGGGCGTGGGCGCGGACGCGTCTCGATGCGCGATGGCCAGTACACGCATCCCGTCAGGCTCACCAGCAGGGCCAGGCCGATCAGGACACGCAAGAAGTGACGTACCGACATCGTGACTAGCCCTTTCCCGAGCGGCGCGCGACCGCGAACACCGATAGGCCAAACGGGAACGACGTCGCACGCAGCAGGGCTTGCTCGATGCGCAGCAGACTCGTGAAAGCCGCGTTAAGTGCGCTGGGAACAGCGTCGCCGAGGTCCGATCTCTCGGGGGGAAATTTTTTGTGCCACAGCCGAATGGGAAGGATGGCCGGAAACAATATGGTGTTCCAGTAGGTAAGTTTCATGGCCTCAAGCCCGCACGTGCGCAGGATCTGGCTTATCTGAGGTCGGGTAAAGCGCTGCCCGGTGTGAACCGCTGCGTCATGAGAAGACATTAACCAAGGGTACGCCGGAAGATTCAGGAATACATACCCTCCCGGGCGAAGAACACGCGTTGTCTCGCGTAGCGCGTCGACGGGATTGGGGATGGACTTGTGGCAGAACACGTCGCAGGAAAACGCGGCATCGAACGAGGCGTCCGCAAAGGGTAACGCGAGTGCCGAGGCCGCCGCGGTGTAATGCAGGCCTCGTTGACGGCAGAAATGGACGGCAGCGGGAGCGAAATCGATGCCGACAGCCTGGGTTTCCTTCGGTAACATGGCCAGGTTCGCGCCGGTTCCGCAGCCGACATCGAGGATTTTCGATCCGGGGCCAAGCCCTGCGTTGCGCAGGGCATTGGACAGAATGCCGCGTAACGTGCGATACCACCAGTGGTCATCCTCGACGTCGTACATGATGGCGTATTCTTCGAGATTCACGCCCGGAACTCCGAGATGGCTTCCGCCACGCGTTGCACGTGTTCGAGCGGAAGTTCCGGGTACATCGGCAACGACAACACTTCGTCACACGCACGCTCCGCGTTGGGAAAATCACCGGGCCCATAGCCAAGCCCCGCGTAGGCGGGCTGGAGATGCACGGGAATGGGGTAGTGAATCAATGTACCGACTCCACGTGCCTCGAGATGCCGCTGCAACGCATCGCGGTGTGAAGACCGCACGACGTAGAGATGATAGTTGTGGCGGGCATAGTCTGCTTCGCAGGGCAACGTGAGCGGCGTTCCCGCGAGCAGACGGCTGTATTCCGCTGCGCGTTCACGCCGGGCTTCAGTCCAGTCCTCCAGATGCCGCAGTTTCACCCGCAGGATCGCGGCCTGCATCTCGTCGAGACGGCTGTTGAGGCCCGGCTGCGTGTGCAGGTAACGACGTTCCTCGCCGTAGTTGCGGAGCATCCGCAACTCCGCCGCGAGGCCCGCGTCGTGCGTGGCCACGGCCCCCGCATCGCCATAGGCGCCAAGATTTTTGGTCGGATAAAAGCTAAACGCCGACGCAGCGCCAAATGCGCCGCAACGGACGCCACGATACTCCGCTCCGTGCGCCTGCGCGCAGTCCTCGACGAGCGCGATCTCATGCTGGTTCGCAAGCGCACGCAGCGCGTCCATGTCGCAAGGATGACCGTAGAGATGCACAGGCACGATTGCCTTGGTGTGTGGGGTGATGGCGCGCTCAATAGACGCTGGATCGAGGGTAAGCGTCACGGGATCGACGTCCGCCAGACGCGGCGTCGCCCCCGCGCCGACGATGCCGCAGATCGTCGGGACGCAGGTGTTCGCGGCAGTGATCACTTCGTCGCCGGGTCCAATGCCGGCCGCCATCAGCGCGAGTTGAATCGCTTCCGTGCCCGAGGCCACGCCAACGACGTGCGGCATGGATAAGTACGCAGCGAACTCCTCTTCGAACGCGGTGAGTTGCGGGCCAAGGATAAATCGTCCGCTCTCGAACACTTCGTCAAGCGCCGCGCGAATCTCGTGCTCAATGAGGAGGAACTGCGTCTTTAGCTCAACGTAGGGAATCATGCGCGCTTGGCCTTTCCGCGGCCGCCGAGAAGAACTTCCTTGACCCAAAGCCCCGCCAACTGTCGGAAGGTGCGGAACAGGCGCGGGAAGTTGAAGAACTGCGACTTGCCGTGTGCGCGCTGAAAGTGATGGACGGGAACCTCAACGATGCGGAAGCCTCCACGATTAATCTTGTGCATTAGCTCGACACAGATCACGCCGCTGTCGCTGGTCAGCTTGACCGTATCGAAGATTGATCGGCGCAGTAATCGAAAATCGCAGTCCGTATCGCGCACTTTGAGTCCAAAGGCCATGCGCACGACGTGATGGTAGATGCGCCCGATGATCTTGCGGTGCATGGGGTCCCCGCGCGCAATCTTGTGGCCCTGCACGAGGTCCACTTCCGGCCCCGCCTTCTCAACCAGCAGTTCAAGCTCGCGCACATCGTATTGCGCGTCGCCGTCGGTATAGAAGATCCATTCTTTAGTGCCCGCGGCGAATCCGCTGCGCAGCGCCCCGCCGTATCCGCGATTTATTGGGTGCTGAATGAACTGCACTTGTGGGAATCGGCGTTGAATCTCGGCGATCACGGTTTCATTCTGAGGACCGTAGCTGCCGTCGTTCACAATGGTGAGCTCGTAATCAAGACCAAGCCGTTCGACGGTTTCGAGGGTCAGCAACACCATGCTTCCCATGGTTCCCCAGTCGTTGTAGAACGGGTAGAAAATCGACACCGACGGCTTCTGATTCATCGCCCCTCGCTTTGGTTTAAGTCAAATACGCCTGAAGGCACGATTCATAGAACCCCTTGGTCTGAAGCAGACCCGCCATGAGATCGGTTTTGGGCCGCCAGCTCAGCACTTCTTTGATCTGCGCATTCGATATCGACACCGATCCCACATCGAGGTTTACCCAGTCGCTGCTCCACGGAACCCGCTCCACGCGCCCCTGACCCACCGCCTGGATAATCATCTCCGCGAATTCGACGATGGAATGTTCCGCGTCGCCGGACGCAAATAGCGCCTTGCCCAAACTCGCCTCGTTGAGCGCGGCTTCGACCAACGCGTCCACACAGTCATCGACGTAAAGTACATTGCGCCGCTGCGCACCGTCGCCGAAGATCGTCAGCGGCCGATCCTGAAGCGCCAGGCCGACAAAATAATTGAGTACGCCGGACTGACTGCTCTTGATGTTCGCACGTGGACCAAACACGTTGGCAAGACGAATCACGGCAGTCTTGAGACCATAGACTCGGTGGTAGATCAGATGGTACTTCTCCGCTGCACTCTTGTTGGCCGAGTAGATGTCGAACGGAAACTCCGGGTGCAGTTCGTCGATGGGGTCATGGACCATCGCGCCGCATTGCGTACTCGTGCCCACATACACGACGACTGCGCTCGGATTCTTGGCGCGAATGCACTCGAGGATGTTCATCGTGCCTCGGCAGTTCACGTCGATGTCGAAAAACGGGTCCTTGAGCGAATAGGTGTGCGACGTGTGCCCCGCGCAGTTGAACAGAATGTCCTGATCGAGAAGCACCGGCTCGACGAGGTTGAAATCGCGGATGTCATTGATGATGACCTTGATTTCGCTGCGGTAGCCTTCGAGGTTGGCGATATTCCCGCCCCCCTGCGACATCAGCGAGTCGAGCACAGTCACCCGTGCCCCCAAACGGTGGCAGCGGATGGCGAGGTTGCTCCCGATGAAGCCCAGCCCCCCCAACACCAGCACCCGCTTCCCTTCGAGGCGTCCTGTGCGAGTCTCCGCCACGTTTGTTCCCCCTCGCGGTTATCTTCCCTTCAGCGTGTTCAATGTACGGCCCGAACAGGGGAAATTCAATCGCATGAATCAGGCATACTTTGCCTTTAACGTCTGCCCCTTCTTCGCGCTCTGTACGGCGAGGTCGAGAATATGGATAGGCCTGCGCGCCCATTCGGGCGTGATAACCAGCTTCTTGCCTCGCACGAGATGCTCGGCAATGTTCTTGTAGTAGCGTATCCACTCGTCGGGCGGGTTGTGGCCCGCGCGAACCACGCGCTCGGCCCCGTCATAGGCGCTGTGCTCGTACAGCCCGCCCGCGAAGCACCAGTTCCCCTTCGTGCCCTGAATCTCGATCCAAAACGGATGCGGACGGCTGTCGATGCTCGAAACGCGAAGCGTCAGATACTGTCCCGACTTGAAACGCACGACGGCAAAGCCCTCGTCCTCGTTCGTGTCTTTTTTCCACACCGTCTTGGGGGCCCAAAATCCGGTCTTCGAAAATCCGCTCACCTCGGTGATGTCGGATGGAATAAGTTGCAGGCTGTACTCGAGCAGATGCACGCCCCAGTCGTAGAGAATGCCGCCGGAGATCGAGCGACTCGATCGCCACCAGTCGCCGGGCTGGGCGTAGTGCGACATATGCGCGTCGATATGCACCACGTCGCCGATGACGCCGGACTTGATCTGCTTCACGGCGTTGAGGATGCAGCCGTCCCAGTGGCGGTTATGGTACGCGGATAGCAGCACCTTGTTCTTGCGTGCGGCAGCGATCATCGCATCGCACTCGGCGGTGGTGATGGCCAGCGGTTTCTCGCACACGACGTGCCGCCCGGCGTTGAGGCATTGCACCGCGAGTTTGGCGTGGGTGTTGTGCGGGGTAATCAGCGTAATGAGATCGGCCTGCGACTTGCGCAGAAGTTCGCTCACGGAGCCGTAGGTTTCGATTCCAGGGAAATCGGCGCGCGCCGCATCCAGACGGGAGCCGTCGATTTCCGCGACCGCCGCCGGGGTCATGCCCGCGGCCTTCATCTCGTTCAAGTGGTGGCGTCCCATATTGAACGCGCCGCCGTAGCCCACCACCGCAACACGAATGTCTTTCGCCGATACGTATTTTTTCATGACGCTCCCTCCTTTCGGGCACAGGGAATGATAGGCATCAAAAAACAGTGAGTCAACGCGACGCGGTGACAGCCCCCCGTCTCGCTATGAGGCTAGACCCGCAATTGACCTAGATGCTACACTCATGCGCTTGCTCGGCGAGATTCCAATGTTGGACAACCGTACACAAGCCTAGTCTTTGAGGGGTTCTTGATCGGGGAGTATATGAGCACTAGCACCTTCCGACCCAGTTCCGCGCCCACGGCAATCGCCAGCGACGATCCACTCCAACGTCCCCATCGTTTTATTCCCAGTGCTCTCTGGGCCGCTCTCGCTTTCGCTCTGCTCTCACTGGCTATGTTCGGCGACGTCCTTTTTGTCCCGGGCGATCGCCTAGTGTCCAGACAGGACTCCGACACGTTCGCCTATTTCCTACATATGCGCCATTTCGGATTCGGGCATTTGGCGAATGGCCTTCTTCCCCAATGGAATCCGCATATCTATTCAGGCGTGCCCTATGCGGCCAATTTCCAAGCCGCGCTGTTCTATCCGCCCAATGTGGTCTACATGGCGCTTCCCCTGGCCAAAGCCGTCACGGCGGACTTCGCCCTTCATGTGTTTCTCTTGGGCTATTTCACCTTTTTCCTGGCGCGCGCCATTGACCTCCGCCCAACCGCCGCCTTTTTCTCCGGCGCCATGTTGATGTTTTCCTTTCCTGCTTTTCTGCGAATAGCCCCAGGTCACCTGACCATTCTTGCCGAACTCTCCTGGATACCTCTCCTGTTTTGTTCCATTGAAATGGGCTTAAGACGACCAGGACTGAACGCGATTCTTGTCGGAGTCATAAGCACGACCATGCTCATCTTCGCGGGGCACCCGCAGTATTTCTTCATGACCGGGGCCGTGGCCGCCCCCTATGTATGCATGCGGCTATTTGGATGTCCGCAGCGCTGGAAATCGTTGGGCGCCCTCACCCTGATTCCGGCGCTCTCTGTCCTCACCGCCGCTATCCAACTGTGGCCGGCCTATTCCTTACTCGCCGAAACCGACCGTTCAAACACTCCGTCTTTCGGATTCGCCGCCAGTCTGTCGTTTCCGTTCGAAAATCTCGCCATGTTCTTGACTCCCTGGCTATTGGGAGATGTCTCAAATGGCGCGGGCTATTGGGGGCGTTGGTGGGGGTGGGAAGTCTGTGCGTTCGTTGGAATCGTGTTCCTTTTCCTCGCCATCTACGGCCTCATCTATGGGAAAGGACGCCTCCGCTTACTCCTTTTCGGGTTCGTTTTCATCGCCTTTCTCCTGGCTTTTGGGTCCTATACTCCCCTCTACAAGTTCCTGTACGACTACATGCCCGGCATAAGCCTCTTTCGAGGCCCCGCTCGATTTCTCGTCTATCCCACGCTATTCCTTTCACTGCTTGCCGGAATCGGCATCGAGCGTTTTTTGGAAAACCGCAAAGGGGCGACTGGAATAGCTGTCGCGGTGCAGATACTGGCCGCTTTGATGTTGGGGGGCGTCGCATGGATTGTTTGGCAGGCGCACAACTCCGTAGAAAACGACCTCTGGCGCGCCCTTATGCAACGAATGCATATCAACGGCCAAACCCTCTCGGCTTTTTCCGACACGGTCTACTTTCAGGCCACCCTGACGGGAATTCTGGCGTTGCTTGTGGCCGCCGCGACGTGTGTCACATTCAGTCTCTTCCTGTTTCTATCCAAGCAGCGCCGCTGGGCGGCATACGCCTGTCTCATCGTTGGGCTCGTGGAAGTATTTGGTCACGCCCGTTACGCACGGCCCACGTGGAACCTTTCCCAGGTCTACAGCGCCACTCTCAACGGGTATTACGGGAGCGTGGGCCCCGAACAGCGCGTCTTTGAGACCATCGCCCCAACTCATGCGCTCAGTCTTCGTGGATACAACGCGTGGGGCTATGATCCATTCATGTTTTGGCGGTACGACCTGTTTGCCCGCGCCATGACCGGCAATACCCTCCTCCGGGAAACTATCAACATTCCCTACCCCAATCTTTTCCGAATCGTGCGTTGCGCACTAGCTACCAGTTTCAAGAACGGTGCCCCGCTGACGGCCGCTATTCCCCAACCTTTGCCACGCTTTTCTCTCATGACACGCTACGCGGTAGCGTCTAGTCCGGCCGAAGTCATTGAAAAGATGACTGTGCCCGCCTTTGATCCGACACAAATCGTCATTCTCGAGACTCCTCCATCGCCCGAGCCCGAGCAGGGAGGAGAACAAGGAACCGTGCAAGTGACCGGAGAGTCCACCGACGAAATACGTCTGCGTGTCGATCTTCCCAGACCGGCTATTCTCCTCGTCACGGACTCCTACGCGAAAGGCTGGCGCTGTGAGGGTTCCAACAACCCCACGCAAAAGGACTACCGTGTTCTGCCTGCCGATCTGGCCGTTCGAGCAATTCCGTTGGCCGCAGGCCCCCACCAACTTCGTTTGGTATATGCACCTCTCGCATTTACACTGGGGAAATGGACAACCCTTCTCTCCAGCGCAACGCTAGGCCTCCTCGCCATAGCGGGTTTCGCGAGAAATAGGGCCGTCTCCCTCCCCGAACTCAGTGAGGCCCAAAAGGTTATGCGCTAAATCACCGGTTGCAGGGACACCCATGACCCGCTATAATCCCGCCAGCCTTGAGTCATTTTGTGCAAATGTCCTTGAGGCGAGGAGAGGAAGACACTTCAGGATGACCATGCCCCATGTGAGCAATGCTCCCCGCTGGATTCCCGAGCGCCTGCGCGCCTTAGCGCGCAATGAGGTTGTCTGGTTTCTATTGATTCTACTCCTGCTGCTTTTCGCGTTGACCATTCGAATCCAACTCGCGCAGTACGGAATGCCGGAAGCCCCTATTGCGGATCGAAGTTTCGTTACACTGCGCGCCGATGAGGATTTCACGACCGGACGTGCGATAGAAATGGTCCGGAATCGTACCCTCGACTCTGGATTCCATGTCTACGGCGCGTTGTTCTACTACATTCTCGCCTTGGTCGTCTTGGGCGTTTACAAAGGTTCGACTTTTCTTGGAACCGCCCTTTCGCTTGACCAAATTCACCTCTCGGCGTTTTACTATTGGACACGCGTGGTAACCGGTCTCGCCGGAACGGTCTCCATCGCGGTAACCGCGGCAATCGCCTGGCGCTTCCTGAAATCACGGGCCGTCGCCGCGGGAACGACCGCCTTTCTAGCGGTCTGCTTTCTTCACGCACAATCCTCTTCGGAAACGCGTGTGGATATCTACATGACCCTGTTCGAGATTCTCGCCGTGTACATGGCCTGCGCCGCACTCGTGAAGGGGCCGCAGTGGAGGTATTACCTTCTGGCCGCGCTGTTTGCGGGGTGCGCCCTAGCCTGTAAGCTCCCCGGTGGCGCCGCTGTCTTCCCGTGCCTGGCGGCGCACGTGTTTCTTTGGCGGCAAAACAAAATCACGCTTTTCGCTCCGAGGCTTTTCGCCGCTTGCGTCGTTGTCCCGCTCGTTTATCTGATTCTAGACCCCTTTCTTCTTCTGAAAACTCGGGACGTCTTGGCCTCATACACGATCATCCACGACGCCTATATTTCCGCGAGACCCGAAAGAACCTACAGTTATGTGGAGAACTTCGCCTATCTCAAGCGCGGAGTCGGTATAGAGTTGCTTGGGCTCGCGGCCATCGGCGCGCTTGTCATGCTATGGCGCGCCCCCGCCCTTGCGATCACTCTTTTCTTGGCTCCGAGCATCACCTTCGCCGTCATGGGATATTTCCCGAATCCTCATCAGAGCACAATCACCGTTACAACATGCTTTATTGCCCTGTACGCCGCCTACGCACTGTTGGCCCCGGCCGAAGTGCTTTTTAACGCGTTTCGCTCCTCCAACAAGCACATACCCCGTATCTTCGCCGGTTTGGCGGCCGCGACTCTTGTTATCGTATCGCTGCTTCTGTTTGGGAAAATGGCGCGCGCTGAACTTCAATTCGCACGAAATGCCGGTGGGCCTTCCACCCTCTGGCAGGCCCGGACGTGGGTCGATGCGCGGGTTCCGTTTGGCGCACATATCGCCTTTGACTTCTACGGCCCGTCCCTTGATGAAAGCCGCTATTACCTTTCGGCACTCTCCTTTGCTGGGCTTTCAAAGGACTGGCTTCAATGGCAGAACTTCGACTGCATCATTACCGTTCCCGCGCAATACAACGAACTCCGCGCCCACCCTGATCTACACGCTAAGGAATTGCAGAAATACGATTCCCTCGCCAAGGAGTGCGAATTGGTCGCTCGCTTTGTCCCGGGCTCGGAAACAGGCCTGTCAGGTCCCGAAATTCTGATCTACCGTCCTTCGCAGGCCGTTTCCTATATTGAGCCGAAAGCACCAGCACTGACCCGAATGTCCGTGGCAAATGGAGATTTTGAGCAATGGAGCAACGGCATCCCGATAGCCTGGACGCCGCAACGCTGGCTGGGGCCTGGTTCTCTTAGTTCCGTTTCCATGGAGCCCGCGCGCGGCGTCTCTCTCAGGTGGGCCCAAGTGGATACCTACGGACTTGTGGTTCAGCGCATTCCCATTGACAGTTCAGTCTTGGGGAAACGCCTTCGCTTTTCCGCTGACGTTTGGGCCACGGGAGGACGTCCCCAAATCCTCCTGCGCGAGGGCGACTCGCGGGGGCCTTGCCCATACTATCGGGAAAGCACTACGTGCACCCACGTTGGCCAATGGGAAACGCTTAGCGTGGAACTTCCAATCAGCAAAAAACTCTATGGTGACGCATTTGTTCAGATTGAACTCGTACGTAGCGCGGGCAATTCAGGAGAAGTCGTTCTTTTTGATCACGTCCGATACGATGGCTATGAAAATGAGTAGACACAGGGAATCTGGTCCGAATATCATCTCCGGAGCGGCCAAACGTTCCCGCGCGATGCGGTTTTGATTCGATATACGGTAGAGCCTTCAACAGAGATAGATAGGATCGGCCTCGCATGACTCCGCATACGTCAGAAAAAAACAAGTTGCTTCCAAATACGCTCGACGTCTCCGTCGTGATTCCGGCCTTGAATGAAGGGCCAAATCTATACCGACTACTCCCGCTACTACGCGAAGCGCTAAATGCCACCGGCGCAACGTGGGAAGTGCTCGTGGTGGACGGCAATTCGCAGGATGGCAGCGGCGATATTGTCTCGCGAATGGGCGACGGATTCCGGCATATTCAGGAGCTTCGCCGCGGTTACGGCGTGGCGGTTTTTCGGGGCATCACGGAGGCGCATGGCCAATTCGTCATCACCATGGACGCCGATATGTCGCACCCGGCCGAGTTTATCCACCGGCTTTGGGAAAATCGCCACAAGGGCGATATCGTGATCGCCTCGCGCTACGTTGCGGGGGGGCACGCCGATCAGCCCTTCTTCCGGCTCATGTTAAGCCGTATTCTCAATGGCTTTTTCCGCAATGTGCTGTCCATTCCCGTGCGCGACATGTCCAGCGGATTCCGCCTTTACCGAAAATCCTTGTTCGAAAACATCCAACTCGAACAGACCAATTTCGTCATCTTGATCGAAATCCTGATCAAGGCCTATGGAAAAGGGCGCATCATCGCGGAAGTTCCCTTCACCTATCAGCCGCGCCAGTCCGGCGCTTCCCATGCGCAAATCATCCGCTTTGGGAGGGAATATCTCCGCCTCGCCTACCGAATGTGGGCGATCCGGAATTCGATCACGTTTGCGGACTACGATTGGCGCGCCCACGACAGCCGGATCTGGTTCCAGCGCTATTGGCAGCGTTCGCGCCACAGAATCATCAAAGATTTCACGCCCCCCTTTGTCTCGACCTGCGACGTAGGGTGCGGCAGCAGCCGGATTCTGGCCGATCTGCCGCACGCCGTGGGTGTCGATATGCGCCACGACAAGCTCTCTTTCATGCGCCGCACCAACAAACTCCTTGTGATGGGCGACGGCACGAGCCTGCCTTTCGAAGACGCCTCTTTCGACTGCGTCGTCTGTTCCCAGGTCATCGAGCATATCCCGAACGAAGACGGCCGCCTCATTGACGAGCTTGTGCGCATCCTCAGGCCCGGTGGCGTGCTTGTCCTCGGCACGCCGGACTACGGCAGTTGGCAGTGGTCGGTCATCGAGTGGATCTACGGGAAAGTTGCGCCGGGCGCCTACGCCGACGAGCACGTCACCCACTACACGTTCGACAGCCTGAAGAAGGCCATCGAGCAGCGCGGCTGCACGGTCGAAGACCACGGGTATATCTGCCGCGCGGAGTTGGTCTTCAAGGCCCGCAAGCACGCCGACGCTTCTCGATAGCCAGAGGAAGTGGGCCTGCGAGGTGTGCTATACTTCCGCCACCCATGTTTGCGTTTCGTCAAATCGCGAATTCGACGAACGCGCGCCGAGGCTTCCCATGCGTTGAGCGGCCCGGCACAAGGCCAAGCACGGGAATGAGGTGAATCGAATGGAAATGATCTGGTTTGCGCTTCGACACGACTGGGCTATCCTGTCGCCCATTTTTATCTGCTCATTTCTGGTGATCGCCGTCGCCGCGGAACGCTGGTGGTTTTACCGCGCGCATCGCCGTGATGTCATTGTCTTCATCCCCAAACTTCAACGTGAACTGACGCGCGGACTCGAGAACGGCCGTATGCTCAGCGAAAGCACGGGCGGGTTCCTGGGCGACGTGACCGAGGAAGGCATCCGCATCCTCGAAGAGCACCGTGGCAACTTCGAGCGTTCGTTCGACATCACCGTCGCACTGGCCGTGCGCAGCCTGGAGCGCCACCTCTCGATCCTGGGCACCATCGCCACGATCGCCCCTTACCTTGGTCTGTTTGGCACGGTGATCCGCATCCTGCTTACCTTCGGCGAAATGGCCAAGGCCGGCGGGGGCGGCGCGGCGGCATCGCAGGTCATGTTCGGTATCGGGTCGGCCCTGATCGCCACCGCCTGCGGTTTGGCGGTCGCGATGGCTGCCGTAGCGCTCAACAACTATTTTCATTCGGTTGTCAATCGCTACGAGGACGACTTCCAACTGGTCAAGCTTACGCTGCTCGGAGCTATCGAGAGTTCCCCTGCTTTGATGAAGACGGCCCCCAGCCGGAACTACTCCGAACCGCGCGGCCGCATCTGAGTCTCCCGGCATGGCCACCAAAGTCACCGGAAAAACAAGGGACCTTATTCAGGATATCAACATCACGCCGCTGACGGACGTCTTCCTTGTGCTGTTGACGATCATGATGGTCGTGGCGCCTGTCTTGCAGCGCTCAGGCCCTGAAATTCGTCCGCCGGAGATCATGACGGGCAACACGGTCAACCAGAAAGAAGTAGCCGTGGATGTGACCCAAGACGGTCGCTATTTCATCGACAATAAAGAAATTCCCGCCGATATCCTGGGAACCATCCTGCAATCGAAGGTAATCGGTCTCACCGAGAAGAAGCTGCTGGTGCGTGCCGATCGAACCACCAAGAGCGGCGTCGTGTTAGCGTTGTTCCGCGCCGGTCAAGACGCGGGTTTCGAGAAAATGATCGTATACGGGCAGGCCACTACGGCCCCCAAAGGACCCACTCCAAATGAGGCAGAAGCAGCGGGCACTAATCGCTGAGATCAACATCACGCCGCTTACCGACATCTTCCTCGTGTTGTTGATCATCATGATGGTCATTGCGCCCATCCTTGAGTATAAAGGACTCGACCTTTCCGTTGTGTCGGGCGATGCGGAGCCCGCCGACAAGGACGAGTCCAAACACGTCGAGATTCGCATTGCGGCGGATGGACAATTCAGTGTGGAGAACAGCCCGGCCCCATTTGAAGGGCTGACGGACGCCATCAAGGCGGCCGCGACAACGAACCCGGACGGTGCACTGATTCTGACCCATCCCGACGCACCGCACGAGGCCTTTGCCCATGCCATCGACGCCGCCCAGGCGGCAGGCGTTACGAAAGTCTCGGTGGATGAAGTCTCCGCCGAGGAGCCCAAATCCAAGGGCGGCAAGAAGTAATATGAGCGCGATCCCTTTTGAGTTCGCGGTGGAAAACCTGCCCCTTGCGCCCCTCACGCGCTACCACGTCGGAGGTCCCGCGCGCCTTGCGCTTGTCCCGCGCACCCTCGATGAAGCCCGCGAGGCTTATGCATGGTTGCAGACCCAGCCTGGTCCCAAACTCATTCTCGGCGGCGGGTCGAACGTGCTTATCGACGACCGCGGCATTTCCGGCGCGGCGCTCATCACCACCTCGCTCAACCGCATCGAGCCTCTGAGCAATGACCGGTACGCCGTCGAGGCCGGTACCCCGCTCGAACGCCTGGTCACCGAAGTCATGCTCGAACACAATTACGACGGCGTAGGCGGTCTTACGGGCATACCGGGGTCCGTCGGCGGCGCAATGTACATGAACGCGGGCACGGTCAATGGCGCGACCTGCGAGTGGCTGGAATCCGTGGAGGTGATCGGCCCCGCTGGACCTGCTAGCGTCAGCGTTACGCCCGACCTTTACGGTTACCGCACACAGCGTTTTTGTCCCCCCGGCGGGCTTCTCCTGCGTGGAACTTTCCGTTTCAAGCCCGCAGACCACGACCAACGCGCCATCTACGACCACTACATCGCCCGGCGCTGCGAGAAACAGCCGCAGGGCTACTGTTGCGGCAGCGTCTTCAAGAACCCGCCCGACAATCACGCTGGCCATCTCATCGAGGCCTGCGGACTCAAGGGCACCCGCCGGGGCGGCGCGATCATCAGCCCCCAGCACGCCAACTTCATCATGAACGAGGATTCCGCCACCTTCGCCGATATCCTCGCGCTCATCGACCTCTGCAAACATACCGTCAAAGCCCAATTCGGCATCGACCTGCAGGAAGAAGTCGTAATTCTCCGCGCTGATACACCATAACGAGGGCAGCGGTACGCATAGTCTGCGTTATTGTCGGATGGGATTCTTGCGGGGCTAAGGAGAAGAGCATGCTCGACTGTGTTTTCTGCGAGATCGCGCGGGGTGGGGTGAACGCCGTGACTTTGTACGAGGATGATGCGTTGATGGCGTTCCTGGACTGTTGTCCGATTCGTTCGGGCCATTCCCAGATTATTACGAAGAAACATCACTGCTGTCCGGTTGTTTTTGAGGTTGTGGGTTGTAATTTGAGTTTTGCCAATGTGTTATAGACGGTTTTGGGAGTGATCGATATGGGAATCGGAATAGACTTGGGCCTTTCCAATCGTGTAAGGACGCGAGGAACGAC
>JBHELB010000055.1:0-42221 GCA_041859045.1 Candidatus Hydrogenedentales bacterium | reverse complement strand
AATCCGCGAAGCGGATGACAGAACGTAGCCCCGGGTGGAACGGAGCGGCGTAGCCGCGAAGTGGAACCCGGGGGATGCTCTCCCAAAGAAAAGAACCCCGGAACGGGGTGTTAGAAAATGGAATGCTTCTCCAAGAAGGCGACTCTGACACCCGCTGCGCGGGTTCCCTGTTTGAGGTGCCAAACCCAGGGTTCCGCTTCGCTCCATCCGGGGCTACGCTCTGTCATCCGCTTCGCGGATTCAGCACGCTTGCGCCAGACCCGCCATTCGCCGCAAGAACGTTTACGCTAACCGTGCGGGGACTGCATGCACCCATCGGATGCTTCCCTAATACCCACCTTTGTTTGAGCAATAAGGGCTTGCGCAAGCTACGTTGTCTTACCCGGCGATTGGGGAACCAAGCGAGGCGTTTTTGCCATACGGATACCGCCTAGACCTCCCTGCGTCGGGTGATCTACACTGAATTCCCACGGATTTTGTGGGAAACAGAGGGTTGCCGATGTCCGACCGTCCAACCGATCCGCCCCCTTCGCCGGAAGCGACCGATCTCGCCTCGCTGTTGTCGGCCGAGGCGGCGGAAAAGGCGGCGCAGTTCGAAGCCGAGGGACGCCTAAAACGCGCCCGGGAAACGCGTGCCCGCGCCCCAAAGACGGATTTCGCGACGCTCAGCAAGGACCTCCCCGCGCCGGTCAAGCGGCCGTTGCACCGCACCATCACCGACTTCTTGCTCCTCGGCTTCGCCCCCACGCTGGTGTTCGTCATGGTCACGTCGGTGGTGATGTTCCTGCTCGACGTTCGCTACGTCTACACCGAGGTCAACGACCTGAACTTGCGCTGGGTGGCGTTCTTTTTCCTCGTGGGCATCGTGGCGCTAAACCGCCTCGTCGCGCGCGACGGCCAAGAAGAGTCGATGCTCTACGCGATGGGCCTGGCGGCGGCGATCGGGCTGTATACCGTCGCCACAACCACGATGTATGAGATGGGCTCCGTCGTGCGTGGTTTCTTGAGTTCGCCGGTTCCCGCGACATTGTTCAACATGACGTTGGTTGCCTTTCTGTGGTGGATGACCAACCGCCTGACGCACGAGTGCTGCGTGGACGAAAACCCGACGGCGGGCGAGATCGGCATCTTGACGGGCACGTTGCGTAAGTTCGCCTGGGGCGTGCGAACGCGCGCGCGCGACGCGGACACCCCGCCCACTCCCGACGTCTACGACCCCATCGAGGGCTGGAAACCGAAAGCGAAGAAACTCGGCGATCCCAAGGACTTCGACGAGCGCATGCCGCGGCGGCATCCGGGCATGTCCATCTTCTATTTCTCTGTCCCGGTGTTGGCGATCTTCGCGCTGGGACAGCGCGTCGTGATGCACGGCGGCGATCCGATGATCATGGCCGGGCATTTCTACATCGGGGTCTACACGGTTTCGGCGCTATTGCTGCTCATGATGACGAGTCTGAGTGGACTTCGCGCTTATTTCCGCGCGCGCTTTGTGACTATCCCGTCCGGGCTCGCCCCGTTCTGGTTGGGCCTGGGCATTGCTCTGGTCGCCGTAATCACGATCGGCGCAACCGCGCTGCCGCTGCCGTCGTTGCCGCGAATGGCGATCATCACCTCGCACCAAACCGACTTCTGGACGCAGAACTCGACGTTCCGGCTCGCGCCCGTCGCCGCGACTCCGGTCGAAATCCTCGAGCAGGCGCGTTTCATGCACTACGCCGGACGCGCGGTGTTGGTCATGCTCGGCCTCTTCCTCGCGTACGGCACGCTGCGGACGCTGGGCTTTTTCGCCGCGGAGGCCACGCGAAACCCGCGCCGTTATCCACCTGCCGTAAAGCGCGCCCTGCAACGCGCGGATCGCGTTCTCGAACGTCTGGGCCAGTTGCCACGACTCCCGCGCATCAACCGCCGCCCACGCATCAGCCGCGAGATTGCGCTGTCCGCGCGCTACCGCAACCCTTTGAGCGAACCCGCCGCGGCCTCCCGTAGCACCGCCGAACTCGTGGCCTACACCTACGACGCGCTCTGCGCCTTGGCGCAAGACCTCGGCACGCCGCGCTCGCCCAGCCAGACGCCCTACGAGTTCATGGAAGCCTTCCCCGCACCGTTGCAGTCCCTGCGCGACGAGGCCTTCGAACTCACGCGCCTGCTCGTGCAGGCCGACTACGCCGGGCAACCCCTCGACGACCGCGACCGAGATCGCCTCCGAGCCTTCTGGATCACCTACAACCGCGTCCGCGCGCGGTTTGTCCGCTGAACGCCGCCTTGGGAGCGGATACGGAGGCGTGATACACTCGGTCATGCGTCGTTTTGCCCAACAATGCGCCGTGTTCATCGCGCTCGTCGTTGCCCCCCTCGCGTGGGGGCAAGGCGACGAACTCGTCACTCCCGAGGATCTCTGGAAGCACGTCACCGTCTACCGCGACGCCTGGGGTGTGCCGTATGTCCGCGCAGATTCGCTCGGCGCAATGGCGTTTGGGTTCGGCTATGCGCAGGCCGAGGATCGCATTGAGGCGGTGCTCAAGGCCTACCGTGTCGTGAATGGCCGCGCCGCCGAGGTTTGGGGCGAGGAGTTCGCGGACTCCGACGCCTTCGCGCTGCAAATGAGCCATGCCACGCTTGCCGAAGAGGCGTTTCGTCAGGCCGACCCGTTGATTCGCGATCTCTGCGCGGGGTTCGCGCTGGGGGTCAACAGTTGGCTCGCGGCGAACGCGGGGCAGGCGCCGTCATGGGCAGAGGGCGTCAAACCGCACGATGTGCTGGCGCTTTTGCACGCTTACTTGATGAGTTTCGCGCCGTTTGACCTCAAAGATGTCTACCACCGTCCGCCCGCGGCGGTTTCCGGCAATTCCTGGGCGATTGCGCCGGGTCGTTCGGCGGACGGCAGCACAATGTTGGTGATGAGCGCGCTCACGGATTACGAAGGGCCATTTCAGTGGTGCGAAGCGCAACTCAGTGCGCCCGGATACACCGTGTCGGGCGGAACGCTCTGCGGGTTGCCGGTGCTGCTGATGGGCCACAACGGCGCGCTGGGCTGGGCGCTTACCCCGAATCAGGCCGATACCGGCGATATCTACCTCGAATCGCCGCCGGGCACGGGCCAAGGCGGCATCGAGGCCCTCGAGGCGCAGTACTATCTGCGGCTTTCCGCCCAACCGAAGTCGTACTACGTCCGCACGGGCAACGCGTTGCAGCGGCGCGCGGTCGATACGATGGACGCCGGGCGCGGGCCGGTGGTGGGGATGAACGAGGGCCGGTTCTGTAGCTATCGCATCGGCGGCTACCGTGATTTCGGCGCATTGGGACAGTTGGTGGAGATGGGGCGGGCTACGGATCTCGGCGCGTTCCGCGAGGCGTTGGCGCTGCAACAGCTTCCTTGTTTTCATGTGCTGTACGCCGACCGCGCCGGGAACATCTTCTACCTCTACAACGCCAAGGTCGGCCGGAAGGCATGGTCGCCTCCGGAGGTTCCGCCCGCCGCGTCGGAAGGAACCGACGCAGCGAAAGCCACTCCTTCGCCGCCGCCCCAGAAGCCGAAAATCATCACCGACTGGAGCGCGCCGGTGCCGGGGAACGAACCGTTCTTCGAGTGGGGCGACACAGTGCCTATGGACCTGTTGCCGACGGTAACGAATCCGCCCTCGGGGTATCTGCAGGGATGCGGCGCGCCGCCGTGGCTGGCGACGGAACGATCGGGGTTGAAGGCGGAACAGTGGCCGCTGTGGCTGGTCACCGATCGCGACACGTACCGCGCGCAACGTGTCCGGCTACTGTTGCGTTCGCCGGGCCAGACCTTCGACGCCGCGCAAGGGCTGCTGTTCGACACCCAAGTGCCGTTTGCCGCGCAGGCGTCGCGTTTTCTGTTGAACGCGAAGACGGCGTTGCCGGAGGTTTACAACGCGCTTCACCCCGATGGCGTGAACGGTCTCGAAGCCATTCGCACGTGGGACGGCGCGGCGACGACTTCGAGCACGGCGATGGCGTTCTACACCACCTGGTGGACGACCCTGCGCCGAATGGCCCCGGAGTTCGCCACCGAGGGCGGGCTGATGCAGGCGATCGCGTCGGGCGTCGAAGCGTTGCGCGCGCCCGCGTTGCGCGCGGCATCGGAGGCGGGCAGCGCCATGCGCAATGAGTTCCAGAACGCGGCGGTTCCCTGGGGAGACGTCCACGTGCTCCGGCGCGGAACCCGCGAAGTGCCATTTCCAGGGACCGACGTGGGCGACCCCATCTTCGTGGCCTCGAACCGCGTGTTCGAGGAAAAACGCTGGCGCGTGACCTACGGCTACGCCTTCGCGATGGCCGTGCGCTTTGGCGACACCCCCGAGACGCGGAGTCTGCTTCCGTTTGGCGTATCGGACCGCGCGGACTCGCCGCACTACGCCGATCAACTCGACCTGCTGCTCGCGCGGCGACTGAAACCCGTGCCGTTCGAGTCCAGCGACGTCCTCTCGGCGGCGGAACAGGCCCACGGCCGCATCGCGCTGCTGCGTCCCCGCGGCGGACTGGGCCTCGTGCGCGTCGAATCGCCGGGACCGGTCATCGACGCCCGTATCCGGACCCTGTTCAACGCGCCTGCGCCGTTGCCCGATGGCTTTGCGGCGTACTCGGCGTATGTGTCGGTGGCATGCACGCCGGAGACTCCCGGCCTGAACGTCGCCGTCGAACTTGAAGCGCCTGCTCCGCTCTGCGCCGCGGAACATGTCGGTCAATTGAACGTCTACGCGCTCGGGCCAGACCACGGGTGGACCCCGCTGCCGCGCGAGACGGTTGAAGGAAACCCCCTAGCCGTGCGCGTGCGCGATACGCAGGCCCGCACCTATGTGCTGGCCGGTCCGGCGCAATACCGCATCGCGCACGCCGCGCCCGCGCCACTGACGATCCCCGAACCGCCCAAGATCGTTGTGCTTGCGCCGCCGGACGACGAATTGGTGGGCATGCCCGTGGACGCCGCCGCGCCCACGCCCCCGGTCGCGCCTGCGCCGAAGTCCGCACCCGAGCCCGCACCGTCCCCGGCGCCCGCCCCCGCGCCGGAGTCCACGCCCGAGCCCGCACCCGAACCCACGCCGCCCCCGGCTCCCGCGCCCATGGCCCCCGAACTGCTCGACCCCGTCGCACCCGTCCCCGAGGCCGACCTCAGCCCCAACGCGCCGTAAACGGGGCCCCGGCAAGTCTTTCCTTGTTCCTCGTTCCCGAGTCTCCTCGTTCCCAAGTTGCACTTGGGAACGCTCTCTGTTGAAGCTGCGCTTCAACTCCCCACATACGCATGCTATAGTACTCCCATGCTCGCGTCATGCACTTGCACAGTCCGACGGCGACCGCTTCACGTTCGAGATTGTTGCCCCGCTATCCGAGTGGGGGCGTGAGAAAAAGACGAAGCTCAGCTTCGGGGAAACTGCGTTCCCAAGTGCAACTTGGGAACGAGGAAAGAAGGCGAAACAGATCATGACTGACGACTCACGCGACGAGCGCATCAAGCGTTACGAAACGATTAGCCAAGAGGCCGACGACCTGGCTATGTCTGGCTCCAAAGAGAAGGCGTTAGCCAAGCTGCGTCCGATCGCGCAAGAAGCGCGTGACGCCGGAGACCTCGATTACGCCGCGTTCTTCGATGCGGAAATTGTCTTATATACGACGGAAGACTATCCGAAGTGCATCGCACTGCTCACCGAAGGACTCGACTGGGCCAAGGCAAACGGACATAACCCTACATCATTCGTCTTGCGCAATCTTGGAGTCTACAACTCCTTTGCAGGTGACGAGGACGCGGCGATTGCGTGGTTCGACAAGGCGCTCGCGTTGAATCCCAATGACTGGACCGCGATGCGGAGTAGAGGCGTGTCGCTGGGCAAGAAGGGCAACTTTGACACGGCAATCGAGTGGTTTGACAAGGCGCTTGCGGAGAATCCCAAGGATTGGGACGCGATGCGGGAAAAGGGCTCAGCGCTGTGTTACAAGGGGGACTTTGACGCTGCAATCGAGTGGTTTGACAAGGCGCTCGAGGTGAATCCTAGGGACCGGTTCGCGCTGCGACAGAAAGGAGCATCGCTCGCAGAAAAGGAAGACTTCGATGGTGGGCTCGAGTGTTTTGACAAAGCGCTTGCGCTGAATCCCAAAGACTGGGAAGCGATGCGAAATAAGGGGGCGTTGTTTGGCAGGAAGGGTGATTTTGATGCGGCGATCGAGTGGTTTGACAAGGCGCTCGAGGTGAATCCCAAAGACTGGAACGCGCTGCGTCAGAAGGGCGTAGCGCTGCAGAGAAAGGGTGACTTTGACGCGGCGATCGAGTGGTACAGCAAGGCCCTTACGATCAACCCCATGGACTGGAACTCGATGCGGGAGATAGGGCTCGCGCTATTCAATAGGAGTGACTTCAAATCGGCGATCGAGTGGAGCGACAGGGCGATTGCAGTGAATCCCTATGATGGCGATGCTCACGCTTGTGCTGCTGCGTCCGAGTTTAAGCTGGAAAACCGCGAACGGGCGCTGACGAGAATGAAGTCGGCGGTGAGGCTGGCACCGCAGACGTGGCGTGGCGCCTTTGTCGCCCTGTGTGGCGTCCTTGGTTTGAATGCGGACGAGGAGTTGGCGAAACAATCCGACGCAGAGGTCGAGGCAGCGGAAGTGACGCCGGGCCCGGCCCCATCTCCGCCGCCCCGCCCGCCGGATGGTGGCGGATATCCATCTCTCCCCCAAGCGGAGGTGCCTCAGGGTCCGGATGAGATGGCTGCCATCGAGATATTCATAGCGAGTCTTCGCGAGGCGCTTATGGAAGAACGAACGACCTGTGAGGCGGCCATCGAGTCCAGCAAGAAAACACTCAGCAAATTCCTGACGGAAGCCTCGCTGCTTCCGCCGGACCGGTCGCTTTTTATGGTGTTGCGGCGCTGGAACTCCTTTACTCCCGCCATTCCCGCGAGCGGGGAAGAGCGGAGCGTTGGGGGCGGGTATTTCCTCTGGCACAAAGGACGCGGCACAGTCGTCGACCCAGGTCTCAACTTCATCGAGAACTTTGCGCAGGCGGGCGGACACCTCGGTGACATCCACAATGTGGTGCTAACCCACGCCCACGTCGATCATACCGCCGATTTCGAGGCGCTTCGCACATTGTTTCGCGAGCGAAACAGGCAGATCGAGAGAGAGGAGCCAAAGCCAGCGCCGAGCCGCATCCGCTTTTATCTCTCTAATACCGCTTTTCAGAAATTCGCGGGGATGCTGCCTCTGAAAAGTGAGGGGTTTACGGAAGGCGTGTTCACGCTGAATCCGGAGGGTGAATTTGAGTTGGGGGCGGTGCCGGGCGAGCTGAAGCTGCGGGTGCTGCCTGCGTACCACGACGATATCTTGTCGCGCGACCACGCGGTTGGGCTCTTGTTTTTCCTTAACGATAAGAAAGACGACACGAAGAAAGAAGACGTGCGCCGCGTTCTCTTGACAAGCGATACGGGGCTTTACCCGCTGGACCCCAATGAGCAGGACCCGACCCCGAAGACGGACGGGGGAAGTTCGGAAATCCACCGCGAGTACAATAAGGCTGGAGGTAAGCACGCGGACCTCATGGTGCTCCATATTGGGTCGGTGAAGAAAGGGGAATTGGACCCCAAGACCGAGTCCGATCCGCGCAAGGCGTGCTACCCGAATCATATGGGCATTATCGGCGTGACTCGAACCATGCGAGCGTGCAGGCCCAAACTCGCTTTGTTGTCCGAGTTTGGCGAGGAAATGAAGAAAATTCGAGTTCCGTTGGTGGAGGCCATCCAAACCAAACTGCTCGACAACTGGGATATGAACAAGCCAGAGGAAGAACGTACCCGCGTCGTTCCCGCCGACCTCGGGTTGGTGATCGACATTATGCGAAACGAGTTTGTGAATTGGCATAATTGCGCCTGGGAGAAAGTCTCGAAAGTCGGCTTCTCGCAACTCGATGACGACAAAGAAAGAGCAGATGCCATTGGCTATTTCTCGGAGGACGGTATTGGAGAGAAGAAAGCGTTAGCCAAGAACGCCATCGACAATTACCGAGACTGTCTCGAAGGCAGTCTCGGGCACCTTCGCCGCCCTGCCCCTCCGTCGTCTAGTTGAGCAGGCTCGGGGGCAGCATCCAGAGGGTGTGCCAGCGGTCTTTCTCGTCGCGTTCGAGGCCGGCGGCAGCGCCTTTTCTTGTTCCCAAGTTCATCCCTATTTCCACGTTGGGCCTGGGAAGGAGGCAGTCGCCACGCGTGCGATGAAATGAGACTCTTTCGCCGAAACCCTTCGATTTGACACCTTTTCCAGTGGCCGGTACACTGTCCCGACTTCACGAGCCGTGCACGGCGGGGATCCGGGTTTGGTGCGTCATGATGCGCACACAGCATTCTGGGAAAGGTGGCGCTATGCATCCGTTTAGAACGCATACCTGCGGCGAGCTGCGCAAGAACGACGTGGGCCAGTCGGTCCGAGTGGCGGGCTGGGTTCACCGCAAGCGCGACCACGGCGGGGTCATCTTCATCGATCTGCGCGACCACTACGGCCTCACCCAGGTCGTCGTCAACCCCGACAACCGCGACTTCGCGGCCATCGAACACGTCCGCAACGAGAGCGTGCTGATCGTCACCGGCAACGTCGTCGCGCGCACGCCCGACACGGTCAACACCTCGTTGCCCACGGGCGAGATCGAGGTCGTCGCCGACACCGTGCACGTCGAGTCGATGTCCGAGGTGCTGCCGTTCCCGGTGAACCAAGACTTGGACTACCCCGAGGAGACGCGCCTGGCGTTTCGTTTCCTCGATCTGCGCCGCGAGCAGTTGCACAGGAATATTCTGCTGCGCGCGCGCGTGGCCCAGCTTACCCGCGAGCACCTGACGTCCCGCGGGTTTACCGAATACAACACGCCGATTCTGACCAGTTCCTCGCCCGAAGGCGCGCGCGACTTCCTCGTGCCCAGCCGCCTGTATCCCGGCGAGTTCTACGCCCTGCCCCAGGCGCCCCAGCAGTTCAAACAGTTGCTGATGATTTCGGGTTTCGACAAGTACTTCCAGATCGCCCCTTGCTTCCGCGACGAGGACTCGCGCGCCGACCGCAGCCCGGGCGAGTTCTATCAGATTGATATGGAGATGTCGTTCATCACCCAGGACGACCTGTTCGCGGAAGTTGAGGCGCTCATGGTGCGGCTGTTCAGCGAATGCTCGAGCAAGTCCTTCTCGAAGACGCCGTTCCGGCGGATCCCGTTCCGGGAGTCGATGGAGAAGTACGGCAACGACAAGCCCGACCTCCGGTTTGGCCTCGAGATGATCGACGTCACCGACGTCTTCGCCCAGTCCCAGCTCAAGGTATTCACCTCGGCGGCGGCGGGCGGCGGCGCGGTGAAGGTCATCTGCGCCCCCGGTGTCGGCGGCGAACCCCGCAAGTTCTTCGACGATGCCGAGACCTTCGCCAAATCCGAAGGGGCCAAGGGATTGGCCTGGATCGCGCTCAAAGAAGGCGAAATGCGCGGCCCGATCGTCAAGTTCCTGAGCGAGGACGAGAAGAAAGCCCTCATCGAACGGACCGGCGCGAAAGAAGGCGACGCGCTGTTCTTCGGCGCGGGCGCTCGCCCGGCCACAAACGCCCTGATGGGCAAAGTGCGGACCTATCTGGCCAACGCGATGGGGATCATCGACAAATCCCGGGCCGAGTTCTGCTGGATCGTCGATTTCCCGATGTTCGAGTACAACGAAGACGAGAAGAAGATCGACTTCTCGCACAACCCGTTCTCGATGCCCCAGGGCGGCATGGAAGCCCTCGAGACGATGGACCCGCTCGATATCCTCGCCTACCAGTACGACCTGGTATGCAACGGCATCGAACTTTCCTCCGGCGCGATTCGCAACCACCGCCCCGAGGTCATGCTCAAGGCCTTCTCCATCGCCGGGTACGACGAGGACACCGTGAAGTCGAAGTTCCCTGCCCTCTGGAAAGCCTTCCACTACGGGGCCCCTCCTCACGGAGGCATCGCGCCGGGGCTGGACCGCTTGGTCATGATTCTCGCCGACGAACCGAACATCCGCGAGGTCATCTGCTTCCCCCTCAACCAGAAGGCCCAGGACCTGCTCATGGGCGCGCCCAGCACGGTAACCCCGAAACAACTCCAGGAACTCCACATCCAGGTGAAACTGCCACCCAAGGCCGAATAAGAGTAGGCAGGGAACTCCTGGCGCTTCATTTAGATTTTTGTCGAGGTATCCGCGGGATCTGACGAGATTCCGCGGATTTCAGTTTTGTAACTCCATAATTTGCAATAGGTTGCGCAAAAACGGAGCGGCCCTGCCCGCGAGGATCCATATTCCCCGTGGCAGGGCCTCGTGACGACAACACCTAGCTAATGGACAGTACGGCTACTGCCTTTCGCTGGTCCTACCCGAAAGACTTTGACCTTGATGAGGCCGTCTCTCGGTTCGAGTGCCCGCATCGCGGCGTAGGACAGGTCAATGACCCGCCGGGCCACGTGGGGTCCCGTGTCGTTGTGGCGGACCAGGACCGACTTGCCATTCTCGGCAACCACGAGGTACATCGCCCCGAACTCTCCACGTGGGAGGGCGCAGGTGAACTCGTGGTCACGCATGGGTTCGCCGGACGCTGTGGTCCTGCTGCTGCTCGCGACCGTGTAGTAGGACGCGATGCCTTCAGCGACGGGTTGAAGCGGCTGTTGAGACAGCAGCATCAACGCTATCACCTCTAACATCTTCCTTTCCTCCTTGGGCCTTTGGGCTTGCAGGGTGTTCCAGGGCCATTTGCCCACTCGGGAACCCCCACCGGTCAAGAAGTCGTTATGACATACCCCCCCCTTCGGTGTCAATACCCCGTGTAGGACGAAAGATTACGTCAGAATTGCCCTACAATAGGGGTACACATAGGGGCAAAGGAAGGGGATGTGCCCTGCTGATTAGCCCGCAGCGTTGATGTCTGGGCTGGCGACGGCGGTCGTCACCGGCGGTTTGGCCTGGCCGGGGGCCTTCATGGTGCACTTGCCCTCGAACAGCACGCCGTCGGCCATGCTGACGCGTGGCGCGGTGATGTCGCCGATAAGGCGGCCCTTGGTGTTGATCTCGATGCGGTCGTGGGCGAAGACGTTGCCTTCGATTTCGCCGCTGATGATGACTTGCCCGGCGACGATATCGGCCCGAATCCGGCCGGTTTCCATGACGACGACGGTATCGTCGCACTCGATCCGGCCCGAGACGGAGCCTTCGACGCGGATGGTGCCCTTGGATACCAGTTCGCCGACCACGCTGGAGCCTTGGCCGATGACCGTAACGACTTTGGTGTCGCTATAGGCTTTTTTCTTCCCACCGTCAAGCATGGACTAGTTTCCGATGTAGTTTTCGGGGTCGACCGGGCGGCCGCCGACGCGAACTTCGTAATGGACGTGATTGCCGGTGCTGCGGCCGGTGCTGCCGACGCGCCCGAGGATATCGCCGCGGCTGACCTCTTCACCGACGCGGACCAGCCGCTCGCTCATGTGAGCGTACCAGGTCTCGATGCCGCCGCCGTGGTCGACGTGGACCGCGTTGCCGTATTCGCCGTCGTATCCGGAGAAGGTCACGACGCCGCGCGCGGTGGCGCGGATGGAGGTGCCGTACGGCGCGCGCAGGTCAAGCCCGGAGTGGAAGCTGAGGCGGTACGAGAAGGGGTCGCGGCGGTAGCCAAACGACGAGCTCATCTCGCGGCGGGCCAAAATGGGCCAGCCCATCGGGGTGCGCTCGACGCGGTCCTGCTTGGCCGCCATCGCGTTGGTGAGTTCTTGCAGGCTTTCGGTGCGGAGGTTGATCTCCTGCACGATGAGGTCGGCGCCGGGCCGGGCCATACCGTAAATTAGATGCGGAGGCGACATTGTATCGCTACCCGAAGAAGCCGAACTCGACAGACTGTCCAACGGACCGCCCTTGCCGTTGTCCGCGCCAGCGGCGCTCGCACCGCCCACGCTCATATACGGGCCATACGATTTAATCTTCGGTGGCAGTTTCTGGACCCGGCGAATGGTTTCTTCCAGATCGCGAAGCTCGCTCAATTCCCGGGCAACCGTTGCATTCTGGTTTTCATATTCAGCGCGGATCTTGCGTTCGAGTTCGGCGCGCTCGTCCTCGGACATCGTCGCCTTCGGCTGCGGCACCGCCTGCTGCGCGCGAGCCCGGAAAAGTTCCCGGTTGCTCTTCTCTAGCGCGAGGATTTGCGTTCGCGAATCGAGATACCAGCGGTAGAAAAGGGAGGCGGTGAAGGCAAGACTGACAATGGAAATGATCAAAATCCAGGCATGGAACGAGTACATGTGAAACGATCGGGAAGTTCCGCCGCCCTGTGGGATGAGCATAACGGTCCATTTTTTCATCTTAACGGGCACCCCCTGGTCTCTGAACCCCGTAACGTTTGCGCGGATTCACGGTATCGTGAATGTTCTCGCGCGGCGCTTACCACATGAACGCGCCCTACGAGGCTCAGGCCTGGCGCGGGCGGGTTCCTGAGGAGGCTCCTCTATGGAAGGAGCGCGCTCAGAGGGTGTATACCCAAATGCCCTGCGCTGGTTTCCCTTGCATTGACAACATCACACCGAAGGTCTGCCTGTCCTTAGGTCAGCCCCCGTCGCCCCGTGTTTCCACAGAGCGGGCCTACTATATCATGGCGCAGGGGGGGTGTCAACCCGCGCTTTTGGGCTAAATGCGCTCAATGCGCTAATCACTATATTCGCGTATACGGATAATCGCGCGCCTTTTGCGCGCCGTCTGCGGCAAAGAAGCGGGCGATGACACTTGCGGTGAGGGGTTGCTCCCTGGGCCCAAAGGGGGTATTCTTGCTGCAGAGGACTGGAGGATTACGGGGATGAGGGGGCTTCGCGCGACAATACTGGCGGGAGCGTTCGCCATGAGTGCGTTGTTATTGCCGGGCTGCGCGACGTGGTGGCCGCGCTCGGTTCCGGACTCTCCTCCCTCTTCATGGATATGGCCGTTGCCCAATGACTATCGCGAGGTCAGCTCGAACTACGGCGGGCGGGTGCACCCGGTGACCGGGGGACGCAGGATGCACATGGGCGTCGATATCCGCGCGCCCAAGAACACGCCGATCTATGCGACGGCGGACGGCGAGGTGGTGTGTTCGGGGCGGCAGTCAGGGTATGGGAATGTAATTATCATCGATCACGGCGGCGGGGTGGAGACGCTCTACGCGCATCTCTCGCGGAGGAAGGTTCGCGAGGGCAAGTGGGTGTCGCAGGGCCGAATGATCGGGAAAGTAGGCAAGACCGGCAACGCGACCGGTTATCATCTACACTATGAGATTCGCCGCAACGGGAAAGCGGTGGATCCCGCGCCCTACCTGCCGCGCTGAGCGGTTCTACTCGAAACCGGTAGTGGAGCTATCGATCCAGCGCTCGATGTCGGCCTTCTGATTGGCGACCACCTGCATCTTCAGGCGAGCCTTTTTGGCGGCCTCGGAGTCCGGATCGATCTCGCAGGCTTTGGCCCAATAGGTCATGGCTTCGGTGCGGCGGCCCTGCTGGTAGAGCGCATAGCCGAGGTAGGTGAAGGCCAGGGAATATCGACCATCCACTAGAATCGCCTGACGAAAAAGGTCCTCGGCGCGCAGGTAATCGCGCGCGTTGTAGGCCTCGCGCCCCTTCTTGACGACGCGGTACGCCTGCTTGCGCCCTTCGGAGTCGCCGCCTTCGGCGAGCCCACGCGCAAGGTAGCGCGCGTCCTTGCGCACGGCCTTCATGACATCGCCGGCGGATTCTTTGCGGCGGGCCAGTCGTTTCACGTGGCTGATGCAGTTTCTGAAAAACCGGCTTAGCCGCTCTAAATTCCCCGAAGCCATACCCCACTCCCAACGTGTGTGTATCGGCGTGACCATCGCCTCAAGTCTGCTGCAAGTATAGCACAGCCTATGGCGGCGCGCTCAAGAATGCGAGAATCCCCGGCGGCTCGGATGAACCGCCGGGGAAAGATTCGCGCGTTTGCCCGCGAGGGGCTCACGCTTTACGGTTGAATAGCAGCCCTTGGATTTCTCTAGATTTCGCGAGAATCTGGAGCAATTCCTCGGGAGGTACTTGGCGAACGACCTCATTGTTCGCGTTGACAATCTGGGCCACGATCCGGTCGGTCGCGGGATCGACGCTAAGTCGCGTCGAGTGCGTGACCATCGCATAGTCCGGCTTCTCCTGCAAGAACAAGGCCATTTGCTGAGCACTCGTGCTCGCATCAGGCTCGGCCGCCGGGGGCGGCGGACTCGAACTCTTCGGCGCGGGTGCGCCCTCCGCGCCCTGAAGGGATCGAGGAGTTCGAGCCTGAGACGGCAGAGACATGCCGTAATTCGGCATCTCCGATCCTGTCACGCTCTGTACTCCCATTCGACTCTCCCTATAACTCAGCTAAATTAGCTGAGCAGTGTCAAGGCCGTTTGGGGTAGCACATTTGCCTGGGCAAGCACGGAAGTGCCTGCACTCACCAGAATCTGGTTGCGAGTGAAATCGATCGTCTCGCGGGCGATATTCGCATCGCGGATCGCGCTTTCGGCCGCGGCCGAGTTCTCTTCCTGGATGGCCAGGGTGTTGATGGTGAACTCGAGGCGGTTCTGATACGCGCCCAAGGAACCGCGCAACGTCTGCACCCTGCCCAGAGCGGCGTCGATCGCACTGATCGCCAGAGACGCGTTGGCCATCGTCGATACATTCACGCCCGTGATCACCAGAGCGGTCGAGCTCGAGCCGGTAATGTTGAGCACGAGGTTCTGACCCATCTGCGCGCCGGCTTGCAGCGTGACCGCCTGCGACACGCTCAACACACGGAGCCCGTTGAATTCCGTGTTCGCCGCGATATCGTCGATCTGCGCGATCAACTGCGCCACCTCGCCGTGAATCGCCACGCGGTTCGTGGGGCTCTGTGTGCCGTTCGCCGCCTGCACAGCCAGTTCGCGAATGCGCTGCAAGATGTTGGTCGTTTCGCTGAGTGCACCGTCTGCGGTTTGCACAAGGCTGACGCCGTCTTGCGCGTTGCGCTGGGCTTGCTGCACGCCGCGCACCACCGACTGAAACCCATCGGCGATGGCCAGACCGGCCGCGTCGTCCGCGGCCCTGTTAATACGCAAACCGCTCGAAAGCCGCTGCAAGGTCTTGTTCAGAGCGCCGGTGCTGCGGTCAAGAATGCGGCTGGCGTTCAACGACGCCATATTGGTGTTGATCTTAAGTCCCATAGTCTTTTCCTCCTTGCGGGTCTTTTGTGGGCATCCCTACACCACGACCCGTTGGGGCGCTTAGCCGCCTATGAGCGGCCTGGCGCCTTGTCTATTGCTTCGCGGTTTGAGTTCGTCCTCCTTTCCTTACGGTTTTGGCCCCTCCGCGCCACGGGCGCGAAACACAGCCCCTGCCTCAATGCTTATTCAACCTCTATGAAACCAAGCCCTCTCCGGGCAGACCGCGTTGGGCCTGCCCGGAGCAGGACGTGTTCCCTCAACCCGCGCGTTCGCGGGCCGCTTACCTTCCTTAGAGTGTCGCCCGGGATTGCGATCCCGGTTTCGTCGTTCGCTTCATCCGTTCATTTCCCTCGGGCCCGGGAGGTCATCCCGTCCCCGCCGGGCGAGAAGTCCCTTAGCTCAACAACTGCAACGCCGTTTGCGGCAGGACGTTGGCCTGCGCCAACACCGAGGTGCCCGCGCTGACCAGGATCTGGTTCCGGGTGAAGTCGATCGTCTCCTTTGCGATATTCGCATCGCGAATCGCGCTTTCCGACGCCGCCGAGTTCTCCTCCTGGATGGCCAGGGTGTTGATGGTGAACTCGAGGCGGTTCTGGTACGCACCCAGCGCGCTGCGCAACGTCTGCACGGACGTCAACGCATTATCCACCTGGCCGATGGCGGCGACCGCGCCGGCCATCGTCGACACCATGACGCCCGTGATGGCCAGATTCGTCGTGCTGGCGCCCGACATGCCGATCAGCAAGGTCTGGTTCATCTGCGCGCCGGCTTGCAGCGTGATCGTCTGGGCCACGCTCAACACGCGAAAGCCGTTGAATTCCGTGTTGGACGCGATGTCGTCGATCTGCTGCAACAACTGCGCCACTTCGCCGTTGATAGCTATACGGTTCGCGGGGCTCTGCGTACCGTTGGCCGCCTGCACCGACAGTTCGCGGATGCGCTGCAAGATGTTCGTCGTCTCGCTCAGCGCGCCCTCCGCGGTTTGCACCAAGCTAACGCCATCTTGCGCGTTGCGTTGGGCTTGCGCCACGCCGCGCACCACCGACTGGAAGCCGTCGGCGATGGCCAGACCGGCCGCGTCGTCGCGCGCGCGGTTAATCCGCAGGCCGCTCGACAGCCGCTCCAACGTCCTGTTCAGCGATTTCGTGCTGCGGTCCAGCACGCGCGCTGCGTTCAACGAGGCGAGGTTAGTATTGATCTTGAGACCCATAGCGATATCCTCCGTGAGTTTTTTGGTCGCCGCGCATCCCTGCGCCGCGCCTCTGCCTTGCCGTGCCTATCGGGCGCGCGCAAGCCATCCAGGCTTTGCCGCGTTCCGACTCTGGCACTTCAGCCCTTGGGACCCCTCCCTTGGACCGTTGACCCGGACACGCCCCGCTGCATGCAGCGGTATCGAGTCAGGTCGTGGAGCGAGCGTAAACGCGTGAGCCGCTATCGCGGCATACGGAGGAAATGAAGATCCGCGTGAATACGCGGATCGGCTGGACTGCCAGGCACGAAGCGCCGCCGCAACTTCGTTGCCGCCGTTCACCCCTGAACTGCGGCCGCCCGGTGTGGGTCCTTATCCCCGCCGGATGCCGAAATAGACGCCACAACCTTCTCCCGCCTCGGAGAAGCGCGCGTCTTCGCTATTCAATTGTAGGGCGGCCCCTCGGGGTCCGCGGCACGCATTGAAACTCTTTTTCAATGCTCCATCCTCCCTGATGAATAGCTCCTCGGCATCCGTGCTTCGGATTCTGGACTCGGCCCATTGCGCCGTGTCCTTCGTTTTTATCGGCAACTTTAGTCAGAACTTTAGCGGAATTTTTTGGAAATTTTAGCGGGGATAGCTTCTGGTTTTTATTGAATTATGGAAATTATCCCGGGGCGCAACAGGACTACTCTTTGCAGGCTCGATCTGATCTCGTTTTCAGCATTTATTGGCGCAAGTGTCTATCTATTTCTTTTCCCGCTACACTGGGTCATTGACCGCTTGGCGCGATTGGGCGATACTGGTGCGCTTTGCCTTGGTCTCGGGGCATGAAATGGAAAGGAGCGGACATGAAGCGGCTGGTTCTTCTCTTGGGGTGTGGCCTGCTGTTGGCGGGCGCGATGGTTCAGGAGCCTTCGACGGGAATCGACTTCTCGGATACGTTGGCTATCGGCGGTACGACGGCCACGTGTACGGGCGTCAATCTGCGCACGAAGTTGCTGCTCAAGATTTACGCGGTGGCGCATTACGGCGATCCGGCGTTTGCGCCGAAAGAGACGGATCCGATGAAGCGCCTGGAGGGCTGGATTGCGGCGGACGCGGCGAAGGCATTTGTCCTGAAGTTCACGTACACGGTTCCCAAGGAAAAAATGATCGAGGCGTGGAACATTGGTTTCGACGACGTGCAGTACTCCGGGCCAAACCGCAAGCTCTTTCTGGATGTGTTCACGACGGACTTGCCCAAGGGCACGGATCTGCGTGTGATTGCGTCGCCAGGCGGCGCGGTGTCGGTCGAAAAGGACGGAAAGAGTCTTGGAACCTGGAAGGACCCGGCGTTGGTCAAAGCGTTGTGGACGATCTGGATGGGACCGAAAACCACGCTGAGCGATCGCACGGCGTTGGTTGCTCGCTGAACGCGGCATGGACCCACGGAACACGCCGCCGCGTGGCCCGGATATCGGCACGCTAAAAGCGCTGGCGCTTTTCGGCCAGCTCGGGTTGACGGTTTCGCTGCCGTTGGTGGGCGGGGCATTGCTGGGGCAGTATTTGGATGAACGGTGGGGGACCAGGGGGCTGGTGTTTGTGGGGTTGACACTCTTAGGCTTGGCGAGCGGACTCTATGCGGCGTGGCGTCAGATCGCGAGCGCGTTGAAATGACAGAATTACGTCAGTTGCGGAAAACGCTTGTTTGGCTAGTATTGGTGGGGGCTACGGCGGGGAGTCTCGGTCTGTTGTTGGTGAGCCTGGGGGCGGCGAAAGGGTATTTACTAGGAAGTATTGCCGGACTTGCCGGACTATGGCCACAAATTGCTGGGCTGGAAAAAGTTGCAACCTCGGGGGAGAAGACTTTACAGTATTCGACGCTTGCGCTATGGACTGTTCGAATGGTCGTCTACGGCGTGGTTTTGTGGGCGGGATATCGCCTCGACCCTGCGAGTCTTCACGGCCTGTGGGCGTCAGCGGCGGGATTGTTTTCGGTCCAAGCGGTGTTAGTGGGCCTGGTTTTCTGGGAGGCGCACACGTCGGAGCGCCTTGCGTCAGAGCGATAGAAACAGGGAGTCTCTATGGAAGGCATTGGTCATCGGCCAGTCATCCATTATTTTCCTTTCACCGATTGGCCGTTGCCGATGGGCGGACTCAACATCATCACGGTGACGAGTTCGTTGCTGGCGATGGTGTTGCTGTGGGCTTTCCTCTATTTTTCCGTTCGCCGTTTCGCGATGGTGCCGGGTCGTGCGCAGGCTTTCGTTGAACTTGTCGTGGATGCTTTTGATGACTTGGTACGTTCCTCGATGGAGTTGGGCGACAAGGCCAAAGAACGTCATTTCCTGCCCTTGATTCTTTCGTTGTTCCTGTACATTGCGTTGTCGAACGCGATTGTGTTGCTGCCTTTTCCCCATATTGAGGAGCCGACGGCGGATATCAACACGACGCTGGGTTTGGCGCTCTTGAGCGTGGGGTACTCGCTGTATTGCGCGATCAAACACCGAGGCCCGATTGGTTTTGTCGAAGAAATGCTCGGACCGATGTGGCATGAGCATTCAGACTCCAAGGCCGTGGCGTTGTTGTACAAGTTGTCGGCGGTGTTCTTTTTCCCGTTGAAAGTGGTAGAAGAGATCGCGCGCGTCATTTCGTTGTCGTGCCGACTTTTCGGCAACATCCTGGGCGGCGCGATGATCATCGCGGTGGTGGGGTATCTCACGTGTTTCGTGGGGATTCCGCTGGCGTTGGACGCATTTATCTTGGTGTTCGAGGCGCTGTTGCAGGCGTTTGTATTCAGTATCTTGACGCTGATGTACATCAGCACGGCGATTAAGGAGTAGCGGAAGGCGGCCAGCCGCGCCGCGGAGTCCGGTTGGGACAACAGGAAAGGAAGACGAGCGATGGATGCAGGGAACCTGTGGATGATGCTGCAGTCGGCGGTGGGCCAGACGGGCGAAGCGGCCAAGGGGATCACCGGCGAAGACCTGCGCTTTCTGGCGCGCATGGTGGGCGCGGGCCTGGCGATGATCGGCGTGGCGGGCGCGGGCGTGGGTATTGGCAACGCGGCCGGAGCGGCGGCGCAGGGCGTGGCGCGTAACCCGCAGGCGAACGGCCCGATCATGCGCATTCTGCTCGTTGGCGCGGCCATGGCGGAATCGACCGCCATCTATGCGTTGGTCGTTGCGTTGTTGCTCCTGTTTGTGATGTAGCGGAAGGGTGGCTAGAGACGTGAAGGAGAGTCAGACGCCATGATGACCATCAATCTCACGATCGTGGTCGAGGTGGCGTTTTTCCTTTTCTTCCTCGTGTTGGTGAACCGAACGATTCTGCGTCCGTTGTTGCGCACGATGGATGGCCGCGCGGACCGGGTCGCGCGCTTGAGGGACGAAAGCGCCGAAGCGCGGGCCGAGGCGGATCGGTTGCACGAGCAGTACATCACGCGGCTGACCGAAGCGAACCAGGCGGCGGCGCAGCGGCTGCATGAATCGCGTTTGACGACGTACCGCGAGAATCGCACGTGCATGGACGATATGCGCGCCAAAGCGGAGGCGGACGTCGCGAAGCACCGGGTGGCGTTGAACGAGACTCTGGAAGCGCAGCGCGCGCATTTTCAGACGTTGGTGCCGCAGCTTGTCGAGGAGATGGATCGGCAGGTCCGCCGGGGAGGGCGGCTGCTGTGAGCGCAAAGACCAAGAGAGTCGTCATGATCTTCACGGCGGTTTATATCGTGGGGGTTGTGTTGGGGCTGGCGCTGTTCCGATCGCCGGGACTGTCAAAAGCCTATCTCGAACAGTACGGAAAAGATCACGAGCGTTACCGCGCCATCGTCGAGAACCCCGAGTATCACGCGCACCACGAGCGCCCCGCGCTGCATCCTCTGCCTGAGGCGTTGGAAGAAGAAGCCGCATTTGCCGAGCAATACGAGGCGCGTCCTGAATATCAACGCGAGCATGGCCGCGCGATGGCATACATTTGGTACTTCCGCGTATTCAACACGCTGTTCTTCCTGGCGATGCTGGGTGCGGTGCTGCGCGGTCCGATTCTGGGCGCGGCGGATGGGCGCGTGCGGGAGATCCGCGAGTCGTTCGAGCGAACCGAGGGCGAGGCAGACGCCGCGCGGGCCGCGTTGGACGCCGCGCAAGGCGCGTTGGAACATTGGGCTGAGCAGGCGCAGGAAATTGAACGCAAGTCGACCGAGGCCGTGGACGCGGACCTCGCGGTGATTCATGAAGAGTTTCGAAATGCGCGTGTTCAGTTGTACCGAACGACGCAGGATCGCAAGGCGGCGGAGTACTTGCGCGTGGCGCGGGTGCTTCAGGAAGAATTGGTGAATGCCTCGCTGGCCGAGCTAGAAGAACGCTACCGGCGCGAGGCGAGCGGCGAGCAGTTGGAGCAGCACGTGAACCAGTTTGTGCGCTTGATGGGGCAGGTGACATGAGTCAGGTAATGCTCGCCCATCGTTATGCGCGCGCGCTGCGTGACGCGGCGGAGGCCCCCGAGGCGCTGGAAGCGGCGGGGCAGGTTCTTCGCGCGTTTTGCGAGATCTGCGAGACGGACACGGCGCTTCGCCATGTGCTGAGCAATCCGGTGCTCGATGCGGAGCGTCGCGTAGCCGTAGCCGCGACCGCGCTCAAGGCGCTTGAGGCGTCGGATCTGGTGACGCGGTTTGTCGAACTGCTTGTGCGGCGCAACCGGATTGGGCTTCTTCCGGAGGTTGTGCGGCAGGTGGATAACACGGCGGCGGAATCGTTGAACCGGGTCGTGGTGGATGTGGTGACGGCGTCGCCGCTCACGGATGCGCTTGAGCAGCGGCTACGCACGTCATTGGAAAAGTTCACAAACAAGACCGTGGTGATGCGCACAACGGTGGATCCCGGGATTATCGGGGGTCTTGTCGTGTATATGTGGGGTATGTTCTTCGATTTCAGTCTGCGCACGCGATTGGATGGTCTGAGGCGAAAACTGCTGACCGATGTGGAGCTGACGTATGAAAGTTAGAACGCGGGCCGACGAGATCAGCGAACTGATCCGGAAGCAAATCAGTGAATTTCAGTGGAGCATCGACATTGCCGAAGTAGGCACGGTGATTCAGGCCAGCGACGGCATTGCCCGCGTCTATGGTCTTGAAAAAGCGATGGCTGGCGAGTTGGTGGAGTGTCCGCACGGCGTGACGGGCATGGTGTTCAACCTCGAAGAGGACAACGTGGGCGTCGTGCTATTCGGCGACTACGAGAAGATCTGCGAGGGCGACACGGTCAAGCGCACGGGGCGCATCGCGTCGGTGCCGGTGGGCGAAGAGTTGATCGGCCGCGTGGTCGACGGCCTTGGCGTGCCGGTGGATGGCCGCGGGCCTATCGCGACGACGAAATTTTTCCCGGTCGAGCGCATCGCGCCGGGCATCTTGGACCGCCAGCCGGTGCGCGAGCCGTTGCAGACGGGACTGAAGGCCATTGACTCGATGACCGCCATTGGGCGCGGCCAGCGCGAGTTGATCATCGGCGATCGCCAGACCGGCAAGACGGCGGTGGCGATTGATACGATCATCAATCAAAAAGGCTCGGGCGTCGTGTGCATCTATGTGGCGGTGGGCCAGAAGCGCTCGACGGTGGCGCGCGTGGTGGAATCGCTGCAAGAGCAGGGCGCGATGGAATACACCATCGTGGTGAGTGCGTCGGCCTCCGAGGCGGCTCCGCTCCAATACCTCGCGCCGTATACCGGTTGCGCGATGGGCGAATACTTCCGCGATAACGGCAAGCACGCGCTGATTATCTACGACGATCTTTCGAAGCACGCGGTGGCGTACCGCCAGCTCTCGTTGTTGTTGCGGCGTCCGCCGGGCCGCGAGGCGTACCCGGGCGACGTGTTCTACTTGCACTCGCGGCTGTTGGAGCGCGCGGCGAAGATGAGCGACGCGCGCGGCGGCGGCAGTCTCACGGCGCTGCCGATTATCGAGACCCAGGCGGGCGACGTGTCGGCGTACATTCCGACGAACGTGATTTCGATCACGGACGGTCAGATATATTTGGAATCGAACTTGTTTTACTCGGGCGTACGCCCGGCCATCAACCCCGGCATCAGCGTGTCGCGCGTAGGTGGCGCGGCGCAGGTGAAGGCGATGAAGAGCGTGGCGGGCCGCCTCCGTGTAGACCTTGCGCAGTTCCGCGAGTTGGAAGCCTTCGCCCAGTTTGGCAGCGATCTCGACAAATCGACGCAGGCGCAGCTCAACCGTGGCGCGCGGCTGGTGGAGGTGCTCAAGCAGGGGCTGTTCCAGCCGCTTCCGGTGACGCGCCAAATTCTGATCATTCTCGCGGCGACAGGCGGCATGTTGGATGAGATTCCGCTGGCCGCGGTGGCGCGCTACGAGCAGGAGCTCTACGCCTATTTCGATGGCGAAGGCAAGGCGTTGTACGACGAGTTGGAGCGCAAGCCGGAATTGACGCCGGAACTGCGCGACAAGATCATGGCGGCGCTGAAGACGTTCGGCGAGCAGTTCGCCCTGCGTCGGCGCGAAGAGGGATAACGGCCTCGCATGCCTAGCTTGCAAGACATACGCCGCCGCATCGGCAGCGTGCGCAGCACGCAGAAGATTACGCGCGCGATGAAGATGGTCGCGGCGGCCAAGCTGCGGCGTGCGCAAGACGCGATGCTTCAGGCGCGGCCGTACGCGCACCGCATGCGCGAGGTGGTGAACCGCCTCTCGAAGCGCGCGGACCGTCAGTTGCATCCGCTACTGCGGATGGGCTCGGGCAACCGAGTCGAGATCGTTGTGGTCACGGCGGATCGCGGGCTGTGCGGCGGCTTCAACACGAATATCGTCAACACGGCGATGCGTCACGTGCGCGAAACGTTCAAAGATCGCGACGTGGTGCTGACACTGGTGGGTCGCAAGGGCGTGGACGTGCTCTCGCGTCGCCGCAGGTTGACCGTGCGCGAGACGTACACGGAGGTGTACGGCGTTCACTCCCTGCGCACGGCGGAGACGGTCGCGCAAGGGATTGTCGAATCGTTCTCGTCGGGCGAAACCGCGGAAGTATATTGCCTGTACAACGAGTTTAAGTCGGCCATCGCGCAGAAGGTGACGCTGGAGCGGATGTTGCCGTTCGAGACGAATACGGAAGGCGACTATCCGGCGGACTACACCTATGAGCCCGAGGAAGCGGACATTTTGAACGCGCTTCTCGGGCAATATCTTCAGATTCAATTGCACCGCATCCTGCTGGAATCGTCGGCGGCCGAGCAAGGCGCGCGCATGGCGGCGATGGACGCGGCGACGAAGAACGCGGGCGACGTGATTGGGCGGTTGACCTTGTATTACAACCGCGTCCGTCAGGACAACATCACGCGCGAGATGATCGAGATCGTAAGCGGCACCGAGGCGCTGTAAGGACTGTTGCGGCGCGGCCGCGGGAGAAAGAGGAGTCGCATGAGCACTGGAAAGATTTCGCAGGTCATCGGGCCGGTCGTGGACGTGAAGTTCGAGCCGGGGCATCTTCCTCCCGTTTACCACGCGCTGGAGCTTACGCGCGAGAACGGCGAGACCCTGGTTCTGGAGGTGGCGCAGCACCTGGGCGAAAACACGGTGCGCGCGATCGCGATGGCCACCACGGACGGACTCGTGCGCGGCATGGAAGCGCGCGACACCGGCAGCTACATCACGACTCCCGTGGGCAAAGGGATCCTGGGCCGCATTCTCAACGTTGTGGGCGAACCCGTGGACGAGTTGGGGCCGGTCACCACGGCGCAGCGCTGGCCGATCCATCGCACGGCGCCGGCCTACGATCAGCTTTCGACTGCGTATGAAATCTTCGAGACCGGCATCAAGGTGATCGATCTACTTGCGCCCTATTCGCGCGGCGGAAAGACGGGCTTGTTTGGCGGTGCGGGTGTGGGCAAAACCGTCCTCATCATGGAACTCATCCACAACGTGGCTACCAAGCATGGCGGCTACTCCGTGTTCGCGGGCGTGGGCGAGCGCACGCGCGAGGGCACGGACCTCTGGGTCGACATGAAGGAATCGGGCGTGATCGATAAGACCGCGCTGATCTATGGGCAGATGACGGAGCCGCCGGGCGCGCGCGCACGCGTGGCGCTTACGGGCCTGACTGCGGCGGAATACTTCCGCGACGAGGAAGGGCAGGACGTGCTGCTGTTCATCGACAATATTTTCCGGTTCACCCAGGCCGGTTCCGAGGTGTCGGCGTTGCTGGGCCGCATGCCGAGCGCGGTGGGGTATCAGCCGACGCTGGCCACGGAAATGGGCGAGTTGCAGGAACGCATCACGACGACCAAACACGGCTCTATCACGTCGGTGCAGGCGATCTACGTGCCCGCGGACGACTTGACGGACCCGGCGCCCGCCACGACGTTTGCCCACCTCGACGCGACGACGGTGTTGTCGCGGCAGATCGTGGAATTGGGCATTTACCCCGCAGTGGATCCGCTCGACTCGACTAGCCGTATCCTCGACCCGCGCATCGTGGGCGATGAACACTATACCGTGGCGCGCGGCGTGCAGCAGATCTTGCAGCGCTACAAGGACTTGCAGGACATTATCGCGATCCTGGGCATGGACGAGCTGTCGGAAGAGGACAAGCTCATCGTGAACCGGGCGCGCCGGATTCAGCGCTTCCTGTCGCAGCCGAACTTCGTGGCCGAGCAGTTCACCGGCATGCCGGGCAAATACGTGTCCATCAAAGACACGGTGCGTAGTTTCGCCGAAATCCTGTCCGGACAACACGATAGCCTGCCGGAATCGGCGTTTATGTACTGCGGCGTAATCGAAGACGCGGTGGAAAACGCGCGCAAAATGGGAGCCGCGTAAGGTGACGCCCGCCGACACGCCTCTGCTCAAGCTCGAGTTCGTCTCGCCCAAGCGCGAGATCGCGCAGGACGTGCGTGAGGTAACGGTGCCCGGTGTGGACGGTATATTTACTGTGTTGCCTGGCCATGAGCCTTTTATATCCGTGCTGTCCGTGGGCGTGCTGGAGGTTCGCGACGCAGACGGCAACATGGTAAAGTATTATGTGAACGGCGGTTTCGCCGAGGTGCTGGACGACCGGGTGGTTATCCTCTCGCAGGATGTCCAACGGCCGGAAGAGATCGACTTGGAACGGGCGGAAAGTGCCCGCGAACGGGCCGAAGAACGCCTCAAGAAACGCGAAGGCGCTGACGTGCTTCGCGCGGAGTATGCACTGCGGCGTGCTCTCGCGCGGATTCAGGCTCACAGGCACGGACGTAGCGGACAGGTCTGACGCGCGCCGCACACCGCGCGGGTCTCGAAGACCGCCTCCGTTTCGATCGTGGAGGCGCATCCGCATGATTCGGCATCTACGCATCTTGGCGGTCGACGATGACGCGGTTATTCTCGAAGTGCTGGCGACGTATTTTTCCGACCGCGGATATTATGTTCAAACCCGCCTAAACGGGCGGGAAGCGCTCGACGCCCTGCGCGAAGAAGAGTTTGACCTGGTCATTTCCGACATCGACATGGCCGGCATGAACGGATTCGAGTTTCTGCGCCTTGCCCGCAGAAACCACCCTTCGCTGGGCATCATCCTGATGACCGCGTTTGAAGACCGCTTCCCCGTGTCCGAAGCATTGAGCGCCGGGGCCGACGGCTACATCACCAAACCCTTCAGCCTCAAGAAGCTCTCGCTCATTTTCGACAGTGCGTACTGGGCGGCTATTTCCCGGGAAGACTGGTGGCTCGCCCACAGCGAAGGTTCCGACGACCAACTGTAGACCCCGAAAGTCTTTCGCGGTCTCAGTTTTTTGGGGTGTTCTTAATTCACACGCTCAAACTATGGTCTTGCAACAGCGCTCCCTGTTGCTTTTGACGGCCCTTGGCATAGGTCCGGCCCGATCAGAAAACGAAATACAGATCTCTTGGATTCTTGATGTCAATGTCGAGGGTTCCCGTTCTCGCGAGATCTCGCGTGATGGGTACGACGATGGGGACTTGGGTCACGCGATTACCGTCTCTGCCGGTCTGCAGCCAGATATAGGCGGTTCCGTAGGGGATATTCCTGATGGAGTACCGGTTTCCTTTGAACTCAAGGAATGTGAGCGACAAACCGTTTTTGTCGTTATTGGGAAAGTCTCTTGTGAACATGCCAAGAGGCGACGTGTCGTTCGCCGTGGCGTCGTCATAGTGAATGCGCAATACCGCGTTTCCCGAACCCACGTTTTCTCCGCCGGGCGTGGATGCTCCTGTGAAGAAATCGGAGATCTTTCGACCGTCCTCCGTGCGAATCATCACCGCCATGCGATAGTACTGATCGGGCTTTCCGAACGAGTCGTCTTCGGGAAGAATGATCGTTCCTTCCAGCCGGGGCAGGACGTCCGCGTGACAGCCAATTACTGCCGCCGCGAGCGACAGGGCGGCTACGAAAATAAGGGCGTTGCGCGCGGCTTGGGGGGCATTTTTCATATATACCCCACTCGGCCCAAAATTCTTCGTCTTTGCCCCAATATCACGTCTAGTCTACCCCATCCAACAACGTCTGGAAAACAACGGCGTCTACCCGGAAAGCGAGAGCTGTTTGCCCGTACAGCGAGCCTCTCGATGTCTCATGGATTGTGAAAGAGAGCCCGAAACGGTCGTCTCTATATCTACATTGGCGCAGTCGACGCAGTGTATGGCGCGCTGATTGTGCCATACATTAACCAATGCAAAGAGGGAGGTCTCCTGTTTTAGGAGACCTCCCTGAAGATATCGTCTCGCTTGCCGTTATTCGGCTTTGAATTCACCCAAGCCGACGAGTTCGATCCGCGCCATCGGCGCGGCATCGCCGGGACGCGCGGCCATCTTGAGGATGCGCGTGTAGCCGCCGGGACGCGTCGCAAACGTGGGCGCGATCTCGGTGAACAGCTTGCGTACCACGGCGTCATCGCGCAGGGCGGCAAACGCCAAGCGGCGGTTGGCCACGCTGTCGGTTTTCGCCAGGGTGATCAGCGGTTCGGCGAACTTGCGCAGTTCTTTGCTCTTGGCCACGGTGGTGCGGATCGCCGTATGCGTGAACAGGGCGAGAGCCAGATTCTTCATGGTTGCCTTGCGGTGCGAGCTGCTGCGCCCCAGCCGCCGGCCTTCGTTACGGTGCCTCATGCGTCCACTTCCTCTCGGTTATTCGTCTTCATCCTCGAGGTCTTCGTCCTCGAGGTCTTCCGCTGCAAATGCCGCCGCCGCCGCTTCAAGCTCTTCGGGCGTGGACAATGCCGCCGCGCCGACTTTCATCCCCAAGCGCAGGCCCATCGTCTCGAGAATCGCCTTGATCTCATCCAGGCTCTTCTTGCCGAAATTATGGAACTGAAGCATGCTTCCTTCGTCGCGCGAAACCAAGTCGCCGATCGTGCGGATGCTGGCGGCCTTCAGACAATTGGCGGCGCGCACGCTCAGTTCCAATTCTTCGATCGGGCGCGAGAGTTTGCGAATGAGTTCCGAATCGTCTTCGCCGCCCGCGCCAAACGCCTGATCGTCGCCGTCTTCGGACTGCACGAAGATCTGCAAGTGTTCCATCAACAGTTTGGCCGCCTCGCGCAGCGCGTCCTGCGGCGTCAGCGAGCCGTTCGTCCATACGTCCAGAATCAGGCGGTCGTAATCGGTCATCTGACCGACGCGCGCGTCTTCGACCTGGAAGTTCACGCGGGTCACCGGCGAGAAATTCGCATCCAGATACACGCTGCCGATGGGCGCGTGTTCGAGTTCGAAGTTTTCCGCCGTCACGTAGCCGCGGCCACGCGCGACCTTGATCTCCATCTCCACCTCGGCCGAGGGCGCGGTGGCGGTGAACACCACCATCTCGGGGTTGAAGACGTCGATGTCCTGGTTCTTGAAGATATCGCCGACCGTGACCTCGCCTTTGCCCTTGTGCACGAACTGGAAAATGATGGGCTCGGGCCGGTTCAAGCGGATCTGGCACTGTTTGAAGTTCAGCACGATGTCCGTCACATCCTCGCGGATGCCCGGAATCGCCGAGAATTCATGTTGCACATTTTCAATGCGAATCGCCGTGACCGCGCTGCCTTCCAGCGACGCCAGCATCACGCGACGCAGGGAATTTCCCACGGTCGTGCCGTAGCCGCGCTCGAACGGTTCAATGACGAAACGCGCGTAGCGATCGGTCGCCCCTTCGTCGACCTTCACGACCTTCGGCAATACAAAATCTTTAGCTATCATGCGTCCTCGCCTCCCGCCACCGGGTGGTGTGTTATCGTCCCTGTGCGAATCCGGTTTTCCGAACCCGCGCCCCGTTCCATGCGCTGGGCGGTGTTACACGCGCCGGCGCTTGGGCGGACGGCAACCGTTATGCGGGATACTGGTTACGTCGCGGATGAGCGTCACGTCGAGGCCCGCGGCCTGAATCGCGCGGATCGCGGATTCGCGACCGGCGCCCGGGCCGTTCACATGCACGCGGACGTCGCGAAGACCGGCTTCCTTGGCCTTCTGCGCGGCGCTTTCCGCGGCCACCTGAGCGGCAAACGCGGTGCTCTTGCGCGAACCGACAAAGCCCGCCTGCCCGGCGCTCGACCAGGAAATGACGTTGCCCTGAGGATCCGTGATGGACACGATGGTATTGTTGAAGGTCGCCTGAATATGCGCCACGCCTGATGTCACATTCAGACTTGTGCGGCGCTTCTTGGTCTTGGCCTTCCGTTTCTCTTTCGCCACGTTGGCTGCCTCCTGTTGGATAAATCGGTAAACGGTCCGGGTCTAGCCCACGGCCAGACGCCTGGAAACGTATGCCTAGGCCTTCTTCTTCACGGTCGCGCCGCGCGGGCCCTTGCGGGTGCGGGCGTTGGTATGGGTCCGCTGACCACGCGTCGGCAGGCCGCGCTTGTGGCGCGTGCCGCGGTACGCGTTGATGTCCATCAACCGCTTGATGTTGCCCATGACCTCACGACGCAGATCGCCTTCCACCTTGTAGGTGTTCGTGATCATGTTCGTGATGCGGCTCACTTCCTCGTCCGTCAGGTCGCGAACGCGGGTGTCAGGATTGACGCCGGTCGCCTTCAAAATCTCCTGAGCCCGGGTGCTCCCGATCCCGAAGATATACTGCAACCCGGCTTCCACGCGCTTGTCGCGGGGAAGATCTACGCCTATTACACGTGCCATTCCATGTGTCTCCCAGCTAGCCCTGACGCTGCTTGTGTCGCGGATTCACACAGATCACGCGCACACTGCCGTGCCGACGGATTATTTTGCACTTCTCGCAAATCTTCTTAATCGAACTCCGCACCTTCATCGTATCACTCCCTGCGCCGCGGCGCTGGTCTCTTCAACGGAGCCCCATGCGGCTCCGCGTTGGGTTTACTTGTACCGGTACGTGATCCGGCCTCGCGTAAGGTCGTAGGGCGACATCTCGAGTTTCACCCGGTCGCCCGGAAGGATTCGGATGAAATTCATCCGCATCTTACCCGAAATATGCGCAAGCACGAGATGGCCGTTCTTGAGCTGAACACGAAACATCGCGTTCGGCAGCGGTTCCACCACCGTTCCTTCAACCTCTATCGCTTCTTCCTTCTCCATACCCTCTTCAATCTGTCCGGCGTTAATCTTCGGCCACTACACCCCAGCTCAACCGCGGCGTGCGGGACAGGATCTCCCCGCCCTCTTCACGCACCACAATGCTATGCTCAAAGTGCGCACTCGGCTTGCGGTCCATCGTCACCGCCGTCCAACCATCTTTCAGTATCCGGACCTCGTGGTTGCCGGCGTTCACCATCGGCTCAATGGCCAATACCATGCCCGCCTTCAACACCGGCCCCGGTTCGCCCGTCACGAAGTTCGGGATCTGCGGGTCTTCGTGCATCCGCGTCCCGATCCCGTGGCCGACAAAGTTCCGTACCACCGAAAACCCGGCATTCTCGGCCACGCGCTGAACCGCGCGCGATACCGCCTCGAGCCGGTTTCCGGCCCGCGCCGCAGCGACACCCGCCGCCAGGGCTCGGTCCGTCGCCTTCATCAGCTTGCGTCGCAACGCGTCCGCCTGGCCCACGGCCAGGGTCAACGCGGCGTCGCCGTAATACCCATCCAACTCCGTCCCGACGTCGAGGCTCACAATCTGACCCTCGCGCAGCTTGCGCTTGCCGGGAATCCCGTGGACCACTTCTTCCTCGACCGAGACACACACACTCGCCGGGTATCCGCGGTAGCCCAGGAATGAGGGCCGCGCGCCCGCCGCGCGAATCTGCTCTTCGGCGTACGCGTCGAGTTCGCCCGTTGTCACGCCCGGGGCCAACCGGTCCGCCAAGGAAGCCAGCACGTCCGCCACGATCTCGTTGGCGCGGCGAAGGACGGCGATTTCCTCCTCGGTGCGAACGGCAATCATGCCGCCGCCAAGGCGCTCAGGACTTCTTCAATTTTCCGGTAGACGCCATCCGGCGTTTCGCCATCGCCCGAAACCGACTTCAGAATCCCACGTTCGCCGTAGAATCCGATGATCGGCTCGGTCGTGTCGTGATAAACCTTCAGCCGCGCGCGAATCGTCTCCTCGCGGTCGTCTTCGCGCTGCGTCAGCTCGCCCGTGCAGCCTTCTTTGCCGCAGCGGGAGGCATCGGCCAGACGGTCGTATTTCAGATTATAGATCGCGCCGCACACGGCACAAGTCCGGCGCGCAGCCAAACGGCCCACAATCTCTTCGTCCGCCACGGCAATATCGATCGCGACGGTCAATTGCTCGCCGCGCGCGTTCAAAAACGTCTCCAGCATCTCCGCCTGCGGCACCGACCGCGGGAAACCGTCGAGAATGTAGCCCGGCGCGCAATCGGCCTGCGCCAAGCGGTCCGCCACGATCTCGCAGGTCAGCTCATCCGGCACCAGCGCGCCGCGGCTCATGTATTCCTGCGCCTTCTTGCCGAGCGGCGTGCCCGCCTTCAGGTTCGCGCGGAAAATATCGCCGGTCGAAATGTGGGGCAGCCCGTGGCTATCGGCCAGGCGTTTGGCTTGTGTGCCCTTGCCCGCGCCCGGCGCGCCCAACAACACGATACGTAATGCCACGTCTGTCATACTCCTTGCGGCGGGCCGTTACCGGCGTCCGCGCATCCGCCGCCCCTTCATGAACCCATCATAATGGCGCATAACGAGGTGCGTTTCAATCTGCTTCACGGTGTCCAGCGCCACGCCAACGAGAATCAGAAGACTCGTGCCGCCGAAGAAACTCGCAATCGTCCAGTTGTTCACGCCGGACATCGTATTGATGAACTTGGGCAACAGCGCGACCGCCGCCAGAAACAGCGAGCCGACCAGGGTGATGCGGGTCATCACGCGCTCGAGGTACTCGGCTGTGGCCTTGCCCGGGCGCACGCCCATGATCACGCCGCCGTACTTCTTCATGTTGTCGGCGACTTCCACCGGATTGAAGGTAATCGCCGTGTAGAAGAACGAGAAGAAGATAATCAGGGCCGCTTCCAGCACATTGTACAGGATGCTATCCACCGCGAAATACGTCTGGAAGAAACCGCGCACGCCCGGCTCGCTGATGTACTCGGCGATCATGCCCGGCAGCATCAGAATCGAGCTGGCGAAGATGATCGGGATCACGCCCGCCTGGTTGACGCGCAGCGGCAGATAGTTCCGGCTGCCGCCATAGACCTTGCGGCCTTTGACCTGGCGCGGGTACTGCACGGGAATGCGGCGTTGGCCGGTGGTCACAATGACCACGCCCGCGATGACGACGCCCATCAGCGCCAGCAGCACCAAGGCCCAAATGATTTCGAGCGTGCCGGTGTTCAGCATGTTGCCCATCGCCAGGAAGGCGTTTGGCAGGCGGGCGATAATACCCGCGAAAATCAGAATCGACATGCCGTTGCCTAGGCCATACTCGCTGATCTGTTCGCCCAGCCACATGATGAACGCGGTGCCCGTGGTAAAGGACAGGACGCACATCAGGTAGAACCAGATGTTCGGATTAACGACGATGGGGTCTTCCGCGCCGGTGTTCAGATTCTTAAGGAACACCGCCACGCCGAAGGACTGCACCACGCACAGCAGGATCGTGCCGTAGCGGGTGTATTGGGTGATTTTCTTCTGGCCTTCGGCACCTTCCTTAGCAAGCTTTTCGAGAGCCGGGACGACCGACGTCAGCAATTGAATGATAATGGATGCGCTGATGTACGGCATGATACCAAGGGCGAAAATAGTCGCGTTGTTGAACGCGCCGCCCGAAAACAGGTCGTAGAAGCTCATCAAGCCGGAGGCCTGACTCTCCAGAGCCTTGGCCAACGCCGAACCGTTCACGCCCGGCGTCGGGATGTGACACCCAAGCCGGTACACAGCAATCATCGCCAGCGTGAAGATGATTCGCTGTTTCAGTTCCGGAATCTTAAACGCATTCCGGAAGGCCTCCATCGACTGTGCGGCCACCTATTTCTCCTCCCCGGCCTTCACTGCAGGACCGGTCAGCTCGATCGTACCGCCCGCCGCTTCAATCTTGGCGCGCGCCTGAGCGCTCACCGCGGCCGCCTTCACGATCAGTTTCTTGGTGATGTCCCCCTGCGCCAACACCTTGAGTCCGCCGTCTTCCAAGCGCGCCAAGCCCGCCTTCACCACCGTCGCGATCGAAACTTCCGCGCCCGCGTCGAAGGCCTTTTCCAACTGATACAGGTTCACGATCGCCACCGGGTGGCGGTCGCCGTGCCAGAACCCGCGCTTGGGCGCCCGGCGGTTGATCGGCATCTGCCCGCCTTCAAAACTGGCGCGGCGCGAATAGCCGGAGCGGGCGCGCTGGCCTTTGTGACCGCGCGCGGAGGTCTTGCCGTTGCCCGAGCCCGGACCGCGGCCCACCCGTTTGCGCCAGCGGCGCGAACCGGGATTCGTCTCCAGATTGTTGAGTTCGATCATCGTCTCCAACCTCGTTTCGTTCCACCGCGCGGCAATTTCCGCCTGCGCGGCCGGGTTCGGCAATTTTACAGAATAGCCTGCACGGCAAGACCGCGCATCGACGCCACGTCTTCCACTGTCCGAAGCTGGCCCAGGCCTTCCAGCGTGGCCCACACTACGTTGGTCGCATTGTTCGAGCCGAGCGACTTGGTCAGAATATTCTTATACCCCGCCGCTTCGACCACCGCACGCACCGGGCCGCCGGCGATCACGCCCGTGCCCAGCGAAGCGGGCTTGAGCATGACGCGCGCTGCGTCTTTGCGCCCCAGCACTTCGTGCGGAATCGTGGTGCTCACGATTGGCACCGTGACCATGTGGCGCTTGGCGCGTTCGATCGCCTTGCGGATCGCCTCGGGCACTTCGGCGGCCTTGCCGATCGCCGCGCCGACGCGGCCGTTGCCGTCGCCGACCACCACGATCGCGCTGAAGCTGAACCGCCGGCCGCCTTTAACGACCTTGGCGACGCGGTTGATCTTCACCACGGACTCAATAAAACCGCTGTCCTGCGCCTCGCGCGGACGCCGCTCACCGCGGGGCTCTCGCTTGCCTCGAACCGTACTCAACGTCCGTCTCCCTTAGAAGTTAAGGCCCGCCTCACGGGCGGCCTCCGCCAACGCTTTGATCCGGCCATGATACAGCCGCCCCGAACGGTCGAAACAGACCTTCGAGATCGACTGAGCTGTGGCCTTTTCGCCAATCGCTTTGCCCACGGCCTTGGCGCCGTCGATATTGCCGCCGCCCACTTTGAGCGAAAGCGACGACACCGCCGCCAAGGTCACCCCGCGCTCGTCATCAATAATCTGCGCGTAGATGTGATTATCCGTCCGGTGCACGCTCAGGCGCGGGCGCTCGGCCGTTCCACGGACCTTCGGAGAAAGGCCCTTTCTGCGCCGGATGAGCCGCTCCTGTCTATCGAGTGCCATGACCGTCTATCTCCTATCCCGCTCTACTTCGAGCTGGTCTTGCCGGCCTTGCGGCGGACTTGTTCTTTGTCGTACCGAATGCCCTTGCCTTTGTACGGCTCAGGCTTGCGCCACGCGCGAATGTCCGCTGCCGTCTGGCCGACGAGTTCTTTATCGATCCCCGTCACGCGAATGGTCTGCGTGCCTTCCACGGCGAATTCGACCCCTGTGGGGGGCTCGATCACCAGCGGATGGCTCAGGCCGAGCGCCAGGTTGAGCGACTTGCCCTGCAGCGAGGCGCGGTACCCCACGCCCTGCACCAGCAACACCTTCGTGTAGCCGTCGGTCACACCCGTCACCATATTCTGAATGAGTGCGCGCGTCAGCCCGTGCAGCGCGCGGTGGTTCGGACGGTCACTCGGACGCGTTACCGTCACTTCGCCGTCCGCCACAGTCACCTGAACCTCTGGATGCAGCTCGCGCGACAGCGTCCCCTTGGGGCCCGTCACCGTGAACTGAAGTCCCTTCAGCTCGCACTTTACTCCGCCCGGTATCGCCACCGGAAGCTTGCCTATTCTCGACACGGGTCAACTCCCTTTTGTCTTCGTTCCGTCGTTGGCCGGGGCCGTTACCAAATCTCGCAGAGAACCTCGCCGCCGACGCCCGCTTCGCGCGCCTGCTTGCCGGTCATCAGCCCTTTCGACGTGCTTATAATCGAAATGCCCACGCCACTGCGCACCGGGCGCAGTTCCTTCGCCTCGCGGTACACGCGCAGGCTCGGACGGCTTACGCGACGCAGCCCGTGCAACACGGGCGTGCGGCTCTCGCCTAAGTACTTCAGCGTCACGCGGAGCGAGCCCTGCGGGCCATGGTCCACCCGCGTGTACCCGGTAATGAAACCCTCCCGCAACAAGACGGAGCAAATCTGCTCTTTCATGCGGGACGCCGGGATATCGGTTTTTTCGTGGCCGGCCACCAGCGCATTGCGCAAGCGCGCCAACATATCCGCAATCGGATCGCTCATCGACATGTCGCCTTCATCCTCCCGAGGCCACGGCGCGGCCTCTGCTACATCCGGCGGCGCGCGCACTGCGCGCCCGGGTTCTCTACCAGCTCGACTTCGTCACGCCCGGCAGCTTGCCCTCAAGCGCCAGGGCACGGAAACAAATGCGGCAGATGCCGAATTTGCGCATGTACGCCCGCGGACGGCCGCACAGCCGGCAACGGTGATAGCGCCGCGCGCTGAACTTCGGCGTCCCTTGCGCCTTGAGTATCATCGACTTCTTGGCCACGGCCTTCTCCTGGGTTCAGGGGCGTATCCGCCCCGTCGTCTCGGCCACGCTCCGCGCGGCCCGCTCAATCTTCGAACTCCGCCCTGCGCTTATGCGCGGAACGGCATGCCAAACTTGCGCAACAGTTCGCGGCTCTCGTCGTGCGAGCGCGCGTTCTGAATCACGAACGTCACATTCATTCCGCGCACGCGGGCCACGTTGTCCACCTTGATCTCCGGAAAAATCGTCTGCTCCCTGAGACCCAGCGTGTAGTTACCCTGCCCGTCGAAACCGTTGGGCGCCACACCGCGGAAGTCGCGGATACGCGGCAACGCCACGTTGAACAGGCGATCCATGAACTCGTACATCCGCTCGCCGCGCAGGGTGACCATGCACCCGATCTTCGCCCCTTCGCGGAGCTTGAAGTTCGAGATCGACTTGCGCGCCGTGCGAACGCTCGGCTTTTGGCCGGTAATCGCCGCCAGCTCCGTCGTCGCCGTCTCCAAAAACCGCGGATCGGTCGGGGCATCGCCCACGCCCATATTCACCACGATCTTTGTGAGCTTCGGAATTTCCATCACGTTCTTGTATTGGAACTGCGCCTGCATTTCCTTCGCGATGGCCGTCTTGTATCGTTCCTTGAGTCTCGCCGCCACGATCGTGTCCTCTTATTAGTCGTTCAACGTCTCGCCGTTGATCTTGTACATCCGAACCCGGGTGCCGTCTTCAAGCCGTTTCATCACGATGGCGGTGGGCTTGCTCAGCGCTTCGCACCACGCGCGCACATTCGACACATGAATCGGCGCTTCGCGCTCGACGATCCCGCCCTTGGCGTTCCGGCTCGTCGGACGGGTGTGACGGCGAATGAAATTCACGCCTTCCACCAGCACGCGCTCTTCCGTCGGGTTCACGCTCAGCACGCGGCCCCGGCGCCCTTTGTACTTTCCGCTGATGACGACCACAGTGTCGCCCTTCCGTATATGCATCGTTCCTAACCTCTAATGCGGCCTTGCCGCTTCCACGCCTGCCACTCCGTCCGAAGCTACACGACCTCCGGCGCCAACGAAATGATGCGCATGAATCCCTTCTCGCGAAGTTCCCGCGGCACCGGTCCGAAGATGCGCGTGCCGCGCGGCTCCTTTTGCGGATTGATCAGCACGGCCGCGTTCGAATCGAATCGAATCACCGTGCCGTCCGGGCGTTGCGTGGCCTGCCGCGTGCGCACCACCACCGCCTTCACCACGTCGCCTTTTTTCACGCCCGCATTCGGCAACGCCTCACGCACTGACGCCGTGATAATGTCGCCCACGTGCGCGTAACGACGGTTGGTCCCGCCCATTACCTGAATGCAACGGATCTTGCGAGCGCCCGTGTTGTCGGCCACCTCAAGATTGGAGTAAATCTGAATCATGACGGACTCCCTCGCCGGTCTAGTCGGCGCGCTTGATGACTTCCACCAGCCGCCACCGCTTGGTCCGGCTCAGCGGCCTGGTCTCCGAAATGCGCACAAGATCGCCCACCTGGCACGTATTCTCTTCGTCGTGCGCCTTGAACTTCTTCGTGCGCTTCACCGCTTTCTTGTACAGCGGGTGCATCACCACGCGCTCCACCGAAACGGTGATCGTCTTCTGCATGGCGTTGCTCGTGACCACGCCGACTCGCTCTTTTCTCCGGCCGCGTTCTTCCATACTCACTTTGCCGCCTCTTTCGCTGTCTTCAAGGACCGCTCACGCATGACCGTCATGATCCGCGCCACGTCGCGCCGCGTGCTCCGCGCCGCGCGTACGTTTTCCACCGAACCCGTCGCGCTCTGAAGACGGAAGGCCCACAGGGCCTGCCGCTTTTCGTTCAGCCGCTGACTCAGCTCGTCGTCCGTCATTTCTCGCAACGTACTCGCTTTCACCGTCTCTCTCCGTTATGTGGGCTACACGCGCGCCGTAAATTTGGTGCCGATCGGGAGCTTGTGCCCCGCCAGGCGGATCGCCTCGCGCGCCAACTCCTCGGCCACGCCCTCAATCTCAAACATCACGCGGCCCGGCTTAATCACGGCCACCCACTCTTCCGGCGCGCCCTTACCTTTACCCATACGCGTTTCCGCAGGCTTCTTGGTAATCGGCTTGTCCGGAAACACGCGAATCCAAATTTTACCGCCGCGCTTGATGTGACGCGTGAGCGCAATACGCGCCGCTTCGATCTGCCGCGCCGTCACCCAGCCGACTTCCGTCGCCTTCAATCCATACTCGCCGAAATCAACGCTCGCGCCGCCCTTGGCCGTGCCGCGACGGCGTCCGCGCTGGATCTTGCGATACTTCACTCGCTTTGGCATCAACATCGGTCAACGTCTCCTGCTGCGGCTTGGCCGCGTTCCCTGCATCGGCTCCGGTACTACCCCTGCGCCTGCGCGCGCGGCGCACGCTCTGGGCGTTCCGGACGCTCCGGACGCTCGCGGCGGCCGTGGGTGCGGCTTTCGCTCAAGCCCGTAATCATCTCGCCCGGCTCCACGTCGCCATGGTACAACCAGCATTTCACGCCGATCGTTCCGTAGGTCGTAAAACTCGTCGCAAATCCGTAGTCCACATCGGCGCGCAGCGTATGCAGGGGCACGCTGCCCTCACGGGCCTGCTCCTGGCGCGCGATTTCCGCGCCGTTCAAGCGGCCCGCCACGCGCAGGCGAATGCCCTTCGCGCCCAGGCGCATCGCGTTCTGCGCGGCCTTTTTCATGGCGCGGCGGAACGAAATTCGGCGTTCCAACTGCTGGGCGATCCCTTCCGCCACCAACTGGGCGCTCAATTCGGGGGTCAGCACTTCGTGAATGTTAATCAGCAGTTCGCGGCCCGACAGCTTCTCGAGTTCGAGGCGCAGCTTGTCCACTTCCGCGCCGCGCTGGCCGATGACCAGGCCCGGACGCGCCGTGTAAATGTGCACCTTCGCCTTCTGGCCGGCGCGCTCGATATCCACCTTCGCCACGCCTGTGTGGTTGAGGCGCTTCTTCACGTAATCGCGAAGCTTCAAGTCTTCGTGCAGGAGGGTTGCATAGTCCTTGCCGGCGTACCAAATGGAACTCCAGTTCCGGATCACGCCCAGGCGGAAGCCCAACGGATGTACTTTCTGACCCAAGGTCCCGGCCTCCTAGTTGTTGTCCGCGATTTCGACGCGGATATGGCTCGTGCGCTTGCGAATCATCACGCGGCGACCGCGCGAAGCGGAACCGCTGCGGCGCATCGTCGGACCGCCATCCACCAACACCTTCGTGACGACCATGTCGTCGGTGTTGATGCGCTTGCGGGTTTCGGCGGCCTTGCTCTCGGCGTTGGCCACGGCCGACGCGAGCACCTTGCCCACCAACGGACCGCCCGCCTTCACCTGCACCGCCAGAATGTCGCGGGCCTCGGACACCTTCCGGCCGCGAATGAGATCCGCCACCAGCCGCACCTTGCGCGCGGACATCCGCACGAATTTCGCTTGAGCTACACTCTCAGCCATGACCTATTACGCTCCCTTGGACTTGTCGGACTTGGCTCCCGCGTGCCCGCGGAACGTGCGCGTCGGCGAGAACTCGCCCAGCTTGTGCCCAACCATGTTTTCGGTGACGAACACCGGGATAAACTTGTTGCCGTTGTACACGGCGATGGTCAATCCCACCATCTCGGGAAACACCGTCGAGCGGCGCGACCAGGTCTTGATGACCCGGCGATCGCCCGTCGAATTCTGCTTGGTCACCTTGTCCATCAAGGACTGGTCGATCCAGGGACCCTTTTTCACTGAGCGTGGCACAGTCGTGTTCTCCCGCGGATTCGGCCTTGCGGCCGCTCCTCCTGCGCACCCAGCCGCCACATCGCGGCCCGGGGCTCACTTCTTACTTCTTGTTCCGTCGACGAATAATCAAATTGTCCGAAGGCCGATTCGGCTTGCGCGTCTTGTGGCCCTTGGTCGAAATACCCCACGGAGTCACCGGGTGACGACCGCCCGACGTGCGGCCTTCACCGCCGCCGTGCGGGTGATCCACCGGATTCATCGCCACACCGCGCACCTTCGGACGACGGCCCAGCCAGCGCGTGCGGCCGGCCTTACCCAGTGCGGTGTTCATCTGGTCGGCGTTGCCCACCTGACCAATCGTCGCCCGGCACTCGAGCATCACGCGGCGCATCTCGCCCGACGGGAGACGCAGCACGGCGTAACGTTCTTCCTTGGCCAGCAACTGGCAGCCGTTGCCCGCCGCGCGGGCCATCTTGCCGCCGCGCCCCGGCACCAGCTCGACATTGTGAATCACCGTACCCAGCGGAATGCGCGAGATCGGCAGGCAGTTGCCCGGCTGGAAATCCGCCGTGGCCCCGCTCAACACCGTCATCCCCACTTCGAGGCCGATCGGCGCCACAATGTAGCGCTTCTCGCCATCGACATACACAATCAACGCAATGCGCGCCGAACGGTTCGGATCGTACTCGATCGCCGTCACCTTACCCGGGATGCCGTCCTTGTCGCGGCGAAAATCGACCACGCGGTACATCCGCTTGTGGCCGCCGCCCCGGCGGCGCATCGTCACGCGGCCAAGATTGTTGCGGCCGGCTTTACTCGGATGCGGCAGCAGCAGCGCCTTCTCCGGCGTCGACTTCGTGATCTCGGCGAAATCGGAGAGGGCCGTCCCACGAAGGGTCGGGGTCACCGGTTTGAACTTCTTCACAGGCATCGTTCTACGTCTCCCGCTAGATCAGTTCGATCTTTTCGCCGCTGCGCAGCGTCACGACCGCCTTCTTCCAGTTCGCCGTGCGGCCCAGCCACCGCCCGCGGCGGCGCAGTTTCCCGGCGTAATTCATCGTGTTCACCGCCGACACCTTCACGCTGAACAAGCGCTCGATCGCATCGCGAATCTGGCCCTTGGTCGCGCGCGGATCCACGCGAAACACGTATTGATTCTTGGTCGTGCTGAGGATCGTCGATTCTTCCGTCAGCATCGGAGCCTTAATGACTTGATACGGATCCGACTTCATGAGAGACGCTCCTCCAACTTATTCAGGGCGCCGCGGACCACGATCACCTTGGTGGCCTGCAGGACGTCGAGCGCGTTCACGTCATGCGCGCTGCGCACGTTCACCTTGGGAATGTTGCGCGACGACAGGACAAAGTTCCGGTCGGCTTCCGGCGTGATGAACAGCACCCCGCGGCCCGTCACCGACAGCGCGTCGGTAAACGCCGCCACCGGCTTGGTCTTGGGGGCCGGACAATCCAACTGGTCAAGCACGCACAGCTTCTCATCGCGCACGCGGTCGCTCAACGCCATGCACAGCGCCTTGCGCCGCGCCGCCAGCGGAACGTCCTGGCGGTAGCTCCGCTTGTGCGGGCCCCACACCGTGCCGCCGCCGCGCATAATCGGTTCGCGGATACTGCCGTGACGCGCGCCGCCGGTGCCCTTCTGACGGTACGGCTTGATGCCGCCGCCGCTGACTTCGGCACGGGTCTTCGTCTCGGCGTTGCCCTGCCGGCGATTCGCCTGCAGCGCCACCACGACTTCCTTAATCAGTTGCCGATTCGGCTCGACGCCGAACACGGCCTCGCTCAAGTCAACCGTGCCGGCTTCGCTGCCGTCCATCCGGTATACCTTTGCCGACGCCATGGCTATCTGGCCCCTTTCACGGTCTTCTTGACCTCGACGATGCCGCCCTTGGCCCCGGGAACGCAGCCACGCAGCACCAGCAAATTCTTCTCCGCGTCCACCTTGACGATCTCGACGTTGGGCGTCGTGACGCGCTTATCGCCCATGTGACCGGGCATCCGCAGGCCCTTGAAGACCTTCGACGGATCCGCGCTCTGACCGATCGAACCCGGACGGCGGTGGAAATTCGAGCCGTGCGAACCGGGACCGCCGCCGAACTTGTGCCGACGGTGCACGCCCGCGAACCCGCGTCCCTTGGAGACGCCGCTCACGTCCACGCGCTCGCCCACGGCGAACAGATCCACCTTCACCACGTCGCCCGCCTTCAGTTCGTCCGCGGCCTCGACCGGGAACTCACGCACCACCTCAGCCGGCTTCAAGCCCGCCTTGGCGAAGTGGCCGCGCTCGGGCTTGTTGCAACGCGCTTCTTTGCGCTCGCCAAAGCCCAGTTGCACCGCCTCGTACGCGTCGGTTTCAGCGCTCTTGCGCTGCACCACCGTGCACGGGCCCACTTCCACCAACGTCACCGGTACCCACTGGCCCGATTCCGTGAAGTGCCGGGTCATCCCCAGCTTTCTGCCCAACAGTCCCTTCAGCATTGTTCTCAGCGTCCTCGTCGGCCGCGTCTTGCCGGCCGCTGCGTCCCCGCGTCTTGCCGTCGCCGGCGCGCGGGAAACGGTCCTACTGCTTGATCTCCACGTCCACACCCGCCGGCAGATCCAGGCGCATCAGCGCGTCCACGGTCTGCGCCGTCGGGTTCACGATATCGAGCAGCCGCTTGTGCGTCCGCATCTCGAATTGCTCACGCGACTTCTTATCCACGTGCGGGGAACGAAGCACCGTGTACTTCGACATCGCCGTCGGCAGCGGAATGGGCCCGTTAATGGCCGCACCCGTGCGCTGGGCCGCCTTCACGATCTCCTCCGTGGACTGATCCAGCAGGCGGTGATCGTAAGCCCGCAGTTTGATGCGGATTTTCTGCGTCTCGGCCATGGGTCTGGGCTCCTTACTCTTAACTTATTTGAGGATCTTCGTGACCACGCCGGCGCCGACGGTGCGGCCGCCTTCGCGGATAGCGAAGCGCAAGTTCTCGTTCATGGCGATCGGCGTGATCAGCTTCACCCGCATCTTCACGTTGTCGCCCGGCATTATCATCTCG